>NZ_JBIUCF010000013.1:0-268836 GCF_044593615.1 Nonomuraea sp. NPDC051941
TGTTTTTATAACACCCCCGTGGGGGGGGGGGGCCACCCCCACCACCCCAAAACCCACGCGGTCGGCCTGTCCGTGGTAAAAAAGTACCCCACCCCCGGGGGGGGCGGGGGTGGGGGGGGCCCCCCCCGGCTGGGACCGCCCCACAGCCGAGCGGGCGGTGAGAGCCGCGGGGCCGCGCGATTGGGGAAGGGGTGCGCGGCCCGGCGGTGCAGGCGGTCCACGGAGCGGAAGCCCCCGCCCCCGATCGGGTCGGAGGCTTCCGCGTCAGTGGCCCCTCCTGTCCTGGTGGCCCGGTGCCGGGGCCGCCGAGACGCTGGACACGGCACCGGGCTGCTCTTGTGCGCCGGCCGTGGGACGCGCCACGACCGGCGTCATGGAGGTGCGGGGCCGGCCCGCGGGTGCTGCCCGCCGGCCCGCTTCTCCTGGTCCCGGAGCCGGCCGCGCAGGCCGTCCGGGTCGTCCGCGTCGATGGTCATCGCACATCCCGCATCGCGCTGCGCCGCGTTGAGCGGACGGTGTCTCGTGGCCCACCAGCGGCCCGCGTCGCTCCGCCAGATGGTCCATTGGGGGTACTCCCGGGCAATCTCGGCAAGATGCCGATCAAAGGACATCGCTGTTCGCCTTTCCCGGCCCCAGGCGAGGTTTCCATCTCCTTCGACGATGCGGTACTTCTCTAGAGAACACAATGATCGTGCCGGACAGGGTCACCTTCCCTGACAAACTAGGCATCGAAGTCGTACTGGAGTACGTACGCGGCGGAGTCGAGCACCATCTCGTTGAGCTCGACGGGCACCCCGCCCGACGTGTAGGCGGTCCTGGCGATCACGATCACCGGCGTGCCCCCCGGCAGGTCGAGCATCGCGATCTCGCGGGGTGACGGCATCCTGGCCCGCACCTCCTCGGTGAAGTGGGCGGGGGAGACGCCCAGGTCGCTCAGCCTGGCGTAGACGCCACCGGGTCCGGTGTCCGCGAGGGTGATCGCGCTGCCTTCGACCAGGTGCGCGGGGAAATACGAGGTGGCCAGCTGCACGGGTCTGGTGTCGACCGAGTAGCGGCGGCGACGTACCCATACCTCGCCGCTCTCGAGGACGCCCGCCACCTCCTCGCCGGCTCGCTCCAACACGACTTCCACCCCGTCCACCGTGAAAGGCCGGCCACGCGTGTCGGCGTCCCAGATGGCCCGCCCCTGACCCCACTGCTCTCTCGACAGGCGGCGTGAGCCGTGCCTGCGGATCGGTTTGAACAGCCGCACGTATACCCCCGAACCTCGTTTGGGCACCGCCAGCCCCTCGTTGATCAGTACGGCAAGCGCCTGCCTGGCGGTGGCTCGTGCGATTGCGTATTCGGCCATCAGCGCGTTCTCGCCCGGTAGTCGGTCCCCGTCGCGCAGTTCGCCGGACAGAATCCGGGCGCGGAGGCCGTCGGCGATGCGGCGATAGATAGGGGGCTCGTGGGGTACCGGGGATTCAGACAACTTTGATCACCCTCTGTCACCAACCAGGTTGTGGCGTCTCCAGAGAACTTGCCCCGTCTTGTCCACGATCGCACAGATGGAAAGGTTGGTCGCGGCCTTCTTTTGAGCGGATCGTGCCCGAGTGGTGAATTCCGGCGGGTTTTAGCAGACCGTTACCGTGGAACGGTCCCGGCCGGTATCCGATCGGCCCACCAGCGCCGAGTAACCAAAGCGAAGATCACGGCGCCTGCCGTGTTCATGAGCACGTCGTCGACGGAGGAGAAACGGCCTAGTCGCAAGGCGTACTGGAGGACCTCGACGATGACCGAAAACGCGGCCGCGACCGCCGCAACGCGCGCGAGAGAGGACATCGCCCGGCTGCGTACCGGGAGCAGCGCGCCGAGCGCGGCGAACACCAGCAGGTTGCCTCCGACCTGCACCAACACCGCGTCCCACGGCGCGCTGACCAGGTCGGCAAGATCTTTGAACGGGACGAGACTGACTCCGGTCTGACCGTTGCGCGGGGTGAGGGTCATCCAGATCCACGGGGCCGTGCCGACCGCTATGCCGACGTCGGCGATCGACGTGCGCAGCGGTGCCGGGTGGCCGGCGCGGGCGCGGTGACGGGAGAGGAGCAAGATTGCTAGCAAGGCCAGGGGAAGTGCAAAAGTACCAGCAATAATGACGTTTCCCCACAATTCCCACGTCCGCGCCATCCGCCCATAATGGCGATGATCTAGGGGTACCGGAAGATGTCTATCTGGACAGGGTCACCGGCAGGTGCTCGGACAGGAAGGTGAGCGCCACCTCCCAGGTGCGCGCGGCCGCCTCCGGGTGGTGGAACATCGGTGCCTCGCTGTTGTGGAAGGCGTGCCCGGCCTCCTCCTCGACGTGCATGACCACGTTCGGCCGGCCCTGCGCGGCCTGCTCGACGACGGCCACCCGGTCGCGCCGGATGAACGGGTCGCTGCCGCCGAAGACCAGCAGGAGCGGCGCGGTGACGCGGTCCATGAGCCCGGTCGCGTCGGGCACGGCGGAGCCGTAGAAGGACAGGACCGCGGCCAGCTCCACCTGCGTGGCCAGCATGTAGTCGATCGAGCCGCCCAGGCAGAACCCGACCGCGCCGACCCCGCCCGCCACCTCGGGCAGCTCGCCCAGGTGGGCCACCGTGAGCGCGCAGTCGGCCACCCCCTGCGCGAAGTCGAACCGGCCGGCCAGCTCGATCGCGGCCTCCGTGCCCTCGGGGGTGTGCTCGCCCAGCCAGCCGGGGTGCAGGCGCCAGAACAGGTCCGGCGCGGCCACCACGTAGCCGCGCGAGGCCAGGTCCAGGGCGACCTTCTCGATGTAGGGCCCCACGCCGTAGATCTCCTGGACGAGCAGGATGCCGGGGCCCGTCCCGGCGTCGGGGAACCACAGATGGACGTCGAAGCCGCCGTCGTGGGCGGCCACCTGATCGGTTCTGGTTCGCATGTGCAACAGCATCGCGCATGGCGCGGGCCGCGTTCCGGGGAGACGATGCGATCAGAAAGGTCCCGACGCACCCGTTGTCCGCCGATCGACCAGCGATCTATACAGGGAAGTAGAGGAGAGTGTGGTGCTGACGCATTTCATCGGTGGCGAGCCGGTGGGCGCGGGTAAGACGTTCCCCGTCCATGACCCCGTGACGGGCGCGGTGATCAGACAGGTGCACGAGGCCGACCCCGAAGTCGTGGACCGGGCGGTGCGCGCGGCCAGGGAGGCGGCCCGCGACTGGGCGGCGCTGCCCGTCGGCGAGCGCGCCGGGTGGATGCGGCGCCTGGCCGAGGGCATCGAGTCCCGCTTCGACGACCTGGTGGACGCGGAGATCGCCGACACGGGCAAGCCGATCGACCAGACCCGCACGCTCGACGTCCCGCGCGGCATCGCCAACTTCCGCGCGTTCGCCGAGATCGCCGCCCAGCGCCCGGACGACGCCTTCCATCTGTCCGGGGTGCTCAGCTACACCGTGCGACGGCCGCTCGGCGTGGTCGCGGTGATCGTCCCGTGGAACCTGCCGTTCCTGCTGATGACCTGGAAGCTCGCACCCGCCCTCGTCGCCGGCAACACCGTGGTGGTCAAGCCGTCGGAGCACACGCCGGGCTCGGCGGCGGTCTTCGCCGAGATCTGCGCCGACGCCGGGCTGCCCGCCGGCGTCGTCAACATCATCTTCGGGTACGGCTCCTCCGGCCACCTCCTGGTCGAGCACCCGGGGGTGGACGCCGTGTCGTTCACCGGCTCCACCAGGACCGGCACCGCGATCATGAACACGGCGGCCGACCGGGTCAAGCCGATCTCGTTCGAGCTGGGCGGCAAGAACGCGGGGCTGATCTTCGATGACTGCCGGCTCGACCGGGCCGTCGAGGGGACCGCGAAGTCGGTCTTCACCAACGGCGGGCAGGTGTGCCTGTGCACCGAGCGGGTCTACGTGCAGCGGTCGATCTTCGAGGAGTTCTGCGCCCGGCTGGCGGCCCGCGCGCAGGAGTTCGAGCCGCAGCCCATGATCTCGAAGGAGCACCGCGAGAAGGTGCTCTCCTACTACGCCTTGGCCCGCTCGGAGGGAGCCAAGGTGCTCACGGGGGGTGGCGTCCCCACGTTCTGCGACAACCGCGATTCCGGATATTTCGTGGAACCAACTGTGGTGGCAGGCTTGTCGGAGTGGTCGAGGTTCAACAGAGAAGAGATCTTCGGCCCCGTGTGCCATGTCGCCCCCTTCGACAGCGAGGCCGAGGCGGTCGATCTGGCCAACGGCAGCGAGTACGGCCTGGCCGCCACGCTCTGGACGGGTAACCTCGACCGCGCCCACCGGGTGGCGCAGCGATTGGAGGCCGGGCTCGTCTGGGTGAACACTTGGTATCTGCGTGACCTGCGCACCCCGTTCGGCGGTATGAAGCTGTCGGGCATCGGCAGGGAGGGCGGCGTCCAGTCACTCGACTTCTACTCTCAACCCACCACGATCACCATCAAACTGGAGCAGCCCGATGCATGACGAATGGTCCGAGGCCGTGGACGCGCGGTCCCAGGTCGCCGACCGGCTGGCGGAGGCCGCGAGTTCCGGCAAACCGTGCCCGCCGATCAGGGACCTGGTCGGCACGGTGGCCGAGGCGTACGCCATCCAGGAGATCAACACGCGGCGGGCGCTCGGAGCGGGGCGGCGGCTGGTGGGCAGGAAGATCGGCGTGACCAACGTCATGCTGCAGCGGCAGTTCGGCATCGACCAGCCGGACTTCGGCATGCTCTTCGCGGACATGTCCTACTGCGACGGGCTCCCCGTGCCCGTGGACGCCTTCCTGCAGCCGCGGGCCGAGGCCGAGGTCGCGCTGGTGCTCGGCAAGGACCTGGCCGGCGGGCCCTTCACGGCCGCCGACGTGCTCAGGGCCGTGGAGTTCGCGCTGCCCGCCATCGAGATCGCCGACTCGCGGATCGCCGACTGGGACATCACGCTGGCCGACACGGTCGCGGACAACGCCTCGGCCGGCGCGTTCGTGCTGGGCAGCACGCCCGTCCCGCTGGCCGGGCTCGACCTGCGGGCTGCCCGGATGACGATGACCCGGGGCGGCGAGGAGGTCTCGACCGGCTCCGGCGAGCTGGTCATGGGCAACCCGCTCAACGCCGCCGTCTGGCTCGCCTCCCGGCTCGGCCGCACCGACTACGCGCTGCGCGCCGGAGACGTGGTGCTGACCGGCTCGCTCGGCCCGGTCGTGCCCGCCGGCCCGCAGGACGAGTTCGAGGCGCGCATCGAGGGGCTGGGCTCCGTCCGGGCGGTGTTCGCCAAGTGATCGAACGCACCAAAGGGCTCCTGGTGCCCGGCAAGGCCACTCCCCGAGGCAGGTTCCCGCACGTCAAGCAGGCAGGCGACCTCCTGTACGTCTCGGGCACGAACTGCCGGCGCACCGACGGCACCTTCGTGGGCGTGGAAGTGGACACGTACGGCGCGACGAACCTGGACATCCGCGCACAGACCAGAGCGGTCATCGAGAACATCGGCGACATCCTCAAGGCCGCCGGAGGCTCGCTCGGCGACCTCGTGCAGATCACCACGTATCTGGTCAACATGAACGATTTCACGGGCTACAACGAGGTCTACGCCGAGTTCTTCGACGAGGAAGGGCCCACGAGGGCCACGGTCGCGGTACACCAGCTCCCGCACCCCCACCTGCTCATCGAGATGCAGGCCGTCGCCTACCGCCCGCAGGAGCGGTCATGACCTGCCGGGGGTGAGCCGTGCGCGTATCCGTCCTGGGGTTGGTGGTGCTGATGGCCGCCGGTTGCGGCGGGACGGCGCCGCTCATGGCCGAGGGCGATCCCCCGGTCAAGGTCGGCGCGATCATCTCGCAGACCGGCGTGTACGCCGCTCTCGGCGACGACATGGAGGCCGCCATGCGCCTCTACCTGGACGACCACGGCGGACGCCTGGGCGAGCGCCCGGCCGGGCTGGTGGTCGCCGACGACGCGGGCAACCCGGAGGAGGGCCAGAAGCAGGCCAGGCGGCTCATCGAGGACGAGGGCGTGAACGTGATCACCGGGCTGCTCTCCTCGCCCGTCGCCGAGTCGGTGGTCAAGGTGGCGGGCCGCACGCCCGTGGTGATCGCCAACGCGGGCGCCGACGCGCTGGGCGGACCGAACGTCTTCCGCGTGTCGTACACCAACCGCGACCACGGCTACGCGGCCGGCCGGTATGCCGCCGAGCGGTACGGCAAGGAGGGCGTGGTGCTCATGGCCTCCGACTACTCGGCGGGCGTCGAAACGCTCAGGGGCTTCGCCGAGGGATACGGCGAGCAGCCCCTCAAACGCATCCTGACGCCCTACGGCAGGGTCACCGACCTGGAGCCGTACTTCGCGCGGATCCCGCCCGGGACGAAGCTCCTGTACGCGTTCTACGCAGGGGGAGAGGCGGTCGAGTTCCTGAAGGGGTACCGCCAGCACGCCTCCGAGATCGCGTTACTGGGCTGCCAGAACCTCACGGACGAGGACGTGCTGCGGGCCGTCGGCCGGGAGGCCGAGGGCATCACCACCGTCGGCATGTACTCGCCCGCGCTGTACAACCCGGACAACGCCGCGTTCGTGGCCCGGTGGCGGGCCAAGACCGGCAGGAACCCGTCCGCGGTCGCGCTCCAGGGCTGGGACGCCATGCGGCTCATCGACCGGGGCCTGTCCGCGAACGGGGGAATGGCGGCGGTGGGTGAGCTGGGCGGCCCGCGTGGGACGTTCCGGCTGGACGCCACCCACAACCCGGTGCAGAACTGGTATGTCCGCGAGTACCAGAATGGCGTGAACCGGATAATCGCCACCATCCCCCCGCGACAGGAGTGAATCGTGGACCGCGACCAGTGCCTCGCCCTCGACGCGAACGACCCGCTGCGGGCTTTCAAGGACGAGTTCGTGCTGCCGGAGGGGGTCGTCTACCTCGTCGGCAACTCGCTCGGCGCGCTGCCCCGCCGTACCGCCGAACGGGTGCGCCAGACGGTGGAGGACGAGTGGGGCAGGCAGCTCGTCGGCGGCTGGAACCACGCCGGCTGGTACGCGCAGCCGCTGACCGCGGGCGACCGGCTGGCCCCGCTGATCGGCGCGGGCCCCGGGCAGGTCGTGGTGGGCAACACCACCTCGATCGCGGTCTTCCAGGCGGTGGCCGCGGCGCTGCGGCTGCGTCCCGACCGCCGGGTGATCGTCTCCGACGTCCGGAACTTCCCCACCGACCACTACATGGTCCAGGGCCTGGCCGGGCTGCTCGGCGGCTACGAGGTGCGCGACTTCGCGCAGGGGCGGTTCGACGACGCGGCCGTGGTGCTGCTGTCGGAGGTCGACTACCGCACCGGCGCCCGCCACGACGTGCCGTCGGTCACCGCCCGGGTGCACGAGGCCGGCGCGCTGATGGTCTGGGACGTGTGCCACAGCGTGGGGGCCATGGACGTGGACGTCTCGGGGGCCGACTTCGCGGTGGGGTGCACGTACAAGTATCTCAACGCGGGGCCGGGCGCGCCCGCCTTCCTCTACGTCAACCCGCGCCACCACGCCGCTGCCGAGAACGTGCTGTCCGGCTGGCACGGGCACGCCGAGCCGTTCGCGTTCGAGACCGGCTACCGCCCGGCGGAGGGCATTCGGCGGTTCGCGGTGGGCACCCCGCACGTGCTGTCGTTCGCGGCGCTGGAGGCGGCGCTCGACGTGTGGGAGCGGGTGCCGATGGATCAGGTGCGGGCCAAGAGCATGGCGTTGACCTCGCTCTTCGTGGACCTGGTCGGCGACGCGCTGGAGCTGGTCTCGCCCGCCGACGCCGCCGCCCGGGGCAGCCAGGTGAGCTTCCGCCACCCTCACGGCTACCCGGTGATGCGGGCGCTGATCGACCGGGGCGTGCACGGGGACTTCCGCGCGCCGGACGTCCTCAGGTTCGGCTTCGCGCCGCTCTACATCGGCTACGCCGACGTGTACGACGCGGCGGCCACACTGCTCGAGGTGCTGGACAAGGAGCTGTGGCGGGACGAGCGGTACGCCGCGCGCCTGGCCGTCACCTGACCGGGTTCTCGTCCAGCTGCTTGACCGCCCGCTTGGGCGCGATGGCCCGGTAGCTCTCCTCCACCCAGTCGAGCAGCACCTCCGTCTCGGGCAGCTCCGACAGGAACGGCACCGTCACCCACCCGGCCCTGCCGAGCCCGTGGCCGGTGGGCGCCGCCCCCTCGACGGTCAGCGCGTGGCCGTGCGCCTCCGAGACCAGCTTCACGCTGAACATCGGGTCCCACTTCTCGGTCTGCTCGTCGATGCCGAGGAAGAGGAAGACCTTCTTGTTCGCCTTGATGACGGTCTCGCCCCACGGGTGGTCCTCGTGCGCCTCGGGCAGCCGGAGCGCGAAGGTGCGCAGCTCTTCCCGTACGTCGTGCCAGTCGCTCATCCGCGGAACTCCTCCAGTTTGCGCTCGATGCGTTCCCTGATTCTGTCCCTGGCCTCCATCCTGGGAACGCCCGACATGAGCAGGCTGTCGTAGTCGGTGTCGAGGTGCCTGATGGAGGCGATGACCGCCAGCGTGATGGCGTTCTCGTCGAGCGCCTTGGCCGCCGCCGTCCTGCCCACCCGGCCGCTGCCGCGCTGGGCGGCGTGCTCGGCGATCTCCTGGGCCCGGTCCCGGGGGCAGCCGGGGAACAGCCTGGCGATCTCGGCCGCCATCCTGGCCTGGAAGTCGACGTCCTGTTCGGCCCTGCGGTCGCGGTCGCGTTCGCGGCGGCGCTCGCGTACCTCCTCGTCGGCCAGGCACCGCTCCTCGGCGGCGGCCAGCGCGGCCTCCTCCACCAGCAGGCCGACGCGCTGGTAGACCTTGCGCCGCCGGTTGTACCGCACGACCACCGCCGACAGGCCGCTCTCCTGCTTGGCGCGGCGGCTGAGCGCGGCGTTTCCGGACGGCAGGAACACCAGGTGGTCCATGTCCGCGCAGGTCAGGCAGTGCGGCCGGTCCTCCTCCATGATCAGGTAGGGGCCGGTGTCGCCGCAGGAGGCGCACGTCCAGGCGTCGAGCGGGGCCACCGCCACCAGGTCCGGCACCTTGGGCTCGCTCAGCTTGCGGACCCTGGCCTCGCTGAGGTCCGGCGAGAGCCAGTGCACGCGGAACGGCTCCTGCCCGTCCCCGGAGGTGAAGCGCAGCTCGCGGCGGTCGCGGGTGCCGGCCACGTACGGCGTGTCCACCGGCCTGAGCCCCTTGGCCAGCGCCCACTCCCGCAGCAGGCCGGCCGTCGCGAGCAGGCGGTCCTCGTCGACGGCCGCCAGCTCGGCCAGCGTGCCGGCCCGGCCCTGCCGCCAGATGTCCACGTGCCTGGAGTGCAGCCAGCGCAGGCCCGTCACCACGTCGATGAACGTCACGTACTTCCGCGTGGTCAGCGCGATCTCGGCCGCCTCCGCGACCCTGCGCGCCAGATTGGGCTTGCTCATGGCCTCAAGTCTCCCGCGCCTTTGTCGTGAGATGGCGAGACCGGCAGCTTTGCTTTTGCCCATTGCGGCAAGTAACACGTTCGGACCACCGGCCGTGAGGCCATGGAGGATATCGTGCGCCTGTTCTTGCCGGCCGTGCTCATGCTCGCCACCTCGTGCGGCCTGGCCGAGGAGGGCACGCAGCCCGTCGTCACAGGCGCGTTCGGCACCAAGCCGGTCGTGGCCATACCCAAGGGCAGCCCGGGCCGCACGCCGCGGATCACCGTGCTGTCGACGGGCAGCGGACGGCGCACGCTGCCGGGCGACGTGGTGCTCGCCGACGTGGACATCCGGCGGTGGTCGGGCAACCGGCCGTATCTGAGCACGTACGACGGCCACCAGCCCACCTCGGTCGTCTTCGACGGCAGGCGGGTGTCGGAGACCTGGCGGCAGGCGCTCATCGGCCGGTCCGCGGGCAGCCGGATCATGCTGGTCAGCCAGGCGGGCGAGGCCCTCGGCCCGGACGCGCCGCTCACGCTGACCGATCTCGCGCCCGCCGACACGATGGTGCTGATCTTCGACGTCCTGGGCGGCTACCCGCCCGACGCCCGGCTGGTCGGCCGCACCCTGCCGGTGGTCCCGGCGGACCTCGGGCCGGGCTCGCCGCCCCGCACGCTCATCGCCGGCTCCGGCGAGGAGGTCCTCGCCGGTTCGAAGGTGGTGGTCCAGTACGTGGCCGCGTCATGGCCCGAGCGGACGGTCGTGGACTCGTCCTACCGGAGGGGCGGGCCGAGCGCGTACACGCTGAAGGAGGGGGACGTCCCCGACGGCTGGCTGGGCGCGCTCGTGGGCCGGCAGGTCGGGAGCCGGGTCGCGGTCTCCGGCCTTGGTGACCGGCCGTCGCTCTACGTCATAGACGTGCTGGGCACGGTTCACGCATGAGGGGGCCGGGCGCATTCCACCCGACCCCTCCGCATCGTCAATCGCAGTGTTCGAGCGGGCTGTCGTAGGTCGAGGCGCCGGCCTTGCCGCCCCACTTGACGCACTTGCCGGACGCCGAGGCGATGACCGGTCCCGCGTAGTAGGCGAAGTTGCCTGAGTCCGTCTTCCTCGTACTGCCCTCCACTTCCAGGTAGGCCGTGGTGGCGGTGGCCGTGCCGACGTTCTTGTACTTCAGCGTCGTCACGCAGTTGTTGCCGTTGGAGGAGTTGTAGAGCAGGTAGACAGCGCCGTCACTGCCGAGCGTGGCCGAGTCGATCACGTCGTAGCCCGAGCCGCAGACCTCCGTCGGGGTGTGCGGGTTGCCGCAGTTCTTGGAGGTCACCGACTGCTGCGGGTAGCCGAAGGTGACGCCGTTGAAGACGGCCTTCTGGATGTTGTCCGGGTAGTTGGTGCCCAGCCGCACCTCGTAGTGCAGGTGAGGGCTGATGTTGTTGCCCGGCTTGCTGGTGTTGCCGACCGTGCCGATCTGCTGGCCCTGCGACACCGCCTGGCCCTCGCTGACCGTACGTGAGTTCAGATGGGCGTAGTACGAGGTCCAGCCGCCGCCGTGGTCGATCTTGACGAGGTTGCCGTACCCGTTGGTCGAGCCCTGGTGCGCGGAGATCACCACGGTTCCCGCCGCGGCCGCCACCACGGTGTCGCCGAGGTCGGCGTCCGCGGTGCTGCCCCGGTTGAAGTCGATCTCCCACGACTGGTGCGCGCTGCTGTTGCTGGAGTTGCCCGTCCACGTCTGGTTGCAGGGGAACGGGAGCTGGAAGTTCGTGGCCAGGATCTGCGCGTCCGCCCCCGGCACGGGGTCGGCCGCGGCGACTGACGTCGTACCGAGGCTGAGTAACAAGGCGAGGCCCGCGACCATTGCTGCGCCGAGCTTCATGGGGTGATCCTTTCCCGTGGGATCTCTGAGACCAGGGTCTGGACAAAGCGCACAGGAATCGTCCAGAACCGATACAGGAAGCTGTCAGACCTCCGTAGAGGAGCCGATGTGCCGGTCACCTTCCATGTGCTCGGGCCGCTGGAGGTCCGTCGCGATGGCCGTCCCGTCCGGATCTCCGGCAGGAAGCCCCGTATGTTGCTGGCCACGCTGCTGCTCGACGCGGGCCGCGTGGTCGGCGCCGATCGGCTCGCCGACGTGCTCTGGCCGCACCGCCCACCGCGCTCCGCCCAGGCCAACCTCCGTACGTACGTCAGCTCGCTCCGCTCCGACCTCGGGCCCGCGCTCCTCCGGGCCGACGGGGTCGGGTATGCGATCGACGTGGGGGCGGGCGCGCTCGACCTGCTGGAGTTCGAGGCCCTGGTCGACCGGGGCGAGTTCGCCGAGGCGCTCGCGCTGTGGCGCGGGGCGCCGCTGTCCGACCTGCCCGGCAGCCCCGTCTGGGACCGCCGCCTCGAACCCCTCCACCGGGTACGCCTGTGGGCCGCCGAGGCGCTGATCGACCGGCGGATCCAGCGCGGGGACCACGACGGGGCCGTGTCCGAGCTGCGCGGGCTGCTGGCCGAGCACCCGTACCGCGAGGACCTGTGGGGGCGGCTGGTGCTGACCCTGCACAGCGGCGGCAGGAAGGCCGAGGCCCTGCGTGCCTACGCCACGGTCAGGGCCCAGCTCGTGGACGAGCTCGGCGTCGAGCCGGGGGCCGACCTGCGCGGGGCGTACGAGCTGATCCTGGCGGACGAGGCGCTGCCCGCCGTGCCCCGCCAGCTCCCGTCCCGCCTTCCCGACTTCACCGGCCGGGCCGGCGAGGTGGCCGCGCTGGGCCGGCCGTTCACCGTAGCGGTGATCTCGGGGCCGCCGGGCTCGGGCAAGTCGGCGCTGGCCGTGCACGCGGCGCACGCGCTGTGCGGCGCCTACCCCGCCGGGCAGCTCCACCTGGAGCTCGGCCTGCGGGAGCCGGGCGACCTGCTGGCCGAGGCGCTCCGAGGGCTCGGCGTTCCCGGCGTGCCGCCGACCGTGGGCGAGCGGTCCGCGCTGTTCAGGTCGCTGCTGGCCGAACGGCCGATGCTGGTGCTGCTCGACGACGCCCGCGACGCGGACCAGGTGCGCCCGCTGCTGCCCGGCGACGGCAGCGCGGTGATCGTCACCAGCCGCCGCCGCGTCACCGAGCTGCCCGGCGCGGTGCTGGTCCAGCTCGGACCGCTGGCGCCCGACGAGGCGCTGTCTTTGCTCGGCTCCATCGCGGGCGGGGACCGGGTGGCCCGGGAGCGCGAGGCCGCGCTGGCCATCGTGGCCGCCTGCGGCGGGCTGCCGCTGGCCGTCAGGAACGCGGGCACGCGCCTGGCCGCCCGGCCCGGGTGGTCGCTGTCGGTGCTCAGGCAGCGGCTGGCGGACGACTGGCTCGGCGAGTTACGGGACGTGCGGACCAGCTTCGACGGCGGGTACGCGCGCCTGCCCGCCGAGGCCGCTCGTACGCTCGCGACGTTCGGCCTGCTCGGCGCGTCCGCGCAGCCCGGGTGGGTGGTCGACGCGGCGCTCGGGCGGCACGGGGCCGACGACGTGACCGACCTGCTGGTGGACGTCAGCCTGCTGGACCTGGTCGGCACCGACGCGGTGGGCCAGCCGCGCTACCGCGTCCCCGACCTCATCGGCCGTCACGCGCTCGAACGCCCTCTCGGAGGGCGCCGGTTGGACGCGGTGGGCAGGGTGCTGGCGGCGTGGACGGCGACCGCGGAGCACGCCATGGCGCGGCTGCCGACCACCGTGTTCAGCCTCACGGCCGCCCGGGCGCCGCGCTGGCGGCTGCCCGACCGCACCCTCGACCGGTTGACGGCCGACCCGGTCGCGTGGTTCGAGGCCGAGCACGAGGCGCTGGCCGGGGCGGTGGACCTGGCGGCCGGGTCGGGCCTCGCTGAGTCGGCGTGGGGGCTGGCCGCCGCCATGGTCCCGTACCTCGACCTGCACTGCCATCTCGGCACCTGGCGGCGCACCCACACGGCCGCGCTGGCCGCCGCCCGGGTGGCCGGCGACAGGTACGGCGAGGCCGCCATGCTCAGGGGCCTGGCGCAGGTCAGCCTCTACCAGGACCGCTACGAGGAGGCGGCCGACGGCTTCACCCGCTCCCGCCAGATATTCAGCGACCTGGGCGACCGGCGGGCCGAGGCCACCTCCATCTGCGGGCTCGGGGCGGTGAGCCAGTTCAGAGGCCGGCCCGCGCACTCACTCATCCACTTCAGGAACGCGCTGGCCATCTTCGTGGCCACCGGCGACCGGCACGGCGAGGCGTTCGCCCGCCAGGCCATCGGCCGGGCCTGCCTGAAGTCGGGGGACCTGGAGCAGGCGTCGGAGTCGCTCGGCCAGGCCATGCGGCTGGCCCAGGAGCTGGGGGACGCCCATCGGGAGGGGTGCGTGTGCCTCCAGATGGGGCACCTGCACCAGGCGATGTCGTTCCACCAGCACGCTCTGGAGATCTTCGAGTCGCTGGGGGACCGGCACTGCGGGGCGTACGCGCTGCAGAGCCTGGCCGGGCTGCAGGCGGCGCGCGGTGACCTGGCGCGGGCCTCCACCGGGCTCGAAAGGTCGCTGGAGATCTTCCAGGAGCTCGGCGACCTCAGCGGCGCGGCCTCCTCCACGCAGCTCCTGGGCGAGCTGTACCGCTCGGCCGGTCGTACGGGGCTGGCGCGCACCTATCTCAGCCACGCCAGCGAGCTGCGCCGCAGCCTCCCCGTCTAGATCCTTCCGCCGAGGTCGGAGCGGATCATGCTGTATCGCACACCGTCGTGCCACTCCCCGGCACGGAAGCCGGAGCCGCGGATGACGCCCTCGCGGGTGAACCCCGCCTTCTCCAGCGCCCGCTGCTCGGCCACGTTGGTGATCTCCGTGGACGCCTCGATCCGGTTGGCCGTCGAGTGGTCGAACAGGTAGCGCGCGAGCAGCCGCTGCGCCTCGGTGCCGTGGCCCTGGCCGCGGTGCTCCGGCGCCACGATCAGCCCCATCTCCCAGTAGTAGCTGGCGCGGTTGGCGACGTGCTTGCTCCACGACAGGAAGCCGACCTGCTCGTCGCCGTTCGCGATGATCAGGATGCCGCCGTCGTCGCCCAGCATGCCGTTCTCCTGCCAGCGCGTGCGCATGCGATGGGGGTTCTGGAAGCCGTACCACTGGAACTCGCCCGAGCTGCCGGGGTCGCTCGTGAGCCGGTGCAGGAAGGACAGGTCGTCCTCTTCGACAGGACGCAGGCGAACAGTCATGATCGGGACACTAGACGACGTACCAGTCGCTTGAGGCGGGACTCCTGGAGCGGGGCGCCCTCAAGGGAGTCAAGGGCCTCCGCGGCGGTCGGGCGCTTGGCCGGGGAGTGGTCGAGCATCCGGCGCACGACCTCCGGCACGTCGGGGCCGTGGGCGTCGGCGCTGGTCGGGAACTGGCCGGTGAGGAGCTGGTAGGCGATGGCGCCGGCCGCGTAGACGTCGGAGGCGGTCGTCATGAGGTCGGGCCGCTCCTGGCACTCGGGCGCCACGTAGTGCGCGTCGAGCACGTTGCCCAGCTCGTGGGCGACGGTGTAGTTGCGCGGGCCCGGCTTGGCGTAGTCGAACCCGGTCAGCACCGCGTGCCCGTCGTCGGTCACCAGGACGGAGGCGGGGGTCAGCGCGCGGTGGACGACGCCGTGGGCGTGGGCGTGCGCCAGCCCGCGCAGCAGGTCCTGGATCACGCCCAGCCGGGCGCCCTTGCCCAGCGACAGCTGCAGCGTCTCGCCGTGCACGTCGTCCAGCACCAGCACGAACCGGCTCTCGTCGTCGATGGCGAAGAAGTCGCGCGAGCGCACCACGCACGGGTGCGGGGGGATCCTGGCCAGGGTCTGGTACGCGTTGGCGATGCGCTGCCGCTCGGCCGCCCGCGCGTGGTGGTCGGCCAGCGGGTCGGCCTGGTAGACCCGCAGCAGCACGGTCTCGCTGCCCGGCAGCGTGGCGTTGAACGCGCGGTATTCGGTGATCTTGGTGTCGCCGCCGAGCTGCTCCTCGACCTCCCAGTTGCCGAACCTCGGCGGCGCGGTGCTGCGGCGTACGCTCTGGTTGAGCGCGTCGAGGATCGCGGTGAGGTACGGCTTGGTGTCCGGGCTGCAGCCGCGCCTGACCCTGGAGACGTCGCTCAGCGTGGCGAGCAGGCGGGGCAGGTCGGTGACGTTGATCGCGTCGCGCCCGGCCGGGTCGATCAGCTCGGCGTCGGGCGAGGAGAGCACGACCAGGCTGTCGACGTAGACCCGCTCCAGCTGGGTGGCCTTGGACACCAGCAGGCCCTTCAGCGCCTTGGCGGTGCCCCGCAGCTTGGCCACGGGAGAGCCGAACGCCTCCCTGCGCGGCGGGAACCAGCGCGTGCCCGACACCTCGATGCGGCCCCTGGTGCCCTTGACGTCGACGACCACGATCGAGTGGCCGGTCAGCACGATCAGGTCGACCTCGAAGACGTCGTGGCCGCGCGGAACCTCGATGTTGTGCAGCAGCAGCCAGTCGGCGGGTGCCTGGTCGCGCAGATAAGCGATCACCCGCCGTTCGGCGTCGTTGACCGGACGTCCCCCGCCGACGATCTCTGCCATGAGAGGTATCCTCCCACGATTGTCCATTGACAGCATGTTGTCGAAATGACAGGATGTTGTCATGAAGGGAATCGTGCACCACGCCGTTTATGACACGTTCGCCGACTGGGAGACCGGTCACGCGACCACGCACCTCCGCAACGGGCGCTACCAGCGCGAGCCGGGCGGCTTCGAGATCGTCACCGTGGGGCTGACCACGGATCCCGTCGTCAGCATGGGCGGGCTGCGCGTCACCCCGGACCTGGCGCTCGACCAGCTCTCGCCCGCCTCCAGCGCGCTGCTCATCCTGCCCGGGGCCGACCTGTGGGACGCCGGCCCGTCGCTGGCGCCGTTCGCCGCCAAGGCCGGGGAGTTCCTGGACGCGGGGGTGCCGGTGGCGGCCATCTGCGGCGCCACCGCCGGGCTCGCCCGCGAAGGGCTCCTGGACTCGCGTGATCACACGAGCGCGGTGGTGCAATATCTGGAGGCGCAGGAGGGCTACGCCGGCGCCGGTCACTACCTCGACCGGGACGCGGTGCTCGGGGGCGACCTCATCACGGCGGGTCCCACGGAGCCGGTGGCGTTCGCGCGGGAGATCTTCCGCCGCCTCGACATCTACCGTCCTGAGGTGCTGGACGCGTGGTTCCGGCTGTTCGCGAGCAGCGACCCGGCGGCGTTCGGGGTGTTGATGGCGGCATGACCGATACGGGGGAGCTGCTCTCGGGCCTGGCGCTGGGGTCGTTCCGGCTCAACGGGCAGTTCCTGCAGGTGGCCGAAGGGCTGGCCCGCCCGGCGGGGATGACGGCGGCCTGGTGGCAGGTGCTCGGCGCGGTCCTGCGGGAGCCGCTCCCGGTGGCGGGGGTGGCCCGCGTCATGGGGATGACCAGGCAGGGGGTGCAGCGGATCGCGGACCTGCTGGTGGAGCGGGGGCTGGCCGAATACCAGCCCAACCCGGCGCACCGGCGCGCCAAGCTCCTCCAGCCCACGGCCGCCGGGCGCGCGGCCGTCGCCAAGATCAACCCCGGCCACCAGGCCTTCGCCGATCGGCTGGTGGCGGAGATGGGGGTGGACGCGGCCCGCGACTGCCTCGCCGCCCTCCACCTCCTCTCCACCACCCTCGACCGCCTCACCACCCCCTCGTAGGCCCCTGCCGCCGCCCGCGGACAGCACCCCGGCGTCCTGGAGCGCCGCGTCGGCGGGACGTGGTGCGGCCGAGCCCGGCGCCGGGGTGCGGCGGGTGCGAAGGGTGGGGCGGAATTCATGGTCGTTTTGAATCACGCCACCCACCCGGCCGTCACCGGAGTTTGCGGCGGGGTTTGAAGACCGAGAGCGTGGTCGCGGTCATCAGCATGGCGATCTGCGTCCCCAGTGCGGCCACCTGCCCCCACTGGCGAGTGGCGGGGACGGCGGCGCCGCCTTCGGTGGCGGCCGCCATTCCCTCGGGGTCGAACAGGAACATGCCCACGCAGATCACGGCCACCAGGAGCACGAGCTTGGCCGCCACCCAGTAATAGCGAAACAGCCCCCAATGGCTGGTCAGCCCCAGTGTGATGCCGCTGATCAATGCGATGAGGCTGAGCGGTATGCCGCCCGCGAAGACCAAGGCGGGCATCAGCCGATAGGCCGCGTGCGCCAGTCCGGCGTCCTTTGTCAGGGCCGCCGCCGTATTCAGCACGACCAGGCCCCACACCTCTCCGACCAGCGCGACGGACGCGATGACATGGATAACCATGACCGTCTTGCGGATACTCGGCCGCATCGATCTCACCTCCGCATTGAGTGAACTCGCCGGCCATCATCGACGCTTTGTTCGCCCGGCACGTCAGCCTCCGGAGGGCTCTCCGGGTACGCCGGCAGGCGTAGGGGGCTTCTCAAGTTTCGGGTGATCGTTTCCTAAACGACAGTGCAGGTTCGGCCCATCGGGTGCGCGACGGGCCAAAATGAATCCCGCCAAAAGGGCTTCGAACCCTGCGCGTGAGTCCCGTTTCGGCGACGGGCGGGAAAACTCCGTGCCAAGAATGCGAGGTGCCGCCTTGACTTCGAGGTGGGCTTTTTGAGTTGCAGTTCCGGCCGCCTGCCGCGATGGTTATTTCCGGCACCTCACAGCCCTGCACAAACGACTAGGCGCTGAATTCCGGCGCCGTTCCATGGAGGAAACCACACATGATCCGTCGCATTCTGGCCGGTGCAGCAATCGCGGCCGCCGCGTTCGGTCTCTCCGCAACGGGAGCCTCGGCCAGCGTCGGCCCCAACCCGCACAACAGCGGGCAATCCATCCTGAGTCAGCTGAGCGCCCTGGACGACCTGACCGCGCTCAACGACGTCCTCAACGACTCCGTGAAGTACGTCGACATCCTGACCCTCCTCCACCTGCAGGACATCGATGCCAACATCCTGAACAACCAGGAGAACACGGGCGACAACAACTGACGGCTCCTCTCGTGGCGTAGGCAGGAAGCCGATCGGCGGTTCCCGGGAGGGACTCCGCCCGGCCAAGGTCGTCTTCCTGGTGCCTTGAGGTGAACCGCGAAAACGGGCCGTGGACGTTCGCGAACCCACGGCACGGGCCCGGTGCGCACCGAGCTCTCCGTCCCGCGGCCCAGGTCGATCACTGCAGGACGACCTGGGCCGCGTGGCCGTTCACGGCGGCGGAGCTCGGGGCGTCGCCGCCGTCCGAGGCCGCGGAGCTCAGCGCGTGGCCGTTCATCCAGGTGTCGCTCGGCCGGACCACGCCGAGGAAGGTACGCCTGCCGAGCGGGTCCACCCGGACGGACTGCCCGGTGTACGGGGCGTGCACCATCCGCGTCGCGTCCACGACGATGCCGACGTGCTCGGGCCCGGGGCTGTGAGAGTCGCTGTCGAAGAAGACCAGATCCCCCGGCTCCGCCCGCTCCTTGGGTATCCGGATCCCGGAGCGCCACTGCTCCCGCGTGGTCGAGCCGATCGACACCCCCGCCCGCGCCCACGCGTATTCCGCGAGCCCCGAGCAGTCGAATCCCCACGTCTTCGCGCCTCTTCCGGTGCCGAACCCGGGGCCGTTCACGCCGCCGCCGCCCCACGAGTACGGGACGCCGATCATCTCTATCGCCGCACGCATCGCGATCGCCCCGCTCGCCGATCGCCGGGCCATCGCGGGAATGGCCGGAACCGCGCACAGAATCATCGGTGCCAGTGCTATTGGCAGCAGCCGCCGTGTTCCATTCATGACATATTCAGCGCTCCCGTCGACCCGCCTCCGCCGGCCCGTTCCCCCGATAGCATTCCTCCTTCTGTATAGCGATAAAACGGACTTTGGCCATACGGGGGGTCCGTATGGCCATAAGCTGAAAAACTGCCCCCACGCCACCCCAGGGCAAATGCGTGCTTGTCGTATATATCCGGACGATCCATGATCAACAATCAAGGAATTGGTGCGCGCATTTGACTCCGGATTGGCACAGTCGGGTTGCGGCCCGTCGCGGCGCCGCGAAATGGTATTCCTGGAATCTCGCAGCCCGGTGCGAGTGATTCACGATGACGCGCATCCCGCGCAAATTCCGACGAAGGAGAAACAAGAAATGATGCGTCGCATTCTCGCTGGTGCAGCGATCGCGGGTTGCCTGCTCGGGTTCTCGGCCACGAGCGCCTCCGCCGACGTCGGCCCCAACGCGTTCAACAAGAAGCAGCAGATCCTCAGTCAGCTGAGCCTGCTCGACGACCTCACGCTGGCCAACGACGTCCTCAACGACTCCGTGAAGTACATCGACGCCGCGACCATCGGTCACCTGCAGGACCTCGACATCAACCTGCTCAACAACCAGTCCCACGTGGGCGACAACAACTGAGCGCGTACGCCTGACGTGAGGGCGCTCCGGTAGCCACGGCCCCTGTGGCGGCACCCGTGGCGGCACCTTGCCGGAGCGCTCCCCGGGCCGGGGCGGCACCGTCCGAGTCGGATCTTTCGCAGCAGTCAAGGGCACGGCCATGCCGTGCCCTTCATAATTTCCCCGTAATTCGGTCATTTTCCGGCGAAAATTACATAGCCAAACATACTTCGTGTAACCTGGGTTCTGGTTATTTGCCAGAGACCGGATTACACCCCCAGAGCGTGCGTGTTGGGGGGCGAAGAGCGTGAGCGTCCAAGAGCGGTTGCTCTACCAGGATGGGCAGCTGACGATCACGGTGCGCGCTGCGCCCGGACCGCCGGCCGTCGCGCTGGTCGGCGAGATCGACGCCTCCAACAGCCCCGCGGTGGCCGACACCCTGGCGGGGTGCCGCCAGGGCGCGTACATCGTCGTCGACACGGGCGAGCTGACCTTCATCGACGTCTCCGGCCTGCGGGTGCTCGTCATGCCCACGCTGCCGCCCGCGGAGCGGTGGATCCGCCTGCACAATGTCACGCCGTACCAGCGGCGACTGCTCCGCATGATGGGCTGGTTCTACGAGCCCCGCACCCATCACCTGCCCGCGTAGGCCGCCGAGGTGCCGAGGCCCGTCGGCCCGCCCAGCCGCCGCTCGGGCACCCGGTTGTGGCGGAGCAGCGAGGCCTCGTCGAACCGGGAGCAGTGGTGGTGCCAGTGGAACACCCCGGCCACCCAGTTACGCAGCCCGTCCACGAACGCGTCGAGGTCCTGCCGCGCGTCCGCGTCGAGGTCGAGGTCGTCGGCGACGACCGGCAGCTCGTGCTCGACGATGTGCTGGAACTGGCCCACCCGAGAGTCCAGCAGGTCGGTCACGATGCCGAGCGCCGTCGGGTAGTCGCAGTCGAAGAAGTGCTGCACCACCAGGATGCCGTTGTGCAGGTCCCCCTCGAACTCGATCTCCTTCTGGTAGGAGAAGACGTCGTTGATCAGCGTCCCGCAGTCGGCGGCGGTGTTCTC
Organism: Nonomuraea sp. NPDC051941; assembly: GCF_044593615.1. Classification (NCBI taxonomy): domain Bacteria; kingdom Bacillati; phylum Actinomycetota; class Actinomycetes; order Streptosporangiales; family Streptosporangiaceae; genus Nonomuraea; species Nonomuraea sp. NPDC051941. The sequence goes on from NZ_JBIUCF010000013.1 coordinate 20,718, forward strand.
CAGTGACCGGATCGGCCCGCTCTCGCGCAGCTCACGGGGGAGCCGCCGGCCGTGCCGCATCCGGCTGAAGCTCATGGTCAGCTCGCTGCCGGCGGCCTGCCGGCGCATCTCGACGAAGTCCACGGGGTCGGGGATGCGGTTGGCGAACTGGTTGCCCAGCTCCCACAGCCAGGCGAGACACGTGCTCTCGACCGCCTCGCGCAGCTCGCGGCGCCCCTCCGGCGGCATCGGCCCCACCGTACGCGCCCAGACGTCGGCCAGGCCCCGCTCCAGCACGCTCGCGGGCGTCGGCGCGGGCGAGCCGTCCAGCGGCATGAACGCCGAGAACCGCTCCACCGCGATCCTGGCCGCCGCGAGGTTGCGGGACCGGCCGAAGACGGCCGGGAAGTAGTCGTCCGCGTACGTGCCCCACGCCATCCAGTACGACGCCAGGTCCAGCTCCTCGGGACTGCCGTCCGGATGCAGGCCCGCGGTGCACAGGGGCAGGTCGAGGTCGACGAGCCGTTGCTCGTCCCACAGGGTCGAGTCGAGCATCCCCATCTCCCCGCACCAGGCCACGGTGTTGCGCCGGGCGGCGTCGAGATGGGACGACAGCCGGACCTGGAACGGCATGGGCAGGTCGGGGATCCGCGAGGGCCCCACCCGCTGGTACGGCACGTACGTGAAGTTACGCAGCCGCTTGGCCCCCAGCATGTTGACGATCGACGGCATGCCCAGCGGCTTGCGGGCGGCGACCCGCTTGTTCATGTACCGGCTGGAGCGCAGGTGCCACTCGTGCCCGCCCGACTGCCAGTCCTGCAGCCCCTTGACGTAGGCCAGCACGCCGGCCGCGGTGAGCGGGTCAACGCCGTACTCCACGAACAGCGGGCCCAGCTCGCCCAGCGCCGTGTGCTCGAACTGCTGCATCCGCGAGGTCAGCAGGTCGTTGACCGAGTCCGCGGCCTCCTGCGTGCCGCACCCCAGGAACCTCTCCAGCACCAGCACGCCGTTGCTCAGCTCACCCTCGTCCCCGACCTCCCGCTCGTACGAGAACAGGTCGTTACGCAGGTGGACCGCGTCCGCGAAGGCGTCCTTCAGCACCCGCAGCGGCCGGGTCCCGGCCAGCCGGGCGGGCACCTCGGCGCCCACCGCGTGCTCGACGAGCCCCGCCGACCAGGGAGCCCCGCCGACCTTGCGGCGCATCTCGATGTACTCGACCGGGTTGGCCACCCGCCCCCTGTTGATGTTGGCCAGCTCCCAGAGGGACTCGTTCAGCAGGTTTCTGGTGCTCTCGGCGAAGCGCGCCCGCCAGTCCGCCGACCTGCTGGGCACCGTACGCACCCACAGGTCGGCCAGGCCCGCCTCGACGGGGTTGGTGGGCTCGGGCATGGTCAGGTCATCGCCCATCGGCATGAACCGCGCGATCCGGTCGAGGTACGCCTTGCTGCCCGCCAGGTCGCCGGTGCGCTTGAAGACCTCCAGGAAGTGGTCGTCGAAGAAGAAGACCCACACGTACCAGTCGGTGACCAGGCAGAGCTCGACGGCGTCGCAGTCGGGATGCGTGTACGAGCACAGCAGCGCGTAGTCGTGGGCGTCGAGGTCGGCCTCCTCCCAGATGCCGGAACCTTCGGACATGCCCAGGTCGCGCGCCCACTGTCTGGAGTGCGCGCGAGCCTCTTCGAGATGCGGGTTCAGCCGCGCCGGGTACGGCATGTAGAAGTCCGGCAGTTCGAACGGCTGGCTCATGGCAGCTCCTCCACGTAAGTGATCGGCCGGCACCGCGCGCAGGCGGTGCCGGCCGTCCGGTTCCTCGCTCAGCCGTTCCTGCCGACCTCGACGTCCTCCAGCACGCCGAGCGCGTCAGGCACGAGCACCGCCAGCGAGTAGTACGCACTCACCAGGTAGGACATGACCGCCTTCTCGTTGATGTTCATGAACCGGACCGACAGGCTCGGCTGGTACTCGTCGGGGATGCCGGTCTGGTGCAGGCCGACGACACCCTGGTTCTCCTGGCCGGTACGCATGAGCAGGAACGACGTCGTGTACGTGGAGGAGACCGGGATCTTGTTGCACGGGAAGATCGGGATGCCCCGCCAGGCCGGCACCTTGTGCCCGAAGGCCTCGATGGACTGCGGGTAGACGCCGCGCTTGCTGCACTCCCGGCCGAAGGCCGCGATGGCCTGCGGGTGCGCGAGGAAGAACGCCGGGTCCTTCCACACGGTGGCCAGCAGGTCGTCGAGGTCGTCGGGGGTGGGGCGGCCGGAGCGGGTGCGGATGCGCTGGCTGAAGTCGGCGTTGTTGAGCAGGCCGAACTCCTTGTTGTTGATCATCTCGTGTTCCTGCCGCTCGCGCAGGGCCTCGATGGTGAGGCGGAGCTGCTGGTCGAGCTGGCTCATCGGCTGGTTGTACAGGTCGGAGACCCGGGTGTGCACCCGCAGGACCGTCTGCGCCACGCTCAGCTCATATTCGCGCGGGCTCAGCTCGTAGTCCACGAACGTGCCGGGCAGCACGGGCTCGCCGCTGTGGCCGGCCGACAGGTCGATCGCCGCCTCGCCGTAGTCGTTGTGGGCGTGCTCCCCGCTCGCCGAAAGCCACTGGTCCAGGTGCTCGCGCAGGCCGGGAGACTGGTCGGCGAGCTGCTCGAAGTCCTGCCGGGACAGCGTGAGAACGGTGGTCTTGGTCTTGGCCCGCGCGGTGAAGTCGAAACTGCCGCCACTGGTCAGCGTCGCCTCACCGAGATAGTCGCCGTCGGCCAGGACGCCGAGGTTCTGCTCGTCGCCGTACGCGCCGCGGCTCACCTTGGCCACCCGGCCGTGGGCGATCAGCACGAGCCGGTCAACGGGGCGGCCCTCGGAGACGATCTCCTCGCCCGCCTCCACCTCACGCTGGGCGAAACGTTCGGCCAGCGCCCCCAGCACCTCCGTATCGTCGAAGCCGCGCAGCATGGGCAGCTCGGTGAGCTCCGCAGGGATGACCCGCACGTCCGAACCGGTCGTGCTGAACGTGATGCGGCCGTCACCCAGCTCGTACGTCAGCCGCCGGTTGACCCGGAACACACCGCCCGAACACTGCACCCACGGCAACAGCCGCAGCAGCCAGCGGGAGGTGATCTCCTGCATCTGCGGCGCCGTCTTGGTCGTGGTCGCGAGCTGTCTGGCGGCCTCGGTGCTGAGGCTGAGCTGGCTGTTGCCGTTGGCGGCCTCAGGTGTGGGCGAGTTGGTCGTTTCGGTCATCGTGCTGCACCACCAATCTGGGTTTGGGACCTAGCCGGGGTTGCGGGTGGATCGGATTTCGAGCGGCAGGGAGAACGTGAGGGTCTCCTCGGTCACGGTCACCGGCTCCACGTCGTCGTATCCGTGGGCGGCGAGCCAGCCGAGTAACTCCCCGACCAGCCGCTCGGGGACGGAGGCGCCGGAGCTGACCCCGACCGTCCGCACGCCGTCGAGCCAGCGCTCGTCGGCGTCGGCGGCCCGGTCGATCAGGTACGCCGCCCCCGCGCCCGCGTTGAGGGCCACTTCGACCAGCCGCCGCGAGTTCGACGAGTTGGCGGAGCCGACGACGATGACCAGCTCGCACCGAGGGGCGATCCTGGTGATCGCCTCCTGGCGGTTCTGGCTGGCGTAGCAGATGTCGTCGCTGGGCGGGTCGACCAGCTGGGGGAAGCGTTTGCGCAGCTCGGCGACGGCCTGCATGGTCTCGTCCACGGCCAGCGTGGTCTGCGACAGCCAGCTCATCGGGCGCGAGCCGCCCGCCGTCAGCTCGTCGGGCCTGGCCGGGTCCACGACGTGGATGCGCTCGGGGGCCTCGCCGAACGTGCCCTCGACCTCCTCGTGCTCGGCGTGGCCGATGAGCACGATCTCGTAGCCCGCCTCGGCCATGCGTACGGCCTCTTTGTGGACCTTCGTGACCAGCGGGCAGGTGGCGTCGATCGTCCGCAGGCCGCGCAGCCCCGCCTCGTCCTTGACCGCCGGCGCGACGCCGTGGGCGGAGAAGACGACCAGCGAGCCGTCGGGGACCTCGTCGAGCTCCTCGACGAAGATCGCGCCGCGCCGGGTGAGGTCGTCGACCACGTACGTGTTGTGCACGATCTGTTTGCGCACGTAGACCGGTGGACCGAAGCGTCTCAACGCCTCTTCGACGGTGCTGATCGCACGCTCGACACCCGCGCAGAAGCCGCGCGGGGCCGCGAGAAGAACCTGTCCCATCTGGGAAACCCCTCTACTTGGTGCGGTGCGCGAGCTGGTCGGCCAGCACGGCCAGCGCTCTCGCCGCGTCCGGCTCCATCCGCGCCGCGGCCAGCGCCGTCACGGCCTCGCGCACACGGTCTTCGATCATTTCCTCGACCTCGGCCAGCGCTCCCGTGTCGCGCAGGATCTGCCGCAGCTCCTCGGCGCGCTCCTCGGTCAGCTCCGGGTTGCCGTGCCAGCTCTTGAGATGGGCGAGCTGGGCGGTGGTGGCCCGCAGCACGGCGTGCGCGACGAGCACGGTGTGCTTGCCCTCGCGCAGGTCGTCCAGCGCCGATTTGCCGGTCTCCGACTCCAGGCCGAACGTGCCGAGCACGTCGTCGCGGAGCTGGAACGCCTCGCCCAGCGGCAGGCCGAAGCGCGAGTAGGACTCCAGCAGCTCCAGCGAGGCCCCGGCCAGCGCGCCGCCGATCTGCAGCGGCCGCTCGACGGTGTACTTGGCGGTCTTGAACCGGATCACCGTGAGCGCCTCGTCCACGCTCGCGCCCGAGCGGAGCTGGGCCAGGACGTCGAGATACTGGCCGCTGATGACCTCGGTGCGCATGGTGTCGAACACGTGGTGCGCGGCCCGCAGCCGGTGCGGCTCCACGCCGCACGACGACAGCATGGTGTCGGACCAGGCCAGGCTCAGCGTGCCGAGCAGGATGCCGCCCGCCTGCCCGAACGCGTCCGAGCCCGGGCCGCGGTGCAGCCCGGCCAGGCTCCTGTGCACGGTGGCCCGGCCGCGCCGCAGCTCGCTGCCGTCCATGATGTCGTCGTGGATGAGCAGGCCCGCGTGGCAGAGCTCCAGGGACGCGGCGGCGGTGATGATCTCGTCGCCGTCGCCCCCGCCGGCGCCCCGCCAGCCCCAGTAGCAGAGCTGCGGCCTGACGCGCTTGCCGCCGTTGAGGACGAAGTCGGTGAGCAACTGGTACGCCGCCTCGACGTCGGGGTCGTCGACGGGAGCTCGCCAGGTCTCGAGGAAACCGGCCAGGCGACGGTCGATGCGTGATCCAACGTTGTGCTGAGTGAAGCTCACCGGCATGCGCGCGGCTCCTTCTGTCAGGGCGTCAGCTACCAATAGTTACTCACCCAATACAGAGCGTGTAAAGCGTTTTGGCGTGGAGCGTTCGCCCTTTGCCAAGATCCAGGCGTGTCGGGAGGCCGCCTGGAGCCACTGCCGATTTGATGGCATATGTCCGGGTATGCGGCATTTGTGGCTATTCCGCAAGGAGGCACCATGAAGGCAGTCACCTGGCACGGCAAGCGCGACATCCGGGTCGAGGAGGTTCCCGACCCCGCCATCAAGGAGCCCAACGACGCGGTCATCAGGATCACCACCACCGGGATCTGCGGCTCCGACCTGCACCTGTACGAGGTGCTCGGGCCGTTCATGGCCGAGGGCGACATCATCGGGCACGAGCCCATGGGCATCGTCGAGGAGGTCGGCTCCGCGATCGAGAACATCAAGCCGGGTGACCGCGTGGTCATCCCGTTCAACATCTCCTGCGGCCACTGCCACATGTGCGACATGCAGCTCTACGCGCAGTGCGAGACCACGCAGGTGCGCGAGCAGGGCACCGGAGCGGCCCTGTACGGCTACACCAAGCTCTACGGCCAGGTGCCCGGCGGGCAGGCCCAGTACCTGCGGGTGCCCGAGGCGCAGTTCGGCCCGATCAAGGTGCCCGAGGGGCCGCCGGACGAGCGCTTCCTCTACCTGTCCGACGTGCTGCCGACCGCCTGGCAGGCCGTCGCGGACGCGGACGTCCCCGAGGGCGGCAGCGTCACCGTCTTCGGCCTCGGTCCCATCGGCCAGATGTGCTGCCGCATCGCCCGCCACCTCGGCTACCGGGTGATCGGCGTGGACGGCATCACGCAGCGCCTGGAGATGGCCCGCCGCCACGGCATCGAGGTCATCGACGCGAGCGAGATCACCGACGTCCCCGAGGAGGTCCGGCAGCGGACCTCCGGGCGCGGCACGGACTCCGTCATCGACGCGGTCGGCATGGAGGCCCACGGCTCCCCGGCCGCCAAGCTCGCTCAGACGATCGCCACGATGCTGCCCGGAGCGGTGGCCGCGCCGCTCATGGCGCACACGGGCGTCGACCGCCTCGCCGCGCTCAACCAGGCCATCGACGCCGTACGACGCGGTGGCGTCATCTCCGTCGTCGGCACCTACGGGGGCATGACGGACCCCATGCCCATGCTGCGCATGTTCGACAAGGGCATCACGATGCGCATGGGGCAGACCCACGTCCGGCGGTGGACCAACGCGCTGATGCCGCTGGTGACCGACGAGTCGGATCCGCTCGGCGTGATGGACCTCGCCACCCATCGGATGCCCCTGGAGCAGGCGCCCCTCGCGTACGAGATGTTCCAGAAGAAGTCCGACGGAGCCGTCAAGATCCTGCTCCAGCCATAATCTGGCAGGTCAGAGGGGTTTCGCTGCCCGATCGGCGGGCAGCGAAGCACCCATGAGAGTCGTTGTGGTGGGTGCGACCGGCAACGTCGGCACCAGCCTGGTGCGTGCGCTGGCCGCCGACGACGGCGTGACCTCGATCGTCGGGGTCGCCCGTCGGCTGCCCGGATGGCGGATCGACCGCACCGACTGGCGGCAGGCGGACGTCGCGACCGCGGATCTGACGCGGATCTTCGACGGGGCGGACGCCGTCGTCCATCTCGCGTGGCTGTTCCAGCCCACCAGGGACCCGGCGACGACCTGGCGGGCGAACGTGCTGGGCAGCATGCGCGTCTTCCGCGCCGTCGCCGAGGCGGGGGTGCCCGCGCTCGTCCACGCCTCGTCCGTGGGCGCGTATTCTCCGGGCCCCGAGGACCGGGCGGTGGACGAGAGCTGGCCCACGCACGGCTGGCCGGGGGCCGCGTACGGGCGGGAGAAGGCGTACGTCGAGCGGGTGCTCGACGTCTTCGAGAACGATCACCCGAGCATCCGGGTGGTGCGGATGCGGCCGGGGTTCATCTTCCAGCGGGTGGCCGCCACCGAGCAGCGCAGGCTGTTCGGCGGGCCGTTCGTGCCGGGGTGGCTGATCAAGGAGGGGCGGATCCCGTTCGTGCCGGACATCCCGGGCCTGCGGCTGCAGGCGCTGCACGCGGAGGACGCCGCGGAGGCGTACCGGCTGGCCGTCACCAAGGAGGTGCGGGGGGCGTTCAACCTCGCCGCCGCGCCCGTGCTCGACCCGCCCGACCTGGCCAAGCTGCTCGGCACCCGTACGGTCCCGGTCTCGCCCGCCGTGGCCAGGACGGTCATGTCGGCGGCCTGGCACCTGCGGCTCCTGCCGGCCGCGCCCGGCCTGCTGGACCTGGTCCTGCGGGCCCCGATCATGAAGACCGACCGCGCCAGGGACGTGCTGGGGTGGACGCCGCGGCACCCGTCGTGGGAGGCCGTGCGGGAGCTGTTCGAGGGGCTGCACGACGGGGCCGGCATGGACACCGCGCCGCTGGCCCCCGACGGCGGGCCCGTCGGCCGCGTCAAGGAGCTCGCCGCCGGTGTCGGTGGGGCGTCCGGGGTGTAAGTCGTCTCCTCCGGGGGAACGTGACACACGACGCGAGGTCCTGAAGCGCGAGAGCCGCCCTGTAGCCGCCCTGTCGGACGACACGGAGGGAGCGCATGCGGACCCTGATGGCCCAGCCCTTCACCCTCGACGACGTCACCAGGCTGCGCCGCGCCGTGGCCGAGTACGCCAGGAGCTGCGGGCTGAGCAGCCCTCGGCTGGACGACTTCGTCCTGGCCGTGCACGAGAGCGTCGTCAACGCCGTGGAGCACGGTGGTGGGCATGGGTACTTCAAGCTGTGGACGGTGGACGGCGTCATCCGCTCGGAGACGTCCGACGAGGGGAGGGGCATCCCCGACGGGTACGTCAACGGCAGCATCACCCCGCTCGAACTCGCGCAGGGCGGCAGGGGGATCTACCTCATCCGCCGGCTGTGCGACACGGCCGACTTCGACACCGGTCCCGGGGGGACGACGGTCCTGCTCACGATGCGGCTGCCGGGCGGGCCCGATCGCGCGGCCCACGAGGTCATGAAACGCATCCGCGTGATGGCCGGCTGCCGCCCCTTCGGCCGTTTCATGGCCTGACCCCCGCTCCGCGCCGGGTGGTCGGGTGCCAGGTAGGCTCGCTACGTGAGCGGCGAAGCGCTTTCCCCGGGGATCATCTCGCCCGTCCGGCGCATCGGGCGGCGGGAGTTCGATTTCGCGCGCCAGGTCGCCGTCATGGCCATCGTCAACAGGACGCCCAACTCCTTCCACGACCAGGGCAGCACGTTCGAGCTCGACAATGCCGTGGTGGCCGCGTGCCGGGCCGTGGACGACGGGGCCGACTGGGTGGACATCGGCGGGTTCGCCTTCAGCGCGGCCCAGGCGCAGATCGGCGCGGACGAGGAGATCGACCGGGTCGCGCCGGTCATCGCCGAGGTCAGGAAGGCCACCGACGCCGTCATCTCCGTCGACACCCACCGGCCCGACGTGGCGCGGGCGGCCGTCGAGGCGGGCGCGGACGTGATCAACGACACCAACGGCCTGCGCGAGCCCGGCATGGCGGAGTTCGCGGCCAAGTCGGGGGTCAGCGTGATCGTGACGCACAGCCTGGGCGGCCCGGGCAGGCGCGTCTTCCGGCCGAGCTACCAGGACGTCGTCGCCGAGGTGGCCGGCTACCTGCGTGAGCGGGTCGCGTACGCGCTGGAGGCCGGGATCGCCCCGGACCGGATCATCATCGACCCCGGCCACGACCTGAACAAGAACACCTTCCACTCCCTGGAGATCACCCGGCGGCTGGAGGAGATCACCGCGATCGGCTACCCGACGCTGGTGGCCCTGTCCAACAAGGACTTCATCGGCGAGACGCTCGACCGGCCGCAGGGGGAGCGGAGGGAGGGCACGATCGCCGCCAACGTCTTCTCGATCGTCAAGGGTGCCCGCATCCTGCGGGTGCACGACGTGGCCGCCACGGTCGCGTCCGTACGCATGACCGAGGCCATGCTCGGCTGGCGTGGCCCGCTGACCCCGAGTCACAACCTGGCCTGAGGAGGCCGTCTTGACCGAGCGGAAACCCCTGGGCATGCCGTTCGAGAGCTGGATCGACCGGCAGATCCGCGAGGCGCAGGAGCGCGGCGAGTTCGACGACCTGCCCGGGGCCGGCAAGCCGCTGCCGGACCGGCCGCACGACGACATGTGGTGGATCAAGCAGAAGATCGAGAGCGAAGGGCTGTCGATGCCCCTGCCGCCCACGCTGGCGCTGCGCAAGCAGGCGGAGGAGGCGCTGGCCGACGCGCGCGGGGCCCGGTCGGAGACCGAGGTGCGGCGGATCCTCGACGAGATCAACCAGAAGATCCGCGATGCGATCAGGACGGGGCTGTCCGGCCCGCCGCTCAACCTGATGCCTTTCGACATTGACAAGATCATCTCGGAGTGGCGCAGCGCTCAAAGGTGAAGGGGCCCCGCGGACGGGGCCCCTTCGGGTGAATCGAGGGACCCGGGTCAGGCGGGTCCCTCCGAGAGACCCGGGTCAGGCGGGTCTCTCGGGCTCATGCCGGGGGCGATGGCCCCCGGCCCTGACGGTCGTCAGTTGACGGGCGGGTAGGCGTTCCTCAGCAGCTCCTGGAACTGCGCCGAGAACCAGCGTCCCGACAGCGGTGCGTTGGGCAGCGCGCCGGTCAGGTTGTTGCCGTTGAGGTTGTTGCCGTGGTAGGTCGGGTCGCACATCCGGTCGAACTTCTTGCCCTCGTCGTTCGGGATGTCCGAGCTGGCGCCGTCCGACTCGCCCGGAGGCTTGATCCAGACGTAGGCGTCGAACCCGGCCGCCGGGTTGGCGGTCGGCCGCGCGCCCATACCGGCGCCGCTCTGGTTGCACCAGTTGCCGGCGTGGATGCGGCGGTCGGTACGCGACTGGTTGACGAAGTCGTCCAGGACGGTCGAGGTGCTCGGCCCGCTCGGGCGGGCGGAGCCGCCCCAGCCGTTGCGCGAGGTGTCGACCAGCATGCCGAGCCCGTTCCTGAAGCCCTTGGAGATGAGGGCGCTGCGCAGGGCCGTGGCGAACGTCGCCTCGTCGACGTACCAGTTCCAGTCCACCCACTTGGACTGCCGGACCGACGTGCCGTTCACGGTCGAGTTGATCGTGAAGTACGGCTCGGTGGTCGCGGAGGTGTTGGCGGTGTTGACGATGAAGCCGTCCGCGCTGTCCACACCGGCGGTGGCGCCGGCCACGGTGTTGTAGAAGATGTTGACCGACGGGTTGAAGTTCGAGTCCCAGCCGAGCCAGGCGTGGTGGGCGGCGTCGATGTAGGTGTAGACGTTGGTGATGGCGTGCAGCTTGTTGAGCGCGTAGCGGACGCCGTCGACGTAGGCACCGGACGAGTTGGCCTCGGCGCACTTGGCGAAGCTGAGGTTGGTGACCAGGTTGGGCAGCGAGTCGGGCTCGATGATCGTGACGATGCGCAGGTTCGAGTATGCGGAGTCGCTCATGATCGCCGAGATCGGGTCGATGTACTCGGCCTTGTAGCGGTTGAGCCCGTTCTCGGCGACGAGCAGCTCGCCGTTGGAGGCCAGCGCCGAGCAGTCGCGGTTGGGCAGGTCGTAGATGACGAACTGGACGGTCAGCGGCGCGGAGCCGTTGGCGGCGTCCTGCCTGACGGCCTCGTCCAGGTGGGCGCGCAGGCCCATGGCGGAGGAGGAGCCGGCGATGGCCGCGATGCGGTCCAGCCAGACGGCCGTGGAGGTGTTGGCCACCGCGGAGCCGCCGGGCTCGGCCTGGGCCTTGGCCTTCCAGTCGGGGTTGACGTAGCCGGTGGCGCCGGCGTATGGGTTCTCGACGTGGCCGCCGGGCGTGGTGCCGCCGTCGTTGTCGGCCTCGGTGGCGGTGACCGTCCTGGAGGTCAGACCGGTCGAGGCGACGGTGATGGTGCGGCTGCCGTTGGCCGTGTCGGAGTCCTCGGAGGCGGCCAGGGTGACCGTCTGCGGGGTGTTCCAGTTGGACGAGGTGAACGTGAGGCTGCCGCCACTGGAGACGGTGATGTTCGTGTCGCCGGTGCCCGCCGTCGAGGTGACGGTCACGTTCGAGGTCGGCGCGGCGGCCAGGCGCACGGTGTACGTGGCGGTGGCGCCCTCGGGCACGGTCACCGCGGTCGGCGTCACGATGATCGACTGCTCCACCACGGCGTCGTCGTCCACCTCGGTGGCAGAGACCGTGGTCGGGGTGACGCCGGTGCCGCCGACGGTGAAGGAGGCGGTGCCCGCGGTCGTGTCGGCGTCCTGGGCCGCGGCCAGGGTGACGGTCTGGGCGGTGTTCCAGTTGGACGGGGTGAAGGTCAGCGAGCCGCCCGAGCTGACGGACAGGTCGGTGTCACCGCTGGCCCGGGTGGTGGTGACGGTCACGTTGGCGGACGGGGCCGAGGAGAGCCGGGCGGTGAACGTCGCCGTGCCGCCCTCGTTCACCGCGACCGAGCTGGCCGAGGTGACCACCGACGGGGTGGTGGGGTTCCCGCCGCCGCCGCAGGTGACCCCGTTCACGGTGAACGTGGTCGGGTTCGGGTTGCTGCCGGTCCAGGTGCCGTTGAAGCCGATGGAGACCGAGCCCCCGGTGCTCAGGCTGCCGTTGTACGGCATGTTCGTCCCGGTCACCCGCGTGCCCGACTGGCTCCAGTTGGCGCTCCAGCCCGTCGGGGTGTACTTCTGCCCCGTGGTCGGGAAGTCGAAGCCCAGGTTCCACGACGTGATGGGGTCACCGGTGTTCTTCAACGTGATGCTCGCGGTGAAACCGCCCTGGCCGGGGCTGCTGGTCCACGAGTTGGCAGAGTAGGTCACGTCGCAGGCGACGGCGGCGTTGGCTGCCGTGCTCTGGCCGACGACGAGCCCTAAGGCCGCGACACTCGCGGCGGTCACGGTCACGGCCCATTTGCGGAGGCCGCGTTGGAGTCTCACGAGCGATCATCTCCAGTGTTAGAGGGCTGGGAGCGCTCCCATGGTCTGTCGTGGTTCCATCCGTGTACAGAGGGCGATGCTCGCGGAGGTGTCCGCCGCGCCGCATGCTCGTTGAATGCCCCGGAACGCGGATGAAACTTTCATCCCGGGCACCCTGGTGAGAGGAAACACGGGGGTTACCGGACCGCCATTCCGTTGACATACGCGTGGGGGCACCCACAATCCGTTTGGGAGCGCTCCCACTCCTCTACTCCCATGGAGACCCCGTGAAGTACAGACCTTCTCCCCTTCTCTCCCGCTTATCGCGGCGACTGGCCGTGGCCGCAACGTTTGTCCTTGTGGCGGGTGTGACCTCGGCCGTGTCGGCCGGACCCGCGCAGGCGGCCGTGGCGTGCGACGTGACGTACACGGCCAATCAATGGACCAGCAGCCCCGGCCAGGGCGGTTTCACCGCGAGCATCACGTTGAAGAACACCGGTGACCCCATCACGTCGTGGAACCTGGGCTTCGACTTCCCGACCACGGGGCAGAAGTACACCCCGACGGGCTGGAGCGCCAACTGGAGCCAGTCGGGCACGCGCGTCACGGCCACCAACATGCCGTACAACGGCAGCCTGGGCACCGGCGCGTCCGTGTCCATCGGCTTCAACGGCACCTGGACCGGCAGCAACCCGAACCCGACGACGTTCAGCGTGAACGGGGTCACCTGCGGCGGCGCCAACGCCGCGCCCACGGTGTCGCTGACCTCGCCGACCGCGGGGCAGACGTTCACCGCCCCGGCCACCGTGCCGATCGCGGCGAACGCGTCCGACTCCGACGGCACGGTCTCGAAGGTCGACTTCTACCAGGGCTCCACGCTGCTGGGCACCGACACCTCGGCGCCGTACAGCTACAGCTGGACGAACGTGGCGGCCGGCAGCTACTCGATCACCGCGCGGGCCACCGACAACGGCGGCGCGACCACCACCTCGGCGCCGGTCGGGATCACGGTCTCGCAGAACACGGGTCCCGCGCTCGTCGTGAGCCCGACGAGCCTGTCCGTGCCGGAGGCGGGGACCGCGAGCTTCAGCGTGAAGCTGTCGCAGGCGCCCTCGGCCAACGTGACCGTCACCACGGCACGCGCCAGCGGTGACACCGACCTGACCGTCTCCGGCGGCGCCAGCCTGACCTTCACGCCGTCCAACTGGAACACCGCGCAGAACGTCACGCTCGCGGCGGCCAACGACAGCGACACCACCGCCGGCTCCGGCGTGTTCCGGGTGAGCGCCACCGGCTACACCGCGGTCGACGTCACCGCCACCGAGGCGGACGACGACGTCGGCGGCAACAACACCTACGTCCAGCGCTTCGTCGAGATGTACAACGAGCTCCACGACCCGGCGAACGGCTACTTCTCGCCCGAGGGCGTGCCGTACCACTCGATCGAGACGTTCATGGTCGAGGCGCCGGACCATGGGCACGAGACCACGTCCGAGGCCTACAGCTACTACCTGTGGCTGGAGGCGGTCTACGGGCAGGTCACCGGCGACTGGGCGAAGTTCAACAACGCGTGGGCCTCGATGGAGAAGTACATCATCCCGGCCACGGCCGACCAGCCGACGAACTCCTTCTACACGCCGAACAAGCCGGCCACGTACGCGCCGGAGTCGAACCAGATCAGCAACTACCCGAGCCCGCTCGACACCGGCGTGACCCCGGGCACCGACCCGATCGCGGGCGAGCTGCAGAGCGCGTACGGCACCCGTGACATCTACGGCATGCACTGGCTGCTCGACGTCGACAACACCTACGGCTTCGGCCGCTGCGGCGACGGCACCACCAAGCCCGCCTACATCAACACCTACCAGCGCGGCCCGGAGGAGTCGGTCTTCGAGACGATCCCGCAGCCGTCCTGCGACACCTTCAAGCACGGCGGCACCAACGGCTACCTGGACCTGTTCATCAAGGACAGCTCCTACGCCAAGCAGTGGAGGTACACCAACGCCCCCGACGCCGACGCGCGCGCCGTGCAGGCCGCGTACTGGGCGCAGACGTGGGCCAAGGCGCAGGGCAAGGAGTCGCAGATCTCCGGGTCGGTCGCCAAGGCCGCGAAGATGGGCGACTACCTGCGCTACGCGATGTACGACAAGTACTTCAAGAAGCCCGGCTGCACGAGCCCGCAGTGCGCGGCCGGCACCGGCAAGGACTCCTCCAACTACCTGCTGAGCTGGTACTACGCCTGGGGCGGCGCGACCGACTCCAGCGCCGGCTGGGCATGGCGCATCGGCTCCAGCCACAACCACTCCGGCTACCAGAACCCGCTCGCGGCCTGGGCGCTGGCGAACGTGACCGAGCTGAAGCCCAAGAGCAGCACCGGCGTGGCCGACTGGAGCACCAGCCTCACCCGGCAGCTGCAGTTCTATGGCTGGCTGCAGTCGGCCGAGGGCGCCATCGCCGGTGGCGCGACCAACAGCTGGGAGGGTCACTACGCGACGCCGCCGGCCGGCCTGCCGAAGTTCCACGGCCTGACCTACGACTGGCAGCCCGTCTACCACGACCCGCCGTCGAACCAGTGGTTCGGCTTCCAGGCGTGGACGATGGAGCGGGTGGCCGAGCTGTACTACGCCTCGGGCAACGCCGACGCCAAGGCGCTGCTCGACAAGTGGGTCACCTGGGCCATGAACAACACCACCATCAACGCGGACGGCTCGTACCAGATCCCGTCCACGCTGCGGTGGACCGGCCAGCCCGTGGGTGACTTCACCGCCACCTCCGGGATGCCTCCGGCCAACCCCGGCCTGCACGTGACGATCGCCGACTACACGAACGACGTGGGCGTGGCCGGCGCGTACGCCAAGACGCTCATGTACTACGCGGCCAAGGCGAACAACACGGCGGCCAAGAACATGGCCAAGGCGCTGCTCGACGGCGTGTGGAAGAACCGCGACGCCAAGGGCGTGTCGGTCCCCGAGACCAAGACCGACTACAACCGCGTGGACGACCCGGTCTACGTGCCGTCCGGCTGGAGCGGCAAGATGCCCAACGGCGACACCATCAACTCCAGCTCGACGTTCATCTCGATCAGGTCCTTCTACAAGAACGACCCGGACTGGCCGAAGGTCGACGCCTTCCTGAAGGGCACGGGCCCCGCGCCGGTCTTCAACTACCACCGGTTCTGGGCACAGGTGGACGTCGCCGTCGCCCTGGGCGAGTACGGACGGCTCTTCCCGTGAGAAAAGCACTGATCGCCGTGGCGTCGCTGGTCCTGCCCCTGTGTTTCGCAGGGGTGGGGCCGGCGGCCCACGCCGCCGCACCGGCGTTCGCGTACGGCGAGGCGCTGCAGAAGGCGCTGTGGTTCTACGAGGCCCAGCAGTCGGGCGACCTGCCGAGCTGGAACCGCGTCGGCTGGCGCGGCGACTCCGGCATGAACGACGGCAAGGACGTGGGCGTGGACCTCACGGGCGGCTGGTACGACGCGGGCGACCACGTCAAGTTCGGCTTCCCGATGGCGTTCTCCACGACCATGCTGGCCTGGGGCGCGGTCGAGTACCGCGACGCGTACGCGAACTCCGGGCAGCTCACGCACCTGCTGAACAACCTCAAGTTCGTCAACGACTACTTCATCAAGGCCCACCCGTCGGCGAACGTGCTCTACGGGCAGGTCGGCAACGGCGGCACGGACCACGCCTGGTGGGGCCCGGCCGAGGCAATGCAGATGACACGGCCCGCGTACAAGATCGACGCGTCGTGCGGCGGGTCGGACCTGGCGGGCGAGACGGCGGCGGCGATGGCCGCCTCCTCGATCGTCTTCCGCCCGACAAATCCGACTTATGCTGACACGCTGCTGACGCACGCCAAGCAGCTGTACTCCTTCGCCGACACGGTCAGGAAGAAGTACACCGACTGCATCACCGACGCGCAGGGCTACTACAACTCGTGGAGCGGCTACAACGACGAGCTGGTGTGGGGTGCGATCTGGCTCTACCGGGCCACGAACGACGCCTCCTACCTGGCCAAGGCCGAGACCGGGTACGACAACCTCGGCAACGAGCCGCAGACCACCACCAAGTCGTACAAGTGGACGATCGCGTGGGACGACAAGTCGTACGGCGCGTACGTGCTGCTGTACAAGCTGACCGGCAAGCAGCGCTACCTGGACGACGCCAACCGCTGGCTCGACTGGTGGACCGTCGGCGTGAACGGCGCGAAGGTGGCGTACTCGCCGGGCGGCCAGGCCGTGCTCGACCGGTGGGGCTCGCTGCGGTACGCGGCCAACACCTCGTTCGCGGCGCTCGTGCACAGCGACACCATCACCGACGCCACGCGCAAGGCCCGCTACCACGACTTCGCGGTGCGGCAGATCAACTACACGCTCGGTGACAACCCGCGCAACTCCTCGTACCTGATCGGGTTCGGCGCCAACCCGCCCAAGAACCCGCATCACCGCACGGCGCACGGCTCGTGGACCGACCAGATCACCAACCCCGAGCAGACCCGCCACACCCTGTACGGCGCGCTCGTCGGCGGACCGCCCGACCCGAACGACGCCTACACCGACAAGCGCGACGACTACGTCATGAACGAGGTCGCCACCGACTACAACGCCGGCTTCACCAGCGCGCTGGCCCGGCTCTACAAGGAGTACGGCGGCGCGCCCGCAGCGAACTTCCCGGTGGCGGAGACCCCGGACGGTCCCGAGCTCTTTGTCGAGGCGGGCGTGAACGCCTCGGGCACCGGCTTCACGGAGATCAAGGCCATCGTCCGCAACCAGTCGGCCTGGCCCGCCAGGGTCCTGTCCGACGGCTCGTTCCGCTACTACTTCACGCTCGACGGCACGACGACGGCCTCGCAGATCACCGTGTCGTCGGCTTATACGCAGTGCAAGGCGCCCACGCTGCACCAGGCGAGCGGCACCACGTACTACGTGAACATCGACTGCTCCGGGCAGGCCATCGCCCCGGCCGGGCAGTCACAGCACCGCAGAGAGGTGCAGTTCAGGATCACCAGCGCGGGCACGTGGGACCCGGCGAACGACTGGTCGTACCGGAACATCCCCACCACGCCCGGCGCGACGCCGGTGCGCACCGGGAACATCACTCTCTACAGCGGCGCGACCAAGATCTGGGGTGAGCCCCCGGGTCCGGAAGAGCAGGACACGGCAGCGCCCAGCAAGCCGGGCAAGCCCGCGGTCTCCGAGATCACGGGCTCGACGGCCAAGCTGAGCTGGACCGCCTCCACGGACAACGTGGGCGTGAGCGGCTACGACGTCTACCTGGGGTCCCAAAAGGTAGGCACGGCCACGAACGCGTCCTTCAACCTGAGCGGGCTCACCCCTAGCACCTCCTACACCGCCTCCGTGGTGGCGCGGGACGCGGCGGGCAAGGCCTCGGCGTCGTCCGACGGCACCTCGTTCACCACGACGAACACGACGCCGCCGCCGACCGGCGGGTGCGCGGCGACGTACAAGGTGACGAGCTCGTGGGGCGGCGCCTTCCAGGCCGAGGTGACGGTGAAGAACAACGGCACCTCGGCGACCACCGGATGGACGGTCGCCTGGACGTCGGCGAACCAGATCACCCAGCTCTGGGGCGGCAAGCACACCCAGTCGGGGTCCGGCGTCACCGTCAAGAACGAGGCGTACAACGGGGCGCTCGCTCCGGGCGCCACCACCACGTTCGGCTTCATCGCCAACGGCACACCCACCGTCCCCGACCCCATCGCCTGCACTCCCGCCTGAGTGAAGACCCCGCCCCCGTCGCAGTAGCGGCGGGGGCGGTTCCACAGCTCAGTGAAAGGCAGCACATGAGATCACTGATCACCGCGCTGACGTGCTTCCTCGTTTTCCTCGGCCTCTCGGCCGCCCCCGTCGCCCCCGCGAACGCCGCCGTCGGCATTCACGTGAGCGGTACGAAGATCGTCGAGGCCAACGGCCAGGAGTTCGTCATGCGCGGCACCAGCCACGCGCACACGTGGTACGCGACGCAGACCAAGGCGTTCGCGGACATCAAGTCGCTCAAGGCCAACACCGTGCGGGTCGTGCTGAGCGGCGGCCGCTGGACCCCCAACAGCGTCTCCGACGTGGCCAACGTCGTCTCCCTCTGCAAGCAGAACAAGCTCATCTGCGTGCTGGAGAACCACGACACCACCGGGTACGGCGAGCAGAGCGGCGCCTACACCCTCGACCAGGCCGCCAACTACTGGATCAGCGTCAAGTCCGCCCTGGTCGGCCAGGAGGACTACGTCATCGTCAACATCGGCAACGAGCCGATCGGCAACAACGCCGTCACCCCGGGCTGGGCCGCCGCGACCACGGCCGCGATCCAGAAGCTGCGCAGCAACGGCTTCCAGCACGCGCTGATGGTGGACGCGCCCAACTGGGGTCAGGACTGGCAGTTCGGCATGCGCGACAACGCGCGGGCGGTCTTCGACAGCGACCCGAACAAGAACACGATCTTCTCCATCCACATGTACGGCGTCTTCGACACGGCCGCGGAGATCAACGCGTACATGGACGCGTTCAAGACCGCGGGGCTGCCGCTGGTCGTCGGCGAGTTCGGCTTCAACCACTCCGACGGCAACCCGGACGAGGACACGATCATGGCCCAGTCCGTGAGCCGCGGCCTCGGCTACCTGGGCTGGTCGTGGAGCGGCAACGGCGGCGGCGTCGAATACCTCGACCAGGTCACCAACTTCGACGTCACCCAGCTCACGGATTGGGGCCGGCGGCTGTTCAACGGCGCCAACGGCATCGCCGCCACCTCCAAGCAGGCCTCGATCTACGGCGGCGGCACCACCGACCCGACCTCGCCGAGCACGCCCGGCACCCCGTCGGCGTCCGGCATCACCTCGTCGGGGGCGAACCTGTCCTGGACGGCCTCCACGGACAACGTCGGTGTGACCGGTTACGACGTCTACACCTCGACCGGGACCTCGCTCGGCTCGACCGCGACGAACTCGATCACGCTGACCGGGCTGTCGCCGGCGACCACGTACCAGGTGTACGTCAAGGCCAGGGACGCGGCCGGCAACCAGTCCGCCGCGTCGCCGACGGCGTCGTTCACCACGCTCAGCGGCGGCGGCACCGGCGGCGGCTGCACCGCTGCCGGCACCGTGCAGAGCCAATGGAGCACCGGGTACGTCGTGCAGCCCGTGACCGTGACCAACACCAGCACCTCGACCAAGTCGAGCTGGACGGTGACCTTCACGCTGCCGGCCGGCCACACGCTCACCGGCTCCTGGAACGCCGCGGTGACGGTCAGCGGCCAGACCGTGACGGCCAAGAACCTGAGCTACAACGGCACACTCGCACCCAACGCCGGCACGAGCTTCGGGGTGCAGGCGAGCCGGCCCAGCGGCAACACGTCCGTGCCGTCCGGCTACACGTGTGCCAACTGAACCGCCCGTCGTACCGCTGCGTATGAGGAGGTGAGGCGAAAGAACATCCCTGCCCAATGAGACCATCCCGCCCGGATGGGACGGACGCGGCCGGTACCTCCAGCCGGCCGCGTCCGTGTTTATGGCCTCTGCTCCGCAGAGGCGCGCTCGGTCGCTGGGGAGCCGTCGCCTTCCCTCGTCGCTCCGGTCGCTACGCTCCCTGCGCTCCTCAGTCCAGGCGACGGCGCTCCCTCGCTTTATCGGGCTTGGCTTTTCACGGCTTCAGCGAAGCGTTGGCGGGCGGCGTCGATCGCCGACTCGTCCTCGAACTCGGCGAAGGCCGCCTCGTGGTAGCGGGCCGGGATGAGCCGCTTGACGCGGTCCGGATAGCCCACGCCCGGCTCCGGCACCCGGATCAGGGGAGGGATGCCGACGCGCACCGCGATCGGGCCCGCGGCCCGTACGGAGGTGGCCCAGTCGGTGCCCGCGCCGGTGACCGCGCACATGTGGCGGGCGTAGACCCACTTCACCTCGACGAGGGAGGTCGCGTCGGGCGGATCGAACCCGAAGGGCTCCACGGCGCACACGACGCGCGAGTCGAAGTCGTGGCCGTGCGCGTGGTGCTCGTCGGGCGAGGACTGTTCGAGGATGAGCGTCACCTGGGCGGCGAGCTCCTGGTTCAGCTGGGAGGACGGCTGGCGGGCGGCGAAAAACATCACCCCGGCCAGGGTCAGGCTGGCCAGGGTGACGAGTGCCGCGGCAAGCCCGCGACGTGATTTGATCACGGGCTGGTGCAGGTCAGGGCCGGGGCCGGGTTGGGGATCGATCCGGTGGCGTTGAAGCCGAACGAGGTGGTCGCGTTCGGTGCGAGCTGCCCGTTGTAGGTGGCGTTCTTGACCACCACGTTGGGCGGTTGCCCGGACAGCACGCCGTTCCATGGCGAGCCGTCGAAGCCCTGGCCGCCGGAGTAGGTCCACTTGACCGTCCAGCCGTTGATCGACGAGGTGCTCGTGTTCTTCACGGTCACCTCGCCCTGGAAGTGGCCGGCCCAGCCGGTGTCCGTGGCCTTCCACGTGGCGGTGCAGGCGCCCGGGTTGACCGTCGGAGTCACCGTCGGGGTGGCGGTGGGGGTGCCCTGGCCCGGGCCGACGCCGGTGACCTCGCCCTTGCCGCCGTCGAAGACGACGTCGGAGCAGCTGTAGAAGTTCTCGTTGCTGTCGGAGCGGACCCACATCGTGTAGATGATGTGCCGGCCGGTCTTGCCGGACGGGAGCTGGGCGTTCCAGTAGTAGTAGTTGAGCGCGCCGGCGGGTCCGGTGTCCGGCGGGTTGGTGGCACTGCCGAACGGCTCCAGGTCGGACCACTTCAGCGGCCCGTTGGGGTTCCAGCCGTTCTTGGTGACGTAGTAGTTGAAGGCGCCGGGGTGCTTGGCCCAGTTGCTGTGCCGCATCTGGATGGTGGCGCCCGAGGTCAGGTGGGTCAGCGGCCAGTCGCTGCGCACCGCGTTGTAGGCCGAGAAGTCGTAGGGACCGCCGGTGCCGCCGCTGCAGAGCTGCCCGTCGGGGATGAACCCGGTGGTCCGGCCCCCGCCGTCGGAACGCAGCACCGCGAACCAGTTGTACAGCGGGGTCGTGCCGCTCTGCGCGACGGCCGCCGAGCACGCGGGGTTGTAGGGGATGATCTGGCCGTTCTCCCGCAGGCCGTCCTGCCAGCACAGGAACGTCCTCGCCGCGGGGAACATCGACACCCCGTGCGCCAGTGCCTGCGTGGGCACCATCAGAACAGTCGTGATCAGAACCATGACGGCGGTGATCGCCGCCGACTTGAATAACCTCATGGGGATTCCCTTGCGCTGACGAATGAGGAAACCTGCCCACGAGCAGCCCGCCCGGCCAGCGCATTGAATCACGCCCCGCACGACGTCGACAACGCGCTGTGAAAGTTTCATTCGATCTTGGTCATAGCCGGTCCAGGCGCTACTCTGGGAGCGCTCCCATCAGGGGATGTGGCACGCGGCGTGCTTTGCGAGGGGTACGGACCGCGTATGAGGGGTACGGCGGGTGCTGCCGTACCCCTCCTCAATCACGATCCAGCGCGGCGTCGATGTCGTCGAGCCTGGCCTGCAGCTCGCTCAGGCAGGCGGGCGCGAGCCGCCCCTCGCCGAAGCGGTCGGACAGCTTCTGGCGCAGGTTGTCCGTCCTCGACACCGACGGGCCGTGCGGTCCCACCGCGGCGTGCAGCACCTGTTTGAGGTCCAGCACCACGTCCGCGTCGGTCGCGCCGCACGGCGTCCTGGCCTCCAGCACCGTGTTGAAGCCGTCCACGGCCTGCTCGACGGTGGCGGCCGTGGCCGGCGTGCTCTCGATCAGCCTGGCGGTCGGCGATGTCTTGACCGTCACCTCCTGCTGCGGCTTCTGCTGCTCCTGCTGGAGTCCCGTCTGCTGGAACCACAGCAGGGCCGAGAGCGCGACGGCCGCCGAACCGGCGACCGTGAGGCCACGCCTGACGTGCCGCCCGAGGGTCGCCGCGCTCAGCGCGGAGGTCAGCGCCGAGACGATCTCGGCCGCGGTCGGCCGCCGGTCCGGCCGGTCCGCCAGGCAGCGCTGGCAGAGCGTGGCCACGGAGTACGGCACGCCGGCGACGCGGGGCGGGGGATACGTCCTGCGCGCGGCCTCGATCTCCTCCCACGTCGTCTCCGGGTACGGCGTCCGCCCGGTGAGCATGGCGTGCAGCAGCACGCCGAGGGCGTACACGTCGACCGCGGGATGGGTCGGCGCGCCGAGCAGCCGCTCGGGGGCGACGTAGGGAGGGGTGCCGCGGTCGTCGTCGGGGTCTCCGGCCCAGGCCGCGATGCCGAAGTCGAGCAGCTTGGGTCCGTCGGCGGTGAGCAGCACGTTCTCGGCCGTGACGTCCCGGTGGACCAGGCCGCGGGCGTGCCCGGCCATCAGGACCCGGGCCAGCCGCAGCGCGATGACCGCCGCCTCGGTCCACGGCAGCGGCCCCTGCTCGATGCGCTCGGCCAGCGGCGTGCCGTCGAGCAGCGGCATCACCACGTAGGCGGCGACGCCGCCGTTCGTGGTGACGGTCTCGCCGTAGTCGTAGATGTCGATGGAGTCGGGGTGGATGAACCGGGCGGCGGCGCGCGCCTCGCTGCGGGCGCTCATGCGCTCGCCGCCGCCGGCATGAAGTGAGGCGGTGAGCACCTTGACGGCGATCATCCGGTGCAGCGACTGGTCGAAGGCACGCCAGATGACCGACATGCCCCCGCGGGCCAGCGGATCCAGCAACAGATACCTGCGGGCCAGTATGTCCCCCGGCTCAAGCCGACTCACGGACGACCAGTTCCGTAGGGAGTACGGGGTCGATCCCCGCGGCCCCCGACAGGAGCAGCCGGGTGGCGACGGTGGCGAGCTCCTCGACGGGCTGGCGGATGGTGGTCAGGGCCGGGACGGTGTGCCTGGCGACCGGGGCGTCATCGAACCCGATCACCGCCACGTCCGCCGGCACCTTGCGCCCGGCCCTGCGCAGTGCCTGGATCGCGCCTGCCGCCATCAGGTCCGAGGCGACGAAGACGGCGTCTAGACCTGGGGCGTGGCGTAACAGCCACTGCATGGCGTGGGTGCCGGAGGCCGCGGTGAAGTCCCCGTAGGCCACGGGAACGTCGGGTGCGCCCGCCGCCTGCAGGGTGCGTACCAGGCCTTCTAATCGGTCGCGCGCGCCGGGTAAGGACGGTGGTCCGCCGATGGCGGCGACGTTGCGGCGGCCGGATAACAGGAAGTGCTCCGCCGCCTGGCGGCCGCCGTCGAGGTTGTTCACGTCGGCGTACGGGAGTTTGAGATCGTGTGGCGGGCGGCCGATGTTGCGCACGGGGACGCCCGAGGTGGACAACTTGATCGCCAGGGGGTGGCGCTCGCGCGCGCCCACGATCAGCACCGCGCCGGACAGCACCGGCAGTACGGACGATGTGGGCGTGACGGTGGTCACCATGAGATGGGTGCCGTGTTCGGCGATCACGGCTCCTGCGGCGGACAGGAGCCGTGCGTAGTAGGGCTCGGAGAACAGGCGTGGGAGGTGGTCGCAGATCACCGCCGTGACGCCGTCGGCCATGGTCTTGGCGGCCGTTCCCCGGGGGGCTCGTTGGCGTACGTATCCCATGCGGGACACGGCGTCGTAGACTTGCCGGCGGGTCGAGGTACTGACCCGCACCGAGCCCGTGAGGACTCGAGATGCGGTCGCGGGGGAAACCCCTGCAGCGGCCGCCACCTGTGCCAGTGTGGGCTGCTCGGTCATGGAGCACCTCGCGGAAAAGATCCTGGGAGCGCTCCCACGTTACCAATGTTTCGGCGCTGTTAATAGGGCCTTTGCTGGGAGTGCGTCCCACTGTGCGGACGCACTCCGAATTTGCTCAGCTAGAGGCCCTAGTAACCGACAGTTGTTTTTGTGCCGAACGTTGATCGCGCAATATTTGCGTGTCTGATTTAGCCCTATCCGGTCATTGAGTCACGTTGGTGCCGATCTCTGCCTCGTCGAGGCCCCCGTCCGTGTCGTCCGGCTGGGGGCGCACCGGCTGCTGGGGCTGGCAGCTCGAACCGCAGCCGCCGAAGCGCGCGGTGTTCACCGGGGTGAAGTCCGTCGCCGGGATGCCCTTGAGCGCGGACAGCATGGTGTCCTTCCAGATCGGGCCGGGGATGGAGGCCCCGAAGACCGAGGGGTAGAACCGGCCGCCGATGGTGATGTTGTTCAGCTTGTGCGTCACCGCGCCGCGCGGGTCACCGATGCTGACCGCGCCCGCGAGGTCGGGGGAGAACCCGGCGAACCAGGCGGTGGACTGCTCGTCCGTGGTGCCGGTCTTGCCGGCAGCCGGCCGGCCGATGCCGCCGACGCCCTTCATGGTGCCCTTGGTGAACACGCCGGAGAGGATGCTGGAGGCGGCGTCCGCGACCTCCGCGTCGAGCGCCTGCTTGCACTTGGGCTTGTAGTTCGTGACCTTGCCGTCGCGGTCCTTGATCGAGGAGATGGCCATCGGCTCGCAGTACTTGCCGCGCGCGCCGATCGCGGCGTACGCGTTGGCCACGGTCACTGGGTCCATCTCGTTGATGCCGAGCGTGAACGTCTCGTACTCCTGCAGGTCCAGCCCGTCGGAGCGCTCGATGCCCAGCGACTTGGCCGTCTTGACCACGTTGCACAGGCCCACCTTCTGCTCCAGCGCCATGAAGAAGGTGTTGACCGAGCCCCAGGTGCCGGTGGCCAGCGACTTGAAGCCACCGCCGCCGCCCTCGGCGTTGGTGACGGTGAAGCTGGGCTCACCCATGTTCTGGCCCTTGCAGTTCTTGAACGACCAGTAGGCCGGAGCGCGGTAGCCGCTGCCCACCGAGATCCCGTCGTTGATCTTCATTCCCTGCTTGAGGGCGGTGAGCAGGGTGAACGTCTTGAACGTCGAGCCGGCCTGGAAGCCGGTGCCGCCGCCGTGCACCGCGTTGGCGACGAGGTTGTAGGACATCTCGTTCTTGCGCTTGTTGGTGCCGTACTTGCGGCTGGCGGCCATGGCCTTGATCGCGCCCGTGCCCGGCTGGACGAGCGCCTCGGAGGCGACCGGGTTGTCGGAGGCGAACACGTGCTTCTTGATGGCCAGCTCGGCGGCCTTCTGCATCTTCGGGTCGAGCGTGGTCTTGATCTCCAGGCCACCCCGGTTGAGGAACGCGGTCCTGGCCTTCTTCGTCTTGCCGAAGTCAGTGTTGCTGAGGATCTCGTTGCGGACGTACATGCAGAAGTACGGGTAGTCGCTGGCCTCGCAGCCACCGGGCAGCGGGGTGCCCTTGTAGCCGAGCTTGGTCTTCTTGGCCTCGGCGGCCTGCTCCGGCGTGATCTTCTTCAGCTCGGCCATCCGGTCGAGCACGACGTTGCGCCGGAACAGCAGCCGCTCCTTGAACTCCTTGCCGCGGCTGGGGTCGGTCTGGAGCGGGTCCTGCACGGCGCCGGCCAGGGTGGCGGCCTGGGACAGGGTCAGGTCGGCGGCCTTGACCCCGAAGAAGCGCTTCGCGGCGGCCTCGATGCCGTAGGCCCGGGCTCCGAAGTACGCGATGTTCAGGTATTTCTCGAGGATCTCGTTCTTGGTGTACTTCTCCTCGATCGCCATCGCGTAGCGCAGCTCGTTGAGCTTACGGGCGTAGCTGGCCTCGAGGGCCGCGTTCTTCTCCTTGGTGGTGCTCGCCGAGTTGAGCAGCACCTGCTTGACGTACTGCTGGGTGATGGACGAGCCGCCCTGGGCGATGCCGCCCGAGGTGAGGTTCTTGGCCAGGGCGCGGACGGTGCCCTCGATGTCGATCGGGCCGTGCTCGTAGAAGCGGTAGTCCTCGATCGAGATGATGGCCGTCTTCATGATCTCGGCGATGTCGTCGAGCTTGACGTTCTCGCGGTACTCCTCGTAGAACGTCGCGATCGGCTTGCCCGTGGCGTCGAGCACCGTCGTCCTCTCCGCGAGGGGCGGCTCCTTGAGGTCCCGCGCCTTGAGGCCTAGGTCCTCCGATGCCGAGACGAACATCGCTCCGGTGCCTCCGACCGCGGGCAGTGCGATGGCCGCGGCCACTACACCGGCCGCTGCCGCCGCCCCGGTCAGGCGCGCGATACTCGACAAACGGGAACCCATGGTTGTAAAACCTCCCCCTCGTGGCATTAGGGTGCATCCTAAACCCCGCCATGACGTGCTCTCGGTAAAAGCTTGGACGCCGCATGGGGCAGTTTTGTTCGCGCGGGAAGCGGGATTTTTCCGGCTCTGGCGTCGTTACGCCGGATCGTGCCGGGTGGGGCGCCTGTGGCGCCTGTGACGATCTTCAGTTTCTGCCAGGTGCGGGCAAAGAAGCGTGTTGACGCGCGGGTGATCGTCCGCCCGTCTGGCAATGTCTGTTTCCTGCCGGTCATGGTGGGGGGACTTATGCGTCGTGCCGGAGATGGCGAGCATTTCGATCGGTTGCTCGCCGCTGCGAGGACATATTGGGGCGAGAGCCCCAGCGGTGAGAGCTGCGTCGTGGCCGAGGCGTTCGACCAGGACATCAGAGTCGTGGTACGGACGCTCATGGTCGCGAAGGCGGTCTGCGAGCTGCTCTCCGCGCGGCTGTTCGCGCTGGTCGAGCCCGAGTGGCGGAGGCTGGCGGAGATGTTCGGGGCCGAAGGGGACGGCCGGCCGCGGGTGCCGCCGGCCGCGCTGGTCACCAGCCGGGCGGACCCGTACGTGATCAGGGACATCCCGGTCGTGCACGTCCACGGGACGGGGTCGCTGAAGGCGTACGCGATCTTCCCCGACCAGGGGCCCTGCTCGTTCCGCGAGGAGCTGCCCGCCAGGGTCGGCGCGTTCTTCGAGCGGCACGTCTGGCCGTACCGGGACACGATCAGGCCGGGCGCGGAGCGGACGGCCTGGCGGGCCAAGAGCGGCTACCAGATCCGCACGGAGACCGAGCGAAACCAGCTGCGCGACTACGGCTGCGCCCGCCTGGGCCTGGACCCGCGGCGGCCGACCATCGCGGTCTTCGGCCACACGCCGGGCGAGGACACCGAGCTGTTCCAGTCGACGGTGGACTTCGCCTCGTCGGACCCGTCGGCGAACTGGCTGTTCCTCGACCCCGTCGGCTACCCGCACTCCCGGGTGAGGTGCGTGACGGGCTCCCTGTCCACGAACCTCCTGTGGAGCATGGCGGACGTGTGCGTCACGTTCGGCGACAGCGACCTGCCCGCGTTCGGCATCCCGGTCGTCCAGGCGGGCTGGTCGGTGGGGAGCGCCTGCGGCGGCACGCACGTGGCGCGCGACCCGTCGGACATTCGCCTGTGGCTGGACGAGGCCATCGCCAAGCACGAGAAGGGCGAGTCCATCCTGGAGCCCGAGCAGCGCGACCGCGCCCGCCTGTGGCTCTGGCTGCGCCGCTGCGGCGCGGACGTGCCCACCCAGCTCCTGCCGCACTGGGAGTACGGCGCCGACTACGCGCGGGCGCTGGCCGTGAACCTGTGGCACGTGGAGCGCGACGGCGACCCTCTCTACAGCGCGATCGCCCGCATGTGGACCAGGCGCGAACCCATGCTCACGCGGTTCGACTTCCACGACCCGGCGGGGCCGTTCATCAGGAACGCCTTTGACCGGTTCCCGCGGTTCGGCGATGTCGTCCGTACCGACGAAGACCCCATGA
This sequence comes from Nonomuraea sp. NPDC051941, assembly GCF_044593615.1. Taxonomy (NCBI): domain Bacteria; kingdom Bacillati; phylum Actinomycetota; class Actinomycetes; order Streptosporangiales; family Streptosporangiaceae; genus Nonomuraea; species Nonomuraea sp. NPDC051941. The sequence continues at coordinate 48,380 of NZ_JBIUCF010000013.1, forward strand.
GCAGCTTCCACGAGCCGGAAGAGTCGTCATTCACGAGGAGCACCCCATGAGCACCCCAGGATCCGCCACCGAGCTGGACCAGCTGATCCTCCCCGCGATCCCGCCCGTCCACGTGCGCAGCGGCCAGATCGCCGCGCTGCAGGTGACCGACAGGCTGCAGCGCGGCAGTTCGATCGTGGGCAGGTTCGAGACCTCGGGGCTGGCCGGGTTCAAGGTCTCGGCGCAGGGGCGCGCGCTGCGGGTGCTGGTGTCGCTGTCGACCGACGATCGGTCCGTGAGCGGCTGGGACGCCGGCAAGACCGACCTGGTCGGCCTGCAGCCGCGCCTGGTACAGGTGCGCTCCCAGGGGCGGCTGCGCCAGTGCGTGCTGCTCAGGGGCCGGCGGGCGCACGCCCAGGTGGCCTTCGACCTGACGGCGGATGAGATCCCCGACGACGGGCTGATCTGCGTCGAGGTGCTCGACATCACGGAGGGCGACGGGGTCAGCGAGGAGGTCCGCCAGGCCGTGTCGGGGCACGTCGTGCCCGACGGCGTGGCCGGGCTGCGGCTGGACAAGGTGGTGTTCGAGGAGCCGCCGGCGGTGGACTTCGATCCCGACACGCTCGACGGGTTGCGCTGCGAGGTGTCCTCGCTGATCAGCGCGGGCGGCCTGGCCAACCGCAACCGGCAGGGCACGCGCGTGCTGCGCGCGGGCATGTTCGTGGTCAACCCGGTGCTGAAGGACACGTTCGGGTCGAGCGGCCGCCTCACGCTCAGGCTGGGCACGAAGGCGGAGCCGGCCAGCCTCATCCCCGCGACGTGGCGGCGGGTCAACAGCGAGTGGCGCTGGATGCGGCACGCCACCAGGAAGCTGCTGGGCATCGCGGCGCCGCCGGTGGAGCGGGTCATCAGCATCAGGGACGGGGACCTGGGGCTGCCCGAGCTGCGCACGGACGGCAACGTCACCGAGCTCACGCTGCCCAGCCCCACGAACTCGCCGTACCTGGTGATCATGGGTCAGTGCCTGGGCGCGGTGCCGACGCTGGAGTCGGGCGCCACGCACTAGTACGGGCGTGAACTATCCCTGCTCGAATAAAATCCTGGGTCATGGACGACGCGGTCGAAAGGATCCTCGGGGAGTGGCGGCGCGAGCGGCCTGATCTCGATCTGACGGCCATGGGCGTCTTCGGGCGGCTCGCCCAGGTGATGCGCGTCCTGGAGCCGCGGGTCGACCGGGTGCTCACCCGGCGCGGGCTGCGGCAGGGGGAGTTCGACGTGCTGGCCGCGCTGCGCCGGGCCGGCCCGCCGTACACGCTGATCCCGTCGGAGCTGTCGGCGGTGCTGATGATGTCGCGGGCCGGGATGACCAACCGGCTCGACCGGCTGGAGGCGGCGGGGCTGGTCGAGCGCAGCCTCGACCCCGCCGACCGGCGCAGCTTCCACGTCCTGCTGACCGGCGAGGGCCTGCGGATCATCGACGAGACGCTCACCGAGCACGCCGCCAACCTGGCCGACCTGGCCTCCCCGCTCACCCCCGAGGACACCGAGACGCTCGCCGCGATCCTGCGCAAGCTGCTGGACGGGCCGCTCGGCAACCCGGAGCTCCCAAAAAATCGCGAAAATCCGTGATATCCCGGCTCAGGGGGAAGTCGTTTCTAGGTGAGGAACGGCTTGTACATCGAGACGATCCGGCACCTCCATTGCACGGTCCTGCGCGCCGGCGGCGAGCTCGACCACGCGGGCCGGGTCCGCTTCAGCACCTGCATCAACGCGGTGTGGGACTGGAGCGTGGGGCCCGTGCTCGTATTCGATCTTGCGGATCTGGATTTTTACGACTCGTCCGTCATTGGAGTGCTGGCGATGGCGATGCAGCGGATGGAGGAGCAGGGGAGCGGCCGGATCATCCTGGTCCGGCCGTCGGACCACCTGCTGTCGGTGCTGCGGCTGACTGACCTGCTGTCGCGGGTGGAGCTGCGGGAGAGCGTCGAGGAGACGGTGGCGGAGCTGATGCTGAACAACTCAGCCCGCGGCTCACCGTCGTCCCCGCACCCGCGCTTCTCCTCCCACCGCCACTGACCCTCTGGGCGTCAGAGGCCGTACGCCTCCAGCAGGCGCAGCCACACCTCGCTGACCGTCGGGAAGGACGGGACGGCGTGCCAGAGGCGCTCCAGCGGCACCTCGGCCGTCACCGCGATCGTGGCACTGTGCAGCAGCTCGGCCGTGCCCGGCCCGACGAACGTGACGCCGAGCAGCACCTTCCTGTCCTCGTCCACCACGGCCCTGGCCCGGCCGCGGTAGCCGTCGCCCAGCAGGTAGGCCCCGGTGACCGAGCCCAGCTCGTAGTCCACCACGCGCACCCGGAACCCGTCCTCCCGGGCCACCGCCTCGGTCCTGCCGACCGCGCAGACCTGCGGATCGGTGAAGACGACCTGCGGCGCGCCGAACCCGTCCGCCAGATCCCGCATCGCGGGCAGCTCGTCGCCACGCGCCCGCGCGGCGATCACGTCACCGCAGATCCTGGCCTGGTACTTGCCCATGTGGGTGAGCAGCGCGCGCCCGTTGACGTCGCCGACCGCGTACAGCCAGCCGTCGGGGACGCCGGTCGCCCGCATGCTGTCGTCCACCTCGACGTACTTCGCGTCGGCCAGACCGATCGTGCCCAGCCCGATGTCGCCGGTCGCGGGCCGGCGGCCGGTCGCGACCAGCAGCTCGTCGGCCTCCACCGGGGGCCCCTCGGGTAGGTGGACGGTCACCTTCCCGCCGGGCTCGGGGCGCTCGATCCTGACGGCGTCGGTGCGGGTGCGCACCTCGATGCCCACCTCCGCGAACGACTCGGCCACCAGCTCTCCCGCGAAGGGCTCCATCCTGGCCAGCAGCCCGCCGCCGCGCACCAGCACGGTCGTCTGCCGCGCGCCGAGCCCGTGCATGGCCTGGGCCATCTCGCAGGCGACCACGCCGCCGCCGAGCACGACCAGCCGCTCGGGGATGGCGCGGGCCGCGGTCACCTCATGGCTGGTCCAGGGCTCCGCCTCGACCAGCCCGGGGATCCGGGGGAGGGCCGCCGTGCTGCCCATGGCCAGGACGACGGCCTGCCGGGCCGTCAGCACCCGCTCGCCGCCGTCCTCGGTGGTGACGCGTACGCGCTTGGGGCCGTCGAGCCGCCCGTGCCCGCGTACGAACTCGGCCGGCACGCTCTCGATCCACCCGACCTGCCCGGAGTCGTTGTAGTTCGAGACGGTCTCGTCGCGCCGGGCCAGCACGGCCTCCGCGTCGACGGGTCCCAGCGACAGCCCGGGGACCCGCGCCACCTCGCCCATCAGGTCGACCGGCCGCAGCAGCGCCTTGCTCGGGACACACGCCCAGTAGGCGCACTCGCCGCCGGCCAGCCGCTCCTCGACGATCGCCGCGGTCAGGCCGCCGCGGACCGCCCGGTCCACGACGTTCTCACCGGCGGGACCGGCACCGATCACGATGACGTCGAACTCGTCAGCCACCACGCCTCCAGAAGCACTCGCTTATGAGGTGAACTCTTTCATGCCGCCGGCCCGGCCATGCTGGGGACAGGCCGGTTGGACGCCCCCTCTGTCCCTTACATCCCTCCTCCACCGCCCGTCACACTCGTCTTCACGTCTCGTTCACCCGGCGGCCGTAGCGTGCCCGCATGGCGGATCGATACCCGACGTCAGTGCCGTACCGGCAGCGGACGGACGGCTACAACACCTACCGGATCCCCGCGGCGGTGGTGACGAAGGCGGGCACCGTGCTGGCGTTCGCGGAGGGGCGGCACGCCTCCGCCGGGGACTCCGGCCACATCGACGTCGTGCTCAGGCGCTCCACGGACGGCGGCAGGACCTGGGGCGCGCTGCAGGTGGTCGCCACGGAGCCGCGCCGGGGCACCGCGGGCAACCCCGCGCCCGTGGCACTGGCCGACGGCCGGATCGTGCTGGTCTTCGTCAGGCAGGGGCCGCAGGCCACCGAGGACAAGATCAGGCGCGGCCAGGTGGCGGCGGCCGACGGGCGGCGGGTGTTCGTGCAGGTCAGCTCGGACGACGGGGTCACGTGGTCGGCGCCTCGCGAGATCACCGGCAGCGTGAAGCGCTCCGAGTGGCGCTGGTACGCGACCGCACCCGGCCACGCCGTAGCGCTGCGCAGCGGGCGGATCGTGGTCCCCGCCAACCACTCGCTGCCGCCCGGCGGGTCCGACAACGGGACCGAGGGCAAGTACAACGGCGGCCACGGGCTGCTGAGCGACGACGGCGGCCAGACCTGGCGCATCGGGTACGTCGACGACAACCCGGACGGATACGTCAACGTCAACGAGACCACGGCCACCGAGCTGCCGGACGGGCGGCTCTACCTCAACACGCGCACCGAGTCCACCGCCCCCGGCACCAGGGCCGACGCCTACTCGGCCGACGGCGGCCAGACCCTCCTGCTGCCCTTCCGGCCCCAGGCGGGGCTGGTGGGGCCGGTGGTGGAGGGCAGCACGCTGTGGTGCTCGTCGCCGGACGTGCTCCTGTTCTCGGGGCCGGCCGCGCCGGACGCGCGGGCGCTGATGACCGTACGCGCCAGCGATGACCTGGGGGTGACCTGGCGGGTCGCGCACACGGTGTCGGGGCTGCCGGCGGCCTACTCCGACCTGGTCCGGGTGGACGGGGACACGGTGGGCCTGCTGTTCGAGACCGGTGACTTCGGCGCGTACGAGAGCATCGCCTTCCGCCGCCTCCCCGTCGCCGAACTCGCCCCCTGACCCGTTACGCGCCGAGCGGGTTGGGCAGCCTGGTCCAGCTGTCACCGGGCGGCGCGCCCTCCAGGCGGGCGAGCAGGTGGGCCTTGACCGTGAGGTGCGGGCCGAACAGGGCCCCGCGGTCCTCGGCGCACGCGAACTCCGCGGAGCGCGCGGCCGCGGCCACGACGTCCCAGAGGCGGGACTCGGCGGCCCGGTCGCCCCGGCAGAACAGCGCGATCAGGCTGCCGAACGTGGTGCCGACGAGCCCGCCGAACAGCTTGGCGTGCAGCGTCCCGGGGTCGTCGGTGAGCAGCCTGGCGCTGACCGGCGGTACCTCGATCCCGTTGCGGGCGAGCCTGGCGGGGCTGATCCTGACGTCGGCCAGGTCCCGGTAGACCAGCCGGCGCGGGAGGCCGTCCGGGTCGAGCTCGACGAGCAGGTTCTGGCCGTGCGCCTCGAGCGCCACGCCGAGCGCCAGCAGGCCCAGGGCCTCCCTCCAGACCAGGCGGGCGAACGCGGCCAGCCAGGCCGCCGGGTCCCGCACGGTCGCGCGGGTGACGGCGCCGACGGGGATCGCGTTCCCGGTCGGCTCGCGGAGCATGGCCGACACGTCGGGGCTGTGCTCGCCGTTCACCTTCCCGGCGGCGCCGGCCAGGTAGCGGGCGATGCCGAGCCGCCCGCCCAGCCGGCCGGACAGGGTGGAGAGCAGGTCCGACAGGTGGACGCAGTCGCGTACCGAGCCGGGGGAGATGTCCCTGACGCCGGAGGTCATCCGGGTGCTGAACGCCGTCTTGACGTGCGGGCCGCCGTCGAGGGGCGCGAGGGTCCGTACGGACATCAGCGGGCGGGCCGGGACGGCCCCGGTGACGTGCGGCCGTAGGCCCAGCGCGGGCAGGACGTGGGCGCTCTGCCAGGGGTGCACGGGGAGCAGGAGCCGGTCGCCGTCCATGAGCGCGGCCGGCCACGGGCCCGAGACCAGGCAGTCCGCGGCGGGCAGCGCGAGCAGGTCCAGGCGGACGACGGCGCGGTGCTCCGGCATGTAGGCGAGCTGCTCCGCCACGGAGACGCCGGGGCGGCTGCGGCAGCCCGGGTGGTACGGGTGGCCGTCCACCACGCTCTGCTCGTACTCCTCGGGCGTGACCGGGACGCGGGCGGGCTCCGCGCGGGACAGCGCCAGCGAGGCCACGCTGTTGTCCAGGTCCTCGACCAGCCCGGCGGTGCCGGGCAGGCCCAGGGCGGCGAGCAGTTCGGCGGGGTGCGTGTGGGGGTGACCGTCCAGCCAGAGCGCGGGCTCGCCCCCGAGGTCGTACGGCTCCCGCGCCGGCCCGGTGAGCACGCGGCCGTCCGCCAGCTCGACGCGGGCCTGTCCCCGCGTGCCCAGGAGCCCGGGGAGCGGTTCGTGGAGGAGGCTGCGCCAGAGACGGCCGAGTACGGCGGCCCGCGCGTCCGGGAGGGCCGCGAAGTACGCCGCCGAGAGCTCCGGGCGCACCAGGGAAAGGTCGGCCGCGAATTCCGCCTCCCAACGCCTCATAATTCCCACCATTTCCAGGAAACCAGCCCAGTAGCTACCCTGTTGGCACCAATAGGGACAAAGGGTAGGGATAAGGTCGCCATGGCACCTACCGACGGCCTTCTTCCTCTCCCGCGAGAGGCACAGACAGACGCCGCGAACCTCGCGACGACGGCACTGCTCAACTGCCTGATCCGCGAAGTGGCCCGGCCCGCGCGCGCCGGCGCTTTCCTGCTGCCCGCGACCGGCCGGCTCCTGCGCGTCGCCGGCGGGCGGTTCCCGGACCGGGCCGAGCAGCGGACGCCTGACGGCTGGCGCCCCCTCTCCCTGGACGACCTGGTCGCGCTGACGGCCGCCGAACTGCGTGCGGGGACCGGGGTCGACAATGACACGCTGCCCGCCGAGATCACGCACAGCCGGGACGTCATGGCCGCCCTGCTGGCCGCCAGGCGGGCCGGGACGCCGCCCGCGGACCTCTACCTGCGTTCCGAACAGGCCCTCGTCGCGGGCCATCGCTACCATCCCGCGCCGAAGGCCCGCGGCGGGTCCGGTCCGGGGGCCTGGCTCCCGTACGCGCCGGAGGCGTACGCGAGCTTCGCGCTGCCGCTGTTCGGCGTGCCGGCCGAGCGGCTGGTGGAGGTGGGGGAGGCGGGCGCGCTCGACCGGCTGGGGCCGTCTCCCGGCGACGGCCTGGCCCTGCTGCCCGCGCATCCCTGGCAGGTGGAGCTGCTGGGCGGCCCGCCGCTGCGCCACGTGGGCGTCACCGGGGTCCTCGCCTCACCGACCTCGTCGATCCGTACGGTGTACCTGCCCGAGCTGGACCTGTTCTGCAAGTTCAGCCTGGACGTGCGGATCACGAACGACATCCGGCGGCTGTGGCTGCGCGACCTGAGCAGGCTGGCCGTGGTGGCCGAGGTCGTCGGGCAGGCGTTCGACGACCTGCCCGACCACGTGGCCCGGCCCGCCGTGCTGCGCGACCGCGGCTACCGCAGCGCCGAGCTGGACCGGGACGGCGGGGAGGCGCTGGCGGTGATCGTCCGCGACGGTCTGCGCGAGCACGTGCGCCCGGGGCTGACGGTGCTGCTCGCGGCGGGGATCAGCGAGGGCTTCCCCGGCAACCCGCTCGACGGGCTGGGCGACGAGCTGGCGCTCGTGTGGTGGGAGCGGTACCTGGATCACGTGGTTCCCCCGCTCCTGCACGCCTATTTCCGTCATGGGGTCGTGCTGGAGTGCCATCTGCAGAACGTGCTGATCGCGGTGGACGAGCGCGGGCTTCCCGCGCAGGCCGTCTTCCGTGACCACGAGGGGGTCAAGCTCGTCGCGGAGCGGCACCCGTCGCTGAAGGGCGTCGGGGGTGCGCGGGCGTGGGAGCGGCTGGTGTACTGCCTGGTGACCAACAACCTCTGCGAGATCGCGGGAGCCCTGGCCGAGCGCCATCCGGGGTTGCGGGGGGAGCTGTGGGCACGGGCCAGGACGGTGTTCACGGGGTGCGGCAAGGATCACGGGGATCCGGACGAGCTGCGCGATCTGCTGGGCGCCACGCACATCCCGGCCAAGGCCAACCTGCTGCTGCGCTGGCTGAACGCCGGGGGCGGCGACATGCGGGCCGTCCCCGTACCCAACCCCCTGGCCCCGTGACGCATAGCGGGGTGACCGGGGGGCGTCTGAGGGGGTGACGACTATCCCCTGGAGGTGATCGTGGACGTCGCGGACGAGCAACGTTTCCGCGAGTTCGTCTCTGCGCGCTCCCCCGCACTCATGCGACTCGGGTTCCTGCTCACCGGTGGTGACCAGCACGCGGCCGAGGACCTGGTGCAGACCGCGCTGGCGAAGCTGGCGAGCCGGTGGCGGCGGGTGGACGCGCCTGAGGCGTACGCCAAGCAGATCATGTACCGCCAGCAGATCAGCTGGTGGCGGGCGAGCAGGCGGCGCGGCGAGGTGGTGCAGGCGGAGCCGCCCGAGCTGGCGGACCGGGACCTCAATCACCAGAGCGAGCTGCGCATGGTGTTGCGGTCGGCGCTGGCGCGGCTCACGGCGCGGCAGCGCACCGTGCTGGTGCTGCGGTATTTCGAGGATCTGCCCGAGCAGGACGTGGCGCGGGCGCTGGGCTGCTCCGTCGGAACGGTCAGGAGCACGGCGCACAGGTCGCTGGCCCGCCTGCGCGAGATCGCCCCCGAACTGGCCAGGGAACTGGAGGTGGCCAAATGACGCGACTGCTTCGGGACACGCTGCAGGAGTGGGCCGACGAGACGAGGGTGCCGCACGATCTGGCGGACCGGGCGCTGCGGAGGCGCGCCTGGAAGCCCGTCGGCATGGTGGTGCTGGCCGTGGGGCTGGTGGCGGCGATCGCGGTGTCCGCCGTGGGCCTGCGCGGCGCCGGGCCGGCCGTACGCGACCCGCAGGCCACCATGCACGCGGCCACCGGCGTCACGCTGCCCCCACGCCCGTCGCCCGCGCCGACCGACGTGCGGGCCGACACGGAGCACAGCCCGCCGGTCAAGCTGATCGCCGCGGGACGCATGGCCGTGTCCGCCTACTACACCACCCGCCGGGAGCGGGTCTCGGACAACGAGCAGCGGGTCGTGTACAGGTGGTCGCTGTACGACCCGCGCACCGACGGCTACGAGGAGACCTCGTGGGCCTGGGTGGACGTGGCCCCCGGGCTGCAGGTGGCCGCCGTGCTGGAAGGGGAGCTGATCAGCAAGCGGCTGGGCATCCTCGACCTGAACACCCGGCAGATCCTCAAGTGGATCGACCTGGAGCACCCGGTGGGGTCGGTCACGTGGTCCCCCGACGGCACCAGGGTCCTGGCCACGGCGTACTCCGGCTACCCGGACATCTTGCAGGGGAAGGGCGACCAGGCGGCCGTCGTTCCCGGGAGCAGCCCGCGTACCGGCTACTACATCGTCGACGTCGAGGCCGGCACGGCCGACTATCACGAGCTGCCGCCGATGGCCGACGCGATGTTCAACGACGACAAGCCCTTCAACGTGAGCGGCCGCCAGGACCTCGGCTGGAGCCTGGACGGCACGATGCTCTGGGCCCCCACCAGCACCACTCCGGACCGGGTCTTCTACACCCTCGACGGTGAAAAGGCGGAGTGGCCCAAGGGGGACCGGTACGTGGACTACTCGCACATCTCGGCGACCTCCCCGAACGGCCGCCTGGTCCTGGGCCCCGACGGCCTGCCGACCAAGATCACGGATGCGGGGACGGGCCAGGTCGTCGGGCAGCAGAGGGTGCTGCAACTGCACGCCTGGGCCGACGACGAGAACGTCATCGCTCTGGGGTGCGCCGGGTCGTGCGAGAGCGAGTTCAACAACGGGCTGGTCCTGGTGAGCGTGGACGGTCAGCGGACGACGCAGCTCGGCGCGAACCGCGACTCCGACAAGGACGGCTCCTGGCGGTGGGTGCTCACTCCTAGGTAACTGGATCGATCGTTCTTGAATGTGCTAGCTTTGGCCCCGTGGCAAGGAGCAAGGAGTTCGATCCCGAGGTCGCGTTGCAGAAGGCCCTGGAGCTGTTCTGGGAGCGCGGATACGAGGCGACGTCGATGGCGGACCTCGTGGAGCACCTCGGGATCGCCCGGGCGAGCATCTACGGCACCTTCGGCGGCAAGCGCGAGCTCTACCTGAAGGCGCTGGAGCGCTACCTGGAGCAGCACAACGTGGTCGAGCGGCTGTCCCAGCCGGGGCCCGCGCTGCCCGCCGTCCGGGCCTTCCTCGACTCGTACGTCGCGGAGTGCCTGGCCGACGAGCTGCGGCGGGGCTGCATGGTGGTGAACACGGCGGTGGAGTTCGCCACGCGCGACGCCGCCGTGTCCCGCAAGGTGACGGAGAGCTGGGCGGGGCTGGAGACCGTGCTCACCGCCACCCTGGTCCGGGCCCGGGCGCAGGGCGAGATCCCGGCGGGGAAGGACCCGTACGCGCTGGCCAGGTTCCTGCTCGTGCTGCTGCAGGGCATCAGGGTGCTCGGCAGGGCCGACCCCGATCCGCGCCGCCTGCGCGACGCGGTCGACCAGGCCATGGTCGCCGTCCAAATTTGAGAACGATTGGTATGGAATAGATGAATCGCTTTGAGGGCAAGGTCGCCCTGGTCACCGGCGCGAGCGGCGTCCTGGGACGGGCCGCGGCGCTGGCGTACGCGGGTGAGGGCGCTTCCGTGCTGGTCGCGGGGCGCGACACGGCCAGGCTGGCCGAGGTCGTGAAGCTGATCGAGGAGCGGGGCGGGCAGGCGAGCGCGTTCGCCGTGGACGTCACGCGATCGGCCGAGGTCGCCGCCATGGTCGAGGCCGCGGTCTCCCGGTACGGGGGCCTCGACGTCGCGCTCAACGCGGCCGGCGTCTTCGGCATGCTCGCGCCGCTGGCCGACTACGACGAGGACGTCTGGGACACCGCGCTCGCGGTGAACCTGAAGGGCGTGTTCCTGTCGATGAAGCACGAGATCGCCCACATGCGCGCCCATGGCGGTGGCGTCATCGTCAACGTGGCCTCCAACCTGGGCGCGCACTGGCGGCTGCCCGGAGCCGCCGCGTACGCCGCCTCGAAGGCGGGGGTGAGCTTCCTGACCCGCACCGCCGCCCGCGACCACATCGCGGACGGCGTACGGATCAACGCCGTCAGCCCCGGCCCGATCGACTCGCCCATGGCGACGCGGCCCGGCGAGACCCGGGAGGAACGGGACGAGCGCATGAGAGGCGCGCTGCCGATCGGCCGGGTCGCCACGCCGGAGGAGGTCGCGGCGGCGGCGCTGTGGCTGTCGTCGCCGGAGTCGAGCTTCGTCGTGGGCCAGGACCACGTGATCGACGGCGGCGCCACCGCCTGACCGGATGGCTCGCCGCTGGTCATCCTGCTCGATCGCGGGCGTTCGAGTTGGCCCTGCGGCGCGTCTCCTCCTCCAGGTGCTCGAACAACTCCGGCAGGGTCGCGCCGCACCGTACATTGGACAGCGCGCTGTGCTCGGGCACCTGGACGGTGCGGATGGCGATGTAACCGCCTCCGGCGCCTTCGATGATCTCCCAACCGGGAAATCCCCTGGTCGCCGTCACGGCATGTTCGCCGCGATGTCGGCCCACACGACGCGATGACCCTCCTCGGTGACATGCGTGCCGCATTCGGAGCTCAGCCGGGCCACGATGCCGAGGCCGCGACCCGACTCCTCCATGGGGCCCAACTGGCGAGGGACGAAGCGCGGCTCCGGTTCCGGAGCGCCCGGGTCGATCACCTCAAGGCGGACGAAGCCGTCGCCGAAGCCCAGCCGGACCTTGACCCAGTCGCGCCGCCTGCCGCCGGGGACGTGCTGGATAACGTTGGCCACCAGTTCGGAGACGATCTGGAGCGCGTCGGAGCGGACCGTCGGATGGCTGTCGGTGAGCCAAAGCCCGGTCGCCTGCCGCGCCTGCCACGACGTCTTGTCATTGCGGCGCAGCGTCGTATCGCGCCATAGGACGACATCGGCGAGCCCTGTTGATGTGGTTCTTGCCCGCACAAAATCACCGCCTTTGTTCTGTTGTGCCGGTATTTGGCTCGGACAACAGGCTGAGCATGTGTCTGGAAGCACTCCCCAGAGTGCCGCCGCCGGGCTAATTTGTAATCGGCACGTCACAGTCCGTTTCCAGACGGACGTGCTGGCGCCTGTCCGGGTCCTGAGAAAGGGCGATGACATGACGACAGAGGTTTACGGCGAGGTACTGAAGAAAGCGCGTAACGCGGCAGGTCTTTCCCAGACGGCTCTGGGAGACCTGCTCTCATGCAGCGAGAGCCTGGTCGGCCTGATCGAGCGCGGTAAGCGGAGGCCGAGCAAGAAGTTCACCCTGGCGGCCGAAGCGGTGCTGGGGCTGAACGGGGAGCTCTTCGGGCTCCTGCCGAACACCACCGTCATGTCCACTCCGAAGTGGTTCAGCGAGTGGCCGAAGGTGGAGGAGAAGGCGCACACCATCCGAACGTGGCAACCGCTCGTGGTCCCGGGACTCCTCCAGACGGCTCGTTATGCGCGGGCCATCCTCTCTGCCGAGCCGGGGGTCACCGAGCAATGGATCGAAGCGGCCGTCGAGACGCGCCTCCGGCGGCAGTCTGTATTCGAGCGCGAGAGCCCACCCATGTACTGGGCCTTGCTCGATGAATGCGCTCTCCTCCGGCCGGTCGGCGGGAAGGAAGTGATGCGGGAGCAACTGGAGCACCTGCTGAAGATGACCGAGCGGCCCAACATTTCGTTCCAGGTAGTGCCGCTGGAGGTGGGCGCCACAGCAGGTCTGCTCGGAGGATTCGCCCTTGCCCAGAGTGACGACATACCGGACCACATCTCCCTCGAAGACGCCGCACTGGGCTCTGTGTCCGCCCACGAGGACACCGTGCGCCGCGTTAGTGTCAGATATGACGCAATTCACAAATGGGCGCATCCCCTACACATGAGCCAGCGACTAGTACGTGAGGTGGCGGCAAAGTATGAAGATCAGTGATGAGCTGCGCGCCGAGTTGGATGCGGCGCAGTGGAAGAAGTCCACGCTCTCCGGCTCCAGCGGAGGGGACTGCCTCTACGCGGCCAAGCTGAGCGGCGACCGATACGCGATCCGGGATTCCGAGCAGCCCGACGTCCCGCCCATGATCGTGCGCGGAGGCGTCTTCCGCGCCTTCGTAGGCGGCGCGAAAATCGGCGAATTCGACTTCTGACCCGTCTCTTGCGGCGGCCGGCAGGCGCTCATCTGATGGTGTTCGCGCTGCGGACCCGGCGGGCGTGGCCGCCATGGGGGACGAACTCTATGATCAGGTCGTCCTGATCGTTGAGATTCGGAGAAGATGTCAATCTCATGCGCCGCACCATGCTCCTTCTGGGTGGCGCCGCCCTCGCCGTCGGCGCGTTCGTCCTCTTCTATCGGGGCCCGGGACAACCGTTCATCCGCGGTTACGTGAGCGACGTCGCTGCCACCATGCTGGTCTACGCGTTCTTGGGGCTGCTGTGGCGCACCACCGCCGCACGCCGCACCCTGGCCACGGCCGCGATCGCCGTCGCCGTCGAGTTCTACCAAATAGTCGGCATGACCCCGCCGGGGATCGGCGGTGTCCTGGTCGGTGCGTTCCCCGACCCATGGGACCTGGTCGCCTATGCCATCGGTGTGGTCGCGGCCCTGGCCTGGGAACGCCGATCGGTCCGATCCGGTGATCAGACTGGCTGACTCTCGGACACCACCCCACCGGCACGGCATGTCGCCCTGAGACGCGAAGGTACGGCCCGCGCCCTCGCTGCGGAGGGGGCGCGGGCCGTACGAGGTGATTCTCAGACCCGGCTGATGCGGACGGCGTCGGCGATGACGTAGCCCGTGCCCGAGGTCCAGCGGCTCACGCCGACGGCGTTGTACGTGCCGGCGTTGAGCGAGAAGGTGCCCAGGCTCTTCCAGGCCCCTCCGCCGGAGCGTTGGTCGACGTAGACGGTCTGGTTGCCGCCCGACGCCGCCACGATGAACGGCGCCGAGCTGTTGTATCCGGGATCGTCCGGATACCAGACCTCGACCCGGTACGTGCCCGCGCTCGGGATGGTCGCCGAGTACCACGCCGGGTCGCTGGCGGCGACGGGGTCGGCGTAGCGGTAGTCGGCGCCGTAGCGCTGGCTGGAGTAGGTGGAGGTGCCCCAGTTCGCGCTGGCGGTGAACTGGCCGGAGGTGGTGTTGTCGATGGTCGTGGACCACGACGGGGTGCCGCCACCGGTCACGTAGTTCATGTACGTGGTCCAGTTCCAGTACGAGCCCGGGTCGGTGTGGGTCGCGCCCGGGACCTCGTTGTGCCCGATGATGTGGCTGCGGTCCTTCGGGATGCCGTACTTGTCGCAGATGGCCTTGGTCAGGGCCGCGGAAGCCCGGTACATCGCGTCGGTGAACCACGAGGCGTCGGCGACGTAGCCCTCGTGCTCGATGCCGATGGACCTGGTGTTGTAGGTCCAGTTGCCGGCGTGCCAGGCGATGTCCTTGTCGCGCACCATCTGGGTGATGGCGCCGTTGGAGGACTTGACCACGTAGTGGGCGGAGACCTGCGCGGCGGAGTTCTGGAACCAGGAGATGGTGCCGGCGTACGAGCCCTGGGTGACGTGGATGACCACCCGGTCGATGGCGTAGGCCGACGGGCGGCTGGAGGCGGTGTAGTTGCTGGAGCTGGCGGCCACCCACGCGGCCGGCGGGTAGTCGGGGCTGGCCACTTCGGCCTGCGCGTTCAGCTGGCGGGCCTTGGCGAGCTCGCCCCGGTCGGCGGTGACCTCCTGCGGCTTGACCTGGACGCCGCGGATGTCGATGCCGAGGCCGAGCTGCTCGTACACGGCGTCGGCGTAGAGGCGGGCCAGCTCGGGCGAGGAGGCGTTGCCGTACTTGGCCACGGCCTGGTACCAGCGCCCGGCGTCCTTCCTGGCCGTCTCGTCGAGGCCCAGCCCGTCGGCGAGGGAACGCAGCACGGTCGCGCCGCCGAGGATGTTCGCCTCGTCGTCGGCCTTCAGCTTGTCGGCCGGGAGCTTGGTCAGCTCGGCGGCCTTCTCGAGCGAGTGGTTGGTCGGATTGCTGACCAGGTGCATCACGCCGTATCCGCCGCTGGCGCTGGGCTCGCCCTTGTGGCCGTCGAGGTGGGTCTCGGCGTAGGCGAGCGCGACGAGCAGGTCGCGGGGGACGTCCTGCGCGGCGGCCGCCTTGGCGAACGCCGCTTGGAGCGGGCTGTCCTTGGCCACCGCCAGGGCGGGCTGGCCTGCGGCGATGAGGAGGACGGCGAGAGTCGAGGTGGCGAGGGCTGCTAATCGCGTGCGGACGAGAGTCATGGGGGTGCTCCTCGTTGGTGGTAAGCGGCGCACCGTGGGCGCGCGGAACCTGCTACCTCCGGGTGGACCGCTAGACGCGCCCACCGTATGGCACGTCTTGACATATGTCGATAATTGACATTACTCACGTGTTAGGTGAAACTTTTCGCCCCTTTGACGGCGGTCGTCCGGTGTCGAGGCCGCCCGGGGGAAGAGGTTCGAGTGCCGCTTCAAAGAGAGCGGGCGCGCCTGACGTGGTGCGTGTTCTGCGCCCCGAGATTGGGCCCCACCGAAGCGGTGAAGACTATTGCACTTTCTTCTGAACGCGCTGAAACTTCTCTTCGTGATCGCGTTGCGCACCGCTCTGGCGGCCTTCGCCGTACTCGTCCACCTTGTGACCTCCACTTTCTCCGCCGCCGCGGCCGCCTGCACGCCTGACCCCGCCACCCCGAAACGCCAGCTCAGGGCCATGTGGATCTCCACGGTCGCGAACATCGACTGGCCCAGCGACCAGGGGCTGAGCGCGGCGAAGCAGCAGGCCGAGTTCCGCGCGTGGCTGGATATGGCCGTGCAGAAGCGGATGAACGCCGTGGTCGTGCAGATCAGGCCCACGGCCGACGCGTTCTGGCCGTCACCGTTCGAGCCGTGGTCGGAGTGGCTGAGCGGCACCCAGGGCGGGAATCCCGGGTACGACCCGCTGGCCTTCATGGTCAACGAGGCGCACGCGCGCAACCTGGAGTTCCACGCCTGGTTCAACCCGTACCGGATCGCCAACCACGCCGATCCGAACAAGCTCGTGTCCACGCACCCGGCGCGGCAGCACCCCGAGTGGCGCTTCGCGTACGGCGGGAAGCTCTACTACAACCCGGGCATCCCGGCGGTACGCGCCTTCATCGAGGACGCGATCATGGACGCCGTCTCCAAGTACGACGTGGACGGCGTGCACCTCGACGACTACTTCTACCCCTATCCCGTGGACGGCCAGACCATCCCCGACGCGGGCACGTTCGCCCAGCACGGCGGCGGGTTCGGCAACATCGCCGACTGGCGGCGCAACAACGTCAACCTGCTCGTGCAGGAGCTGGGCCAGCGCATCCACACCGCGAAGCCGCACGTGTCGTTCGGGATCAGCCCGTTCGGCATCTGGCGCAACGCCGCGACCGACCCGCTGGGCTCGCGCACGTCCGGGCTGCAGTCGTATGACGCGATCTACGCCGACAGCCGGAAATGGGTCAAGCAGGGCTGGGTGGACTACATCTCGCCCCAGATCTACTGGCACATCGGCTTCTCCGCCGCCGCCTACGAGGTGCTCACGGCCTGGTGGTCCGACCAGGTGCGGGGCACCGGCGTGCAGCTCGTCGTCGGCCAGGCCGCCTACCGCGCCGGGGCCTCCGGGCAGGACGCCGCCTGGCAGGATCCGGCGGAGCTGAGCGACCACCTGACCGACAACCGCCGGCATCCCGAGGTGTCCGGGGACATCTTCTTCAGCGCGAAGGACGTCAAGGCGGACCGGATCGGGTCGATCACCCGGGTGGTGAACGCCCACTACTCCAAGCCCGCGCTGCTGCCCGCCCGCGGCTCGGCGGCGGCGCCGCCCGCGCCCGCGATCACCTCGGCCACCCAGGGCTCGACCGGCGTCCAGCTCGCGTGGACGGGCTCGGGCACGTACTACGCGGTGTACCGGGTGAACGGGTTGCAGTCCACCGCGGACCCGTGCTCCTTCGCCGACGCCCGCAACCTGCTCACGACGACCCGGAAGACGTCCTTCACGGACTCGTCCGCCGCCTCCGGGGCGTTCACGTACTACGTGACCGCCCTCAACCGCACCCACCAGGAGAGCGCGCCGAGCACGGGCAAGCCCGTGGGGCAGTCCGGCGACGGGTTCAGCGTCGTGATCGACAACTCGGACGCGGGCTTCACCGCCAGCTCGAACTGGGGCACGTCCGCCTTCTCCGGGCAGCTGCACGGCGCCGACTACCGCTTCGCCAACCCGGTCTCGGCCAGCGATCCCGCCTGGTACCAGACGACCATCCCCAGCGCCGGGACCTACCGGGTGGAGGTGTGGTACCCGGCCGACTCCGGCTACAACAGCGCGACGCCGTACATCGTCGCCACCTCCGGCGGGAACCAGACGGTCACCGTGGACCAGCGCAGCGGCGGCGGGCAGTGGCGGGTGCTGGGCACGTACACGCTGGCGGCCGGCACGTACAACGTGGTCGGGGTGAGCCGGTGGACCTCGGCGACGGGCTACGTCATCGCCGACGCCGTCCGCATCACCAAGACCTGAGGTCGCCTGGTTGGAGTCTGGGCAGGGCCGGTGCGTGATCGTACGATGAGCCGGTGGACGGTGTCCGTCCGCGGCCGATCGACGCGGTCGCGGTCCTGGCCGCGGGAGGCTTGACGCTGGCGACCGGCTACACCGGCCCGGTCCTCGTGGTCCTGCTCGCGGCGGCGGTGCCGGTGCTCTGGACGCGCAGGGCGCCGCTCACCGTCGCCTGGGTCAGCGCGGGGACGGCGATCGCCCTGCCCGTGCTGTCGGTGGTCTGGCACGTGCCGCTGCCGGACGCGGCGCCGCTCTGGCCGCCCACGTGCGCCTTCGCCGCGTACGGCGCGATGGCGTTCGCGGCGGAGCGGTATCGCGGCATCCAGCGCTGGCTGCCGGTGATCATCCTGGGCCTGGCCGTGCTGGCGCTGCCCGACCGCCTCCCGCTGATCCTGCGCACCGAGGCGGCGCTCGCCCTGGCCACCCTGTACGGCATGTACGTGGCCGTCAGGGAGCGCCTGCGCCGCGAGCTGGCGGAGCGGGCCCAGCGGGTCGAGCGCGAACGGCTGGCGGGCGAGATGCACGACGTCGTGACCCACCGGGTCAGCCGGATGGTCCTGCAGGCCGGGGTGCTGGCCATGGCGGCGCGGGACGAGCGCGGGAGGGCGGCGGCGGAGGAGATCCGGGCGACCGGGTTCGAGGCGCTGGACGAGCTGCGTCACATGGTGGCGCTGCTGCGGCGCGGCACCGGGGAGGGCTTCGACCTGGGGCTCCCGCTGCCCGACCTGCGGCCGCTGGTCACCGAGTCGGCCTGCGCGGGCGTCCCCGCGGAGCTGGTGGTGGACGGCACGCCGGTGCCCGTGTCGGGCGTGGTGGGGCGCACCGCGTACCTGATGGTCGAGGAGGCCCTCACCAACGTCCGCAAGCACGCGCCCGGGGCGGAGGCGCGGGTGCGGGTGCGCTATCGCCCGGGATCGGTACGGATCGCCGTGCGCAACACCCCCGGCCAGCCGGACGCCTGGGTCGGCGGCGCCGGGCCCGGGATGGGGCTGCTGGACCTGCGGCGGCAGGTGGAGCTGGTGGGCGGCACCCTGGAGACCGGGGAGGACCGGGAGGGCGGCTTCCGGGTCGAGGCGACGTTCCCCACGCCGCCCCCGTGAACGGGAGATCAGTCCCAGTCGTTCAGCAGGCGCTCGAAATGGGCGTTCGCTTCCACGGGGTCGTAGCCGGGCAACGCCTCGCGCATGAAGTCATGGGTCTGGCGCTGGGCGTCCGCGCACGCCTCGCCCACTGCGGCGAGCGTCTGCTCGGCCAGGTCGTGGCTGCTCAGACGGGTCGCGCGCGGGCCGTACCGGACGTCCAGGACACGGCCGTTGACGTCGACGGTCGCCTTGACCTGGCCGGAGGCCGCCTCGCCGGTGCCGACGATCTTTTCGAGGTCCTCCTGGGCCGTCTCGAGCCAGGCCAGCATCTGCTCACTCTGGCGGCCGGCCTCGTCCAGGTCCTGTTCCCTGATGTTGGCCGGGTCGTAGGGATGGCGGTACACGCTTGCCTCCGAGCCTAAAGAAGATCGCGGGCCGCCTGCTCGACCCGCTGGCGTACGAATGTCTCGTCGAGAGGTTCGGGCAGGTGCGCGGCGCCCATGGCCTCGTCCGCTATCTCCTGCGCCTTGCGGGCCGCGTCCTCCTGGGCCGCCTGGAGCACGGCGGTCACCTCGCGTCCGAGCGTCGCCTCATCGAGCCGCAGAGCGCGCGGGTCGATGCGCAGGCGGGTCAGCCCGCCCTGGCCGTCGGCAGCCGCCTCCAGCAGCCCGTCCTTGCTCCTGGCCAGGCCTTCCACCTGCCGGATCGCGGCCTGCGCCGCGCGCAGGTCACGGATGACCCGCCGCCCCTGGGCGGCGTACTCCTCCAGGTATTCGGCGTCGTGGTCGGGCGAGGGGAAGGACATGGCGACCTCCGGGTGGTCAGGAGAGCACAGGCGGCCAAGTCTAGACATACACCGACAAGATCATTAATGAGCGATGTAGGTCTCATTAACGGGAAGCGTTACGCGCGCGGCGATATGCCCCTATATGGTCATTTGGCATGACGGGACTTGAGATAGCTCTGGGAGCGGCGGGGCAGGATGCCTCCCGGATCAGGACCCACGGGGAGGACTACGGCGGCGCTCTCGCGCCGATGCACGGACGCGGGGATGGCGTGTCGTCCTGGGGGGACGACGGCCTCTTCGCCGTGTTCACCAGCACGTACGCCGAATCCCGCGCGGTGTCCATGGCCGCGCTCTCCGGGCTCTCCCAGGAGATGAGCGCGACCGGCGAGGGCCTGCAGGCCGTGGTGAAGAACACGGGTGACACCGAGGCCGCCAACGTCGAGACCATCCAGAACCTGGGACGCGCGTGGGTGTGACACTTCCCCCGGAGGCCGCCGGGGTCATGCAGATGCTCGGGCCCTACCCGACCTTCGACGAGGACGACGCAAGGCGGGAAGGCGGCGCCGTGCGCCTGGCGCACGCGAACACGGTCCCCGCCGCGGCGGGGGCCGACTCGTCGGTACGCGCCACGCAGCAGGTCTACCGAGGCGAGTCCGCCGCCGCCATGCAGGCCCACTGGGAGCGCACGGGCACGCAGAACGGCCACGTCGCCCAGGCCAACGCCGCGCTGAACCTGGCTCCCACGGTGCTCGAAGGCGCCGCGGGGGTGGTGTCGGCGGTGAAGGTCGCGGCGGGCACTCAGGCGGTCTACACCTCGGTCGAGCTGGCCAGGCTGCTGGCGTTCGGCGGGGCGGTGGGAGTGACCGCCGCCACCGCGCGCGTGCTCATGCGCCGCAAGATCGTCGGGAAGGTCCTGCGCGAGGGTAGCGAGGGCACCGGCAAGGTCATCGCCCCCATCGTGCGCCGCCGTATCACCGGTCCCATGCGCCGCATCCTCGACGACCTGCGCCGCCCGGGCGGCCGCGGCGGAAGCCCGGCCCTGGCGGGCGCGGGCGGCCGGACCGTCCCGCTACGGCCGGGGCCGTCGGGCCCCCGTTCCCTCAAGGACGGCATGGCCCAGATGGCCGGGAAGAAGGGCGGCAGGGGCGGGGGCGGCGGCCGCGGCGGTTGGAGAGACCAAGGAATCAAATTCCATGGAAAAGTCCCCAAAAGCACAGAGAACATGACGAAAGAGGAGGCGGAGGCACTCAAGGAGCAGCTGGAGAAGAGCGTCCAAGAACGGGAGCTGCAGCTGAAGTGGTACAACGACAACGATCGTGGGCACGTGCACAGGGTTGATGAGGAAAAGGGAGCAATTAACATGCTCAAGCGCTTCCTGGGGGGAGGTTAACCGCCGATGCAGACGCAAGCAGGCGACGACCTGATCCATCGCATCCGCACGCATTCGCACGACGGCGACGTCGTCGGCCCGGCGGCCAACGACCTGCTGAGCGAGTTGTACGACGGATACCCCGTCGGAAACCTCGCCGAGCTCCTGCACAGCGGCGACGACGTGGCCGTGCGGACGGCGACCTGGCTGCTGTCGGAGCTGGGAGAGCTCGCCGCCCCGATGATGGACGAGGTCCCCGCTCTGCTCGCCCACCCGTTCGCCCAGGTGCGGTTCTACGCGGTCGAAGTCGTCCTGGTCAACGGCGACGCCCTGCACGGATCCACCATCGCGCGCGTCATGAGCCTGAGCACGGACTACGACACCGGTGTCCGCTGGCAGGTTCTCGGCTTCCTGGCTTCGGCCACGACGGACCAGCTGGCAGCCGGGGCGGCGAATCTGGAGCCCGGTCCGGTCAAGGACCTGGCCGAATGGCTGGTCCACCTGGACGCTGAGGCGCCCGACCCGCGTGAGGTCCTCGCCCGGCTCGAAGGGCCCGACCCGACGGCCCGGCTGTTCGCCGCGGCGGCCGCCGGGCGCCTGTCCGACGAGGACACGGGCCTCCTGGAGCACGCGGTCAACGCGGAGGACGAGGAGATCCGGGCTTTCGCCGAGAGATGGCTGAGCGGGTCGGACTGACCCGGTCTCGTCCAGGGGGCGACCCGGGTCTGATGCCGGAGTCCTACCAGGGAACGAACGAGAACGTCCCGTGGAAGGATGTCCGGAGCCGCTTCCCGGGCGAGTGTTGATGTATGAATCGACTCGCCCGGACGGCCGTGTTGCTCTTCGCGGTCGTTCTGCTCGCCTCGTGCGGCGCCCGGAGCACCACCACGCCGGCCGGTCACACCGGTCACACCGGACATGCCGCCAAGGCCACGGTTGCGGCGGCCCCGCTGCGGGCCGGTGAACGGTTCGTCAACCTGACGATGGCGGAGCCGTACACGCCGAATCCGCCCAACGGCGGCACGGACGACTACCGCTGCTTCCTCATCGACCCCAAGCTGGCGAGCAAGGTGTTCCTGACCGGCGCCCAGTTCCAGCCCCAGAACCTCGACCTCGTCCACCACGCGATCTTCTTCAGGATCGACCCCGAGCACGCCGCCAAGGCGCGCGCGATCGACCGGCGCACCCCCGGCCAGGGCTGGACCTGCTTCGGCGACGACGGCGTCGGCGACTCCTCATGGGTGGCGCACTGGGCCCCCGGCACCAGCGAGACGCTGCTCGACCCCAAGTACGGCTACGAGCTGCCGCCGGGCAGCCGGCTCGTCATGCAGGTCCACTACAACCTGCTGGGCGTGGAGGGCAAGCCGGGCACCGACCGCTCGGGCATCCGCCTCCGCGTGACCGACCAGACCCTGCGGCCCCTGGAGACCGCCCTGTTCCAGGCCCCGGTGGAGCTCCCCTGCACGCCGAAGGAGTCGGGACCGCTCTGCGACCGGGCCGCCGCGGTCAAGGACGTCGGCGCCAGGTTCGGCGAGGAGCTGACGCAGCAGGTGGCGATCCTCGCCAAGTACTGCGGGCCGAGCAAGCCGGGGCCGACCCAGCACTGTGACATGCCCGTCGAGGGCACCGCCACGGTCCACGCCATGGCGGGCCACATGCACCTGCTCGGCCGCGCCATCAAGGTCGAGCTCAACCCCGGCACGCCGAAGGCGCAGACGCTCCTGGACGTGCCCGAGTACAACTTCGACGACCAGTCGCTGCGGGTCCTGCCCAAGCCCGTCACGGTCGGCAAGGGCGACGTCGTACGGGTGACGTGCACGCACGACGCGGGCCTGCGAGCCCAGCTGCCCCAGCTGCAGAAGCTGCCGCCCCGGTACGTGGTGTGGGGCGACGGGACCAGCGACGAGATGTGCCTGGGCATCGCGATCGTGACCCCCGGAGCCGCCTGACCCCCGGAGCCGCCTGACCCCCGAGCTGCCCGATCCTCGAGCCGCCTGACCTCAGGCGGCGACGGGCCCCTCGCTCTCCCACCGGGTGAGCACCGCCCGGTGCCCGGTCTGCAGCCCGGTGCCCGGGTCGATCGCGAAGTCGCCGAACAGGGTCGCCGTCTCCAGGCCGGCGGCGGCCGACCACAGCTCCGCCCGCCCGGTGCCACCCGCCCGGGCGGCGCAGTACGTCGCGATGATCGCGGCGGCGACCCCCTGGACCGCGATGTAGTTCGGCGGCACCCCGGACCGCTTCTCGTAGGCCGCGACGAACTCCTGCTCGGAGACCCCGAGGGCCGCCTCGCCCGCGCCGCCGGGGAACCACTGGCCGACGCCGTAGATCCCGCGCGGATCGTCCACGGCCGCACCGAACTCCCGCACCCCGGCGGCCACGGCGCAGATGGTGCGCGCGCGCCCGGCCCGCCTGACCACCTCCACGTCCTCGTCGAAGGCCCCGGCGCAGAAGAGATTCCAGGAGTCGTCCACCAGACCCCCGAAGACCACCGGGATGCCCACCGCGTGCGCGGCCCGCGCGGCGCCCTCCGCGACCTGCAGGGCGAAGCGCCCCTTGCCGCTCACGATCCGCAGCGGGCTGTGGTCACCGCTCTCCGCGAGCCGGCGGACGAACGGCTCGGCGTACCGGCCGGCCGGCGTCTGGACGGAGACGACATACCCGGGGTTGGCCGCCTGCACGTCGTCGCCCGAACCGCCGTGGTTCCAGATCAGCATGTCGAGCGCCGCGCCGATGCGCCCCGCCCGCCGCATGAGCTGAGTGGAGTACGGCCCCAGCAGGAGGTCGCACTGGCCCGCCAGCCGGGGGAGCACGACGTCCAGGGAACGGGGCTCGCTGTGGTCGTCCTCGACGATCAGCTCCACGGCCGGGTCGAGGGACTGCCAGACTTCGAGGCCGAGCCGGACCTGCCCGCCGAAATGGGCGTGCTTCCCGGACAGGGAGACGGGCACCCCGATGCGGAGCCGCGAGGACGTCATCCCATTTTCACTCCCCACTCAGCAAGGCAATAACCCTGACCTGGGCATTCAGTGGTTCACCGGCCTCGTGAGCGGATAGAGACCACCACGTGAGCGAGGAGATTCTCAAGGCCGAGGGGCTGCGCAAGACCTTCCCCGGCGTGGTCGCTCTCGACGGCGTGGACCTGAGCCTGCGCACCGGCGAGGTGCACGTCCTGCTGGGCGAGAACGGCGCGGGCAAGAGCACGCTGATCAAGATCCTCTCCGGCGCCTACCACCCCGACGAGGGCCGCATCCTGGTGGACGGCCACCCGGTGCACCTCCGCACCGCGGGGGACGCGCAGCGGCTGGGGATCTCCACCATCTACCAGGAGTTCAACCTCGTCCCTCAGCTCACGGTCGCGGAGAACCTCGCGCTCGGCCGCCCGCCGCGCAGGTTCGGGTTCGTGGCCACCGGGCGCATGGAGCAGCAGGCCAAGGGGCTGCTGGACCGGGTCGGCGTGGACGTGCACCCGCGTACGCCGGTCGCCGGGCTGGGCATCGCGCGCATGCAGATGGTCGAGATCGCCAAGGCGCTGGCCCTGGACGCCCGGGTGCTGATCATGGACGAGCCCACGGCCGTGCTCACCACCGGCGAGGTCGCCCGGCTGTTCGCGATCGTGCGGCAGCTGCGCGAGGAGGGTGTGGCGGTCGTGTTCATCACCCATCACCTGGAGGAGATCGCCGAGATCGGCGACCGGGTGACCGTGCTGCGCGACGGCAGGTCCGTGGCCCGGGTCCCGGCGGAAACCCGCAGAGACGAGCTGGTCGCCCTCATGGTCGGGCGGCCCGTCGACCAGCAGTACCCGCGGCGACCGGCCAGGCGGGGCAGGCCGCTGCTCGAGGTGTCCGGGCTGACCCGCAGGGGGGCGTTCGGCGACGTGTCGTTCGAGGTGCGGGCCGGTGAGGTGGTCGGGATGGCCGGGCTCGTGGGCGCGGGCCGCACGGAGGTGGTGCGGGCGGTGTTCGGGGCCGACCGTTACGACGCGGGCGAGGTCACCGTGCGGGGGACGCGGCTGCCGCCCGGCGACGTGCACGCCGCCATGGAGGCCGGGCTCGGCCTCGTCCCCGAGGACCGCAAGGGCCAGGGCCTGGTGCCGCAGGCGGGCGTCGCCGAGAACCTGGGCCTGGTCACCATGCGCGCCGCCACCAGGGCCGGTTTCGTGGACCGTTCCTGGATGCGTTCGGCCGCCGCGAAGGCGGCCGAACGGCTCGGCATCCGGATGGCCGGGCTGGACCAGGAGGTGCGCACGCTCTCCGGCGGCAACCAGCAGAAGGTCGTCATCGGCAAGTGGCTGATGGCGGACGCCCGCGTGCTCATCCTCGACGAGCCGACGCGCGGCATCGACGTCGGCGCCAAGGTCGAGATCTACGAGCTCGTCAACGAGCTCACGGCCGAGGGGGACGCCGTGCTGATGGTCTCCAGCGACCTGCCGGAGGTCCTCGGGATGAGCGATCGGATCCTGGTCATGGCGCGGGGGCGGCTCGTCGGCGAGCTGCGCGCGGCCGGGGCCACGCAGGACGACGTGATGGCCCTGGCCGTCGCGGAGGTGGAGGGTTCCCGTGCCGAGTGACGCGCTCCTGGGCCGCCGGTCACCGGCGGCCGCCTGGTTCGCCGAGAACGGCGCGCTGGCGGCGCTCGTGGTGCTGGTCGTGGCGCTGTCGCTGCTGTCGCCCGACTTCCTGAGCGTGACGAACCTGCTCAACGTCGGCGTCCAGGCCGCCGTCACCGCGATCCTGGCGTTCGGGCAGACGTTCGTGATCGTGACGAGCGGCATCGACCTGTCCGTGGGCTCGGTCGCGGCGCTCTCCGCGATCGTCCTGGCCTGGACCGCCAGCGTCGCCGGCCTCCCGTGGCCACTGGCCACCCTGGTGTCCCTCCTGGTCGGGGTGGTGTGCGGGCTGGTCAACGCGGTCCTGATCGCGTACGGCAGGCTGCCGCCGTTCATCGCCACGCTGGCCATGCTCGGGGTCGCCCGCGGCCTGGCCCTGGTCATCTCGGCGGGCAGCCCGATCCCGATGCCGGACGCCGTCTCGCACCTGGGCGACACGGCCGGCGGAGTCCTGCCGGTCCCCGTGATCGTGATGGTGGTCATGGGGGTGATCGCCGCCGTGATTCTCAACCGCACGTACGCGGGCCGCGCCATGTACGCCATCGGCGGCAACGAGGAGGCCGCCCGCCTGTCGGGCATCAAGGTCGGCCGCCAGAAGCTGATCACGTACGCGCTGTCCGGCGGCTTCGCGGCGGTGGCCGGGATCGTGCTGGCCAGCCGCCTGGCCTCGGCGCAGCCGCAGGCGGCGGCCGGGTACGAACTCGACGCCATCGCGGCCGTGGTGATCGGCGGCGCCAGCCTGTCCGGGGGGAAGGGCAGGGCGCTCGGCACGTTCGTCGGCGCGCTCATCCTGGCCGTCCTGCGCAACGGCCTGAACCTGCTGTCGGTCTCGGCGTTCTGGCAGCAGGTCGTGATCGGTGTGGTCATCGCCCTGGCGGTGCTCGTCGACACCCTGCGGCGCAGGGGAACCACTTAGGGGGAGAGATCATGCGGATGCTCATAGCGGGTGCCGCGCTGGCCGGCCTGGCCGCGTGCGGCGCCGGGGGAGCCACGGGTGACGTCAGGATCGGCCTGTCGGTGTCGACGCTGAACAACCCGTACTTCGTGCAGTTCCGGGACGGCGCGCAGGCCGAGGCGAAGAAGCTGGGCGCCAGGCTGACCGTCACCGACGCCCAGAACGATCCGTCGCAGCAGGTGAACCAGGTCCAGAACTTCACCAGCCAGAACATGAAGGCGATCATCATCAACCCGGTCGACTCCGACGCGGCCGCCCCCGCGGTCAAGGCCGCCGACCGGGCCGCCGTCCCGGTGATCGCCGCCGACCGCGGCGTCAACGGCGCCGAGGTGGCCCAGACCGTCGCCTCCGACAACGTGGCCGGCGGGCGGCTCGCCGCCCAGGAGCTGGCCAGGCTGCTCGGCGAGAAGGGGAACGTGGCCGTGCTCCAGGGCGTGCCGGGCACCTCCGCCTCCCGCGACCGCGGCAGGGGGTTCGCCGAGGGCATCGCCGCGTACCCGAACATCAAGGTCGTGGCCCAGCAGCCGGCGTACTTCGACCGGGCCAAGGCCCTGGACGTCATGACGAACCTGATCCAGTCGCACCCCGACCTCGCCGGCGTGTTCGCCGAGAACGACGAGATGGCCCTGGGCGCGATCAAGGCCCTGGGAGCCCGGGCCGGGCAGCGGGTCAAGGTGGTCGGGTTCGACGGCACGCCCGACGCGATCAAGGCGGTCCGGGCCGGCACGCTCTCCGTCACCGTCGCCCAGCAGCCCAGGCTGCTGGGGCAGCAGGCGGTGGACGCCGCGGTGAGGGCCGCCAAGGGGGAGAGCATCCCCAAGGCGGTGGCCGTGCCCGTGAAACCGGCGACCAAGGAGAACGCGGACCAGTTCGGCTGAGGCTGAGCCGTTCGGCGCTCCCATCCGTCCAAGTAGGTGTGAAGAAGATGTGGCGAATCGTGCTCGTGCCGGTGCTCCTGCCGGCCCTGACCCTGTCCGCTGTCCCGGCTCCCGCGCAGGCGGCCGTCGCGGCGAAGAAGGTGCTGATCGACTACCGGAAGCAAGGCGGGTTCGCGGGGCTGAGCGACCATGTGATCGTCTACACGAACGGCTGCGTGCGGCTCAGCCACCGTACGGGGCCGACCGTCGACAAGTGCCTCACCGGCAAGGAGGAGCGCAGGCTGCGCACGTCCCTCAAGGGACTGAAGCTCGGGCGGTCCGAGGCCACCCCGCAAGGGGCGGACTTCCTCAAGTACACGCTTGTTTATAAGAAGCACCGCGTGAGCCGCTACACGCTGCCGCCGAGCTGGCAGCCGGTGGTGCAGCAGCTCGACAAGATCATGGTGAAGTACTGGGCGCCGGACTGAGCCGGCTCTCCATCAAGTGATTGACCGAAAGGTGAGGGTGGCACTACCTTCGGCCGCATGGACAGCGGACAGGTCAACCTGATCCTGAAGGTCGCGACACAGCTGTTCGCCGCGCGAGGCTTCGACGGCACCTCCACGCGCCAGATCGCCGAGGCCGCGGGGATGAACATCGCCACCGTCAACTACCACGTCGGTGGCAAGCGCGAGCTGTACCTGGCCGTCATGGAGCGTGCGCACCGGGCGGAGAAGGCGGCCCTGGACCTGGCGTTCGCCCGGCTGCCCGGTGACGACCTCGTCGCGGCCGTCCACCGGCTGCTGGACGACTACCTCGACTTCTGCGTGGACAACCCCGAGGTGCCCGCCCTGTGGATGCACCGCTGGCTCTCCGACGCCAGTGACATCACCGAGCTGGAGCGCGAGTACGTGCAGCCGCTGGTGGCCTCGGTGACCGCCGCCGTCCGACCCGCGGTCGAGGGCGGGCTGATCGACGAGAAGGTCGATCTCGAGTACGCGATGTGGATGGTCATCTGGTCCGTGCACGGGTTCGCCAAGGGGGGCGTGCTGGACGCGGAGGGCCGCCGCAGGGCCGCCGGCGACCGGGCCGCCCTGCGCCGCTTCCGCACCCACCTGCACCTGAGCGTCCACCGCACGCTCGGCCTGCCCGGCGACCCCGGCACGAAGGAGCCCATGTGAACCCCGCAGCGAGGACCACCGAGGAGCTGCTGGCCGAGGTGGCCAGGCTGAGGTCGCACGACTTACCCGTGCGCGGCGGCCAGGTGACGGCGTACGTCTACGACACCGGCCGGGCCGAGGTCCACGAGGCGGCGGCGCGGGCGTACTTCGAGATGCTGGAGGTGAACTGCCTCGACCCGACCGCGTTCCCCAGCGTGGTCGAGATGGAGCGGCAGGTCGTCGGCGCGGTCGCGGACCTGCTCGGCGGCGGCCACGGCATCTTCACCAGCGGCGGCACCGAGTCGATCATGCTGGCGGTCAAGGCCGCCCGCGACGCCGCGCGCAAGGCCCGCCCGAACCTGGTGCTCGCCGTCAGCGCCCACCCCGCCTTCCACAAGGCGGCGCACTACCTCGGCGTCGAGGTCGTGGCCGTGCCGGTGGACCTGGAGACGTACAAGGTGCGGGCGCGGGACGTGGCGGACGCGATCGACGAGAACACGATCATGGTCGTCGCCTCGGCGCCCTCCTACCCTCAAGGGGTGGTCGACCCGGTCGAGGAGGTCGCCGCCGTGGCCGCGGCGGCGGGCGTCCCGTGCCACGTGGACGCCTGCGTCGGCGGGTGGCTGCTGCCGTGGCTGCGCGCGGCGGGTGCGATGGTGCCGCCGTTCGACCTGTCCGTGCCGGGCGTCACGTCGCTCTCGTGCGACCTGCACAAGTTCGGGTACGCCCCCAAGGGCGCCTCGGTCGTGCTCTTCGCCGATCCCGCGATGCGGCGCAAGGCGTACTTCGCCTCCGCCGCGTGGCCCGGCTACACGATCGTCAACGCGACCGTCCAGAGCTCCAGGTCCGCCGGGCCGCTCGGCGGCGCCTGGGCCACGTTGCGGGCGTTGGGCACGGAGGGCTACCTGGAGCTGGGCCGGGCGACCCTGGAGGCGACGGCCAAGCTGCGCGAAGGGCTCGCGCGGATCCCCGGGCTGCGGGTGCTCGGCGAGCCGGAGTCGTCGCTGGTGGCGTTCGCCGGGGACGGGATCGACGTGTTCGTGCTGGCGGACGAGGCGCGGGAGCGGGGCTGGTTCCTGCAGCCGCAGCTCTCGTACGCCGGGATCCCGGCCAACCTGCACATCACGGTCACCGGGGTGACGCTCGCGGGGGTCGAGGACATGTTGAAGGTGATCGCCGAGTCGGCCGAGGCCGCCCGGGAGCGGGGGCCGGTCGTGCTGCCCGACGGGCTGGTCGAGCTGGTGGCGGCCACGGACCTGGAAACGCTCGACGAGGCGGACTTCGCCGAACTGGCTTCCTCCGTGGGGGTGGACCTGCGGCCGGAGGCGGGGCAGCCGGAGATGGCGACGGTCAACGCGATCCTGGACGCGCTGCCCGCGGCCGCCCGGGAGGCGGTGCTCGTCCGGTTCCTGTCGGCCGTTTACGCTATCTGAGCGCGTCCACCGGCTCCATCCTGGCCGCCCGCAGCGCCGGATACAGCCCGGCCAGCAGGCCCACCAGGGCTCCCGCCACCGGTGCCGCGACCGCGAGGCGCACGTCCAGCAGCGGCGTCCAC
Organism: Nonomuraea sp. NPDC051941; assembly: GCF_044593615.1. Taxonomy (NCBI): domain Bacteria; kingdom Bacillati; phylum Actinomycetota; class Actinomycetes; order Streptosporangiales; family Streptosporangiaceae; genus Nonomuraea; species Nonomuraea sp. NPDC051941. Next base: position 78,058 of record NZ_JBIUCF010000013.1, read on the forward strand.
TGCTTGGCGGCCGACACCGCGACGACCGTGACGACGCCCAGGCTGGCGCCGATCACGCCGCCCGCGAGGCCGATCAGCGTCGACTCCAGCAGGAACTGCGCGGCGATGTGCCGCCTGGCCGCCCCGAGCGAACGGCGCAGGCCGATCTCCGGCACGCGTTCCATCACGGTGACGAGCGTGACGTTCGCGATGCCGACCGCGCCGACCACGAGCGAGACCAGGCCGAGGATCAGGAAGAGCGCGTTGACGTCGTCCTGCGCCTGGTCACGCGCCCTGGTGGGGCTGGGCGGGGCCATCACCTGCAGCATGTCGCCGTTCCCCGGGCTGAGCGCGGTGGGCGCCTGCCGGGCCACCAGGTCCGCCGCGCCCAGGCTCGTGTTGACCAGCACCCTGGTGACGTCCCGCAGCCCGAACTGCCTGCCCACCGTGGGCGGCACGAACACGGCGGTGCTCAGGTTCCGCTCGCGGCGCAGGTCGCCCAGGATGCCGATGACCGTGTACGCGTGCTTGCCGATGAAGATGGCCGGCGCCCGGTCGAGGCGGCCGACGCCGAGCAACTTGGCCGCCTGGTCGCCGATCACCGCCACCCGGTCGCGCCGCTCGATGTGCCCTCGGTCGTAGAACCTGCCCTGCACCATCCTGCCGCGCGCCGCCTCGGGCAGCCCGGTCGTCGCGGCCAGCACGGTCAACGACTGGGCGGTGACCCTGGTGGGGTCCACGATGTCGTTGGAGCGCACGGACAGGTTCGCGCTGTCCTCCGACTCGGCCAGCGCGGCGGCGGACTCGACGCCGCGCAGCCTGGTCAGCCGGTCGATCGAGTCCCACTCCACGAGCGGCGTGTTCGGCGACTCCGGCACCTCCACCGTGATGGCCGTGGCCACCAGCGCGTCGAAGCGGCCGACGATCTGGTTGCCCGCGGTGGCGGCCACGCCGAGCGTGATGACCAGCGTGGTGATGCCGAGCACGGTCCCGAGCGTGGTGAGCGCCGAGCGCACCGGCCGGGCGAGCATGCCGGCCATGGCCTCCCCGAACAGGTCGCGTACGTGCATCACTCCTCCTCCACCAGCACGCCGTCAGTGATCCGCACCCGGCGCCCGGCCCGCTTGCTGACCTCCTGCTCGTGGGTGATGACCACGAGCGTCATCCCCTGCCCCCGCAGCTCGTCGAACAGGCCGAGCACCGATTCGGTGTTGCGGCTGTCGAGGTTGCCCGTGGGCTCGTCGCACAGCAGCAGGGACGGCCCGCCCATGAGGGCCCTGGCGATGGCCGTACGCTGGCGCTCGCCCCCGGACAGCCGGTCGGGCGCGAACCCGGTCCGGTGGCCGAGGCCGACTCGTTCCAACGCCGCCAGGGCCCGCTCCCGCCTGCCCTTACGCGCCTGCCTGCCGTAGACCTCGGCGAGCATGACGTTCTCGACCACGCTGCGGTGGGAGAGCAGGTGGAAGGACTGGAAGACGAAGCCGATCCGGTCGCCGCGCAACCTGGTCCTGGCCCCGTCGCGCAGGGTGGTGGTCTCCGTGCCGTCGAGGCGGTAGCTGCCCGAGCCGGGGCGGTCGAGCAGGCCGAGCACGTTCAGGAGGGTCGACTTGCCCGAGCCCGACGGGCCGACGATGGCCAGGTAGTCACCCCTGTCCACCCGGAGCGTGACGCGGTCGAGCGCCCGGACCGGCGGTTCGGCGGCGAACTCCCTGCTGACCTCCGCCAGCGAGATCACCGGCTCAGGCACCGCTGACCACCACCCGGTCGCCCTCCTCGATCGCGCCGGCGACCTGGACGTTCCCGTCGGCGGTCAGGCCTGTACGCACCTCGACGTCCCTGGTCTGGTCCGTGGCGTACTCGACCCGCACCCGGGCCCTCCCGTCGGCCCCCGTGATCACGGCCGCCACCGGCACGACCAGCACCGGCTCCTTGGTCGCCCCCACCGTCACCCGCGCCGTGACGGCGGTCCCCGGCTTGAGCCCCTTCATCGAGGCGGGCGTGATCAGGACGGGCTCCGACCCGTCCTTGGCCTCCTCGGAGCCGGGCACCTTGGCCTGGTCGCCGACCGCGGTGAGGCGCGCCTTGTACGTCTTGCCCGTGTCGAGCTCGATGGCCGCCTCCATGCCCGTGCGCAGCAGCTCGGCCTCCGTCGCCTCCACCGCCCCCGTCACCGTGAACGCCGAGCTGGTCACCGTGGCGACCTCCTTCTCGACCTGCTGCCCCTGCTTGACCGAGACCTTGCGCACCCGGGCGGGCAGCTTCGGCAGGAACACCACCTCGCCGGGCGGGATGGAGGTCCCGTACGTACGCGCGAACTCCGCCAGCATCCCCTTGGCCGCCGCCACGTCCTTACCGGCGTTGGTCACCTTGAGCCTGGTCGGGGAGAGCTGCCTGGCCTGGCGCAGCGCCTGCTCGGCGGTGGCCTTGGCCTCCTTCGCCGTCCGTACGGCCTTGCGCAGCTCCACCAGGCTCTTCTCCCTGGCCTGCCGCGCCTCCTCCGCGACCCGCTCGCGCGCCTCCAGGGCCGCCGCCAGATCGGCCTGGGCGTTCTGGACCCGCAGCTCCAGCAGGCTCGTGTCGGTGGAGGCCGTGGGCTGGGGGGTGGCGGTGGCCGCCGGCGTGGGCTGTTTCCTGGCCTCGGCCAGCGCCTGCTCGGCCTCGGCCAGCTTCTCCTGCGCCGCGCGCACGGCCGCCTCGGCCGCCGCCGTCTTGGTCTCGTCCTCCGGCGTCACCTCCCGGGCCTCGGCCTCCTGGAGGGCGCGCTCGGCCGTCTTCAGGTCCGCCTTGGCGTTGGCCAGCCTCATCTTGAGCGGCAGCACGTCGCGCCCCTGGTCCAGCGCCTTCTTCTCGGCGGCGAGGGTCTCCTGGGCGGTCTGTACGGCCTTGCGCAGCGTGTCGTACGCCTGCCGGTCGGTCAGCGTCGGCTGCTGCGCCTCGTACCCCTTCTTCGTGTACATGCGGGTGACGGCGGCGATCGTGGCCTGGTCGAACACGCCGGAGACCGGACCGCCGTACCCCAGCCTGCGCAGCGCCCGCTGGAGCTGCCTGACGTCGTCTCCCTTGCTGCCGGGGGCGATCGTGCGGTGCATCGGCACGGACCCGCGCAGCGCGAACACCGGGCGGCCGTTGACCTCCAGGAAGACCGAGCCCTCCGCGAGCCGGCCCTGGCGCGGCGCCCGGGTGGCCCGCTGCTGCTCGGCCGTGCCGCCGACCGCCCCGGCGAGGCTGACCGGCAGGGGCGAGCCGTACTCCAGCGTGCCGCTGACCACGACGGTGCTGACGAGCTTGCGGCGCTCGACGGCGGCGGTGACGAGCGAGGCCCGCGGCGCGGCGCGGCGGGCCGCCTCGTCGGCGGGGGAGCGCAGCCGGGAGCCCACGGCCCAGCCGGCGCCCGCGATGATCACAACTCCGGCGACGGTGCCGGCGAGGAGCTTGCGCGGTGACTTCATGAGGTGGTCACATGCCGAACTGGGCGTTGACCTGCCGTTGGACCGCCCATTCCTTCGGCAGGTAGGCGGGGTAGAAGTCCTTGCCGCACTCCAGATCGTCCAGCGCCGCCCTGATCTCCTTGGCCAGGTATGGCTTGGCCTGCTCGGGGGTGAGCGTCGGCACGTAGTACATCGGCACCTGGTCGTCCTCGGCAGGGGGAGCGACGTCGGGCACGTCGTCCATCTGCTCCCGGCCCAGCTTGTCCTGCTTGAGCTGCCACGTCTTCTGTCCTTGATCGGACATGGAGACCGGCGCGGTGTCGCCGACGGCGTAGCCCTTGCCTTTCAGGCAGGTGGCCATGGCGGTGGCCAGCTCGACCAGGTCGGGGTCGGTGTTCAGCTTGCTCTTGCGGACCCGGACGGAGGCCTTGAACTGCGCGTCGTAGAAGTCTTCCGTCGACTCCAGCTTCAGGCCGAGGACCTTGTTGGCCGCCGAGACCTGGCAGGCGTCCATCGCCTTCCGGTACGCCTGCAGCTGCGCCTTGGAGAGCGCCGACTGGATCTTCCCGTTCGGGTTGCTCTCGGGGCTGCCGGCCTGGGTGTTGAAGGTGTCGGGGTAGATGTACTCTGCGAAGACCCCGAAGCCGTATTTTTCGCGATATTTCCGCATCGCCTGGTAGTTGCCAGAAGCGCGGCTCTTGTCGTCCTCGGTGCCCGGCTTGTGCGGCGTCACGTACGCGACGTACTTGAAGCCTTTCTGCTTCATGCAGTCCGCCTTGGCCGCCTCGAGCTGAACCTCCTTGCCCTCGGCGGTCGAGCCGGGCGTGGGCGCGGCGCTCTCGGTGGCGCCCCCGCACCCGGAGAGCGCGGCCAGGGCCAGCAGGGCGGTGGCGGTCACGGTGAGTCTGGTGAGCATGGCGAAGTCCGTCCTCCGATCCTGGGTGTCAGTAGGCGAACTGGGCCCTGACCTGCGCGTCGATCGCCGACTTGCGCGGCGCGAAGACCGGGTAGAAGTCCTTGCCGCACTCCAGGTCGTCGAGCGCGGCCTTGATCTCCTTGGCCAGGTGGGGCCGGGCCTGCTCGGCGGTGAGCGACGGCATGTTGATCGGCTGGCTCTCGCCCTTCTTCGCCGGAGGCGCGACATCGGGCACGCTGTCGTCCTGCTCCCGGCCCACCTTGTCCTGCTCCTTGTAGAACGCGTCCTGGCCGCGCTTGGCCATGGCCGTCGGCCCGGTGTCGGTGACGGCGTAGCCCTTGCCCTTCAGGCAGGTGGCCATGGCGCCGGCCAGCTCCACCAGCTTGGGGTCGCTGTCGAGCGTGGCGGCGGTCGCGCGCTTCCTGGTCAGGGCTATCTGGTTGTAGTAGTCGAGGCTCGACTTCAAGGTCACGCCGAGGACCTGCTTGCCCGCCGTGACCATGCAGGCGTCCTTGGCTTTGTGGTAGGCGCCCAGTTGAGCCTCGGAGAGCGCCTCTTGGATCTTCATGTTCGGATCTTGATTGGGGCTTTCTCTCTGGGCCGCCGGGGCGTTCATCTCCTTGGGGTAGATGAACTCGGCGAAGACCCCGAAGCCGTATTTTTCGCGATATTTCTTCATGGCCTGGTAGTCGCCCGCGTCCCGGCGGCGGTCCTCGTCGCTCTGGGGCTGCTCCGGCTTCACCCACGCGACGTACTTGAAGCCCTTCTGCTTCATGCAGTCGGCCTTGGCCGCTTCGAGCTGGTGCTTCTTGTCCTTGGCTGCCGCCGCCGCGCTGGGGGAGGGCGGGGCGGCGGCGGTCTCTGCGGCGCCCCCGCAGCCGCAGAGGACGGCCAGGGCGAGCAGCGCGGTAGGCAGCGTCTTCCTCGTCATGGCGAGAGACCATACTCCGTTTAACGGAGCATGGTCAATCCAGGCAGTGCCGCCGCTTCCGGAACGGCACGGAGGCGGCCCCGAGGGCCAGCACGGCCAGCACGCCCCAGTAGGCCAGGTGCTGCCTGGTCAGGGAATCGGCGTTCATGGACAGCTCGACCGATCTCACCAGCAGGTAGATGCCCGACGCGAGCGCCCACCGGTGGTCGCGCGCCAGATAGCAGCCCGCTATGGCCAGCCCGAACACCGCCGCCTCCGTCGCCAGCCGGCTCAGGCTGAGCGGATACCAGGTGCCCTCCTCCATCCATTGGGGGCCCGCCCACGCGACGGCCACCACGGCCGCCGGCCACCACCATGACCGGATCCGCGGCGTCTCCCGCCTTCTCGCCATGAGCACCAGCAGCCCGAGCAGCACCACCGCGTACCCGAAGGCCACGGCGAAGGGGCTGCTGTCCTGGAACAGGGCACGCCCGGTGAGGACCGACGGGTACACCGGCATCAGCGTCGGCTCGAACATCTGCCAGCCACCCGCGACCGCGACCGCCTTCACACCCGCGACGAGCGTGAGCGGGAACGCCACCGGCAGCCGTCCGCGCAGGACGGCCAGCAGCGCGAGCGCCGACAGCAGCGTCCACAGCGGCACCGCGCCCGCGTAGGGGAGCAGTGCCGCCAGGTTCGCGGCGGCCACGGCCGTGATGCCCAGGTGTAGGCCGTCCTCCCACGCGCTGCCCGTCGCCAGGTGGACGATCCGGCTGCGCACGCCGCCCACCAGCAGGCCCCACGCCTCCTTGGGCACCGGGACGTTCCTGCCGGGGCCGGCCGACTCCAGCAGGACGTCGACCAGCTCGTCGCCGTGCGCCGCGCGATACTGCCTCGGGTATGCCCGCAGTAACCGGCGGTAACGCCGTTCGAGGGACGTCATGGGCTGGGGCACGGTGGCGGTCATGTGATGGGGCGCAGCACGAGGGAGGCGGCCTCCTGCATGCGCCTGGCCTCGGCCTCGACCAGGGTCCGTCCCTCGTCGGTGATCCGGAAGTAGCGCCTGTTGCGGCCGTTGACCGTCTCCTCCCGGTCCACGGTGATCACGCCGCGCTCGTTCAGGCGCTCCAGGATGCCGTAGAGGGTGCCGACCGACGGCTGGACCCGCCCGCCCGACAGTTCTTTGATCGACTTGCTGATCGCGTGGCCGTGCAGCGGGCCGGCGCGTAGGGCGGCGAGCACGAAGAACATCGGCTCGCTGACTTCTGAGGTTCCCCTGGGCATGGCCCAGATTATTCCGTTCAACGGAGCGTCCGCAACGTCCGGCGGCCTCTCGCGGAGAGGCCGCCGGACGGGCGGGGTCATCCGCAGCGCTCGCCGTTCAGGTGGAAGACCTCAGGGGACGGGTTGGGGCCCGAGGGGTTCGTGGCCACGAAGCCGAACGTCACGGACCTGCCCGGCTTGATCTTGCCGGAGCTCGTGGCCGTCACCACCGAGCCGGACTGCGACAGCGCCGCGCCCCAGTCCTGCCGGACGCGCTGGCCGCCAGGGAAGGACCAGCGCAGGGCCCAGCCGTCCACGGTCTGCCTGCCGGTGTTCTCGATCACGATCTGGCCGGTGAACTGGCCCGAACCGTGCGCCGTGTAGCGCACCCGGCAGTCGGACCGCCCGCTCTTGTCGGCCAGGAACGCGGAGACCCAGGCCAGCGGGGAGTTCCAGTTGATGGTCAGCTCGTTCGTCGCCCACGACTCGATGTCGTCGATGTAGCAGAACTGCGGCTTGCAGCCCTTCAGCAACCGCTGCGCGAGCGGGTCCTGGATGCCGGAGTTCGGGCCGCCGGCCAGCGTGCCGCGCGGCGGGTTGGGCAGCGCCGGGTCGAGCTGGTGGGAGTACCAGCGGCTGTGCTGGTTGTGCGAGGCCACCTCGCCGTAGCCGGTCACGTACGACTGGTTGAGCGCGTTGCGGCCGAGAATATAGTCCATGCCCTCGCGCACGGCCGCCCGGTACTTCTCGTGGCCGGTCAGGTCGTACGCCGTGGCCAGGACGACCAGGTTGTTCAGCACCAGGTTGTTCGAGCCCCAGTCGAAGTCCGGCGGGTTGTACGGCAGCCCGTACGGGTGCGCCCGCTGGACCGCCAGATACTTCTCGGCCCCCTCGACCACGGACTGCCGCACGCGCGCCCGGTCGGGGAGCGCGTTGGGCACCGTGGCCAGGTCGAGGCGGCCGAGCTGGGCGGTGTTGCCCCAGTCGAAGCCCCGGTCACGCCAGATGTCGCCCGTGTGGTGCGGCGAGGCCAGCACGAAGTCCTTGAACTCCTTCTCGCCCGTCGTGATGAACAGCTCCGCCGCCGCCCAGTAGAACTCGTCGCTCACGTCGGCGTCGTTGTAGGCGCCGCCGCCGGTGCCGTCGTTCGGGTCGGCGTACCTGGCCGGGTTGGCCTTGGCCGCGGCCCACGCCCTGCGGGCGGCCTTGAGGTTCCTGGCCGCGAACGCCGGGTCGTACGGGGCGAACAGCCTGGCCGCCTGGGCCGCCGTGGCCGCGAGGTTGAGCGTGGCGGCCGTGGAGGTGGGGTGCAGCTCGCGCGGCTGCGGGTCCAGGTGCGGCAGCAGCGGCAGGCCCGTCCAGCTCCGGTCGTGGATCTTGTGGTGGGCCATGCCCGCGAACGGCTTGCCCTCCGGCACCTGCATGCTCAGCAGGAACTCCTGCTCCCAGCGGGCCTCGTCCAGGATGTCCGGCCTGCCGTTGCCGCTCTCCGGGATGGCGAGCTGGCCGTCCTTGAAGGCCGCCCTGTCCCGCTCGTACGCGGCCATGAGCTGGTAGACCGAGATGCCGCCGTTGACGACGTACTTGCCGTGGTCGCCGGCGTCGTACCAGCCGCCCTTGACGTCGAGGGAGTAGTCGCAGACGCCGGGCTGGCAGGGGACGCTCACGTCGCCCTGGTTCGGCGCGACGCCGGCGTGCCCGGCGGGCCGGGCGTAGCCGGGCCGGAGGCTGTCGAGGATCTCGATGCCGCTGCGCTGGGTGTAGTAGAACTTCAGCGCGTCCGTGGGGAGCCGGTCGTAGATGTCCGCGGCGATGTCGAACGGCCGGCTCGTCTCACCGTCGGCCGTCAGCGTGTAGTCCTTGCCGGGCTTGCGGTAGGAGCCGAAGTCGAGCGTGTGCACGTTCTGGCCGGAGCTGGCGTCCACGCCTCTGGGGGTGGTCCGGCCCTTGGCGACCGTCTGCTTGTCGGCGTTCTTGAGCTCCCAGTCCAGGGCCGTGGTCGCGGCGGTGACCACGGTGGCGTTCTTGGGACCCTGGGGGAGGTAGCCGACCATGTTCACGCGGACGCGCGGGCCCGTGTCCGGCTCGTACACCTCGGGTTCGGCGCCGCCTTTGAGCGACACGTTGTCCATGCAGAACCTCCATGGCTCGGCGCTGCCGCCCAGTTGGAAGACGACCTGGGAGTTCGGCAGCGACACGGGGGCGGTGAACGTGTAGGAGTGGTCGTTGCCCGAGACGCTCAGCTCCGGGTTCGCCGACAGGTACTGCGTCCACGGGTCCACCGGGAGCTGGATCAGCGCCTTGCCGACCTTGGCGGGGGTCGCCGAGGCGCTGAACCGGTACGCGTACGTGTCGCCCGCCACCAGCGGGATGTCGTTCTGGCCGATGATCACGTCCCACGGGTTGGCGGTGCCGCCGGGGATGTCGGCGCAGAGCCGGCCCGCGTCTATGGCGACGGTGGTGTTGCCGGTGCTCCACCAGGGGGCGGTTCCGGAGTCGAAGGTGCCGTTCACGATCTGCTCGGGTCCCTCGTCCGCCAGTGCCGTCGTGGCGGGGGACAGGGCGACCATGGTGAGGAGGGCCAGTAAGGCGGCCCGGCTTCGGGTCATGGAGGTCCTCAGGGGTTGGGAGCGCTCCCAATCGGAGCCCTCCGATCCTCCTTTCCCGTCGCCGTCCCGTCAACGGCCTGCGGAAACTGTGAAACTTTCAGGCGGGGCGGCGCATCGGCCAGAACAGCGTCCCGTCCGGCAGCGCGAACGGCTCGCTCTGCCGGTAGCCGTGGCGCGCGTACAGGTCGCGGTTGCGCGGGTCGCTGGCCTCCAGGTACGCGGGCACGCCGCCCAGCCGGGCGTGCTGGTAGCGCAGCAGCGCCGAGCCGAGCCCCTCGTTCTGGCGGTCCGGGTGCACCGCCAGGAAGGCCAGATGGTGGTACGGCTCCGCCGGATGGTGCGCCTCGAACAACTCGTCGAGCACGCGGAAGCGCTCGACCCATTCGCCCGTCGTCTCGGCCAGGCGACGGTCGTAGTCGGGCGGCTCGGGCAGCGGCGCGGTGCGCGGGAACCAGACCGCCACCGCGGGCCCGTCGTCGATGAGGTGGATCTCCCCGTGCTCGACGGCGTGGTCGACGAGGATCCGGAAGTTGGCGGTCATGACCCGGTGCCGCTCCCTGCGCTCCGGCACGAGGTAGTGCACCACCCTCAGCCCGGAGAACGCGGTCGCGATGAGCTCCGCCACCCGTCCCGCGTCGTCCGCCGTCGCGTGGCGGATGACCGGCCGCATCGCCCACGTCTGCTGTTTCATCGCCCAGGCTCCTCTCGTTCTGTCAGATACCGTCCTGGGCGGTCGCCGCCTTGGCGCCCATCCCGACCAGTGAGTAAACGGCGGGTTGTCCGGCACGCAGGATGAACGCCCAAATCACCCCAATTACCGCAGCTACCCCGTAAACACCGGGCAGAATCCAGGTCAACGGATCACTCTCGGGTACGTTGAGCAGTGCGGCGAAGTTCGTCACCGCCAGCCACACCATCACGGCCAGCGCGAGCGCGGCGGGCACCGGAGCGATCACCCGCCGCGCGAGGGTCTCCCCGCCCGGCTCCCTGACGAAGAAGACGATCACCGCGACGGACGTCACGAAGATCAGCAGCAGCACCCCGAACCCGCCGAACGAGCCGCCGTAGAAGAACAGCTGCACCAGCGGGTCGAGCCCGAGCGCCGCGTAGACCAGGATGACCGCCAGCCCGAACACGCTCTGGGCGATCGAGCCCGCCTTGGGCGCTCCGCTGCGTGCCCGCGTCCGGCCGAAGACGGCCGGCAGCAGCCGCTCGCGCCCGAGCGCGAAGAAGTAGCGGGCGGTGGTGTTGTGGAACGAGATCATCGCCGCGAACAGGCTGGTCACGAAGAGCACCCTGGCGATGTCCACCACTGCGTCGCCCAGGTGCGCCCCGGCCAGCTTGAAGATGGTGTCGGCCTGGTCGCGGTTCGCGACGGCCACGATGTCCGCGGGCCCGGTGGCGACCGTCATCGCCCATGACGACAGCGCGTACACGGCCGCGATGATCGCCACGGCCGAGTAGGTGGCCAGCGGGACCGTACGGCGCGGCTCCCGGCTCTCCTCCGAGAACACCACGGACGACTCGAACCCGACGAACCCCAGCGTCGCGATCACCAGCAGCGCCCCCACGCCGGGCGCGAACAGCGCGCCCGGCGACAGCGTCTCCATCGAGAACCCGGAGGCCGCCGGGTGGGCCAGGTCCGCGAAGTCGAACAGCAGGATGACCGCCACCTCGGCGGTCAGCAGCACGGCCAGCAGGCGGCCGTTCACGTCCACCCGCATCAGGCCCAGGGCCGCGACCAGCGCCCACGCGACCAGCGCGACCAGCCACCAGGGTGGCGTGAGGCCCAGCCAGCGCTCCAGCAGCGGCGTGGCCGCCGTCCCGAACGCGCCGTACAGGCCCACCTGCAGCGCGTTGTACGCGATGAGCGCCACCCAGGCGGCCGCGATGCCCGCGGGCCGGCCCAGGCCGCGGCTGATGTAGGTGTAGAACGCGCCCGCGTTGGCCATGTGGCGGGCCATCGCCACGTACCCGACCGCGAAGACCGCCAGCACCACCCCGACCACCAGGAACGCGACGGGCAGCCCGGTGATCCCGGTGACCGCGTACGCGGTGGTGACCACGCCCGCGACGACGGTGAGCGGCGCCGCGGCGGAGAGCACGAAGTAGACGACCGAGGGCGCGCCCAGCCGGTCGGCGGCGAGCGCGCCGGCGACGAGGTCGGGCCCGGACTTCACGGGAAGCATCGGATTCCTCCGGGTGTGGGGGGTGTTCAGGTGCGGTAGGTCAGTACGGCGTCGCCGACGGCGGCGCTCACCTGGCGGCTCAGGTCGCGCAGTGGCTGGGGCATCGAGGCCGGCAGCGTGGTCAGGTACCGGCGGGCCACCCGCCGGTCGGCCGGATCGTCGAGCACAGTTTCCGTCATGTCGCACGCGTCCACCAGCGTGGCCAGCGCCATGTCCTGCGGCGACAGCGGCCAGTGCCGGACCAGCGCCAGCCGCAGCCGGGTCGCGGGCCACATGGCCTTGCTGAAGTCGGTGGAGAAGAACCGGGGCGGCTTGCGCCTGAGCAGTTTGGGGGCCTCGCGCTCCAGCAGTCCGGCGTCGACCAACCGCGCGCCCACGTCATCGACCGAGCGCTGCGCCAGATACGCCAGCCACGTGCGCACGTCGGTGTGGTGCGGCGAATCCCCGATATCGGCCAGCACCCGATTGGTCACTTTGTCCGTGACGTCCTCGGAGTCGATCACGTCCAGTCGCACGCCGCGCACGGCGATTCTCTGGTGCAGCACGAGTTCGCCGATCAGGGCACCCGCCAGGCCGAGCGCGACGCCCTGCACGTGGAGGCGGGGTTTGCCCGTGCCGGTCGTGTCCCATGAGACGAGGAAGAAATCATCGGCAAGCACCTTGAATCGGTCCGCTCACTATCGCCTTAAAAGGACAACCCGCTTTTGGTCGGCGGCGTTCGGCCGCCAGCGGAAATATCTACCAAGAACGTGATCGCCCGGGTAGGCCCATTTATCCCTAAGTCCGGAAAAATGGTGATTTTGGGTAAAGTGCCAGATAAAAAAATGAGGAATTCTCGGGTGCCGGAAACCTGTGCTGCGACACGAACGCGCAGGTCAGGCGGGTCTTGGGTTTGCCCTGCGGCAGCCGGTACGGTCGGGATCATGTGCGCGTACCGGACCGGATTCGTGGCGGTCGTCACGCTGGCCGCGCTGACCACGGCGTGCGGCACCGCCGTGCCCGTTTCGCAGGAGGCGGCGCTGCCCGCGGCGCCGTCCGCGAGCCGGACGCCGGCCGGAGGCGCGCTCTCGGGCAAGATCGTGGTGATCGACCCCGGCCACAACGGCGGCAACGCCGCGCACCCCGCGGAGATCAACCGCCCGGTCGACATCATCACCGGCAGGAAGCCCTGCAACACGACCGGCACGCAGACGAACGCCGGATACCCCGAACACGCCTTCACCTGGGACGTCGCCGGCCGGCTCAGGCCGATCCTGGAGAAGATGGGCGCCAAGGTCGTGCTGACCAGGCCCGACGACAAGGGCGTCGGCCCGTGCGTCACCGAGCGGGCCGCCATCGGCAACGAGGCCAGGGCGGACGCGGTCCTGTCGATCCACGGCGACGGCGCCGCGCCGAGCGGGCACGGCTTCCACGTGATCATGCCGGGGCTGGTCTCCGGGCACAACGACCAGATCATCAAGCCGTCCCGGCGCCTCGGGGTGGACATCAGGAACGCCTACCGGGACGGCACGGGCCTGCCGTACGCCACCTACACCGGCGTGGACGGGCTGCAGACCCGCACCGACCTGGGCGGGCTCAACCTCTCCGTGCGCCCCGCGGTGTTCATCGAGTGCGGCAACATGCGCAACCGCGGCGACGCGGCCAAGATGTCCGACCCCGGCTTCCGCGAGCGCATGGCCGTGGCCCTGGCCGCCGGGCTCAGGAAATATCTGACCTAGCCCCGTCGATCGGGGCGGCCCCGTACGCGCGCAGGAACGCGGCGACGGCGGACTCGGAGAGCCGTTCGAGGTCGGCCTCGGTGTAGTGGTCGCCGCCGCCCCAGAACATGACCTTGTTCACCGGGACCCACAGCAGCAGGCCCACGAAGTGCTGGGCGATCAGCTCGGGGTCGTCCGGGCGGAGCAGGCCACGGGTGGCCAGGCGGTCGAAGGCGGCGGCCAGGGTCTCCAGCGAGCGCTCGAAGCCCTGCTGGTACCAGGTGCGGCCGAGGTCGGGGAACCGGTCGGCCTCGGCGATCACCAGCCGGCGCAGGCGGAGCACGTCGGGCCGCATGAGCGCGCCGAGGAACTGGCGGGCCAACTCGCCCAGGTCCTTCGCCAGGTCCTCGCTGTCGTCGAGCGCAGCGGTGATGAGCTTGGCCAGCCCTTCGACCTGGGTCGTCGTGTCGAGGATGATGCTCGTGAACAGCTGCTCCTTGTCGGTGAAGTGCTTGTAGACGGTCTGCTTCGAGACCGACGCCAGCGCCGCCACCTCGTCCATGCTCGCGCCCACGTAGCCGTTGCGCAGGAACACCGGCCGGGCCGCATCCATGATCTGCCTGCGCTTGCGTGCCGTGCGGCCGTCCTCTTCCGGTGCCATGCCCATCCCTTCGCCCTTCGACGAGAACACAGTACTAGACAGTTCCGTACTTGTGTGGGTACGGTACCGTCTAGTTCCACCGATGAAAAGGACAGAGCAGGACATGAGTGATCTTCAGCAGCAGGTGCAGGAAGCCGCCGACGGGCTCGTCGAGTCAGGCGCGGAGCGCGGGCTCCAGGTGGCCGTCTATCGTGACGGCGTCCAGGTCGTGGATGTGGTGGCGGGCGTAGCCGACCCCGGGACCGGGCGGCCCGTCACGGCTGACACGCCTTTCTACAATTTCTCGATCGGCAAGGGCGCCACCGCGACCGTGGCTCATGTGCTGGCCGAGCGAGGGCTGTTCGGTTATGACACCCCGGTGGCGGAGCTGTGGCCGGAGTTCGGGCGGCACGGCAAGCAGGGCGTGACCGTACGCCACGTGCTGTCGCACACGGCGGGCGTGCCGGGGGTGCCGCTCGACACCACGCCTGAGGACGTCTGCGACTGGGACAAGATGGTCGCCGCGCTGGAGGACGCCGAGCTGTGGTGGGAGCCGGGCACGAAGGTGGGCTACCACGCGTACACGTTCGGGTTCCTGGTCGGTGAGATCGTCCGGCGGGTCACCGGCAAGCCCATCTCGCAGGTGCTGCTGGAGGACGTGGCGGGCCCGCTGGGTGTGGCCGACGAGCTCTACTTCGGGATGCCGGAGACCGAGCACCACCGGCTGGCCAGGCTGGAGGACGCGCCGGTGGACCCGGCGGCGTGGGGCGAGATGCCGGCGGACCTGCCGATGTTCAAGGCGGGGCCGATGACGCTGATGCCGACCGCCGAGCTGGGCAGCCGCGGCGACTACCTGTCCTCCGACATCCCCGCGGGCGGCAAGACCTCGGCCCGGGCCATCGCGCGGATGTACGCCGCGCTGCTCGGCGAGGTGGACGGGACGCGGCTGATCCCGTCCGGCCGGCTGCGCGAGGTGACGGCGGTGGCCTCCAGCGGGCTCGACGAGGTGTTCGGCATGCCGACGACCTGGGGGCTCGGGTACGGCATCGGAGGCCCGGGCTCGACCGCCGAGGCGAGCCCGACGGTGTTCGGGGTGCCCGGGGCGGGCGGCAGCGCGGCCTGGGCCGACACGGCGACCGGCACCGCGTTCGCGCTCACCAAGAACCGGCTCACCAACGACTTCGCGGCCGCGAGCCTGATCGGCGGCATCGTGACCGGTGCCTAGAACCTCCGGCCCGCCGGTCAGCCGTCGCGGCAGAGGGGCTTGCCCCCGACCACACAGGCGATGTCGTCGAGTTGGCAGCTGAGCAGGGTGCCGTCCATGCCGAGCACGAGCACGAGGTCGCGCCTGGAGGGATGTGCCAGCATGACCCTGCCGACCACGCCATTGTCCAAGATCACGGTCGGGCGGCCTGCCGCGTTGTCCATGCCCTCGTGACTCCTCTCCGCTGCGGAACGAAAGCCGTTCCCCACCAGGATGCACAGGTGTGTGCCGCGAGCGCATCGGTCATCCGGCTGTATTTTCCGGTCCGGGGGTCGGGAAGGCCTGGAAGACTGGTCCCAACAGGGGTTTTCTATGGGGAGATGACCTTGCGCACATGGCTTACCGAACGGTTCGGCCTGGCGGTGCCCGTGGTGGGGGCGCCGATGGCGGGGGTGGGCGCGGGCCGGTTGGCCGCCGCCGTCTCCGAGGCGGGCGCGCTCGGCATGATCGGGGTCGCCGCCGCGGCCACGGGTGAGTGGATCACCAAGGAGGCCGCCGTCGCGGGCGGCGGTCCGTACGGGATCGGGCTCATGGCCTGGGCGCTGGCCGGCAACCCGGCCCAGTTCGACGCCGTGCTCGAGCTCCGGCCCACGATCGTCTCCGTGAGCTTCGGGCCGTACGCACGTTATGTGGAGGAGCTCCGGCAGGCGGGCATCACGGTCGTCACCCAGGCGGGCACGACCGACGAGGCCCGCGCCGCCGAGCAGGCCGGGGTGGACGCGGTGGTGGCGCGCGGGGCCGAGGCGGGCGGTCACGGGCGCGACGCGGTGGGCACGCTGCCGCTGCTGCAGAGCGTGCTCGAAGCGGTGAGCGTCCCGGTGCTCGCGGCGGGCGGCATCTCGACCGCCCGCGGGCTCGCCGCCGTGCTGGCCGCCGGTGCCGCAGGGGCCTGGGTGGGGACGGCCTTCATGGGGTGTGCGGAGACGGCCCTGTCGGAGACGGCCACCGAGCGCCTGCTGGCGGCCGAGGAGACGGGCACCGCGTACGGGCGGGTCTTCGACATCGCCCAGCGCCTGGACTGGCCGCCCGAGTTCGGCGGGCGGGCACTGCGCAACGCGTTCTTCGACCGGTGGGCCGGGCGGGAGGACGAGCTGGCCGCGGACGACGACGCCCCGGCCCGGCAGGCGGCGGCGCGGGCCGAAGGCGACTTCGACACGGCCTGCATCTACGCGGGGCAGGCCGTGGGCATGGTGCGCGAGCGGCGCACGGCGGCCGACGTGGTCGCCGGCTTCGCCGCCGCCGAGGGGCTCCTGGCCCGCTTCTCCTGATCGGCGGGCAGGGCAGAACCTGTTCTGTTCGGGCTGCCCGTCCCGGCTTGAGGTTGCCTGCGTAATCTGCCCTATTACGTGCGGGACTGCCGAGTAGTATGGCGTTCGGAGTCGCACGCGTGGAAGGAGACGGCCCCCAGTGACCGAGCTAGAACGCGTTCCGCCCGGAGTGGACCCGACGGTTCCCAGCTCCGCCCGGGTGTACGACTATCTGCTCGGCGGCAAGGACCACGTCGCGGTCGACCGGGCAGTGGCGGAGAAACTCCTCGCGGTCGCCCCGGACACCCGTCTAGTTGCCAGGGCCAACCGCAGGTTCCAGGTCGAGGCCGTCCGCCATCTGGCGAAGCAGGGCCTGCGGCAGTTCATCGACCTGGGCACCGGCATCCCGACCTCGCCCAGCATCCACGAGACCGTCCGCTCGGTGAACCCGGCCTGCCGGGTGGTCTATGTGGACTACGACCCGGTGGTGCGGCTGCACGCGCAGGTGCTGCTCGCCGACTCGCCGGGCGTCGCCAGCATCCAGGCCGACCTGCGCCGCCCCGAAGACGTGCTCTCCGACCCCAGCGTCACCGGCCTGATCGACTTCGAACAGCCGGTGTGCGTGCTGATGGTCGGGGTGCTCCACTACGTCATGGACGAGGAGGACCCCGGCGGCATCGTGGCCGCCTTCAGGAAGCGCATGGTGCCGGGCAGCTGTCTGGTGGCCACCCACGGGATGGCGGAAAGCGCCCCCGAGGCGATCGCCCAGCTCACGATGGCGACGGCCGGCACCCCCGCGCAGGCGCGGTTCCGGACGCGGGACGAGGTGCTGGAGTTGTTCGACGGGTTCGAGCTGATCGGGCCGGGCCTGGTGCCCGTCCAGGACTGGCACATCGGCGACGACGAGCCCCACATCCCCCTTCTGGACGGCCCCCCGCAGCTGCGCATCGACGGCGGGGTCGGCCTGCTCAGAGCTTGATCCCCTCGATGATTTTCGACAGCTCGGGGACGAGGGGCGTGCTGGCCATCACGGTGACGACGACCCCCTTGCGCTCGACCCAGCCCGCGTACCGGCCGTCGCCGAGCGCGCCGTCACCCTCCTGGGTGAGCACCTGACGGCCGCCGATCTTCACGGTCTTGGTGTCGCCGGAGAACGTCCCCATGTCGAACGGCCCGTTCTTGAGCTGCGCCGGCTTGCTCGCCTTCGGCCAGCACACGACCCTGACCCAGAGTGAGCGCTGCTTGATGTCCGCGTTGGGGCGGTCGTCCCCCCACTGGTAGCCGTACTCGCTGATGCCGTCGTGCTTGCTGATGACGACCCCGCCGTACGTGAAGCCCTTCGGGATGTAGTTGACGCGGACCCCCTTGATGGCGGTGGCGCCCCTGGCCGGCTGGTCGACCTTGTCGTCGCCCGACCGCTTCACCTCCGCCTTCGTCGGGACGGGGCAGGCGGGGCGCTCCGCGGCCTGGGCGGGGAGGGCGATCAAGACCGCGGCGACGGGCAGCACGGACAGGGCGGCAAGCTGCTGAATCTTGTTCATGTGTGGGTTGGATGCGGCAGATGCGCGAAAGGTTCAGTACTCCTTCAGCACGATGTCGTTCGCGAACTTGTCGGTCATCTTCATCATCCAACCGAACAGGAAGTTGTACTTGAACAGCCAGTTCCGCATCCGGATCCCCTTCGGGGTGCGGGGGGCGAGGAAGGGGCCCGCAGTGCCCTTCTCGGCGACCTTGGCGTATCCGCGCATCTGCTCCTCGTACTGCGCGAAGGCCACGCGGTGATCGCCACCGGCCCGCTTGAGCTCGCCCGCGAGCACGTACGCGCCGACCACGGCCAGGCCCGTGCCGAAGCCGGCCAAAGTGTTGCCGTACGCGGCGTCGCCGAGCAGCACCACGCGGCCCTGGCTGTAGCGGTCGATGGAGGTCCGGCTGATGGAGTCGAGGTAGACGTCCGGGGAGCGGCGCACCGCCTCCATGAGCGCCGGGCCCTGCCAGCCCATGCCCGCGTAGGCACGGGTCAGCAGGTCCTTCTGCTGCCGCATGTCGTACCGGTCGTAGTCGAGGCGCTCGGAGGCGAAGACGAAGAACGCGGGCGCCTTCGGCCCGCCGACGGCGGCCATCCTGCCGGGCTCGTTGTACATCTTCGAGACCGTGCCGAAGTCCCCCTCGACGTCGACCAGGGCGTAGTAGTAGCCGAGGTGCTTGACGTGGTCGACCTCGGGGCCGAAGACGAGGCGGCGGACGTTGGAGTGGATGCCGTCCGCCCCCACCACCAGGTCGAACGTGCGGGGGGCGGAGCGTTCGAAGGTGACGTGCACGCCACCGGGGGTCTCGGTGAGCGAGGTGATCGAGTCGCCGAAGACGTACTCGCAGCTCGCCGCCGTCTTCTCGTAGAAGACCCTGGACAGGTCGCCGCGCTTGATCTCGAGCTCGCCGCTGATGAACTCGCCGGGGATGACCGTCACCTTGTGGCCGTTCGCGTCGACGATCACCTGGTCGGCGCCGCCGGTCTGGAGCGCCTCGATGTCCTTGAGCACCCCCATGCGGGTCAGGACGGTGCGGTGGGTGTGGCTCTTGAAATCGACGGCCTGGCCGCCGGGGCGCAGCGACGGGGCCTTCTCGACGACGGTGACGTTGAAGCCGTAGCGGGAGAGCAGGAGGGCGAGGGCGGGGCCGCCGATGCTGGCGCCGGAGATGAGGACGTTGGTGTTCTTCATGTCCGTCAGCTTCGCGAGCGCCGCTGACAGCGGGGCGACTGCCGGCTGACAGCCGGGGCGGGCCCTGTCAGCGACTGGGTCAGCGACTGGGTCAGCGGCTGGGTCAGCGGTCCGGGCTCGCGGTCGCGAGCAGCATGGCGAGCGCGTCGTCCCTACTCATCGACGCCCCCTTGGAGTACGCCGCCGCGAATCCCGCGGGCCCGAGGACCTCCGTGGCGGTGGCGGCGATCCTGGCGACGTCCCGATCCCCGGCCACGGCCATGCCGCGCAGCGCCACCCCCACACCCAGCAGCACCGCCGCCCGCTCCGCCGGTCCGCTGCCCGCCGCCGCGCCGTCCAGCTGCCGGCCCGCCGGGTCTTCCGTGGCGTCCAGCAGGCACTGGCCCGCTAGACCTTCTGCGGCGTCGGCGAGGTCGATGGTCAGCGGCGACTTCAGCGCCATGGCCAGGGCCTCCGCGTGCCGGCGCGTGGCCTCGGCGGCGTCGCCGGTCGCCTCGGCCAGGCGGCCGAGCGCCGTCAGCACGTGCGACCTGAACCCCGTGGACGTGAACCCCCCGCTCCCCGAGGCGGCCAGGGCCGCGTGGAGCAGGCGGCCGGCCTCTGTGAGGTCGCCCTCGGACCGGGCGATCTCGCCCAGCCGCAAGTGAACCGCCGCCACCAGCTCTGGACGCCCCAGCCGGCGCGCCAGCTCCCCGGCCCGCTCGGAGTCGGCGCGTGCCGTCCGGACGTCGTCGGCCCGCCGGCGCGCGTCGGCCCGCCGGCCCAGCACGTCCACCAACTCCTCCACCGCGCCCAGCTCCTCCAGCAGGGCGACCGCGTCCTGCCACAGTGCCATGGCCCGTCCCCACTCACCGCGCCAGCTCGCGATCACCCCGAGCCAGTCGAGGCCCTGCGCCTTGCCCCAGCGCTCCCCCATGGAGCCGAACTCCGCGAGCACCCACTCCAGCTCCTGCTCCGCTACCGCGACCCCGCCACTCATCAACGCCAGCAGCGCGCGGCCGAGCCGATCGAGTGCTCTGCTCCACGGGTCGGACGCGAGCACTCGCCCGGCCAGCCCCTGCGGCTCCGGCGGCCCCACGATCATTCCCCACAAGGCCGGGCCGAACGGGCACCGCATCGGCCCGTCGAGCGACTCGATGACCGCGCGGGCCTGCTTCCAGTGCGGCGATCCGGCGTCGGGTACGGCGTGCAGCACCACCAGCACGTACTCCTCGGCCAGTTCGGGCCCTGTCGCGTCGAGGAGGCGCACGACATGCGGGGTCGCCTCCCCCCGCCGCCCGCTGAGCCACCAGTACATGGCCAGCGCCGACACCAGCCGCGCCGCCCCCGGCGGGTCGTGCTCGACGCCCCACCGCAGTGCCGCCTGCAGGTTCGCGTTGTCGGCCGAGAGCAGGGCCAGCCACCGGAGCTGCTCGGCGCTGTAGAGGTGCCCGTCGGCGCGGCGCGCGAACTCCAGGAACCAGGCGGCATGGGCCGCTCTCAGCCGGTCCTCCTCGCCCGCCTCCGCCAGCCGCTCCGCGCAGAACAGGCGGATGGTGTCGAGCATGTGGTAGCGCTCGCCGTCGGTCTCGACCAGCGACTTGTCCACCAGATCGGCCAGCAGGTCGGCGCTGTCCGCGCCGCACACCCGTTCCACCGCCTCCAGGCTCGCACCCCCGGCGAACACGGAGAACTGCCTGGCCAGCGCCTGCTCCTCGGCGTCGAGCAGGCTCCAGCTCCACTCCACGATGGCGTGCAGCGTCTGGTGGCGCATGGGGGCGGTACGGTCGCCGCGCGACAGCAGCCTGAACCTGTCGTGCTCGGCCAGCCGGGTGGCGATCTCCTCCACGCCGAACGTGCGCATCCGGGCCGCCGCCAGCTCGATGGCCAGCGGCAGGCAGTCCAGCGCCGCGCAGATCCGCTGGACGGCGTCCAGGTTGCCGGGCCCGACCGCGAACTCCTGCCGCACCGCCGCCGCCCGTTCGGCGAACAGCGTGACGGCCGGGTCGGTGGGCAGGGGCGCCAGCGGGACCAGGTGCTCGCCGGTGATGCCCAGCGGCTCCCTGCTCGTCGCCATGATCATCAGGTCGGGAGCGGCGGCGAGGAGGCGGCGGGCGAGGGTGGCGACCTCGGCGAGCACGTGTTCGCAGTTGTCCAGGACGAGGAGGAGCTCCTGTTCGGCCAGCGCCGCCACCAGGCGTTCGGTGGGGTCGGGGAGCCCATGCAGCGCCGACTCGCGCAACCCGAGCGCCGCCAGCACCGCGCCCGCCACCTGCCCGGTCCCGTCCACCAGCGACAGGTCCACGAAACACGCCTCCTGGGCACGCCGCACCGCGCCCCCGTCAGCGGCGGTCGTGCCCGGGGGCCGGTCGGTGGTGGGCGTCTCCGGGCGTTCGTCGGTGGCGGCCGGCCCTGGGTGGAGGAGGCGGGTGGCTTCGATGGCCAGGCGGGTCTTGCCGATGCCGCCGGGGCCGACGAGCGTCACCAGGCGGACGCCGCTCAGGGCGGCCAGCCGCGCGAGCTCCTCCTCCCGCCCGACGAGCCGGTTCAGCTGGGCCGGCGGCACGACCCGCCGGACCTGGTGCCGCTCGGCGCGCAGGATCGCCAGGTGCAGGGCCGCCAGCTCGGGCGAGGGGTCGGTGCCGAGCTCGTCGGCGAGCAGGCGGCGCGTCTCGTCGAAGACCGTCAGCGCCTCGGACGGCCGCCCCGCCGCCTCCAGCGCGCGCATCAGCAGCCCGCGTGGCCGCTCGCGCAGCGGATGCGCGGCCACCAGGTCCTGCAGCGCGGCCACCGGGCTGCCCTCGGGCAGGCCCAGCTCGGCCTCCATCAGGTCCTCCATGGCCGACACCCGCAGCTCCTCCAGCCGGAGCGCCTGCGGCCCCGCGAACGGCGCGTCCGCCACGTCCGCGAGCGCCGGCCCCCGCCACAGCTCCAGGGCCTCCCTCAGCGAGGAGGCGGCTCCCGGGAGTCGGCCGGCCGCCAGCAGCCTGCGCCCCTCGCGGGACAGCCGCCCGAACCGGTGCGCGTCCACGTCGTCCGGCGAGACCGCCAGCCGGTATCCCGCCCCGTGGAACTCGATCAGGCCGGCCGGCAGGCTCCGCCTGAGCCGGGAGATCTGCGCCTGGATGGCGTTGGCGGCCTCCGTGGGCGGCCGGTCGCCGTACTGGCCGTCGATGAGCCGTTCGACGCTCACCATCCGGCCGGCGTCGAGCAGCAGCAACGCGAGCAGGGCACGCGGGCGCGGACCGCCGATCGCCAGGGGCTCGCCACCGGGGGAGCGCACCTGGAGCGGGCCCAGGATGCCGAATTGCACGCCACGATTGTCCCCCAACTGAGCAGTTGAAACGGAATTATCGGTATACCTACCGATGCGTATACGTATTTCCCAGTCGGGAGTGACCGTTTAGCGTCGCGGCATCAAGGCGCAACAGCACTGCTAGCTTCCACCCCCCAATCTCCCTGCAATCCCGCCGCCGAGGCGATCCCCGTGCGGCGCGCGGGCCGTCGTGCGCTCACGAAGCGCGCCGACCCCGAGGGAGATCTTCGAAAGGAGCAGCACAGCCGTGAAACGCAAAGCCTTACTCGCGGCGGTCGTCGGCGTGGCCACGGCCACGACACTGGCGTTACAGACGCCGCCCGCGAACGCCGCCCCTCCGGGAGCCGCACCGCAGCAGCAGCAGACGGCGCGCGTGGGTGACCCCGCCTCGCTCGCCGCACAGGTGGCCGACAAGGCCGTCTCCAGCCAGCTCGACGAGCTCACCCGGGGCCCCGACGAGGCCTACAGCCGCGTGGCGGTCACCCCGGGCGCGGCCGACATGTTCTACGTGTCGTACGAGCGCACCTACAAGGGCCTGCCGATGGTCGGCGGCGACGCCGTCGTGGTCACCGACGCGGCGGGGAACGTCCGGGACACGGTCGCGGCGACGGGCCCGACCCCGGGCGACGTGCCGACCAGGGCCACGGTCAGCGCCGCCAAGGCCACCGAGGTCGCCAGGACCAAGCTCTCGCGCGTGGACGACACCGCGGCGCCCCGCCTGGTCGTCCTGGCCTGGGGCGAGAAGCCGAGGCTGGCCTGGGACGCCACGGTCAGCGGCATCTCCGACGGCAAGCCGAGCATCCAGCACGTGTTCGTGGACGCGCGTACCGGTGAGATCGCCGACTCGTACGACCTCGTACGCGCCGGCACCGGCAACGGCTACTACTACGGCCAGGTCACCATCGGGACGAGCGGCTCCGGCAGCTCGTACTCGATGACCGACACGTCCAGGCCCGGCATCCAGTGCGGCGGCCAGAACGGCAGCGCCTACACCGGCACCGACGACGCGTGGGGCAACGCCGGCGGCACCAACCTGGAGACCGCCTGCGTGGACGCGCTCTACAGCGTGCAGCGCGAGTGGGACATGCTGCGCGACTGGCTGGGCCGCAGCGGCATCAACGGCAGCGGCCGTGGCTTCCCCGCGCGGGTCGGGCTCGCCGACGTGAACGCCTACTGGAACGGCAGCTACACCAACTTCGGCCACAGCCAGGACAACGCCCGGCAGGCGACCCCCATCGACGTCGTGGCGCACGAGTTCGGGCACGCGATCTTCCAGACCACCCCGGGCGGCGCCGGATCGGGCAACGAGAACGGCGGCATCAACGAGGGCACCGGTGACATCTTCGGCGCGCTCACCGAGGCGTACGCCGCCAACCCGAACGACCCGGCCGACTACCTGGTCGGCGAGGAGGTCGACCTGGTCGGCGACGGGCCGATCCGGAACATGTACAACCCGAGCGCGCTCGGCGACCCGAACTGCTGGTCGTCCTCGATCCCGAGCACCGAGGTGCACGCGGCGGCGGGCCCGCTGAACCACTGGTTCTACCTGCTGGCCGAGGGCAACAACCCCGGCGGCGGCAAGCCGTCCAGCCCGATCTGCTCCGGCGGCCCCTCGTCGGTCACCGGTGTCGGCATCCAGAACGCCGGCAAGATCTACATGGGCGCGCTGGCCCGCAAGACCTCGTCCTGGCGGTACACGAACGTCCGCGCCGCCTCTGTCGCGGCCGCGATCGAGCTGTTCGGCGCCAACAGCGCCCAGTGCAACACCACCAAGGCGGCGTGGAGCGCGGTCAGCGTGGCGGCGGCCTCGGGCGAGCCCGCGTGCGGCACCTCGACCAGCGACTTCTCGATCTCGCTCAGCCCGACCTCCGGCAGCGCGGCTCCCGGCGGCTCGGCGACGGCCACGGTCGGCACGCAGACCACCTCCGGCAGCGCCCAGACCGTGACCCTGAGCGCGTCCGGGCTGCCCAGCGGCACCACGGCGAGCTTCAGCCCGTCGTCGGTGACCTCGGGCAACTCCTCGACGCTGACGCTCTCGGTCGGCTCGTCGACGGCGGCGGGCACGTACAACATCACCGTCACGGGAACCGGCTCGACGTCGCACACGGCGACGTACGCGCTCACCGTCAGCTCGAACCCGCCGACGCGTGACTTCTCGATCTCGGCCAGCCCCGCGTCCGGCACCGTGCAGGCGGGCTCGGCGGCGACGACCACGATCGGCACGACCACCACAGCGGGCACCGCGCAGACGGTGAACCTGTCGGCCAGCGGCCTGCCGACCGGCGCCACGGCCGCGTTCAGCCCGGCCTCGGTGACCTCGGGCGGCTCGTCCACGCTGACGATCTCGACCGCGGCCACCACCCCGGCCGGCAGCTACACCGTCACGGTGACGGGCACCGGTGTGACGGCCACGCACACGGCGACGTACGCGCTGACCGTCCAGAGCACCTCGGGCGGCCGGACGTTCACCAATGGCACCAACTATCCGATCACCGACTTCAACAACACCCAGAGCTCGATCACCTCCACCGCGACGGGCACCGCGACCTCACCTGTCCAGATCTCGATCACGATCAGCCACACGTGCGCGGAGGACCTCGACATCTGGGTACGCGGGCCGAGCGGCACCTGGTACGCGGTCGACAGGTACGGCGGCACGACCTGCACGCAGTACGGCACCAGGACGTTCTCCGTCCCGGTGAGCCAGCAGGCGGCGGGCACCTGGGTGCTCGACATCGAGGACGTCTACGCCGGTGACACCGGCTTCATCGACTCCTGGAGCATCACCGTCTAGCTCTCCACGAGCCCCGGCCGGTCGTCCGGCCGGGGCTCCCGCACGTCCGCCCTGGTCCGCACGCCGAGCTTCTGCAGCACCCTGGCCACGTGGGTGTCCACCGTGCGGCGCGAAAGGAACAGCACCTCCGCGATCTCCCGGTTCGTCCGGCCGAGCGCGACCAGCCTGGCCACCTCGCTCTCCCGGGGTGACAGCACCCCGCTGCGGCCCCGCCGGCCCCTGCGCCGCGCCCCGGTCGGATCGATCTCGCGCAGCAGGTGGCGGCAGCGGGCCGCGTCGTGGGTGGCGCCGAGCGCCGCGTACCGCTCGCCCGCGTCGGCGACGAGGTCGGCGGCCCGCGCCCGGTCGCCGAACGCGAACCGCGCGACCGCTTCGGCCTCGGCCGCCCGCGCCGCGCCGTACGGCCGCGGCATCGCCTCATACGCGCTCCGGGCCCTGGCGTGGTGGCGGGCCGCCTCCTCCGCGTCCTGGGCCAGCGCCCCTCTGGCCGCGTCCAGCCCGGCCTCCGCGGACGGCGCGTTCCTGCCCTCGATCCCCGCCGCGAACTCCGCCACCAGATCCGCCGCCGCGCCCCGCCTGCCCGCCTTGAGCAGTGCGAGGACGGCGGCCGGCACGAGCTGGTCGCCCCATACCCACACGCCCTTGCGCCGGAGCCGGCCCACCGCCAGATCGGCCTCGCGCAGCGCCGACTCCGGCGAGTCGCGGGTCAGGTGCAGCTCCACCAGCCCGCCGGAGGCCGCCGCGGCGACGGGCAGGAAGCCCGAGTCCAGGTCGCGTACGCCGGCCGCCTCCAGGTGCTCGCCAGCCTCGTCCCACTCGCCCCTGGCCAGGGCCAGCATGCCGAGCGTCAGCCGGGCGTCCACCGCCAGCAGCGGCGCCTCGAAGGACATCTCGACGGCGGCGACGGCGCGCTCGCGCAGCCCCTTCCAGCGGCCGGTCAGCAGGTCGAGCCGGATGGACGACATCTCCAGCAGGAACTCCGGGTAGAGCGCGCCGGTCTCCTCGGCGATGCGCCTGCTCTGGTCCGCGAACCGCTCGGCCGCCGCGTAGTGCCCGAGCGCCACCGCGGCGTCGTACAGGTTGGAGTAGCCGCGTGCCACCTGGCGGCGCACGGCCGGGGCCGGGTCGTTGACCGGCAGCTCTCCGGCCAGCTCGAAGGCGTCGGGCGCGCCGATCAGCATGGCGAACGTGACCTTGTTGACCAGCACGGCGGCGGTCAGCTCGGGGTCGCGGTCGTCGAGGAGCTTCTCCGCCTGGACCATCCACTCCTGGTGCATGGAGAGCGGCTCGCCGCCCCACGCGGGCATCGCCAGCAGGGCCAGCCCGCGCGCGGCCAGGCTGGGGCTGTCGTGCAGGTCGGGGAGCGCGGCCAGGATCTCCTGGCGGCCGGCGGCGACCGCGCCCGCCTGGTTGGACAGGAGCACGCCCAGGTTGAGCCGGGCCTGGCCGCGTACCTGCGGGGACAGGAAGTCGTCCGACAGCAGGTGGCGCAGGATGCGTACGACGCGGCGGTGGGACAGGCCGATGGCGGCGACCCTGCTGAGCCTGAGCGCCAGCGGGCCGCGGGCGTCGTGGGGGAGCTTGGGGTCGGCGAGCAGCCCTTCGAGCACCTCGACGGCGAGCGGGATGTCGCCGAGCGCGGCGGCGTGGTCGGCGGCGGCGGCGCCGTGGCGCTGCCAGGCCGCGTAGTCGCCGGCGCGGCGGGCGTGGTGGGCGAGCTGGACGAGGGGCGGCAGGTCGAGCCCGGACAGCGCGGTCATGGCCCGGTGGTGGATCTGGCGGCGCTCGGGGCCGGGGATCGTGTCGTAGACGGCCTGCTGGGCGAGGGTGTGGCGGAAGCCGTACTGGCCGTCCTTGTGCTCGAGCAGCACGCCGGCCTCCAGCGCCTGGCCCAGCCCGGGCTCGGACGGGGTGGGCGCGGAGACGGCAGCGATCAAGGTCTCGTCGGCGGGCAGCCCCAGGACGGCGGCGGCGCGCACGACGCGCAGCGCGGCCGGTGACAGCCCGGCGAGCCGTTCGGCCATCGCCTCGCGCAGCAGCAGCGGCACGGCCATGCGGTCGAGCGCGTCCGGCTCGGGCAAGCGGCCCTCGTCGTCGAGCAGCGAGCGCACCACCTCCTCGATCACGAACGGCACGCCCGCGGTGCGTTCGTGCAGTCGGGCGGCGAACTCGGGGGTCGGCGCCGACCGGCCGAGCAGCGCGCCGGTGAGGCTGCGCACGCCCTCGACGTCGAGCGGGGTCAGCGAGATCACCTCGCCGCGCACCCCGGGAGTCCGCCGGTACGCGTGCCCGAACGGCAGCCCCGGCACCGGCAGCTCCTCCCGCCGGAACGTCACCACCAGCGCCAGCCCGTCGGGCGGCTGGTCGGTGAGGAAGCGCAGCAGGTCACGGGTGCCGTCGTCGGCCCAGTGCAGGTCCTCCACGACGAGGACGACGGGACCGGCCGCGGCCAGCAGCGCGTGGACGGCCCGGAACAGCCGGTGCCGCTCGGCCCGCGGGTCGTCGAACGCCGGCGGCGAGGGGGCGGGCGGGAGGTGGCCGGCCAGCTCGGGCAGGTGGCCGCGCAGGACGCCGGTGAGCGGGCTGAGCCGGTCCTGGGGCGGGAGCGCCGGGGCGACGTCCCGGAGCGCGTCGAGCACCGGGCCGTACGGGAGCGGCTCGCGGATCTGGTGGCAGTGGCCGAGCAGCACGGTCCGCCCGCTTTGACGCAGGGGGTCGATGGCCGCTCTGACGAGCCTGGTCTTGCCGATGCCCGCCTCGCCCTGCACCTGGATGACGGAGGGGGGCTCCGCGATGGCGCCGGTGAGCAGCCGCAACTGGGTGTCGCGCCCGACCAATGCGGGAGAAGCCGCGCTTGCCATCGGGGTCTCCGTAACAGTGCAGGTTTACTCCCTTTGTCGGAATCCGTTATCCACTACGTGGGACCCGTGGTCAACCCTCCTTCCCTCCGTAGGGGGTTGTCGTCCCTTGGGGGAGGGACAGCCGTGGGGTCGCCGTGCCTTCGGGGAGGGGCGCTGTCCTTGGCGGAGGGCCGTCGGGGAGGGCAGGCGAGCGCCCGCCCCGCGGTGCTCGGTCGTGGATCGCGGGGCGGGCGCTCGTTCGGGGGCCGCGGGCGGGAGCGCGTCCGCCCGCGACGGCGGAGGGTCAGGAGCTCGCGACGGCGGGAGCCCGTGACGGTGGGATGGGTCAGGAGCAGGTGGCGCCGGCGGGCTGCGCGGCCGGGCCGTTGGCGGTGAAGCCGACGGCGACCGACGCGCCGGGGGCGAGGTTCTTGGCGTAGTCGGGGCCCTTGGCGGTCCACGTGGTGCCCGACTGGGTCACCACCGCGTTCCAGCCGTTGACCAGCGTCACCCCCGACGGGAACGTCCAGGTGGCGGCCCAGTTGTTGATCGTGCCGGTGCCGGTGTTCTTCACCGTCAGCTCGCCCTGGAAGCCGCCCTGCCAGGAGCCCGTCTGCTTGTACGTCACCGTGCACTGCCCGGGAGGGTTGGGCGTGGGCGTGTCGGAGGGCTGCCCGGTGCCGCCGGTCGGCGGGATCAGGTACGGCTGGAGGATGGCCTGCTTGGCCTGGTTGACGGTGGTCCAGTCGTCGTTGAGGATGCCCCCGGTGTCACCGGAGTTCGGGTTCCACGACCAGTAGGTGAACGACATCCCGTTCACCCCGGTCCCCGTGTACTTCAGGAGCTCCTGCAGCCAGATCTTGTCCACGTTCGCGGCCAGGGTGGTGCCGAACTCGCCGATCATGATCGGCGCGATGTTCTGCTTGTAGAGGTAGCCCCAGTACTTGTCCCAGATGGCCGGCAGGTTGGCGGGGTAGTCGGGGGCGTCGAACCAGGTCTGGTGGTAGACCGAGGTCGCGTAGTCGTGGGGCGAGTAGACCAGGCGGTTGGCCACGTTGAGCCGTACCGGGTACTGGCCCGCCTTCGACAGGTTGCCGCCCCACCAGCCGCAGTCCTCGTCGTTGGTGGGATCGCCGTCCCACACGTTGGACAGGCCGCCGCTCGGGCAGCTCACGCCCTCCACGAAGATCAGCCAGTTGGGGTTGACCGAAAGGACCGCGTTGCCGGCCCGCTCGGCGGCCAGCCGCCAGTCGCGGGCCTGGTCGCCGCAGCCCCAGCAGGAGCCGGTCGCGTTGGGGTTGGTGCCCTCGGCGTGCGGCTCGTTGTGCAGGTCGGCGCCGATGACGGTGGGGTTGTTCGCGTAGTGCTGGGCCAGCGCCTTCCAGTCGTTGATCCAGGTGCTCTCCGGCGTGGCGGAGACGTACCAGAGCGCGGACTGGCCCGCGGCGGTCGGGCGGTGGCGGTCGAGGATGATCCGCATCCCCTTGCCGCCCGCGTACGCGATGATCTTGTCCAGGATCTGCAGCGGCGACAGGCCGATCAGGTCGGGGTTGACGTAGTCGTTGATGCCGGTGGCCGTGGCGCCGGACTTGAGCGCGTCGTTGGAGTACGGCACGCGGATGGTGTTGTAGCCCAGCGAGGCCATCTTGTCGATGTGGCCCTTCCAGGGAGTGCTCGACCACAGGCCGTGGAAGGTCCGGTTGTCGGTCTCCATGCCGAACCAGTTCAGGCCGGTCAGGCGCACGTTCGCGCCCGTGCTGTCAACGATCTTGTTGCCGCTGGTGTGCAGGTAGCCGGTGCCCGTGCCGGCGGCCGCGCCTGCCGGGGCGGCGGTGGTCACCGCGACAGCGACTGCCGCTCCGGCCACCAGCGTGGCCAGGGCGGCCGTCATCGCCTTGGACAAGTGCATGGGGGTGCCTTTCGGAGAGGGAGAACGCGGCGTCATGCTCGGCCGCCGCCTTCACGCTCGTCAACGCACCATGGGTTCTATGGCTGTGACCAGGCAGAATGCTTGAAAGTTTCACCGGCAGGCTAGCGCTCGGGAGCGGGGAACAACCGGCGAACGCCGGCGGCCACCCAGATCGTGCCGATCCCGGCGTACAGGGCCAGCAGCGCGGCGCTCGGCGAGCCGAGGACCACGGACGCGACGATCGCGACCACGAGCAGCCCCGTCCAGCCGTACAGCACGCGGCGCCCGCGGGCCGAGCCCGTGTGCGTGGCCTCCTGCACCGGGGTGACCAGCGCCATGAGCGCAGCCCCCGCCATGCCGAGCGCGTCCTGGCCGAGTGCGATGCCCAGCGCGAGCACGCCCACCCCGGCGGCCAGCAGCGCGCAGCTCGCGACGGCCACGCGGGCCTCGACGCCCTCGAACAGCAGCTTGGTCGCCTTCGCGCGGGCCAGCCGCAGCACGGTCACCGCCTCGGCCACCCAGGCCGCCCAGTGCAGCACCGCGATGAGGACGAACACGGCGATGAGCGGCGGCACCGCAGGCAGCAGGAGGACCATCCGCCAGCCGCCCAGGAACCGGCCGCGCAGGTTCGACAGGATCCGGTAGAGCGGGTTGCGCTGCTTGAGCGCCGTGACGAGGAGGTCCCTGGCCGGGTCGAAGCCGGGGTCGAGCCGGAGCACCTCGCGGAAGGCCGCGGCGGCCGTCTTCGCGTCGCCGGCGGCCAGCGCCGCGTGCCCGTACGCCAGGTGCGCGGTCTCGCTCTCCGGATCGAGCCGTACGGCGTCCGCGGCGGCGGCCCTGGCCTGCTCCGCCTCCCCGAGCTTGACGTGCGCCATGGCCAGGAGGCTCACCAGGTCCGACTCCTGCGGATCGATGGCCAGCCCCCGGCGGGCCGCCTCGACCACCTGGCGGTACTGGCCCAGCCGCAGGTGGGCGCGGGCCAGCAGCTCCCAGGTCGACGCCGACTCGGGGTTGTGCGCCAGCGACGTCTCGGCGGCGGTGACGGCCAGGTCCGGCCGCTGGATGCGGAGGTAGACCTGCCCGGCCATGTAGTGCGGATACGACTGGTCGGGCGCCAGCCGTACCGCCTCCTGGGCCGCGGACACGGCCTCGGCGGTCCTGCCCTGCTGGACGAGGGCCAGGCCGAGCAGCGAGAACGCGGTGAAGTGCTCGGGCATGACGGCGAGCACGCCGCGCAGCTCCCGCTCCGCGTCGGCCGGGCGGCGCATCTGCAGCAGCGTGCCCGCCCGCTGGATCGACTCGCGTGGGTTCACCGCTTGCCCTTGATCCAGGGCATCAGCTCGTCCCACGCGCCGGACTCGTTGGCGTGCAGCACGTAGTTGCGCGCGGTGGCCAGCCACTCGCGCACAGCGGTGGGCCTGGTGACCTGGGCGACGGCCAGCAGGTCGTGGGTGTTCATCGGGATGGGCCGGCCGGCGCTGATCGACTGCTGCAGCTTGACCTCCACCGCGCGGTCCACCACGCCCTTCAGGTCCGCGCCGACGAAGTGGTCGGTCACCCGCGCCACCGCGTCGAAGTCCATCTCGGCCAGCGGCTTGTCGCGGCAGAGGAGGCGCAGGATGGCCGCGCGCGCCGACGGGTCGGGCGGCGGCACGAACACGAGCTGGTCGAAGCGGCCAGGGCGGCGGAACGCCACGTCGATGTACCAGGGAGCGTTCGTGGCGGCCAGCACCAGGACGCCTTCGTTGGCGTCCTGGTCCACGCCGTCGAGCTCGGCCAGGAACTGGTTGACCAGCTGCCGGGTGTGGGCCTGGCGCATGTCGGAGCGGCGCGCGGCCAGCGCGTCCACCTCGTCGAAGAACAGCACGCACGGGCGGTTGCGGCGGGCCAGCTCGAACGTGGCGCGCAGGTTGCGCTCGCTCGACCCCACGTACATGTCGAGGATGTCGGACAGGCCGACGTTGACGAACGACGCGCCGAGCTCGCCGGCCGCGGCCCTGGCCAGGTGGGTCTTGCCCGCTCCGGGCGGGCCGTACATCAGGACGCCGCCGCCGGCGCGCTTGCCGTACGCGGCGAACAGCTCGGGCTGCTGGAGTGGCAGCAGCAGCTTCACCCGCAGCGCCTCCTTGACCGCGTCCATCCCGGCCACGTCGGCGAAGGTGACCTTCGACTTCTCCACCTCCGCGCCGGAGGGCGCGTCCGCCGGGGTCGTCGCGTACGGGGCGGGCGCCGCGGGCACGGACGGGGCGACCGGGGTGGTCAGGCGGGCGGCCAGCTCGGGGTCGGCGACGGACGCGTCACGGGAGACCGCCTCGTGGTAGCGGTAGGCCGCCCGGCCGAAGTCGCCCTCGCCGAGCAGCGCCCTGGCCGCGAGCACGCCCATCCGCGGCGGGTAGCCGGGCGAGGCCAGGAACGGCTCCAGCGCCGAGAGCGCCGCGCCGTGGGCGCTCTGCCGGACGAACGCCTCCGCCAACCCCGCCGAGATGTCCGGGTCCTTGGGCGCGAGCAGGAGCGCGGCGCGGAACTCGGCCTCGGCGTCGGCCAGGTACCCCTTGGTCAGCAGCTGTTCGGCGAGATGCCGACGGAGCGGGAGGTTGTCCGGAGACAGGCGCGCCGCCTCGCGTAGTGCCTGGAGGCCGGCATCGTCGGGCACGTGCCTGGTCCCTTCTGTCGCAGGATTCGGTCGTACTAAAACTACGCAGACTACATCCTGGTAGTGCTGGCTCTACCGCCGATTCTCGCGACAGCGCCCGTGTGCGCGGGCGCGCCCGCCACTTGGATCGGTGGTATGACGATCACGCACACGCTTCCCGGGCGCTGGGTCGAGGGCGCCGGGCTGGTGCTCGGCCCGTCGCTGCTGCTCGCCGGGGTGCTCATCCGGGCGGGCGAGGGCGATTTTTTCCCCGACCAGCTCGCCGCCTACGCCGCCCACCCGGGGCGGATGGTCCTGTCCTACAGCCTGTACGCCGCCGGGGTCGTGCTCCTGTGGCCCGCGGTGACCTCGCTGGCCCGCCTGATCAGGAGCTCGCACCCCGGCTGGGCGCAATGGGGCGCCACGCTGGTGATCCTCGGCCTTTTCGGACGGGTCTTCCACGCCGGGGTGAGCCACCTGGCCTTCCACCTGGTGGACGCCCTCGGCCTGGCGTCGGCCCAAAAGGCGGTCAGCGCCACCTACGGCGCCTTTCACGTGTTCAAGGCGGTCAACGTCTGCATCATGGCCGGCTGGATCGTGCTCGCCGTCGGCGCCTACCGCGCCAGGGCGCTCGGCGTGATCCGGTGCGTCTGCCTGGCGCTGGCGGCCGGGCTGCCGCTGGGCGTGCTCAAGGGCAGCAGCGACCCGATCTCGCTGGTCGCGCTGGCCGGGCTGGCGGTCGCGTTCGTGCCGCTCGGCGTCGCCGTGCTGCGCGACGGCCCCGCTCCCCGGTGGTGGGCCGCCGCCCTGGTCGTGGCGCTGATCCCGGCCGCGTTCTTCCTGGGGCTGTCCGGCTGAGCGCGGCTACCGGACAGGAACCTGGAGGTCGCGGAAGCTCCCGATCTTGACCCTCATTGTCGTGGCGCTGTCCGGCAGCTCGAACAGCCCCCAGAACTCCTTCTCCGCGCCCGGCCCGAACTTCGTGGTGCTGAGCCGCACTCCGGACACATCCGTGCAGGCGCAGTACGCGTCCACGCCGCCGCTCTCCGCCGGCACCTGGAGGCGGCCGGGCAGGTACCGCCTCCTGGCGGCCACGTCGGTGAGCCGCACGTTGAAGGCCGCGCGATATTTGAACGACATCCAGTCCTGCGCCTGGTGCAACTCGTTGAACCAGGCCTCGGCGGACCCATCGTTCTTGACCCGGTAGGTCAGCAGCCCGAGGCCGCCGGTGAGCCGGCGCAGCCCCGTCACCTTCATGGAGATCGGCTGGCCGTCCGCCTTCCCCGTGCCGGTCAGCCCTGTCGCGCCCGGGGCGTCGGTCGCGACCGGAGTGGCCGGCTGCTCGGCCGCGGCGGCCTGCGGCCTGGCGAACGTCACCGTGACCCGTCGGTTGCGCCGCCTGCCCTCGTCGGTGTCGTTGCCATAGAGCGGGCGACGGGAGCCGTACCCCTTGGCCTGGAAGCCGACGCCCTGCCTGGTGACGAGCGCGGACAGCGCCTTGCGCACGGCCTCGGCGCGACGCGTCGAGAGCGGGTCGTTGATGGCGTTGTTGCCGGAGGAGTCCGCGTGCCCCTCCACCCGTACGGACGAACCGGACGAAGCGTCGACCAGCTTGGCGGTACGCGCGAGCACGGCCCTGGCCTTGGCGGTGAGCGTCGCCTTGTTCAGCGCGAAGAGCACATCCGCGGAAAGGTTGACCTGGAGGTCCCTGCCGTCGTCGGCCGTCTCCTCCGATCCGTCCAGCGACTCCGACGGCGTCACGAGCGGGCGGACGACGGTGGTGACGGGCTCGGCGTCCGGGTCGGGGATCGTCGTGCCGGGCGGCGTGACCGGCGGCTCGTCGCTGATCGGCACGTCCGGCATCGGTGGGCCCACCGGGGTGACGACCGTGGCGGCGGCGGGGTTTCCTGAGGGGGCGGGCATGACGGCGTACACGTTGATCGACTCGCCGGGGTCGATGAAGTAAGCGAGGCCGTCGCGGTCCTGGTCGGTGCACAGGCAGGGGAAGTCGGCCGGTTTGTACGGCAGGATCCAGGCCCGGGCCGGCGCGTCGAGCACGCCGATGCCCGAAGCCCAGCGGATCTCCCCCAGCGGGCGGGTGTTGTCGCCCATCTCGCCCGTCCACGGCAGCTTCTTGTCCGCTCCCGTGTTGGTGAGCCTGAGCTGAGCCACCAGGTGCTTGGCCTTGACCCGGTTCAGCCCGACGACCTCGACCTTGAGGTCGGGGGTCATGGTGCTGCGCGTCTCCGCCAGCGCCGGGCGGGTGTCCTGGGGCGTCCCGCTCGGGCTCGCGGCGGCGGTGGTCGAAGGGGGAGTGCTGGGGGTGGGGGCAGGGGTCTGCTGCGCGCAGGCCGATGCCATGAGCAACGCGACGAATGGGGGGATAATCCGATAACTCACCGGATGATCCTGTCGTACTCTCCGTCCGAATATCGGCATTACGGCTGAGCGAGAAGCTTGACGATCGCGGCGACGCCGATGCAGACGATCAGGCCGCGCAGGATCGGGGCGGGCAGCTTGCGCCCCAGCCGCGCGCCGAGGAAGCCGCCGATCGCCGAGCCCGCCGCCACCAGCAGCACGGCCAGCCAGTCGACGTCCGCGACCAGGATGTACAGGACGGCGGCGGTGAAGTTGACCAGCAGGGCGAGCACGTTCTTGGCCGCGTTGATGCGCTGCAGTTCCTCGTCCAGCATGATGCCCATCAGGCCGATGAGCAGGATGCCCTGGCCGGCGCCGAAGTAGCCGCCGTAGGCGCCGGCGGCGAGCGTGCCCAGCCACAGCCACGGCCCGCCGTGCGCGCGCCCGGGCCGGGTGGACAGCAGGCGGCTGAGCCTGGGCTGGATGAGGACCAGCGCGCAGGACAGTGCGATCAGCACGCTCACGATCACGTTGAAGCTGCTCTCGGGCAGGGTGAGCAGCAGCAGGCCGCCGGCCAGCGAGCCGATGACAGAGGCCGGGGCCAGCCTGAGCAGCCGCTCCCGCTGGCCCTTCAGCTCGGGCCGGTAGCCCATGACGCCGGAGAGGCCGCCGGGGACCAGGCCGATGTTGTTGGAGACGTTCGCCGTGATCGGCGGCAGGCCGACGGCCAGCAGCGTGGGGAACGTGATCAGCGACCCGGAGCCGACGACGGTGTTGATGGCCCCGCCCGCCACCCCGGCCGCCAGCACCGCGGCCATCTCCAGTGGTGTCATGCTCGGAACTCTAGGACATATCTCTCTTACTAAGACAAATCAGTCCAGGATGTGGGATCAGATGGAGATCACGACCTTGCCGGACGCGTGACCCTCCTCCTGGTAGCTGACGGCCGCCGGGATCTCCGCGAACGGGTAGGTCCGGTCGATCACCGGGTGGATCTCGCCGCCCTCGATCAGCTCGGCCAGCGTCATGAGGTTCTGCTTGGTCTCCGTGCAGGGCACGACCTGCGTCACGACCACCCGCTGGGACACGAACAGCCCCGCGATGACCGTCGCGAACACGTGGCTCGCGGGCTGGAACCAGCGGCCGGCCGGGCCGCCGATGAGGACGTGGGTCGCCTTGCGGGTCATCACCCGCCGGCAGGCGGAGCCGGAGCGGCTGCCCGCGATGTCCAGCAGCAGGTCGTAGCGCCGCCCGCTCCGGGTGAAGTCCTCCTTGGTGTAGTCGACGACCTCGTCGGCGCCGAGCGACCTGACCAGGCCCACGTTCCTGGAGCTGCACACGCCGGTGACGTGCGCGCCGAACACCTTGGCGAGCTGGACGGCGAACGTGCCCACGCCGCCGGAGGCCCCGTTGACGAGGACGCGCTCCCCGGGCTGGACGCGGCCGTCGTCGCGCAGGGCCAGCAGGGCGGTGCCGGCCGCCATCGGCACCGCCGCCGCCTCCTCGAACGAGACGTTCCTCGGCTTGAGCGCCAGCTCGCTCTCCGGCACGCACACGTACTCGGCGAAGCCGCCCTGCTTGGGCATCGCGTACACCTCGTCGCCGGGGCGGAACCCGGTCACGTCCTTGCCGACCGCCTCCACCTCCCCGGCCACGTCGGCGCCCAGGACGCTGAACCGCGGGGCGCGCAGCCCCGGGCCGCCGCCGCCCATCACGCGGGCGACGTACGGCTCGCCGCGCAGGAAGTGCCAGTCGTAGGGCTGGACGGAGGTGGCGCGCACCCGGACCAGCACCTCGTCGTCGCCGGGAACGGGCTGGTCGATGTCGGTCAGGACGAGGGGTGAGCCGTACGCGGGAAGGACGAACGCTTTCATCGGTTTCTCCTTGTGGGGGACTCGCGACCAGTGTCGCCAGACCCGCCACGCCCGCTCTACGGCCGAAAGTACGACCTCTTCCCTGGCCGATCGGCCCGATCAGAGCCTGACGCGCTTGGTCTCGTACGCCCACATGGCGATCTCGACGCGGTTGCGGACGCCGAGCTTGAGCATGAGGCTCGCGATGTGGCTCTTGACCGTGCTGAGGGAGATGTGCAGCTCGTCGGCGATCTCGTTGTTGGTCCGCCCGCGGGCCACGGTGGCCAGGATCTCCTCCTCCCGGGTGGTCAGCGCCTCGCGGGGCTGCGCCGGCGGCGTGGCGCGCCCGGAGTAGGCGAAGGTCTGCAGCAGCCGGGCCGTGATGTTGGGGGCGATGAGCGCGTCGCCGTCGGCCGCGGCGCGGACGGCCTGGGCGAGCAGGTCCGGGCCGGCGTCCTTGAGCAGGAAGCCGCGGGCGCCGGCCCTGAGGGCGGCGTAGACGTACTCGTCGAGGTCGAAGGTGGTGATGACGACGACGGCGAGCGGATCGGCGACGCCCGGCCCGGCCAGGCGGCGGGTGGCCTCGATGCCGTCGAGGCGGGGCATCCGGATGTCGAACAGGCACACGTCGGGACGCAGCCGCTGCGCGAGCTCGACGGCCCGCCGCCCGTCGCCGGCCTCGCCGACGACCTCGATGCCGGGCTGCGCGTCGAGGATCATCCTGAGCCCGGTGCGGGCGATCTCCTGGTCGTCCGCGACGATCACCTGGATGTCGCGGTCCTGGGCGGTCACGTCGCCGCTCCCGTACGGGGCAGTACGGCGGTGACGGTCCAGCCGCGGCCGGGGTCGGGGCCGGCCTCGCAGGTGCCGCCGAGCAGGCCGGCGCGCTCGCTCATCCCGATGAGACCGTAGCCGGGCATCGGGTTCGCGGAGCTCGTCTCGCCGTCGTCGCTGACGCGCAGGCGCACCGACGTGTCGTCGGCGGCGACGCGGATCCGGATGCGGGTGGCGTGCCGGGCGTGCCGCCGGGCGTTGGTGACCGACTCCTGCGCGATGCGGTAGATCGCGGCGTCGACCGCCGGAGGCAGGTCGTCGAGGTCGCCCAGCATCTCCACCTCCACGGACGGGCCGAGGCGGACGCGCCCGGCGAGCTCTTCGAGATCGGTGATCCGCCGGCCGGGCGCCAGGTCCGCCGGCTCGTTGCGGCGCAGTACGCGGACCATGGCACGCATTTCGGCAAGGGTACGCGACGCCTCGGCCTCGATCACGCGGAGCGCGTCGATGGCGGCCTCCGGCTTCGAGGGCGCCGTGGCCAGGCCCGCCTGCGCCCGGATCGCCATGGCGGAGACGTGGTGGGCGACGATGTCGTGCAGGTCGCGGGCCAGCTGCTCGCGTTCGAGCAGCTTGACCTGGTCGAGCTCGCGCATCCGCGCCCTGGCCCGGAACCGGAACGCCGCCCCCAGCGCGACGGCCGAGAAGATGACGGCGAACGCGCCGACCGCGTCGGACGGGGCGAGGTCGTAGAAGGACGCCGAGACGCCGACGGACAGGAGCATGATCCCGAAGCCGAGCACGATCTCGTGCCCCGACCCCCACCGGTAGAGCGCGTACACGATGATCAGCAGGAACGCCATCGTGTACGTCTCGGCACGGTGACCGCCCGTCGCCAACGGGGCCAGCATCGTGGTGACGAAGGGGATCGCGAGCATCAGCAGCGGCCTGGTGCGCCGCCAGAGCAGCGTGAACACCAGCCCGACCGTGACGGTCACGGAGACGGCCCGCCACGGCAGGTCGGGGCGGACGACCCCTTCGAGCACCGCGAGCGGCACGAGCACCCCTACGAGCGCCCAGTCCCGCCAGACGCGTAACGGAGGATCGGGAGGACGGGGCTCGTTCCACAAGGAGCGAAACACGCCTTCATGGTAGTCACCACAGCAGGACGGCCGGGGCCCGTGACGATGGCGACGCCGTGCTCGGCCGTTTTCCGGCGCCGCGCTCCTCTGATCGCCGGCGTCAGGACGGCGGGTCTTCGGAGGCGGGCATCGTGAAGAATCTGAGGAACACCGGCCGCGCGCTGGGCGACGCGTCTTCCGGCGTCCGGCTGAATCTGGACAGCAGTTCCATGTACGCCTCGAAGAACTCGTCGAGCTCTTCCAGGGTCAGGTGAGTGAGCCCGCGGGACGCCTTCGCCCACTCGCCGTACCGCCGATGGTCGCGAAAGAAGCGCCGGGCGAGTTCCAGCTCCTGCTCGACCTTGAACTCGGTGATCTCGTCGAGGAGCTTCTGCGACTCCTCGTCCATCTCACCCGCCGAGGGCCACCTCAGGTCGGCGCTGATCTGCCGCCACCAGCGCTCCCTTCCGGTCGACCGCTCGGGGATCTCCTCGATGAACCCGTTGTGCTCAAGCTGGCGCAGGTGATAGCTGAGCGTCCCGGTGTTCTCGCCGAGCGCCCGGCCGAGCGTGGTGGACGTGGCCGGGCCGTGGATGCCGAGATGCTGCAGGATCCGCTGTCGCAGCGGATGGCCGAGTGCCTTGTGCGCACCTGGATCACTGAGCTGCCGGGTCGCCCGTCTGTTCGCCACGCCGCGAGCCTACAACCTTCAGCAACGTTGCAGAATTTTCACTGCAGCATTTTTTCTGCAGCATTTTTTCTGCAATACTCGGCCGCGATGCTCCCGATGCCGCCACAAGGGGACATTTGGGACGCGGAACACGGGAATGGACGAGGATGACATCAGACGAGCACACATCGGGACGACGCCCACTCGCTGCCGGACTCATGGCCCTGTGCGTGCTCCTGCTGATCGCCGTCGGCGCGATCAGGGACACCACCCCCACCGCGGTGAGCCCGGCCGACGCCCCCGTCCGGGAGTTCAGCGCGCAGCGGGCCTTCACCCAGGTCGAGCGCATCGCCGTCGCACCCCACCCCGTCGGCACGGCCGAGCACGCCCGGGTCCGGGACTACCTCGTCGGCGAGTTGCGACGGCTGGGCCTGCGGCCCGAGGTGCACGAGGCGGTGGGCATCTCACCGATCGACGACCCGGGCGACCCCGTCACCGCCGGGCGCGTCTTCAACATCGTCACCGTGATACCCGGGACCGCTTCCACCGGCCGGGTCTTCGTCACCGCTCACTACGACTCGGTCCCCGAGGGGCCGGGCGCCAACGACGACGGGGCCGGTACGGCGAGCGCGATCGAGACGGCCAGGGCGCTGGTCGCGGACGGCACCCGGTTGCGCAACGACGTCGTGTTCCTCATCACTGACGCCGAGGAGGCCGGGCTCCTGGGATCGGAGGCGTTCGTCAAGGACCACCCGCTCGCACAGGGGCGGAGCGTGGTGATCAACAACGAGGCGCGCGGCTCCAAGGGCCCGGTGCTGATGTTCCGGAGCACGGAGCCGAACTCCGGCCTGATCTCCATGTTCGGATCGGCGGCGCCCATGCCCGTGGCCGACTCCGTGTACGCCGAGCTCATGAAACTGCTCAACAACGACACCGACTTCACCGCCTTCCAACCTGGCGGGATGGACGTGCTCGACTCCGCCTACGCCAACGCGGGCACCCTGTACCACAGCGTTCTCGACGACCCCGCGCACGTTGATCTCGCGGCACTGCAGCAGATGGGCGACAACACGCTGGCGCTCGTGCGCGCGTTCGGCGGCACCGACCTTGCGCGGCTGACCACCGGGAACGACCTGGTCTACTTCAACGTCCCGCCCGGCCTGCTGGTCCGCTATCCGGCCTGGGCGGCCACCCTGCTGGGCGCGGTCGCCCTGCTGGCGGCACTGGCACTGATCTTTCTGACCCGCCGCCGCGGCGTGGTCACGTTGCGGCGCACGCTCCTTGGCACCGCGCTCGCCGCGATCCCGATCGGACTCGGGGTGGGTGTCGGTGTCTTCTTCTGGGACCTGCTCAAGGTGATCCGGCCCGAACTCGGTGGAACTGCCACCACGACGCCGTACCGGCCGGAGCTGTTGTGGCTCGCCGTACTGATGCTCGCGGGCACGATCCTGGCCGCGTGGTACGCGCTGCTGCGCCGTCGCGTCGGCACCACCGAACTGGCCCTCGGGATGCTGACCTGGGCGGCCCTGATCGGTCTCGGACTCGGCATCGTGTCGCCCGGAGCGTCACACCTCGCCGCCTGGCCCGCCTTGGGGGCGGCGCTGGGCGGGCTGGCCGCGCTCCGCCGCCCGCCGCGGTGGCGTGTCCTCGTCCTCGCCGCCGGTCTCGTCCCCGCCGCCCTGATCCTGCTGCCCAGCGCGTGGAACACCCTGCCGACGGGCCTGCAGTACGTGGGCTACGCCCCCATGCCGTTGGTGATCCTGTTCGGCGGCCTCCTGCTGCCGATGGTCGAGGCGGTGTGGCCTCGCAGGCGTTCCCCGCTGATCCCGCTGACCGCGCTGGTCATCTCGATCACTCTGGTGGCGGCGGGCCTGCTGGTCGAGCCGATCGACAAGGAGCACCCGCGGCGAACCAGTCTGGCGTACGGCCTCGACGCGGACACCGGCAAGGCCGTCTGGCTGACCGCAAAGAAGCCCGACCAGTGGGCCCGCCGCTATGGCGGCGCCGACGCGACCGGCCGGCCGCAGGCGGAGCTGTGGGGTGGCGGGTCCAAGCTCCTCAGCCCGGCGAAGGCCGCCGCGCTGCCGGCGCCCTCGCTTCGGGTGCTCGCGGACACGACCCGGCAGGGCATACGAACCGTGCGTGTCCGGATCCGCTCCGAGCGCGGAGCGGACACGGTCGGCTTGCGGGTGGACGGGGACACCGCGAGGGTGCGCTCGCTGACCGTCGAGGGCCGCTCCATCAAGGCCGATCCGGCGGGATTCGTCTTCCACGCCCCGGGGGCGGAGGGCGTCGAGGTGTCGCTGACGGTGACGGGCGGCAAGATCCGGCTGAGGGTCACCGATGTGAGCCCGAATCCCCGTGAGATGTCCGCACTTCCTGGCTTCATCACGCCACCGGATTGGCTGTTCCTCGGCGACGCCAAGATCTCCGTCACCAAGGCCTACACCATCTGACGCTGCTGCCCTCCGATTCGGGTACGCCCGCGCCTCCACCGTCCGCCGGTCCCTGGACACCCAGCTCGACCCCCTCACCCCGGCGGGTGCCGATGTCCTCTTCCCGGATCTCCGATCCCATGCCA
This sequence comes from Nonomuraea sp. NPDC051941, assembly GCF_044593615.1. NCBI lineage: Bacteria > Bacillati > Actinomycetota > Actinomycetes > Streptosporangiales > Streptosporangiaceae > Nonomuraea > Nonomuraea sp. NPDC051941. The sequence continues at coordinate 119,741 of NZ_JBIUCF010000013.1, forward strand.
TCAGCCCAGGACCGCGCCGATCGCGGTCATGATGGGGATGGACAGGCCCGTGGTCAGCAGGACCGCGCTGCGGGCCAGGCGCCGGGCGGTGTCGTAGTTCACCGCGTACACGTAGATGTTCTGCGCCGTCGGCAGGGCGGCGAAGAGGGTGGCGGCCAGGAGCGCGCTGCCGTCGAGGCCGAGGATCAGGCGCGCGGTCAGGTAGGCGACGGCCGGTTGGACGAAGGCCTTGAGCGTGACCGCGAGAAAGATGTCCTTGCCGACGCCGTTCGCCTCGGGGGCCGCGGGGGTGCGCTGGGAGCCGTACAGGCTGAGGCCGTACGCGACGAGGGCGACGGGCACGGCCGCGCCGCCGAGCAGCTCGACCGGGCGCATGACCAGGACGGGCAGGGAGATCCCGGTGATCGCCAGCACGAGCCCGAGGAGGGAGGCGACCGTGAGGGGGTTGCGGAACGGGAGGAGCAGGGCCGCGCGCACCGAGCGGGCCCCCTTGTCGAGGATGAGGAAGGAGACCGGGGTGAGGACGATCAGCTGGAAGAGCAGGATCGGGGCGACCAGCGCGCCGTCGCCCAGCACGTAGATCGCGATGGGCACGCCGAGGTTGCCGGCGTTCACGTACGACGAGGCCAGCGCGCCGATCGTGGCCTCGCGGCGGTCGCGGCCCCAGGCCAGCCGCGCCACCAGCACGTAGACGAGCTGGACGCACGCCACCGCCACCACCTCGGTCAGCAGCACCGGCGAGAAGAGGATGTGGAGGTCCGCCTTGGACACCGTGGCGAACATCAGCGCCGGGGTCGCCACGAAGAAGGCCAGGCGCGACAGCACCAGCTCGTCGCTGGCCCGCAGCAGGCCCCCCATCCCGATCAGGTAGCCGATCACGGCAACGGACACCAGGGCGGCGAACGCCGCGACAACCCCCGACACTGACCAACCTCCGAAATGGGACGTTCAGCAGCGTATCGGGATAGTTGACCGGCGAAGCAGCGGGTCTACGCTGGCCCCATGCGAGTAGCGGTGATTGGCGCCAGCGGTCATATCGGCACGTACCTCATCCCCAGGCTGGTCGAAGGCGGACACGACGTCGTGGCCGTGAGCCGGGGCAAGCGGGAGCCCTACAGCCCGCACGGGGCCTGGCAGCGGATCACCCAGATCGCCGCCGACCGCGACGCGGAGGACGCCGACGGCACGTTCGGGCGGCGGATCGTGGAGCTGGAGGCCGACGTCGTCATCGACCTCATCTCCTTCACCGAGACCAGCGCCCGCGACCTGGCGGCGGCGCTGACCGGGAAGGTCCGGCAGTTCCTGCACTGCGGGACGATCTGGACGCACGGGCCGAGCAGCCGGGTGCCGACGACCGAGGACATGCCCAAGCGGCCGCTCGGCGAGTACGGCAAGCAGAAGGCCGCCATCGAGGCCCACCTCCTCGAACGCGCACACCGCGACGGCTTCCCCGCCACGATCATCCACCCGGGCCACATCACCGGCCCCGGCTGGGTGCCGGTCAACCCGGCGGGCAACGTCGATCCGGCCGTGTTCCAGACGCTGGCCGACGGCGGCGAGCTGGCGCTGCCGAACTTCGGCCTGGAGACCGTCCAGCACGTGCACGCCGACGACGTGGCGCGGCTGTTCGTGGACGCCATGGTCAACCCGTCGGTCTCCGTCGGCGAGAGCTTCCACTCCGTGGCCACCAGCGCTCTGACGCTGCGCGGTTACGCCGAGGCGGTGGCGGGCTGGTTCGGGCAGGAGGCGCGGCTGACGTTCCTGCCGTGGGAGCGGTGGCGCGAGACGGTCTCGGAGCGGGACGCGCAGATCACGCTCGACCACATCTCCTACAGCCCCCACTGCAGCATGGAGAAGGCCGAGCGGCTGCTGGGGCACCGGCCCCGTTACGCGCCGCTCGAGGCCATCTCCGAGGCGGTCGACTGGCTGGTCCGGGCGGGCACCATCACCCGCTGAGGCCGGTTCGGGGCCTCACCCCGCGCTGATCTCGTACGTACGGGTGACCGCCACGAGGTCGCCGTCCTCCCGGGTCGCCGCCACCACGCCCTTCGGCCTCGGGACGAATCCGGGCACCCGCTGGAGCCCGTCGGTCTCCGCGACGGCGGTCAGCCGGAACCGGTCCGCCCCCGGGACCCGCAGCGAGATCTCCGCTCCCGTGTCAGGCAGGCCGCGGAAGCGGATCTCGCCCGGCCACGTGTTGGAGCGGACCCCGGTGACGTCGACGCTCACCGGGGTCAGGCCGTCGGCGGCGGCCGTCGCCGCGGCGATCGGGCGCTCGACCCGTAGCGTGACCGAGCGCGCCGCCCTGCCGGCGGTCACGCGGAGCCGGACCGTGTCGCCGTCGCGGCCGAGCACGGTCACCCGGGGTTCGGCGGCGCCGGCCGCCGCCGGTGCCCGTCCCGTCCAGAGGGAGGTGCCGCGGGCGTAGCCGGGGGGCAGCGGCGTGGTGTCGTGGCCGGACACGTACCTCCTGGTCCAGGCGGGCGGCTCCGCGTCGGCGCTGACCCAGCTCGCGGTCCTGGTGTCGGCGTCCATCACGTACGCGAGGTGCGTGCGCAAGGGGTTGGCAGGGTCGAAGCCGTCCCGGGCCAGGCCGGTCGGCACCAGCAGCACCGCGAGCCCGGCGGCGGCGAGCGGGACCAGGGACTGCCTGCGCTCCGGCAGGCACAGCTCGGCGATCGGCAGCACCGTCAGCCCGAACACCGCCAGCACCAGCGCGGGCACCCCGCCGAGCGCGAGGCCCATCCCGTCGAACGCGGTCCTGGCCAGGGCGGGCAGCAGCGCCGCCGCCACGACCGCGCCCAGGGTCACCGCCGTCACCTGGAGCACCGCCGCCTGGCGGGCCGCGCCGCGCAGCAGGATCGCGGCCGTCCCGCCGAGCGCGCAGAACAGCGCGGGCAGCGTCAGCACGTACGACATGCCCGGCGCGACCTGGGCGCACAGCAGGCCGAGCGCGGCCGGCCAGGCCAGCGCGCCGACGGCCAATGCCGCGGGGCCGAGGCGTCGGCGCAGCGGCAGGTACCAGCAGAGCAGCGCCAGCGCGGCCAGGACCACGACGGCCGCCTGGAACGCCTGCGGGCGGTGCAGCAGCCCGCCCATCCCGTCGTAGGCGGGCCGCCAGGCCACCAGCACCTCCCACAACCCCTGCGCCAGGGCCGCCGCGAGCAGCAGCGGCACGACCCCCGACGCGGCGGCGACGGCGAGCCGGGGCAGGCTGAGCAGCCGCCTCCTGCGGGCCAGCACCGCCAGCCCCGCGACCGCCGCCGCCGCGAGCCCGGCCAGGGGCCAGACGAGCGCGTTCGGGTACGTGACCATGGTCCCGAAGATGCGGAAATAGGTGAGGTCGTGGTCCGCGTCCAGCGTTTCGAGGTCGGCGCCGCCGAGCGCGCGGGTCAGCGCCAGCATGTTCGAGCCGTGGTGCTGCAGGCTGCCCCGGTCGAGGTGGGCGAGGGAGTCGTCGGCGGTGTGGTAGCGGGAGGAGCCCTCGATGTAGGCGAAGTTCATGCCGGTGAAGCCGCTCTCGGCCATCGGGGTGAAGTCGGTGTTGTTCGGGAGCAGCCGGTACAGCTCGCCCATCGTGGAGTCGCCGCGCGGGTGCGGCACGGCGTCGGCGAACGTCTCGACCAGCCCGGCGTTGTTCCTGGACGTCTGGAACATCAGCGACGGCCCGCTCACGCCCCGGGCCTCCCAGTTGAGCAGCACCCCGCCCTTGCGGCCCAGCGGGTGCTCCCTGACGAACGCCTCGGCGCCCAGCACGCCGTCCTCCTCGCCGTCCGACATCAGCAGCACGAGGTCGTTGCGGAGCGCGGTGCCCTTGAGCGCCCGTACCGTCTCCAGCATGGCCGCGACCGCGGCGGCGTCGTCGGAGGCGCCCGGGCCCATGGCCGCGGAGTCGTAGTGCGCGGCGATCACCACCGTGCCGGTCGGGTCGCTGCCCTTCGCCGTGGCCACGATGTTGTCCACCTGCCCGAACGACGCCAGCCCGGCCGACGTGTTCGCGCCGATGGCCCGCTGCACCCGCACGTCGAGCCCCGCCGCGCGCAGTTGCCCGGTGAGGTAGTCCCTGGCCCGCTCACCGGCCCGGCTGCCGATCGGGCGCGGCTCGGTGGCGAACCTCTCCAGGTGGCGCAGCGCCCGCTCCGCGCTGAACTCCCCGTCCGGCGCCGAGGCGGGCAGGGGCTGCATGGTGCTGTCCGCCATGGCGGTCAGCATGATCACGCCGGCCAGCGCGAGCAGGGCGCACAGCCCCGCCAGCGCCCGGCGGGGGACGTCGAACAACTTTCCCGTCATGGCCAGGAACGCTAGGTACGCGGGCCATGGCGGCGGAATGATGCGCGCGCCCGGATCGACCTGCGGTTTTCCGCAGGTCTACCAGGCCACCTCCAGGGAGCTCATGCCGTACACGATGTGGGAGGAGCGGAAGTCCGCGGCGCCCGCCTCGCGCAGGCCCGGGAAGCGCTGGAGCAGCGCCGGGAAGGCGATCCGCAGCTCCATGCGCGCCAGCGGGGCGCCCAGGCAGTGGTGGATGCCGTGGCCGAAGGCGACGTGTCCGGGAGCGCCGCGGGAGATGTCGAACGTGCTCGCGTCGGACATGAGGGCGGGGTCGCGGTTCGCGGCGGGCAGGGCGCAGAGGACCAGCTCGCCGGGCTGGATGGTACGGCCGCTCAGCTCGACCTCCGCCGTCGCGACCTTGGTCGTGCCCGAGTTGACGATGCTCAGCCAGCGCAGCAGCTCCTCCACCGTGGCGTCGATGCGCTCGGGCTCCTTCCTGAGGAGTTCGAGCTGCTCGGGGTGGCGCAGCAGGGCCAGGGTGCCCAGGGCCAGCATGTTGGAGGTGGTCTCGTGGCCCGCGAACAGCAGCAGGCTGCCGATGCCGACGAGCTCGTCCGTGCTCAGGTCGTCGCCGTGCTCGCGTACCAGCATGCCGAGCAGTTCCTCGCCCGGGTCCTGCTGGATGCGCTGGACCAGGGCCTCCATGTACGCGCGCGCCTCGAACTGCAGCCCCAGCCGCTCCTCGCCGGGCACCGACAGGTCGAGCATCCTGCTGGTGCGGCGCTGGAAGCCGTCCCGCTCCTCGTACGGGACTCCGAGCAGCTCGCAGATGACCAGCGACGGGATAGGCAGCGAGAACGACGTGACCAGGTCGGCCGGCGAACCGGCGGTCTCCATGGCGTCCAGGTGGTCGTCCACGATGCGCCTGATCCGGGGCTCCAGCCGCTGCATCCGCCGGTTCGTGAACTCGGGGGTCAGCATCCTGCGCAGCCGCGTGTGCTCGGGCGCGTCCACGCCGAGGAGGTTGCCCGCCTGGATCTTGGCTAACTGCTCGGGAGTCATCTCGGGCGCTCCGGGGAGGCGCGCCACCGTCTGCTGGGCGATCCTGAACCGTTCGGCGTCGCCGAGGACCTCGCGGACCTCCGCGTACCTGGTGACGAGCCAGACGTCCAGGCCGAACGGGGTCGTGACGCGCCTGATCCCCTCCTCCTCCCTGAGCGCCGCCAGCTCGGGAGCCGGGTCGAACCCCACCCGCCGCATGTGCAGCGGCATTGTCGAGGACTCGGTCATGCAAACCCCTTGATGATCGTCGGTTGAGGCGTAAACCGTAACAACCCCCCAGGCCGGTCTCCAGTGCGCCCGCGCGGGGGTTGCGGTGGTGCGGGGGAAGGGACAGCATGCCCCTGTGGATGTGCCCGTGTTGGTCGCCGGAGGCGGGCCCGTGGGGCTGGCGGTCGCGGTGGAGCTGGCGTACCAGGGCGTGAGGTGCCTGGTGGTCGAGCCGCGCGAGGAGGTGTCGTGGCTGCGGCCCCGCGCGAAGACGACGTCGGCGCGTTCGATGGAGCTGCTGCGGAGATGGGGCCTGGCGGAGCGGGTGCGGGAGCGCGCCCCGCTGGCGGTCGCGTGGTCGGACCAGGCCGTGTTCGTCAGCAGCCTGCTCGGACGGGAGGTCACCAGGATCGGCGGGTGCTTCGGGCTGGACCTGGTGGGCTCCGACCTGGCGGCCGAGCCGGGCCAGCAGGTGCCGCAGCCGCTGGTGGAGGAGGTGCTGCGGGAGGCCGTCGGCGACGCGCTGCTGACCGGATGGCAGGTGGCCGGGCTGCGGGAGGACACCGACGGGGTGTCGGTGCGCATCGCGTCCGCCACGGGCGAGGAGCGTGAGGTACGCGCCCGGTACGTGGTCGGCTGCGACGGCCCGCGCAGCGTGACCAGGGCGGCCATCGGCGCCCGCTACGAGGGCCGCCAGGACGCCAGGCCCAACTTCAACATCGTCTTCCGCGCCCCCGGCCTGGCCGAGCGGATGCCGCACGGCCCCGCCGTGCACTACTGGGTGCTGAACCCGGCCCAGCCCGGCATCGTCGGCCGCCTCGACCTGGAGGACACCTGGTGGTGCATCGCCCAGGGCGTCTCCGCCGCCGGCGCGGATCCGATGCGGCTGGTCCGCAACCTGGCGGGTGCCGACATCGAGGCGGAGATCCTGGCCACCGACCCGTGGACCGCGCGGATGCTGCTGGCCGACCGGTACGGGAGCGAGCGCGTGTTCCTGGCGGGCGACGCGGCGCACCAGAATCCGCCGTACGGGGGACACGGGTTCAACACCGGGATCGGGGACGCGGTCAACCTCGGCTGGAAGCTGGCCGCCGTACTGCACGGATGGGCGCCCGCCACGTTACTGGCCACCTACGAGACCGAGCGCCGCCCGGTTGCCGCCGACACCATCGAGGCCGCCGCCGCGAACATGGCCACCCTCGCCCCCGAGCTGGCCGACCCGGCGCTGATGGGGGAGGAGGCCGAGTTCGAGAAGGTGCGGCCCGCCGTGGCGGAGGCGGTGCGCAGGACGAAGGACAGCGAGTTCCACAGCCTGGACCTGGTGCTCGGCTACACGTACGAGGGCTCGCCCATCGTCGCCGAGGGCACCGGGGAGCGGCTGCCGCACCGGTGGCTGGCACCCGGCGTGTCCCTGTACGACCGGCTGGGCCGGGGCTTCAGCGTGGTCGGGGACCAGCGCCTGCCGGGGGCCGTGGCGCTGGCCGAACAGGCGCGGGAGCTGGGGGTGCCGCTGCGGGCGGTGGACCTGCCGGGTGTTCCCCTGACGCTGGTCCGCCCCGACCAGCACGTGGCCTGGCGTGGCGACCACCCCGACGGCGCTCTGAGGCGGGCGCTCTGTCACCGGCCCGTCAGCAGCCACCCTTGACGATGGCCCGTCGTTCGACGCTGCATTGGGGCCCGTTGACGTTGTTGCCGCCGCTGATGGTGTTGTTGCTGTTCGCGGAGAAGTTGGCATTCTGGAAGTTGCCGCTGTTCACCTGCCGGCCCTTACCCCGGAAGTTGCCGCTGTTCCAGGAGTTGCCGCTGCCCTTGGGAAATCCGTGCCCGAGAGCGGGAAGGGCGGGCGGGAGCGACAACATCAGCGCGAGCTGCGCCGCGACCATCCCGGTCCGCCGCCTGAAGGCCGTCATCGCCGGTCACCGGGAAGTGGATTGGGAGCCATTGGTGTTGTTCCCGCCGTCGATGGTGTTGTTGCTGTTCACGGCGCCGTTCGCATTGTCGAAGTTGCCGCTGTTGATGGGATTTCCCTCATTGTGGTAGTTCCCGCTGTTGGTGGAGTTCCCGCTGTTCTCGGCGCCATTAACGCACTTGGTCGGAGAATTGGGTGACGGCGAGTTGTAGGCGATCAGCCGATTTCCGCAGAAAACTCCGGGAAGCGCTCTGAGTACCGTACCGAGATCCGCGCCGACCAGCTCGGTGAGCAGGGAGCTCCCGTCGGGTGGCGGCGCGGCCGACGCGGCGGTCGGGGCCAGCAGCACACCGCACCCGACCGCGACGCCCGCAACAATCCGCACCAATGCCCTCAATGCGTTTCCCGCCATTTCTCGCGACATGATCCACTGAAAGGTAGCACCGGGGGACGCCTTTTCATGGAAAGCCCTCGATAAACTCGGCGCAAAAACTACTTCCGGGTCCGGCCCGGCGGCAGGCTGAGCGTGAACACCGTGTTCCCCGGCTCGCTGCGTACCTCGACCCGCCCGTCGTGGGCCGCCGTGACCGCCGACACGATGGCCAGGCCCAGCCCGCTGCCGCCGGCCAGCCGGGAGCGCGACCCGTCGCCCCGCGCGAACCTGCCGAACACGTGGGGGAGCACGTGCCCGGGAATGCCCGGCCCGTCGTCCGCGACCTCGACGCACACCCGCTCCCCGAGCCGGACCGTCGCGGTGACCGTGGTGCCGGGCGGGGTGTGGGTACGGGCGTTCGCGAGGAGGTTGGTCACCACCTGGTGCAGGCGGTCGGCGTCCCCCAGGACCAGGGCGGGCTGGTCGGGCAGGCTGATCAGCCAGCGGTGGCGGGGCGCGGCCGCGTAGGCGTCGCCGACCGCGTTGACCACGATCGGCGACAGGTCCAGCTCCACCCGCTCCAGCGGGCGGCCCGCGTCCAGCCTGGCCAGCAGCAGCAGGTCCTCCACCAGCGTGGTCATCCGGCCCGCCTCCGAGCGGATACGGCCGAGCGCGTGCTCCGTCTGCGGCCCGTGCCACTCGCCGCTGCGCCTGGTCAGCTCCGCGTAGCCGACGATGGAGGCCAGCGGCGTGCGCAGCTCGTGGCTGGCGTCGGCGATGAAGCGCCGCAGCCTCGTCTCGCTCTCGTGCCGCACCGCGAGGGCGGTCTCGACGTGCCCGAGCATGCGGTTGAGCGCGCCGCCCACCTGCCCGACCTCGGTGTGCGGGTCGGTGTCCACCTCGGGCACGCGGGCCAGGCGCACGACGTCCCCGGTGGCCAGCGGCAGCTCCGACACCCTGGAAGCGGTGGCCGCGAGCCGCCCGAGCGGGCGTACGGCACGGCGTACGAGCAGGGTGCCGGCGGCGGCCGTCAGCGCGACGCCCGCCAGCGTGACGGCGGCCTCCACCACGACGAGCCTGGTCAGCATGGAGTCCACGGCGGTCATGGGCAGCCCGGTGACCAGCACGTCGCCGTCGGGCGTGCGGGCGGAGGCCATCCGGTAGGCGCCCAGCGGACCGAGGTCGACCGTCACGGGCTCGCGGGTGACGGCGGCGAGCGACGGCGGCGCCGGCAGCTCCCGCACGGTGGCGATGCCGGTCAGCACGGCGGCCCGCCGCACCACCCCCTGGCGGATCCGCGCGCCGAACGTGCCCTCGGCCTGACCGGGCGACAGCAGGAACGACACCTCCCGGGCCTGCGGCGGCGGGGCGTCCCGCTGCGCCGCCGCGCTGGTCGAGCGGCGGGCGGCCGAGGTGACCTGGCTGTCGAGCCGGTCGGTGAGGAAGTCGTGGAACAGCAGCGTCGTCGCGGTGGCGATGACGGCGCAGACGGTGACCAGCAGCGCGATCGAGGAGACCACCAGCTTGGTCTCCAGCGACATCGTCATCCGGCGGGTCGGAGCGTGTAACCCACTCCGCGCACGGTGTGGATCATCGGCTGCCGCTGCGCGTCGATCTTGCGCCGGAGGTAGGAGATGTACAGCTCGACGACGTTGCTCTGGCCGCCGAAGTCGTAGGCCCACACCCGGTCGAGGATCTGCGACTTGCTGAGCACCCGGCCCGGGTTGTGCATGAGGAAGCGCAGCAGCTCGAACTCCGTCGGCGTGAGCCTGATCTCCTTGCCGTCCCGCCGTACCTGGTGGCTGTCCTGGTCCATCGTGAGATCGCCGACCACGAGCCCGGCGTCGGCCCGCGCCTGGGCCGCGCCCGAGCGGCGCAGCAGGCCCCGCAGCCTGATGACGACCTCCTCCAGGCTGAACGGCTTCGTGACGTAGTCGTCGGCGCCGGCCCGCAGGCCGACGAGCCGGTCCTGGAGCGAGTCCAGCGCGGTCAGGAACAGGATCGGCACGCCCGGCAGCACCGCGCGCAGCCGGGGAAGGAGCTGGATCCCGTCCATGTCGGGCAGCATGACGTCCAGGACGATCGCGTCCGGGCGGAACCCGCGCGCCGCGCGGATGGCCTCGCTGCCGTTGTGCGCACTGCGGACGTCCCAGGACTCCTGGCGCATGACCATGGAAAGGAGCTCGGTCAGTGGAGGCTCGTCGTCCACGACGAGGATGTTGATCGAGCTGCCGTCCGATCGGCGCACGGGCTCGGACCGGGAGTTCGGGCTGGTCGTGTGCATATTCGTGACGATGACCTCCCTCTATGAAGGTTTGATGATGCCTGCTTGTGAATCGCCTGTGAGCTGGCGACGCGTGGAAGGGCCCGGCGGCGTGCCGGGCCCTCCCTATCCCTTTGAAACGCAATCAGAGCTATGCGAAGCCGTCAGTCACCTCTTATTCGGTCAGAAGAGCTTCCCGGACCAGACGTTGGCCGCGGAGGAGTAGACGCTGTAGGTCTCGGCGTCGAAGTACGGCGAGCTGATGTAGTCGACCCGGTCGTTCTCGTCCTGGTCGTAGAACGCGCTGGTCACGCCGTTGAGATAGCCGAGCCGCTTGGCGCTGCTGTACTTCAGCAGCCACGGCCCGCCGTCGGCGCCGGCGGTCATGGAGCACTTCAGCCCGACGTGCTCCTCGATCTTCTTGGCGGCCGAGCCAACGGTCTTGGCCGTGGTCGTGCCGTAGCACCACTTGGGCGTGACGCCGGTGAACGGCTTGTTGCCGTCGGGCTGCGCGGCCTGCGGGTAGCCGAACACGTAGTGCGCCTTCTTCAGCGGCTGGTTCCAGGAGATGCCCTGGCCGCCGACGTTGTCGCCCAGCCGGCCCGCGTCCGTGGCGTCGATCACGTGGTACGTGTTCGACGACCGGTCGTAGTAGCCGTGGTCGGCCTTCGTGGTGTCGGTGCCCGGCTTGGCCCGGTCGGCCTCGTACTCGGACCTGGTGACGGTCGAGTCCTTGACGGTCACGCCGTTGTAGACCGAGACGAACGCGTAGTCGCGGTCGTAGTCCTCGTACACGCTGTAGTCGTAGTGCACGAACGCCTGCTTGCCGACGTAGACGCCCCACGGGGCCTTGCCCTGGTAGTAGCCGGGCACGAAGACCCAGTTGTCCATGAGCTGTTCGTCGTTGGCGGTGTCGTACACGCAGTGGCCGGCCGTGGCGACCACGTTGGCGTACTTGCCCTGGATGGAGGAGGCCGAGCACCAGCGCTTCTTGCCCGCCGAGTCGACGAAGAAGACCTTGCCGACGGTCTTCGGCAGGTTGACGTTCTTCGACTTGCCGGTGGTCGTGGTGGTGCCGGTCGGGGCGACCGAGCCCGCCTTGGTGTCGGTGGACGGGGTGCCCGTGGAGGTGAGCTTGTCGACGTCGGTGGTGTCCTCCTCGACGTAGGTGGCGGCCTTCAGCGCGGCGCCGTTGTTCTCCAGCCAGTAGGCGGCGATGCCCTTGGCGGTGGTGATGCTGACGCTCTCGGTCGGCTTCACGTGCGGGGCGGCCTGCGCGCCGCCCGCCAGCGAGGCGCCGAGCAGCGCCGTGGCGGCCAGCCCGCCGCCGACGGGGGCGAGGGTGTGCTTGATCTTCAAGGGGATGCTCCTTGCTCGTCGCGGGAACGCCATGAGCGTTCGGTGCGTCTGTGAGGCAGGAAGGTATCCCTCTCAGCCCAGCCTTTATGTCCTCCTATGTCCGGATTTAGCTGGCACACAGCTCGCCGTGATCGTGCCGTGATCTCACGAAGATCGCCTCGCCGCGCCGATTCCCCAAGGCGGCCGCCGATCCTGAGAACGAACCCGGGAAGAATCTGAGAATCACATAAGAGAAATTATGTGTTGCAGATCACCGACCCCAGGTCGAGGCCGCTACCTGCGCTTATCCAATACATAAGGTGAGCACAGGCGTTTCTCAGGTTGGCTCGGCAGGGTGATTGGCGAGGGAAGACCTTCGGGGCTGAATTCAGATGTTCGGCCAGGTCCGTCCCGGATTGGATTCGTATCCAGTGCGCTTCTCCAAGCCTTTCGCCGTGACCCTCGCCAGCGCCGCTCTGCTGACGCTGCCCCTGTCGGGCGCCGCGTTCGCCGACGCCAGGCCGCAGCCGGCGGCCACCGCCAAGGCCCCGCAGCCGACGCACTCGAACCCCGTCACGCCCACTGTTACCCAGGACCAGTGGGTCAAGGGCCGCGACGACGCTCGCAGGTTCGCGCTGGAGGTCTCCGTCGACCCTGACCGGGTGCGCGCCGGCGACTCGTACGACGTGACGATCGCCGCCAAGGGCCTGCGCTCCGGCACGGCCGTCGTGACCAGCCCCGAGGGCAAGAGCTACCGCGTGACGCTCTCCGACGGCGAGGCCACCAAGACCCTGACCGTGCCGTCCAAGACCAAGCCCGGCAGCAAGACCGTGACCGTCAAGGTCGGCAACAAGACCGCCACGGCCTCCTTCGACGTGGTGGCCCCCCGCCCGCAGCGCCACCGCGACCACGACGGCAAGTAGTAGGTGCGCCAGGGGCCACCCACCCGTCACCCGTCTGGGTGGTGGGCCCGCTGACACCCGCCCCGGGACAAAGGGCTTCGCCAGGGGCGCTTCGCGCAGGGGCTCAGACGCCCTTATCCAGGCGCCTCCGGCACACCCCCCGCGCCTCCGGCGCCATCGGTCCCTGCCCGTTGACCGGTTGGACAGTGGGCCGTCTGCTGCCCACCCCGGACCGGCTCGCCTTCGGAGAATTCGTGGGCCGGGGAGCATGGGGAGATCCATTACCAGAGAACCGACGCGTGGGACCTCTCGGTCGCGCTCATGAATAAGCGTCACGCATAGGGCGCGACACCCATCATTACGGCCTCAGCTTTGACCCGAGCAGCGTAAGAATTCACGCGACAGCGATCGGGCCTGCCGGGTGGTGGACCCGTCTGATGCTGTTGGTGGTCGCACTTCATTTCGCGGGATAAATCAGGCTCAGGCTGCGGGAGCACGTGGACTGATTCGCACCTCCAGCTCGGCATCCAGAGCCCTGGCCAGTCGCTCGAGGACCGGCAGCGTCGGCACGGTGCCTCCTCCTTCGAAACGGGCCACTGCTGACTGCGTCATGTCAGCCGCACGAGCCAGCTCACTCTGGCTCCACCCACGAGATTCCCGCATCTGTCGTACCGTCCGACCGAGTTCGAAGGTGAGACGAGCCGCATCGTATGCCTCGGCCGCCCCGGGCTCGGACAGTCGTCGGTCACGGAGATCAGCCCAACCGGTCCGCTCGGTCATCACCACTCCTCGTCCACCGAGTGCGCCTCGCCCTTGCAGCAAGACAACGCCCGCCGCGCCCGGTCCACTTCTCGATCTTCCCTCATTCGCGTTTTTGCTAGAGCGTTCTACGGCACATGGCGGCTACGGATGGCCTGGGTTCAATCAACGTGAGGATGCCTCTGCTCTAGGTAGTCGTTGAGCTGCCGCCACTGCGTGGGGTGAATGTCCAGCAAGTGCAGTTCGCCCGGCTCAACCCACCGCACATCGCTCGCCTCGTCGTTGACCTCCGGCTGACCGCCGACCGGGCGGGCGATCAGCATGACCTCGTACTCCTGGCGGATCTCGCCGTCCGTGTAGGCGACAATGTGACCGGGGTCGGAGTAGATCCCAAGGATGCCCACCGGCTCGACCAAGACCCCGGTCTCCTCCTCGGTTTCCCGCACGGCGCACTGCGAGGGCGTCTCACCGATCTCCATCTTGCCCATCGGCAACGCCCACTGGCCCGTGTCGCGACGGCACTGCATGAGGATGCGCCCCGCGTCGTCCACGGTGACCGTCCCACAGGCCGGTACGAGACTGTTCGCCTTGGGTGCGCTCGGGTCGTTCCAGTACTCAACTCGTCCCATGAGATGCCTCTCAGATCTCCACGCCGGACCACGGAACGGCTCCGGCCCAGACGCGCTCGAACGACGACATGTAGTGCTCGGCCATCGTCCCGCCATCGAGGCGGCGGAAGTGGAAGGTCGGGTTGGCCGAGGCCGGTTCTCCGTATACGTGTGGATTGACCAGGACGTCATCGTCATAGCGGAACAGCAGGTTCTTCTTGAGTATCTTGGGCGCCGCGTCTGGGCCGATGCGTCGAGGGCCGTCGACCGCCGGCGCCGTGAAGACGACGTCGGATACGTTTACTCGTCGTCCGGGATGGCGGCCAGCGAATCGCGAGTGTGCCCGAAAGCGGCCAGCACCTCATCGAGCGAGATCCGCTCCCCCGTGTCAGTGGCCGACCGAGCGAGCACCAGCGCCAGATCCCGCAGATCGGCCGCCGCCTCCTCCAACTCGTTGAGCCGGCGGATGCTCACCACGGCCGCCACCGGCTGGTGCCGGCGGGTGACCACCAGATCGCTCCCCTGCTCCGCCCCGGCCACCAGGCGGGCAACCCCTCGCTGGGCCGCCTCGGTGACGCTCAACTCAGTAGCGTCGTGCAGGGCAGTCACGCACCAACTGTAACCGCGCGGTCCCTGGCCGCCGCCATCCGATCCGCCCACGAAGCGGTGGTCACGACGGCCGGGCCGGGGCGGTGCTCGAGCGCGTGACCAGCGCCGTGGGCAGCTCGATCCGGCCCGGAGCGCCGTCGGTGAGCAGTGCCGTCAGTGCCGCCGCGCCCAGCTCGGGCCAGGGCTGGCGGACCGTGGTGAGGGCCGGCGTGACGTGGGCGGCGGCCCAGGAGTCGTCGAAGCCGATCACGCTCACGTCGTCGGGCACGCGGAGCCCGTGCTCGCCCAGCGCCTGGTACACCCCGACGGCCATGGAGTCCGAGCAGGCGAAGACGGCGGTCGGCGGATGGGGGAGGGAGGCGAGCAGGCGGCGGGTGGCTCGTAAAGCGTCGCCCTGCTGAAAGTAGCCGCACACCTCCCACCGGGGGTCGGCCCGGAGCCCGGCGGCGGCCATGGCCTGGCGGTGGCCGGCCAGCCGTTCGGCCGCGCACGGGACCCCGGGACGGCCCGTGACGACGGCGATCCGCGAGTGGCCGAGGGCGATCAGGTGCTCGGTGGCCGCCCGCGCGCCGTCCAGGTTGGCCGAGGCGACGGCGGGCAGGCCGGACGGCGGCTTGCGGCGCGGGTCGACGATCACCGCGGGGATCCCCCGGTCGGCCAGCCAGGCCCGCTGCGCGGCGGTCGGCGACGTGCGCACGAGCAGGACGCCGGCGCTGTCGCGGGCGCCGATCCGGTCCAGCCACGCGGGCGGGGGCTGGCCGTGCTTGGTGCGGTCGCACACGGCCGAGACCACCAGGTCCACGCCTGCCCGCCAGGCCGCGTCCTCCACCCCGCCCAGGATCGCCAGCGCGTACGGTGAGTCGAGGGCCTGCAGCATGACGTCCACCATGCTCCCCCGCGCGGGCCTGACCCGCTGCCTGGGGTAGCCGCGCCGCTCCAGTACCTCGGCGACCAGCCGGCGGGTGTGGGCGGAGACGTCGGAGCGGCCGTTGAGAGCTTTGGAAACGGTTGCAACGGACACGCCGGCCTCGCGGGCGATCACGGCCAGTTTGGGCAACTGCTGGGGCTGGTCCTCGACCGTCATGACCCCCACTCTCCCCGCCGCGCCTGGGAATCGCCAGGCCAGCGCCCCGAAAATTTCGAATTTCAGGCATGACGGCCTGCTCCCGGCCCTCGGCGGGCACTCGGGCCATTTGACGCCAGGTACGTGCGGGTGCGACGTTTCCTGCAACCGATTGCAGCAGGTGCCGCCAAGGAGTGAGGGATGACGACCTACCGCAACCCCGTGCTGAACGCCGACTGGTCTGACCCTGACGTGATCCGCGTCGGCGCGGACTTCTACCTGACCGCCTCCACGTTCACCAAGGTCCCGGGCCTGCCGATCCTGCACTCGCGCGACCTGGTCAACTGGACGATCATCGGGCATGCCGTGACCAGCGGCTATGACGACGTGCGGCCGGGTTGCGGCGTGTGGGCGCCCTCGCTGCGCCATCACGACGGGCGGTTCTGGATCTTCTACGGCGACCCCGACGTGGGGATCCACGTGGTGAGCGCGGAGGACCCGCGGGGTCCGTGGACCGCGCCGCACGTGGTCAAGCCGGGCGCCGGGCTCATCGACCCGTGCCCGCTGTGGGACGACGACGGCCAGGCGTACCTGGTGCACGGCTGGGCCAAGAGCCGCGCCGGCGTCAACAACCGGCTCACCCTGCACCGCATGTCGCCGGACGCCCGCGAGGTGCTGGACGAGGGCACCCTGATCATTGACGCCGACCTGCTGCCCGGTTACCGGACGCTGGAGGGGCCCAAGCTCTACAAGCGCGACGGCACGTACTGGGTCTTCGCGCCGGCGGGCGGCGTGGAGCAGGGCTGGCAGTCGGTGTTCCGGGCGAGCTCGATCTTCGGCCCGTACGAGGACCGGATCGTGCTGGAGCAGGGCGGGACCGACGTGAACGGGCCGCACCAGGGCGGCTGGGTGGACACCCCGTCGGGCGAGCACTGGTTCATGCACTTCCAGGACCGCGGCGCCTACGGCCGGGTCGTCCACCTGCAGCCCATGGCCTGGGAGGACGGCTGGCCGGTCATGGGCGCGGACGGCGAGCCGGTGCCCGGCGGCCCCGTGCCCGTCCCCGGCGGCGCGCCGGCCGGGCCCGCCACCTCCGACGACTTCGCCGGGCCCGAGCTCGGCCTGCAGTGGAGCTGGCAGGCCAACCCCGACCCCTCCTGGTGGGAGCTGCGGGACGGCACCCTCCGCCTGGCCTGCGCGCCGGGGCCGGAGGACCTCAGGGAGCGCCCGTCCGTGCTCGGGCAGCGGCTGCCCGGCGACCCGTGCACGGTCACCACCGGCCTCACCCTGGACGGCGAGGGCAGGGCGGGGCTGGTCGTGCTCGGGTTCACCTACGCCTACGTCGGGCTGGAGCGCACGGCGGACGGGACCGCGCTGGTGTGCGGGGACATGGAAGGGGACATGGAAGGGGGCATGGAAGGGGGCATGGAGCCCCTGCCCGTCAAGGACGGCGCGCACGTCACCGTCGGCGCGCGGATCGGGGAGGACGCGCTCGTCACGTTCCTGGCCGACACCGGCGACGGGCTGCGCGAGGTCGGCGCTCCCTTCCAGGCCACGCAGAGCCGGTGGGTGGGGGCGGTGCTGGGCCTGTTCGCGGCGGGGGACGGCGCGGGCCGGGCGGTTTTCGACGCGTTCACCGTGGACGTCGAGAGGTAGCCTACGGGTACCCCTGAAGAGTAATCAGATGACTACGTCTGGTTACCATGGATGGTGCATATGCGCATCGAATGGTGCGTATCACTCCAGGGGGGCTGGAAATGACTGATGACACCCGGGCCGACAGAGCGGGGCTCGACACTGCGGAGGTGGACGGCGAGGAGGTGCTGCTGCACAGCCAGGACGACCCGGTGGCCGCCGCCGCCGTGGACGCGGCCGTCGAGAGCGAGCTGCTGGACGAGTCGTCCGTACAGGAGGCCGTCGAGGTCGAGTGGTCGGCGGCCAAGCGGGAGAGCGGGCGCCAGATCGCCGGGCTGTCGCCCCAGGCCCAGGACCGCGTACGGCGGCTGCAGAGCGAGCTCGGCACCATGGGCGCGGAGGTCTGGCCCGTCTCCAGGTGGTGGGGTTTCGAGATCCACCTCAACGAGAGCGCCGCGTTGCTGGCCGCCGAGATCCCGCAGCTCGTCGGCGAGACCGCGGCCACCGTGCTGGGCTCCTGGCTCGCCCCACACGTCGAGCGGCAGGTGCGCGCCAAGGCCGACTGGATCACCTCGGTCGCCCGGCCGTACGGCGTGAAGCTGGTCTCGCCGTGGGTCGCGCCCGCCATGATGGTGCCGGCCCGCGAGGACCGGCGCGACGGCGAGCGGCTGTACTGGACGGTTCACGAGCCCGGCGAGGGATGGACTCCTGACCAGACGTTCGTCGAGCACTTCAGCGTGTCGGCCCCGGCCCTCGCGGAGTTCCAGGACGGGCTGGTCCTCGTCCACCGCGGCGAGGCCGACGATCCCAGCCTGTGGTGGACGGTCTACGACGCCCAGGAAGGGTGGAGCGCGGACCGGAGACTGCCCGGGCACGTCAGCGACTCGGCCCCGGCGCTGGCGGCGTACGACGGGCGGCTCTACTGCGTGCACCGCGGCGACGGCGACGACAACCTGTGGTGGACGCGGTGGGACGGCTCCACCTGGAGCCCCGACGCCAAGCTCCCCGAGCACCCCAGCGCCTCCGCCCCCGCGCTGGCCACGTTCGACGGGCAGCTCTACTGCGTGCACGCCGGCACCGACTCCACCCTGTGGTGGACGCGGTGGGACGGCTCCTCGTGGAGCCCCTGCACCCAGCTGCCCCAGCACGCCTGCCGGTCCAACCCGGCGCTGGCCGTCTGGCGGGGCCACCTCTACTGCGTGCACACCGGCAAGGACTCCAGCCTGTGGTGGACGCGCTGGGACGGCTCCGCCTGGACGCCCGACCAGAAGCTGACCATGCACTCGGCCGCCGAGGGCCCCGCGCTGACCGTCTACAAGGACCGCCTCTACTGCGTCCACCGCGGCGCGAGCGACCAGCGCCTGTGGTGGACCGTCTTCGACGGCTCCTCGTGGAGCGCCGACGAGCGGCTGCCCGGCCATCACAGCGCCGAGGCCCCGGCCGCGATCGCCTACCGCGACCGGAACGCCACCCGCGACCAGCTCCTGGTCGTGCACCGCGGCACCCGCTAGACACGAAGAGGCGCCGGCCCGCGTGCGAGCCGGCGCCTCTTCGCCGCCGCTACCAGCCGGCGAGCTGCTCCAGGAACCAGTCGATCAGCACCTCGGACACGTTGCCGTGCTCGGTGTTGGCCGTGTCGCAGCAGAACGCGTCCAGGAATGTCTCGTCCTTCGGCAGCTCGGTGAGGTCCCTGTACAGGTCGGTCTGCCACTGGTACGGGTCCCTGGCCAGGGCGATGGCGCTGACCGCGGGCACGAAGCAGCTGTGGCGGAACCGATCCTGGACGGGCAGCCCGATCGCGTCGGCCACCCTGCCCCACGAGTCGAGCGTGCCGCCCGGCGCCCCGTCGAACGCGGCCACGTGCGAGGTGGCGCTCGTCCACGTCGGAGCCCCGAACTTGACCGTGCCGACGTTCTGCAGCTGGCCCATGTCCGGCTGGATCTTGGCCGTGAGCTGCAGCGGATCGTAGTGCAGGTCGAACACCGGCGTGCCCGGCGGCAGGTCGCGCCCCGTGCCGTCGCCGACCCCGTTGGCCAGGCCCAGCTTGTACGGGCGGATCGGGAACCAGCCGACCCGGCGCAGGTCGTCCAGGAAGTCCGTGCGCAGCGGGCTCGCGGTGGTCACGGGGCCCGAGTAGTCCTCGTTCTCGACCCAGGCCCACAGGAGCTGCTGCGCGGCCGGGCTGCGGATCAGCTCGGCCTGCCCGGGGCCGTTCGCGCTCGGCTCCAGCGATTCGTGCAGGTAGGCGAGCTGCTGGAGCACCAGCGGGATCCAGGCGCCGAGGTGCGGCGTGTCATAGGAGAAGTACTTGTCGGTCTGGTGGTCGGCACCCTCGGTCTCCATGCGCGCCAGCGCGTACCTGGTGACCATGCCGCCCATGCTGACGCCGCCGACGACCAGCGGGAGGTCGCCCTGCCGCTCCCGGATGGCCCGCTGGACGCAGGTGACCGCCACGGCGGCGTTGGCCTGGATGTACGTCTGACGCTGGTCGAAGCCCAGGAGGATGACGTCGATGCCCATGGTCCGGAGCTGGTCCAGGAACCCGGGGCTGCGCTCGCTGTTGAAGTGGGCCCACAACGCGTCCAGGTCGCTGGGCCCGTAACCGAAGCCGTCGGCGAAGATCAGCGGCCGGGTCAGCGCGGCGTGCCCGTCGGCCAGATAGATCGCGGCCCGCCCGGTGGCCGTGCGCCCCAGGTGCGGCTTGTCGCCCACCAGCTCCCAGACGCGGTCGGGCCTGGGCGCCTCGCTCACGCGGGGATGCGGGGTCGAGAACCAGACCCCCTGCTCGCCGAGCGCGTCCACGATCCGCTCGGACTGCTCCTCTGTCAGGCTGCTCCTGACCGACTGGGCTCTGCTCTCGACGTCGATTCTCGGTTCGTGCGCCATGTCGATCCTCTCGCTAGGTGCCGGACCCCAAAAGGGCCACTGACCACACCATATGGTCACTGTGGGTAATTGACCGCGTACCCGAAGTGGGTGGCGCGTCCGGTCAATCCACCTGCGGCCGGAGATCGACGGTGAGCGTGCCGGCCTCCGACCTGACCTCGGTGCCGAGGTCGGCGCAGGCGGCGGTGAAGCGGGCCCGGATCCAGCGGGTCTCCATGTCGTTCGCGATCCTGGTACGGCAGTAGTCCAGCGCGATGGGGACGGCGCGCAGCCGTACCGGGCCTCGCTCGTCCAGGGTGACCAGGAAGATCAGCCCGAGGTCGTTGCGGAGCTCGGGGTCCACGATGTAGTCGTCGATGAGGTCGCCCAGGTCGTACAGGACCGGTCCGGCCACCCCGTGGAAGACGTGCGCGGAATGCCCGGCCACCAGGGACGCGCCGGCCTTCACCAGGGCCCGGGCGGCGCGGCGGACGTGCGTGACGGGCTTGGAGGTCATGTTCGGGCCCCAGTGGACGCAGACCAGGACGAGGTCGGCGTCCAGGCTCCCGATCGTGCCCGTGAGCCGGTCCGGCACCCCGGATCCGAGGTCGGCGTACGCGACGCCGGGCCTGCGCTCGGTGGCCGCGAACTCGGGGGGATGGTCGGTGATACCCAGCACCGCCAGGCGGAGGTCCCCCACCTTCAGCTCGGCGGGCTCCCAGGCCCGGGCCAGGTCGGCGCCCGCGCCCACGGTGCGGATCCCGGCAGCCGCCAGGTGGTCGAGGGTGTCGAGGAGGGCCTCGTGGCCGTAGTCCAGGGCGTGGTTGTTGGCCAGCGTGACCGCGTGCACGCCCAGCTCCGCCAGCATCGCCGCGGCCTGGGGCGGGGCGCGGAAGTGGAACGCCTTGCGCAGCGGGTCCCAGCGCCGGCCGCGGGCCGAGACGCAGCATTCGAGGTTGAACAGGACCAGATCGGCCCGGGAGAGCACCGAGCGCACGCCGGTGTCGAAGAAGTCGGCCGGGTCGGCGGTCAGGCTCAGCCGCTCGGCCACGCCGCGGCCGAGCATGGTGTCGCCCGCGAGCGCCAGCGTGACCGATTCCCCGGCGCCCGGGCCCGGCATGGTCCCCGTTCCGTCGGTCATGTCCACCCAGCTTCCCCGTCCGATGGCTTCGACACGCCCTCTGACCTGCGACGGAACCGTTCATGACGGAAGATTGCGGGTACGGGATGAATTTGGAGGAGGGGGACGACGGTGTCCCTCACGTCACGGAGGTGAGAAAGCAGTGGCTTTGCCGATAAGGCGCAATCGCGGAGCGATGCAGGCGGGTGTTCCCTGGCAGAGGCGGTCCTGGGATCCCTTCACCGAGTTCGAGCAGCTGTGGGATCAGATGGGGCGGCTCTTCGAGCAGGGCGCGGAGAGCGACATGGCCGCCTGGCGGCCGGTGGCGGAGACCGAGGAGACCCCGGACGCCTACATCGTGCGGGCGGAGCTTCCCGGCCTGAAGCGGGACGACATCAACGTCGAGGTCAACGACAGCGAGCTGTGCGTGTCCGGGGAGATCAACGAGGAGGACAAGGGCCAGATGCTGCGCCGGCGCACCGGACGGTTCGTCTACCGGACGATCCTGCCGAGCGACGCCGACACCGAGCACATCGGCGGCGAGCTGACGGACGGCATCCTGATCCTGCGCGTTCCCAAGACCGAGAAGGGCCGCGCCCGCCGCATCGAGATCAAGGGCTGACACCGGGGGAGGCGCATGGCCGGCACGCAGGCGTTCTGGATCGGCGCCGCGCGAGGGCGCGACGGCGCGGAGCCGGGCAGCGCGCAGGAGCGCTACGGCGAGGAGCTGCGCAGATGGCGGCATGCCTTCGAAGCCGTGCACGGCGAGCCGGCCGCGGGCGGCGTCACTCTGGACCCGCTGCACTTCGCACTGGGCGCGTGGGAGGTGGCCACGCGCCCGGTGGCGGAGCACGCCTACGTGCGCCGCCACCCGCGGGTGCTGGACGCGACCTGTCACCGCCCGGAGGAGGTTCCGGGCCTGCTGGCGGTGGTCGAGCTGGCCGCCCCGCTCCCGTTCCCGCTGCCGCGGGGCTGGTCGAGCTGGCAGCGCCAGGAGCCCACCTACGTGCCGCCGCCGTACGAGCGGCCGACCGCGCTGAGCACGCTGGAGCTCCGGGTGCCGCTGCCGGTCGAGCGCCTGCCCACGCCCACCCACGCGCGGGCCGCGGGCCTGCCGAACCTCGACGACGCCCAGGCCTCGCTCGAAGCGCTCCTGGCCGAGCTGAACGCCGTGGTCAACCCGTTCCTGCACGAGCTGGAGGAAGCCGATCCGGTGAGGTGATCCAGGATGAACAGGCGCGACAACGATCCCGAGGACGAGTTCTTCGCTCCCGTGCTGCGCGAGCCGCCACCTCCCGAGGAGATCACCTCCTCCGGCGTGGTGAGCGACACCGGCGTGCCCGACGTGCACGGAGGCGGCCATGGCGAGTGGCCGCAGGCGCCGCCGCCGTCGAACTGGCTCGGCGTGCGCCTGCTGGCGGCCGCGCTCGGGCTGCTGGTGGGGGTGGTCCTGACCGTGCTGGCCCTGCTGGCCGCGCGGCCGCTGCTCGCCGTGCCGCCTGCCCTCGTGGCGCTGGGGGCCGCCGTGTATCTGGTGACGTTCAGCGTGCGGCGCTCGCACGCCGACGGCGGCCCTCCGACGTTCGGATGAGCGCCCTCTGGGTAAGCGCCCAGTTTGAGGTCAGTCGGGGCAGAGGAGCAGAGATGTCTCTCGTCGATCTTGAATGCGTCCGCCGGTTGCTGCAGTCGGAGGAACCCGACGCCACGTTGGTGTTCGTCCAGGGTGACTGCGTGGTCCTGCCGGCCGACGAGGTGGATGACGCGCACAAGGGCCTGGTCATCGCGCACCGCGACGAGCTCGCGGCCCGGCTGCCGGCGGGCGGGCTGAGCGAGGAGGCCCTGGAGGACCTGGCGACCAGGCTGGACAACATCGCCCGCGACCTGGGCGCCTAGCCCGCTATTTCCCGTTCTCCAGGTAGTGCAGGACGGCCGCCACGCGCCGGTCGGTCCGGTCGGTCGGCGCCAGGTCGAGCTTGGAGAAGATGCTGCGGATGTGCTTGTGCACGGCGCCGTCGGTGACGAACAGCCGCTCGGCGATGGCGGCGTTGCCCAGGCCCTCGGCCATCAGCGCCAGCACGTCTCGCTCGCGCGGGCTGAGCCGGTCGAGCCGGCTGTCGGGCCTGCTGCGGGCCAGCAGCTGCGCGACGACCTCCGGATCGATGGCCGTGCCCCCCTCCGCCACGCGGTGCAGCGCGCCCATGAACTCCTCGACCCGCCCGACCCGCTCTTTGAGCATGTAGCCCAGCCGGGCGCTGCCGTGGGCGAGCAGGTCGGTGGCGAACGCCTGCTCCACGTACGCCGACAGCACGAGCACGGCCAGCTCCGGTTGGCGCCGCCGGGCCTCGACGGCCGCGACGATGCCCTCGTCGGTGTGGGTCGGGGGCATCCGGACGTCCACGATGGCGGCGTCCGGCTGGTGGGCGTCGATCGCGGTCAGGAAGCCGTCCGGGTCGGGCGCGGTGGCCACGACGTCCAGCCCCTCCGCCCGCAGCAGCAGCGCGAGACCCTCGCGCAGGAGCGGGTCGTCCTCGGCGATCACAATCCGCATGGGAGGCTCACATTCATGGTGGTAGGTCCGCCTTCTGGGCTGGTCAGCGCGAAGGTCCCGTCGAGGGCCTCGGCACGGCGGCGGATCCCGGCCAGCCCCGACCCGCTCCGCTCGTCCGCTCCGCCGCGGCCGTCGTCGGTGATCCGGAGGTCCAGCCGGTCGTCGTGCCGCCGGATCGTGACGGTGGCGTGCCGCGCCTGGCTGTACTTGGCGATGTTGGTGAGCCCTTCGGCCACCACGAAGTAGGCCGTGGCCTCGACGGACGCGGCGCACCTGCCGGGCATGTCGACGTCGATCCGGCAGGGGACGGGGCAGGCGGCGGCCAGGCCTGTCAGCGCGTCGGCGAGGCTCCGGTCCGTCAGCACCGGGGGCAGGATGCTGCGGGAGACCGCGCGGAGCTCGGCCAGGGCCTGCTCGGCGGCGTCCTGCGCGCGTTCGAGCATGGCGTCGGCGGTGGCCGGGTCGCGGGCCAGCGCGCGGCGGGCCGCGCCGAGCATGACGTTGACGGCGACGAGCCGGTTCTGCGTGCCGTCGTGCAGCGATCTCTCGATCCGCCGCAGCTCGGCGGCGTGCGCGTCGAGCGCCTCCGCGCGGGTCGCGGTGAGCTGGGCGACCCGCAGCGCCAGGTCGGTGCTGGGATCGGCGGCCAGCAGCCGCCGCCCCGGCCACGCCTGCAGGCGCGCCATGCCGGGGACGAGGGCCAGGGTCAGCGCGATCCAGCCCACGCTCAGCGCGCCGACCGCGAGGGCGCCCGGGAGGTCGCGCACCACCCAGAGGTCCACACCCGCCCCGTCCGGCATCAGCCGCCACCACAGCGGGAACGTGAGGTCGCGTACCGCGCTGAGCGGCAGCGTCATGCCGACCGCCCCGAGCAGCAGCCCGAAGAACCCGTGGATCAGCACCCAGTACAGCTCGCGCCGGCTCGCCGGGTTCGTGATCGCCGCCCGCAACTCGGACGGGACCGGGTCGGGACTGATGACGACGTCAGGCCCCCAGCGGGACAGCCGCCCCCGCTCCCGGTCGGCGACGACGCGCAGCACGTGCAGAGCGGTGGGCACGAAGAGCAGGCCCACGCCGACGAGGCAGGCCAGCGCGGTGATGACCACGACGAACACGGCCAGGATCGCCAGGATCGCGGTGCCGACGCCGCCGACGAGGTGTTCGAGGGCGTCGAGGGTGGCGCGGGTCCGGGCCACCATGTCCCGCCGGCGTAAGGGCCCCGCGTCGGGAGTCGGCATCCTCAGACCCTAGGGCATCTCCCAGGACGAAGAGGTGATGGCGGACGAACAGTACAGCCTGCTGTACCTCGGGCTGTCTCACTGGCGGGATCGCCCGTGGCGACGGCGATCCGTAGCGTCTTGGGGTGTCACCCGATCTTGTGAGGAGCACGCCATGAACCCCGTCCGTATCCCCCGCCCCGTGCTGTGGCTGCTGCTGGCGATCTTCGCGGTCGGCAACATGGTCACCTCCACCTCCGATCTCAACATGTTCGTCGGCATCGGGTTTGGCCTGGCCACGATGGCCTGCGCGGCCGCGCTGATCCAGCAGCACTACGCGCAGCGGCGCGGCTGAGCGACGGATTCGTCCTCACTCCTGAGAGGGAGCCGCGGAATCGCCCTCACCGGCGATGCCCGAGGACCCCCGCGAGGCCGAGGATCGTCCCCATGAACTCCCGTATCCCCTTCATCGCCGCGCCCCTGCTCGTGCTCGCCTACGGCGTGATCCGGATCCTCGACGGCCTCGACGGCAGCCGGGGTCCCGGCATCGCGTGGACCACCGGCCACCTCGCCTTCATGGCGGCACTCGTCCTGTTCGTCCCGGTCTTCTGGCAGATGCGGCGGATGGCCGGGGGGAACGCGCTGGCCACCGCGAGCGCGACGGCCGGGACCGTCGGCGTCGTGGCGCTGCTCGCACAGTTCGGCATCGACATCGTGGTCGGGTTCATGTCAGCCGACAACGAGGCGATGGGCGTGCTGTTCGACCGGGTCCAGAGTGTCCCCGGCGTCTCGGCCGTCGTCTACGACGTCGTCCCGCTCCTGTTCTTCGCCGGCCAGCTCGCCCTCGTCGTGCAGCTCGCGGCGCTGCGCCGGGTCAGGGTGTGGACGCCCCTCCTGGTCATGGTCGACCTCATCCTGCCGTTCATCGAGAAGGACCTCATCCCGCTCGGCGCCCTCTGCCTGCTGGTCTCGTTCGTCCCCGTCGCTCGCCAGGTCCCCGCCACGCCCAGGCCCGCCGCCGCGCTCGCATGACGTACGAGGCAAGATGGGATGTCGTGTCCGATCTACGGTTCTTTGCGGCGATTCGCCGGTGGTCGAGCTCGCTGCCGCCGATCTGGGTGGACGCGGCGCTCGCGCTGCTGGTGCTGGTCGCGCAGCTGTGGCCGCTGTTCACCCGCGAGAACCCGTACGGCGGGCCCTGGCACTGGTGGGGCTACGCGGTCGTGGTCACCGCCGCGGTGCCGCTGATCTGGCGGCGCCGCGCGCCGGTGACCGTCCTGGCCGCCAGCCTCATCGCGACCGGCCTCTACGACGTCGTCGACGAGGTGGCCGCGCAGCCCATCTGGTACGGCTCGCTCATGGCGCTCTACACCGTGGCCGCCTACTCCGCCAGGTGGCCCCGCCTGATCATGCTGGCTTTCACGATCGCCGGCGGCCTGCTCATCGTCGGCTCCTCCGAGACCGCGATGCGCGGCGTCGTGCTCTTCACCGCCGCCTACGCCATCGGCCGGGCCGCCGCAGCCTCCCGGGCCCACGCCGCCGCGCTTGAGGAACGCGCCGTCCAGCTGGCCCGCGAGCGCCAGGCCGAGGCCGAGCGGGCCGCCGAACGCGAGCGGGCCAGGATCGCCCGCGACATGCACGACATCCTGGCCCACGCGGTCAGCCTCATGGTCGTCCAGGCCGAAGCCGGACCGGTGGTGGTCAGGAGCGACCCCGCCAGGGCGGAGGCCGTCTTCGACGCGATCGCCGCCGCGGGGCGCGACGCCATGGTCCAGCTCCGCCGCATGCTGAGCGTGCTCAAGGAGGAAGAGGGCCCGCGGGCGCCGCAGCCGACGATCGCCGCGCTCACCACCCTGGCCGAACAGGTCAGGGCCACCGGTCTCGACGTGACATACTCCAGCTCCGGCGAGCCGGGGCCGCTGACTCCCGACACGGAGATCGCCGCCTACCGGATCACCCAGGAAGCCCTCACCAACATCGTCAAGCACGCGGGCGCGGCCCGTGCCGACATCAGACTCACCTGGCAGGACGACACCCTCATGATCGACATCGCCGACGACGGTCGCGGCTCGGGAAGCTCGCTCCCCTCGGGCGGCAACGGCCTGATCGGCATCCGCGAGCGGGCCGCGGCCTGCGGCGGCACCGCCGACTTCGGCCGGCGCCCCGACGGGCCGGGCTTCCGGGTCCTCGTACGGCTCCCGCTGGCCGGCCGGGCGGTGGCGGCATGAGCGTGCGCGTGGTGGTCGCGGACGACCAGGAGCTGGTACGCGCCGGATTCAGCATGATCCTCGACGCCCAGCCGGACATCGAGGTCGTCGCCGAGGCGGGAGACGGCGAGCAGGCCGTCGCCGCCGTCCGTGAGCACAGTCCCGACCTGCTGCTGCTCGACATCCGCATGCCGGTCATGGACGGCATCGAGGCGGCCAGGATCGTGTGCGCGGACAGCGGCTGCCGCGTCCTCATGCTGACCACGTTCGACCTGGACGACTACGTCTACGACGCGCTGCGCGCGGGGGCGAGCGGGTTCCTGCTGAAGGACGTCCGCCGCGACGACCTCATCCACGCCGTACGGGTGGTGGCGGCCGGCGAGTCGCTGCTCGCGCCGTCGGTCACCACGAAGCTGATCGCCGAGTTCACCGCCAGAGCGGCCGCCCGTCCGGCCGTGCCGCCGACGGAGCGGCTGGCCGTGCTCACGGCACGCGAGCAGGAGACGCTGCGCATGATCGCCCGCGGCCTGTCCAACGCGGAGATCGCGCAGGCCATGGTCGTCAGCGAGCACACCGTGAAGACCCACGTCAGCAACGTCCTGACCAAGCTGGGGCTGCGGGACCGGGTGCAGGCGGTGATCGCCGCCTACGAGAGCGGCCTGATCGTCCCCGGGGGCGGGTGATCAGGCGGCACTGGCGATAGCGTATGCGTCGGATCCTTCGGGAAGGAGAACGCTTTTGCTGGGCACTCACGTGCATGCCTACCTCAGGTCGATGGCGGGGGACCGGGCGGTCCGGTGCGGGCCGTTCACGATCAAGTTCGACGAGCACGACGACGCGCTCCCGTTCAACTACGCCGTTCCCGACGACGACGCCGCGCCCACGGCCGACGAGGTCGCCGAGCTGGTCGAGGCGTTCCGCGCGCGGGCCAGGACGCCCCGCCTGGAATACGTGCCGCAGGTGTCCCCGAAGGTGGAGGACGCCCTTCTCGCGGCCGGGTTCGCCCAGGAGGGGCGTTATCCGCTGCTGGTGTGCCCGCCGGACGAGGTGGTGGAGCGGCCGGTGGACGTACGGGTCGCGCTCGTGACCGAGGATGCCGACCTCTTGCGGGTCGCGCGGGTGATGAACGAGGCGTTCGACGCGCCGGAGCCCACCGAGCACGACATCGCGCGGTTCCGGCGGGTCCTCGACGGCGGCGGCCTGATCGCCGCCGCCTTCGACGCCGGGGAGGCCGTCGGCGCCGGGCAGCTCGGCCGCCCGCACCAGGGGGTCGCCGAGGTCGCGGGCATCGCGGTGCTGCCCTCGCACCGGCGGCGCGGCATCGCGGGAGCGGTCACGGCGCTGCTGACCCGCGAGGGAGCGGGCGCCGGGGTCACGACCCCGTTCCTCACCCCGGCCGACGACGGCGCCGCGCGGGTCTACGCCCGCGTCGGCTACCGCAAGGTCGGCGAGGCCCTGTACATCTCCCTCCGCTGACGCTTACTCGGCCGACGCGCTCAGGTCGAGCAGGGCGAGGCGCTCCGGGTCGTTGAGGATCTCCAGGGCGGTGATCCTGCCGTCGGTGATCGTGAAGCCGAGCACCGACCGGGGCCGGCCGTTCTCCCTGCCGACGAGCCCGACCATGCCGTTGACCAGCACCGGCTCGACCGTGTAGGCGCGGCTGAACCGCCGGAAGTTCGTCGCCTCGCCGGCCACGGCCGCCGCGCCGATGATCGTCCGCATCCCGCCTCAAGGACGGGGTGGCCGCCAGGCGGGCCGAGCTGGTCGGGGAGCTGCGTGTCAGCGGGCGCAAGCCGTACACGTTCCTGACCGCGGGGGAGCGGGCGGCGGACGCCTTCGACGAGGGGACCCTGGCCCGGCTGCGCGAACTCAAGCGCGCCCGCGACCCGCAGGGCGTGTTCCGCGCGAACTTCCCGGTCGATGCCTGACCGGGAAGTTCGCGGAAGACGGGTTACTTCTTCTCCTCCATGGTCACGGTCACGGTGTCGGTCTTACCGTCCCGCTGGTACGTGACCGGCACCTGCTGGCCGACCTTGAACCCGCGAACCTGGCCCACCACCGTGTCGCCGCCGGAGACCGCCGTGTCACCGATCTTGGTGATCAGGTCTCCCTGCTTCAGCCCGGCCTTCTCGGCCGGGCTGCCGGCGCTCACCTGGCGGATCAGCGCGCCGGGCACGTCGCCGGTGGCGTCGGTGACGCTCACCCCGAGGAAGGCGTGGGTCACCTTGCCGTTGCTGATGAGCTGCTCGGAGACCTGCTTGGCGGTGTTCACGGGGATCGCGAAGCCGAGATTGACGCCGTCCGCGGCGACCGCGCTGTTGATGCCGACCAGCTCGCCGGCCGCGTTCACCAGGGCGCCGCCGGAGTTGCCCGGGTTGATCGCCGCGTCCGTCTGGATCATGCCGCCGAGCGTGGTCGGCTCCTCCGCCTGGCTCTGCTGCTGCCCGCCCAATCCCGGCGGGAGCTGCTGGTCGCCCCGGCCGCCGCCGGCCGTCACGGTACGGTCGAGCGCGCTGATGATGCCGGACGTCACCGTCCCGTCCAGGCCGAGCGGGCTGCCGATGGCCAGCACGTCGTCCCCCACCTTGAGCTGGTCGCTGTCGCCCAGCGTGACCTTGGCCAGCCCCGACACACCCTCGGCCCGGATGACGGCGAGGTCGGTGGCCGGGTCGGTGCCGACCACGGTGGCCTTGGCCGTCTTGCCGTCACTGAACTTGACCGTCAGCTGCTTGCCCTGGCCGCTCACCACGTGGTTGTTGGTGAGGATCAGCCCGTCCTCCGACAGCACCACGCCGGAGCCCTCGGCGGACTGCCCCTGGATCATCACGACCGACGGCTGCACCTTCTCCGCGACCTGCGCGACCGTGAGCTGGCCGGAGGCCGAACGGAAGACCGGGCTCGCCACGGTCTTGGTGACTGTCGGGATCGGCTGCCCGGCGCCGGCGACGTAGGCGCCGACGGCGCCGCCCCCGAGCGCGGTCGCCGTCAGCGCCGCGAACGCCGCCAGCGCCAGCCCGGCGACCGCCTTGCGCGTGAGCACGAACCCGGCCCGTCGCTGCGGCGGCGGAGGAGGCGGCAGCACCGGCCCGGGCCGGGTGAAGGTCCCGGTGGTGGGCGGCTTGTCACCGAACTGGCTCCAACCGCCGGCGCTGTCCTCGCGAGGGGCGTTCGCGTCCATGTCATCTCCTAGAGTCCCGATGACACCAGCGTGACGAACGGCGGGTAAGTCCTGCTTAAGCCCAAGATCTCGGTGCCCGGCGCACCCTGACGCCCGCCTTATCGCCGCAGGCCGCGACGGTCTCGCCCCGGGCGGAACAGCCGGAAAAATCTAGCCGGCCATCGCCGCGATGCCCGACGTCAGCATGGCGATCACCGACTCGAACAGCTCGTCGGGCGGCTCCGCCGCGGCCTCCCCCGCCAGGCGCCGCAGGTGCGGCAGCTCCGCCGACGCCGGCAGCCCCGTCCAGCTCGCCGGGTCGGCGCCGGCCGGCGGATGGTCGTGCCAGGAGTCCCACACCTCGGCGAACCCGGCGACCTGGAGCACGGTGATCGTCCAGGCCCGGTACGCGTCCTGCGGCGCCAGTCCGATGTCCAGGAAGAAGCCCACGAGCGCGTCGTCGGCACGCAGATGGCCGGGCGCCACCAGGTAGGTGAGGTCCTCCGTGTGGGCCAGGGCCAGCATGCCGCGGTGCGAGCGGTACCAGCCCCGCAGGTCCCTGCAGTAGTCGCCCAGGCTCTCCCGCCAGCGCGCCGGGTCCAGGCGCGGCCGCGGCCGGTCGGCCTGGCAGACGGCCATGACCTCGCGCAGCAGGTCGTCCCGGTCGGCCACGTAGTTGTACAGGGCCCGCGGCGAGACCTCGAGCTCGGCGGCGACGTTGCGCATGGTCAGCTCGGCCGGACCGGACGCGCCGAGGATCCGCAGGGCGGCGCGGGCGATGCGCTCCCTGGTCAGGGTGGGTCTGCCCTTCCGCGATTCGGGACGCCTGCGCCGTTCTTGCACGGGAACATGCTAGCCAGACGCTTGAACTTCACACAGCGTTGACTTTAAGCCGCCAGGCCTCCCAAACTTAGGTGAGGCTGACCAAGGAGGAGCGGCATGGATTGGTCCCTCGTTGTCGGTTACGCGCTCGCCTACGGGCTGGTGATGAGCGTGCTCTTCACTGCCGGGGTGTTCGCCGGGGCGGCGTTGAGCAGGGATTTCCTGCTCAACGACTACCCGGAGGCCGTCCAGGAGCGTTACGGCAGGCCCAAGAGCGAGCGGGGCCGGCGGGTGGCGTTGTGGTTCGGAGTGATCTTCTGGGGCGGGTGCTGCCTGCCGCTCATGGCGGGGGCGATCCTGCACCTGCGGTCGGCGCTGGGCTCGGACCTGGGGTTCGCGGCGGCGGGGGTGGCCGGGGCGGTCATGTTCGCCACGCTGTCGCTGTTCGACCTGGTGGTGCTCGACTGGATCGTGCTCGTGGGGCTGCGGCCCGGGCTCCTGGTGCTGCCGGGCACCGAGGGCATGCCCGAGTATCGCGACCTGGGCTTCCACGCGGTCGAGGCACTCAAGGGCAGCCCGTTGGTCGTGGTCGTGGGGCTGGCCGTCGGAGGCGTGGTCGCCCTGGCCGAGGCGCTCGCCTGAACGATCAATCGCTAGACTGGCCGGGACAACATCAACTCAAGCTTGTCAGCGCCTGGTAGGTCGGTGGAGCGCGCTGGCGTGCTCGCTCGGTCGCGAGCACGGCCAGTCACGCCTCCGGGCGAGATCGCGGCCGTGTACGGACCGAGCACCGTACCGAAAGGACCGCAATGTCCACCGACCAGTTCGGGCTCTCCGACGGCGACTACGTTCCCGACCCCGATGGCGACACCGCCCTCCTCCTCGACGGCTTCTACGACCATCTCGCCCGCGAGCACGGCGATCTCGTCGCCGCCATGCGGGCACGTCACGAGGAGCTCGAAGCGGCGAACCGGCACCTGATCGTCGACGAGCCCGCCCGCCACAACCTGCGCATGACCCTGGCCCTCGTGGCCGCTTACGAGCTGCTGCTGCCCAGGCTGGGCCGGCCGGCGACGATCGACGCCGTGCGCGCGGCGTTCGTCGAGCCGCTCGGCGAGGCCACCCGGCAGGGCACCCTGGCCATGCTGGACACCGCTCCCGACCCCTTCCTGGCCATGGTGGCGGTGTCCAAGTCGCGCGAGGAGCACACGTTCGGCAAGGGGTTCGTCTTCGACCGGCCGGCCGACGACGACCGGCGCTACCACGTCGACGTCCGCCGGTGCTTCTACCACGACGTGCTGACCGCCAACGGGGCTCCCGAGCTGACCCCGGTCATGTGCGCGTTCGACGCCAACTGGATCGAGGCCATCGAGCCTGACAGGCACGGCTTCGCCTTCGAGCGCCGCACCACCATCGGCCTGGGCGGCAGCCACTGCCCGTTCCACTTCACCCGCAACCAGGACTGACCCGGTAGGGGCGGGCCCGCGTCCGGACGCGGTCCCGCCTCGGTTGCGTACGCCACTCCCTTGTGCGTACAGTGTTCGCATGACGAGAACGACGTACTCGCGGTCTGGGAGAGTCTGATGCAAGCACGTGATTCGCGCCGCTGGCTGATCCTGGTGGTGCTGTGTCTCAGCACGCTCGTGCTGGTGATCGACAACATGGTGCTCTCGGTGGCGATCCCGCCGCTGACCGCCGACCTGGGGGCGAGCGCGCAGGACATCCAGTGGATCCTGGACTCGTACATCCTGGTCTTCGCCGGGTTGCTGCTGACGGCGGGCAGCCTGTCCGACCGGTTCGGCAGGCGCAGGGTCATGGTCATCGGGCTGGCCCTGTTCGGGGTGGCCTCGCTGGCGGCCGCCTACGCCGCCGATCCGGTGACGCTGATCGCCGCCCGTACGGTGATGGGCATCGGCGGCGCGCTCATCATGCCGAGCACCCTGTCGATCCTGATCACCGTGTTCGACGAGCAGGAGAGGCGCAAGGCGATGGCCGCCTGGAGCGCGGTCGCCATGGTCGGCCTGGTCGGCGGCCCGGTGCTGGGCGGCGCGCTGATCGCCTGGTTCTGGTGGGGCGCCGTCTTCCTGATCAACGTGCCGATCGCGGCGCTGGCCATCGTCGCCTCGCTGGTGCTCATGCCCGAGTCCAAGGGTCCGCAGACCAAGCCCGACCCGATCGGCGCCGTATTGTCGGTGGCCGGCATGTCGGCGCTGGTCTGGACGATCATCGAGCTGCCGCACGGACTGTCCGTGCCGGCGCTGGCCGTGGCGGTCGTCGCGCTCGCCGGGTTCGTGATCTGGGAGCTGCGTACGCCGCACCCCATGGTCCCGCTCCGCCTGTTCCGCAACCGCACCTTCAGCGGCGGCAGCTTCTCGCTCACCCTGGTCCAGATCGGCAACGGCGGCCTGCTGCTGGTGCTCACCCAGTACCTGCAGTACGTCCTCGGCTACACGCCCACCGAGTCGGGCCTGGCCTTCATCCCGATGGCCGTCGCCTCCCTGGCCTGCAACACCCTCGGCGCGACCCTCGGCGCGCGGATCGGCAACCGTCGGCTGATCGTCACCGGGTTCGCCGTGAGCGCCGGTGGATTCGCGCTGCTGAGCACCCTCGACACGTCGAGCGGCCTGGCCACCGCAGCCGTTTCGCTGCTCCTCATGGGAGCCGGCGGCGGCCTGGCCATGCCCGCCGCTGTCTCCGCCCTCATGGGCACGATCCCGGCCGAGCACGCCGGCGTCGGCTCGGCACTGAACGACACCATCCAGCAGGCCGGCGCCGCCCTCGGCATCGCTGTCCTGGGCAGCGTGCTCGCCAGCGCCTACACCGCGGCCATGCCCGCGACCGCGCCGGCGGCGGCCCGCCTCTCGATCGGGAGCGCGCTCGGCCTCGGCGACGCCGGGATCGCGGCCGCCGCCCGCGACGCCTTCACCACGGCCATGTCGTCCGCCTTCCTCATCAGCGCCGCCGGCGTGGTGGCGGCCGCCGTACTGGCCCTGCTGGTGATGCCCAAGAAGACCGCCTCGATCTAAGGAGAATGATCATGAACCTGAACTGGAACGCCACGGGCGACTGGGGCACGCTGGACTCGACCGGCCGCGCCTTCTACGTCGAGCACTGGCAGCGGCGGCTCGACGAGCTGTGCGCCGCCCACCACGTGCCCGGCGCGACCCTGGCCGTGCTGACCGGCGGGAACATCCACGAGCTGGCCACCGGCGTGCTGAACCGCGCGACCGGCGTGCCGACGACCCCCGACTCGGTGTTCCTGTCCGGCTCGATCGCCAAGGTCCACACCGCGACGCTGATCATGCGGCTCGTCGGCGAGGGCCGGCTGGACCTGGACGCCCGGGTGGTGGACGTGCTGCCGGAGTTCGCCACTCCCGACGAGGAGGCCACCAAGGTGATCACCGTCCGGCAGCTGCTCAGCCACACCGGCGGGGTCACCAACGACTTCAATCACGACTCGGGCCGGGGCGACGACTGCCTGGCCAAGTACGTCGAGGCGGCCCGGGGCGTGGCCCTGGACTGCCGGCCCGGCACGGCCGTCTCCTACGGCAGCCTCGGCTACGTCGTGCTCGGCCGCCTCGTCGAGGTGCTGACCGGCAAGACCTGGGACCAGGCGCTGCGGGACCTGGTGTTCACGCCGCTCGGGCTCGAACGCTCCATGACGCTGCCGGAGGAGGCGCTCCGGTTCCGCGCGGCGATGAGCCACCTGGGGGAGCCGGGCCAGGACCCCGACCCGGCGCCCGCCTGGGACATGATGCCGCGCTCGGCCGGCCCGTACGGGCGGATCATCACCTCGTCCGGCGACCTCGTCCGCTTCGCTCAGATGCACCTGGCCGGCGGCCTGGCCCCCGACGGCACGCGCGTGATGCCCGCGGACGCGGTGGCGGCCATGCAGCGGCGCGAGGTGGACGTCCCGGACAAGTGGACTGTCAGCGCGGACGGCTGGGGCCTGGGCTGGACGCTCTACGACTGGGATGGCGTCTTCGGCTACGGCCACGACGGCGCCGCCATCGGCCAGTACGCCTACCTGCGCGTCGTCCCGCAGGCCGGCGTGGCCGTCGCGCTCATGACCAACGGGGGCGGGGCCCGGCAGGTGTACGCCGCCCTGTTCCGCGAGCTGCTGGCCGAGCTGGCCGGGGTACGCATGCCGGACCCGTTCGGCCCGCCGGCGCAGCCGATCGCGGTGGACATGACACCGTTCGTGGGCACGTACAAGCGCGAGGGCGTCGTCATCACGATCAGCCCGAGCCGGATCCGGTACGAGTTCGTCGATGGCATGAAGGACCTGTCGCCGCCGCTGGAGGCCGATCTGACCCCGGTCTCGGAGACGGTGTTCGCAGCCTCGGGCATCGGGGCTTCGTTCAGCGAGGACTACATGCCCGTCGTCTTCTCGACCCTGCCCGACGGGACCCCGGTGTGCTACGTCGGGATGCGCGCCACGCCAAAGGTGTCCGGCTGACCGACGGCACTGCCTGGCGTCGAGCAGCCCGCCACCGGGGCTCCTTGCCGCTGAGCCACCGGCGTTGGGCCGCCTGCCATCGACCCGCCCGCCATCGACCCGCCCGCCACGGGGTCGCCTGCCGCGGGGTCGCTCGCCGCCGGGCCTTATGGCGTCAGGCCGTTTGCCGTTGGGGCCTGGACCGTTGGGCGGGGGCAGGGGCGTCGTGGGGTCAGACGCGGAGCAGGGACGGCCAGGTCTTCGGGCCGACGACGCCGTCCGCGCCGATGCCCTCCGCCTGCTGGAAGCCGCGGACCAGCTCGACCAGCCCCGGGTCGCAGCGGGTGGACTTGAGCCAGTCCTCCAGCCCCACCTGCGCGTAAGCGGACATGGGAACTCGGCCCCGGGCGAACAGGCAGCCTCTGACGGTCTTGACGTCAAAGCTGTCGTCACCCGGCCGGATCATAGGCAGTTGCTTCACGATCTCCTCCGTCCAGGACGATGGGTCAGGCGCGGGGGCGCCTTGGATGAGGGCGGCGACGGCGGCCCGGAAGTCGTTCATGTCGATGGAGTGCGGGTCAGGCTTGGAGGTGTTGACCTCCCGGTGCGCCTTCACGCGCGAGGCGGGCAGCCCGAACTCGCGGCACAGCTCCGCGCACAGCCGGATGTACGCGTCCTTCTGGACGTCGGGCCAGGGCTGGGTGCCGTCGTTCTCCGCCTCGATGCCGAGGGAGGCGGAGTTGGTGTGCATCGTCGACGTCGAAGGCGCGTTGTGCCAGCAACGCCCGGCGGCGATGACGTAGATGTGGCCGGATCTCCCGAGCCCGAACTGGGACAGCGGCCCGTCGAGGCCGGGGCGGCCGTCGCGGACCACCGCGAGCGACGGGTAGTCGCCGCCGCCGGCGGGGCCCGCGGTGTGGTGGCACACGACGCCCTGCACCTGGGGCTGCGGGCCGTGGCCGCGGGTCTGCCACCCGGCCACTTCGGTCACGGGGAATCCTGTGCGGCGGGCGACGTCGGCCAGCTGGGTCAGGTACGGCATAGGGGACCTCCCTCAAGCTTTTCGATGAGTCTCGCAACCGCCGATTAACGAAAAGTAGTCATGAGATTGCTATATGTGATCACAGCAGGGTAAAGGCGTGATCGCCGCGCTGAGCGGGGTTTCGGGGCGACACGGCACCGTCGCGCGGGCGATGGGCTGGGAGACGTCGTCGCTGGTCAGACGTCCTGTGCGGATCCATCGCCGGGTGCTGCGGGCGGTGACGGGGTGGATGACTACGGCTTTCCTGGTGATGCGAGAGCGGATGCTGACGGATCTTTAGCATGCCCTACTTGCCCGCGATCGAGGGAATCGAACGGGGATGCGCGATGCCGCAGCTCAGCCCGAGGCGGCCCGCCAGGGCGCCGGTACGGTGGCCGCGTAGGCGACCTCGCGAGCCCCCGTGAACGCGGCAAGCTCGGTCGCCGCCGCCCCGACGGCCCGGACGGAGACCTCGTCGCCCGGGAGGCCGGGCTCCGGGAACAGGCCCTCGATCTCCAGCACCTGCTTGCGCCGGTCGAAGCGGGGCACCAGTCGCCCGATGAGCCGCTCGCCGTGCAGGATCGGCATGATGTAGTAGCCGTAGAGCCGCTTGTGCTTGGGCACGTACATCTCCGTACGGAACTCGAAGCCCCACAGCCGCTCGGTGCGCGCCCGATCGCAGATGAGGTTGTCGAACGGCGACAGCAGCGTGGTGCGCGGCTGCCACTCGCGCTCCAGCAGCCCGAGGACGTCACGGTGCACGTGCCAGCGCTCGGTGCCGCCCTCGACCTCGGCGGGCACCACGCGGCCGGAGCGCTGGAGCTCGTCCAGGACCTCGGGGAGCTCGGGGTAGCGGTCGCGGATGAAGTGGCGTTCGATGTCGGCCACGCGGGCCACGCCGAGGGCGCGCAGCGCGTGCTCGGCCGCCAGTGACACCGCCTCCCGCCGGGGCAGCGGCGTGGCGTCGGCCCAGGCGGGCAGCCAGCGCTCGGCCAGGTCCCAGTGGCGGGTGCGGCCCGCCCGGCCGGCCACCATGATGTTGCCCTGGAACCACAGGAAGTCGAGCATCCGCTCGACGCTGCGGCCGTTGGTCCACCCGCTCGACTGCCAGGGCACGCTCGTGAGGTCGTCGAACGCCCCCGGCGGCAGCGGACCGGCCGTGCGTAAGCGGTCGAGGACGTGCCGCCGCAGCTCGTCGTTGGCCTCCATCCAGCCGCGCACCCGCTGCGCGTGCGGGGACTCGCCCGTCGCGTAGCCGCGCATCATGACGTGGTGGATCGGATAGTCCTCCGCCAGCACGATCGACGCGGCGTGCGCCCAGTATTCGAAGAGCCAGCGCTCCTGCCACAGCAGCGTGTCGAGGTCGGCGCGGTCGTAGCCGCCGAGCCTGCTCCAGAGCACCAGGAAGTGGCTGCGGGCCACCGCGTCGATCGGGTCGAGCTGCAGGCACCGCAGCGTGCGCAGCACCTGCCGCAGCCCGTCGAGACCGCCGCCGGGACGCGGGCCGGCCAGGTGCTGGCACGTCACCGCCAGGCGTCGCGCGCTCTCCAGGCTGAGGGCCAGCGGGTTCGGCATGCCGGCAGTTTACTCGAAAACACGTTCGTACGAGACGGGTTCAGAGCATCTTCGACAGCGTCTCGGCGCCCACGGCGACCAGCGTCACGGCCACCGAGACCACGGCCACGACGAGGAACGGAACGGCCCTGGAATCGGCGCTGTTCGACGTCGTATATTCCTGCACGAATCTGGAGCAGACCGTGACGCAGCCGATGGCGCCCGTCACGACCACACCGGCGACGCTCGTCCCCCCGACCATGTCGGCGACCAGGAAGAAGTAGATCAGCTCGAAGGCGGCCAGCGTGATCGCCGTGACCGGTCCCCACTCCCGCCACACCGAGCGGCGCTGCGCGGCGTCCGCCCTGGCCTGGCGCGCCATCCGCCGGCGCTGCCGCTGGGTCAGGCGCCGGCGCTTCTCCGGAGGCACCGACACGAACCTGCCCGCCTGCCGGCGGGCGCGCCTTCTCAGCCGCCGCTCACTCGTGACCATGTCCGCCTTTCCCCCGGGAACCCCGTTCTGATGAGAAAACGAGTCAGGCGAACGCGGGGTTCCGGTCAGAGCCGGCGCAGGCCGCGGATCAGCGCGTCGAGCGCGGCGGGGTAGGAGTGGGCCGGCGGCGTGGCGTACCCGACGACCAGCGACGGCGGGTGCCGGTCGCGGTCGCCGCGCATGTACTCGCCCAGCGGGTGCACGTCGACCGAGGCCGCCCGCGCCGCCTCCACGACGGCCCGCTCCGACGGCGCGGAGGGCAGTTCGAGCAGGGCGTGCAGGCCGGCGTCGATGCCGCGTACCCGGACGTCCGGCAGGCCGGATCGCACGGCGGCGACCAGCGTGTCCCGGCGCCGCTGGTAGCCGCGGCGCATCGTGCGCAGGTGGCGGTCGTAGTCGCCCAGCTCGATCATGCGCGCGAGGGCCAGCTGCTCCAGGGGCCGGGTCTCGCGCGCCCGCCGCTTGGCCTCCGTGAGCGGCTCCAGCAGCAGCGGCGGGCAGGCGATCCAGCCCAGCCGGACGGCGGGGCCGATGGTCTTGCTGGTCGAGCCCGCGTACACGATCCTGGACGGGCGGCGGGACTGGAGCGCGGCGATCGGATGCCGGTCATAGCGAAACTCGCCGTCGTAGTCGTCCTCGACGATCCAGCCGAGGTTGTCGTCCGCCCATTCCAGCAGCTCGGAGCGGCGCTCCGGCGCCATGCTCACGCCCAGCGGGAACTGGTGCGCCGGCGTGCAGACGGCCACCTCGGCGCCCGAGTCGCGCAGCGCGTCCACGCGCAGGCCCGCCGCGTCCACGGGGACGGCGGCGACGCGCAGCCGGCCGGCCAGGAGGCGGACGTGGTCGCCGATGGCCGGGTCCTCCATGCCCGCCGTACGCACGCCCAGCTCGGTGAAGACCTCCGCCAGCAGGCCGAGCGCCTGCGTGTACCCGGAGCAGACGATCAGGTTGGCGGGATCGACCCGGACGCCGCGGGTCCGGCCGAGATACGACGCCAGCGCCGTGCGCAGCTCGATGCGCCCCCGCGGGTCGCCGAACCCGAACACCTCGGTCGGCGCCTCCCGGAGGACGTGCCGCATCGCACGGGCCCACGCCTCGCGGGGGAACGCGTACGCGTCCGGCCGCCCGGGCCGCAGGTCGAAGCGCCCCGACGCGGCCTCTGCCGAGCCCGCCGACCTCCCGGAACGAACCGGGGCCTCCGCGGTGCCCGCCGCCACGCGAGTGCCCGAGCCCTGCCGCGCCGTCAGCCAGCCCTCGGCCACCAGCTGCTCGTACGCCTGCGTCACCGTCCCCCGCGACAGCCCCAGCTGGGAGGCGAGATCGCGGCTCGACGGCAGGCGCGTGCCGGCCACGAGCCGCCCGCCGCGGATCGCGGACCGCAGCGCCTCCTCCAGCGCCCTGCCACGAGAACCCCAGCCGGGCAGCTCCAGCAGGAGCTCGGGCCCGAGCGCGTCGGTCATGTAAATGGTCCAATTTTCCGGCCGATGACTGGACCATAATACTGGGACAGTTGTCTCCTAGCCTGGCCGTGCGAGCGTCGATCCGCCCGACCGCCCACGCCGCCCAACGCAAGGAAACCTCTCGCATGCACGTCTTCGTCGCCGGTGCCGCCGGCGCCATCGGCCGTTACCTCGTCCCCCTGCTGGTCGAGGCCGGTCACCGCGTCACGGGCAGCTCCCGTGCCGACTCCGGCCTCGACCGGCTGCGCGCTCAAGGCGCCGACGCCATACGGCTGGACGTCTTCGACGCCGAGGCGGTCGCCCGCGCGGTGGCCGAGGCCGCGCCCGACGCGATCGTCCACCAGTTGACCGCGCTGAACGGCGGCACCCCCGCCGACAACGGCCGCATCCGCAGGATCGGCACCCGCAACCTGGTCGACGCCGCCAAGCGGGCCGGCGTGCGCCGCATCGTCGCCCAGTCCATCGCCTGGGCGTACGAGGCGGGCGACGCCCCGGCCACGGAGGACACGCCGCTGGACGTGACCGCGCCCGCGCCGCGCTCGGGCGTCGTCGGCGGCGTCCGGGCGCTCGAAGAGGCCGTCGCGGAGCTGGACGAGCACGTCGTGCTGCGCTACGGCCTCTTCTACGGACCCGGCACGTGGTACCGGCCCGGCGGCCTCGTGGCGGACGTGCTGCGCAACGGCGGCCCCACCGGCGACCCGGCCTCGGTCTTCCTCAGCGGCCTGGCCGCCGACGCCGCGGTCAGCTCGTTCGTGCACGTCGAGGACGCGGCCGAGGCGACCGTCGCCGCGCTGCGCTGGCCGAGCGGGACCGTCAACATCGTGGACGACGAGCCCGCCCCCGCCCGCGAGTGGCTGCCCGCGCTGGCCGCCGCCGTCGGGGCTCCCGCCCCCGCTCCCACCGACGGGCGGGCCGGCTGGCAGCGCGGCGCCGACAACGGCCTCGCCCGCTCGCTCGGGTGGCGGCCGCGGCATGCCACCTGGCGCACCGGGTTCGGGAGCTAGGCCGGGTCCGGCCAGACGCGAACGGACTGGCGTTGTCCGGATGTGGCCGGACTTGCCCACGGGCTCGCGCGCACCATGTTGCGGGTACGCGACATCGGGAGGTCCACCTTGCAACCGCCGCTCTTCCTGGAGACGGACCCGGCCGTGGAGGAGCCGGGGTTCGATCCCACGTTCGCCGGCGCGCGCCGCATCCGGCTCGACGCCACCTCATGGGTCGAGCACGTCCCCGGCTGGCTGCGCGGCAGCCGGCACCTGCTCGACTCGCTGCTGGAGAAGGCCGGCTGGGAGCAGCGCGACCGGTGGATGTTCGACAAGAAGTACGTCGAGCCGCGGCTCACCGCCGAGTACACCGACCTGGCCGAGGTGCCCGAGCCCTTGCTCCTCGCGATCACCGCCGCGCTGTCGGAGCATTATGGCGTCCCGTACGACGGGCTCTGGGTGAACCTCTACCGTGACCACCGCGACAGCACCGGGTGGCACGGCGACTGGCAGACGTGCCGGCGCGACGAGTGCGTGGTCCCGGTGCTCAGCCTCGGGGCGACGCGCCGGTTCCTGCTCAAGCCGAGGACCGGCGGGCGCAGCGTCGCGCTGACGCCGGCCGGTGGGGATCTGGTGGTGATGGGCGGGCGGTGCCAGCGCGACTGGCGGCACTGCGTGCCCAAGCAGACGGCTCCGGCCGGGGTCCGGATCAGCGTCAACTTCTCCAGCCGCCTCCAGGCCACGCGCGCATGACGTACATCTAGGGCATGACCACGTACTCCGCCGTCGTCACCACCGGCATCTACTGCCGGCCTGGTTGCGGAGCCAAGCCGTTGCTCCGCAACACGCGCACGTACGAGCACCCGGCCGCCGCCGAGGCCGCGGGGTTCCGGGCGTGCCTGCGCTGCCGGCCGTACCGGGTGGCGGCCTCGATCGAGGCCGGCACGCCCGAGCTGGTGTGCCGTGCGTGGCAGCTGATCATCGACGGCGTGCTGGACGACGGCACCGAGGCGGCGCTGGCGGCGCGCATCGGCATGTCGCCGCGGCACCTGCGCCGGCTGTTCCTCAGGCACCTGGGCGCGACGCCCGACCAGCTCGCGCGTTCGCGGCGGGCGCACTTCGCCCGGCGGCTCCTGGACGACTCCGAGCTGACGGTGCTCGACGTGGCCTTCGCCTCGGGGTTCGGGAGCCTGCGGCAGTTCAACCGGACCATGCGGGAGGTGTTCCGCGCCGCGCCGTCCGACCTGCGCGAGCGGCGGCGGCGCGCCGACCGGCTGGTGGCCGACGGCGGGCTGGTGCTGCGGCTGCCGTTCGTGCCCGGCTACGACTGGGTCGCCGTGCGGGACTTCCTCGCCGTACGGGCCGTGCCGGGGGTCGAGGAGGTGGACGGCGACACCTATCGGCGCACGATCACCGTGGACGGCGCGCCCGGGGTGTTGGAGGTGTCGCCGGGCGGCGAGGGACACCTGCTGCTGCGGGCCCACCTGCCGTACTGGGAGGGGCTGATCCACGTGGTGGGGCAGGTCACGCGGCTGCTCGGCGTGGAGGCCGACCACGGGGCGGGGGTGGCGGCGCTGTCGGCCGATCCGGTGCTCGGACCGCTGATACGGGCCCGGCCGAGGCTCGCCGTGCCGGGGGCCTGGAGCGCCCTGGAGGTTGGGGTACGGGCCGTGCTCGGGCGCGGCAGGACAGCGGGGGAGACGGCGGACCGGCTCGGGGCGTTCGTGGCCACGCTGGGGACGAGGGTGCCCGGGCTGCCGGGCGGCCTCACGCACACTTTCCCGGAGGCGACCGCGATCGCGACGGAGGCGTCCGTGACCGCCGCGGAGGCGTCCATGATCGGGGCGGAGGCGTCCGTGGTCGGGGCGCTCGCGGCCGACGTGGCCGGTGAGCACGAGGCGCTCGGTCACGGCACGGGACCGGACACGATGGCGGCCCTGCCGTACGCGGATCGCGACCTACGCCACGACCTGGCCTTCCGGCTCGGGCACCCCGACGCGTTCCCCCTGGCCGACCCCTCTCTCCGCGCCGCACTCGACGATCTCGGCCTCGACCCCGCCGCCTGCCTGGAACGGTGGAGCCCCTGGAGCTCGCTGGCGGCGGCCCACCTGATGGCCCACGGCGACGCCCTCCAGCGCTCCACCTGCCGGGATGCCCGCTAGTCCGCGCCCCACCAGCCGCGGCGGGCGGCGAGCAGCCCGGCCTGGAAGCGGGTGCGCGCGCCGAGCCGGTCCATCAGCTCGCTGACCCGCCGATGCACGGTCCGCAGGCTCACGCCGAGCTGGCGCGCGACCGCCTCGTCCTTGAGCCCGGCCGCGAGCAGCGTGAACAGCTCCGGGTCGGGCAGCTCGGCCGGGCCGGAGGGGAGCGTCGCGAGCGGCTTGGCGGGCAGCGGCAGCGCCGACCGCCACAGGACCTCGAACAGCGTGACCAGCGCGTCGAGCAGCGT
Source organism: Nonomuraea sp. NPDC051941 (assembly GCF_044593615.1). Lineage (NCBI taxonomy): Bacteria > Bacillati > Actinomycetota > Actinomycetes > Streptosporangiales > Streptosporangiaceae > Nonomuraea > Nonomuraea sp. NPDC051941. Next base: position 163,075 of record NZ_JBIUCF010000013.1, read on the forward strand.
CGAGGAGTGCACGATGACCGCGCTGTCGGCGTGCGAGGTCGCGGCCGTGCTCAGCGGCAGGATGGCGGTCCTCCGGTCGGCGATGGCCAGCTTCATGGGGACCTCGGGGCTGATCCTGGCCTGCTCGCCGGCGGCCACGGCCTCCTGGGCGAGGCGCAGCTTGCCGGGGATCTCCAGGGCCGCGGCGTCGTAGATGCCGCGCACCAGGAGGCCGTGCGCGAGGCGGTCCATCTCGGCGACGTTCTGCTGGCCGGGGTCCTGCGCGTACGGCGGCCGGTCCAGCACCAGGAGCTCCTCGGTCGCGGTCTGCTGCAGCTGGGTGAACCGCTGCACCACCGCCGCCTGACCCTGCACGACCTCGACCAGCTCCTCGGGGGCCTGGTTCTCCGTACGCGGCGTCTCGGCGAGCAGCGCGAGGGCGGCCAGCCGCGCCTGGGCCAGCCCCTCCTCCCGGCGCGAGATCAGGGCGGCCACCGCGACGTCGGGCCGGGTCGGCAGGAACCGGACCGGACGGCCCGCCATGCGGCTGACCAGGCCCAGCGCCTCCAGCCGGGAGCAGGCGCGGCGCAGGGCCACCGTGGTGCGGCCGGTGTGCGCGGCCAGCTCGGGCAGCGTTGCGCGGGGCCGGCGCAGCAGGTCGCGGTAGATCCGCTCGTCCTCGGCGTCCACCCCGACGGCGGCGAGCGCGTTCTCGTCCGTATCCATGATCGGCAAGTGTGTCAGATACCTGCCATGTCACAAATCCGCTCTTCGTCGGCCTAGCCCGTGCGCTCCCGTCCCCGATAGGACGGATCCGTAAGTCCGGCCTGTTCGGGGAGGCAGTGTTGAAGAAGGCATTCACCATCGGAGTCACGACCGCGCTTGTGGTCCTGTCGGCCGCCGGGCCCGCCGCCGCGGACGACGAGCCCTTCGGCCGCTGGCGTCAGCCGGCCTGCGGGACCGTCAACGGCGACGGCTCGGTGACGTACACGCGCAACGACGGCAGGACGATCGCGCCGACCAGCCAGGTGCTGCGGCCGGTCGTCTACACCACCGGGCTCGTCGCCCTCGACCGTCCTGACGAACTGCTCGCCATGTCGAACAACGCGCTGCTGACCTCGCAGGACGCGGGCTGTACCTGGGCGACGGTCGGCAAGGTGAACGGCAGGAACACCGAGCTGGTCGCGGCCCGCGGCGGCCGGGCCTACGCCTGGGACCGCGACGGCAACCTCACCCTCGCCACGTCCGGCGCCGTCACCCAGCTCACCTCACCCGCCGGCGAGGTGGCCGGGCTCGGCGTCGACCGCTACCGCGGCGACCGCCTGCGGGTCTCCGACGGCCGCGGGCAGCTCCACGAGTCGCGGGACGGCGGGCGCACCTGGCGGACCGTCGGGGTGCCCGCCTGGGCGCAGGGCGATCTCGTGCTGGTCTACACGGCGGTGTTCGACCCGTACGACCTGAACCACGTGGTGGTGGGCGGCTCCGATACCGGCGCCCGCGTCACCTTCGACGGCGGCCGGACCTGGACCGCCTCCACCGGCCTGAGCAAGACCGGCGGCAAGGTCAACGTGTTCAGCGCCGCGATCTCCCCGGCCGCCCCCAACGTCGTGTACGCGATGGGCCTCGACATCGGGGAGGCCGACGGGGGCGCGCCGTCCGGCGGGCGGCACATCTACCGCTCGTTCGACGGGGGCCGGCGCTTCGCCCCGGTCGTGGACCACGGCGACGGGGTCACCCTCGCCAACGGCCCGCTGCTCGCGCCCCACCCGACGGACCCGGGGGTGCTGTACTTCGACTTCGGCACGGGATGGGCGGCGACCGGCACCGACATCTACAAGTACGACGCCCGCCGGAACCGGGTCACCGTCAACCACAACGCCTACGACCGGGTCACCTCCATCGCGTTCAACCCGTCGAACCCCGGAGTGATGTACCTGGGGGTCGCCGAGGAGGTCTAGCGACCCGCCCCACCCCGCCGACGCCACCCCTGTCCTCTCAAAGACCCAGGCCACGTGCGGGACACCACGCTGTCTTGTCCCGGTTGCTGCTGAAGCGAATGGTTAAGGAGCGCTTGTCTGTTCTTGAGATACCCGTGGTGCTACGGTGTGTGCCGTTCCCGATCGCATGCGTGAAAAGGGCACACCACCCCCCGCTCTGAGGACTCCCAGAACATGCAAGCAGACGTACCTCAACGGACGACACAGCGAAGGCTCTCCCCGAAGGAGCTGGCGGTCACCGCCTCTCTGGGCACGTTGATCGTCACCGCCGGTCTGTGGCTGTGGGCGATCCTGGCCGCCCCGGCCGGCGCCATGGGGCTGATGGCGACCGTCGGCGGAGGCTCGGCCCTGCTGCTGGCCGGCGCCGCCGGCGCGGCCGTGCACTACGCCGCCACCGCCCGCCAGCTGCGCGAGCAGGCCAGGTGGGCGGAGGCGCGCTATATGTGGCTGCGCCGCGAGAACGCGCGGGTGGCCGAGGAGGCGCTGCCCGCGCTCGGGCGCCAGGTACGCGAGGGCGTGCCGCTCGCCGACGCGCTCACCAGCGTGTCGCGGATCGTGGAGACCTCGGTGCAGCCGCTCGTCCAGGCGATCGGCAGCGAGCTGGACCTGCTCCAGCGCGACCGCGCCGCCGCCCAGAAGGCACGCGCGGTGGCGGAGACCAACGCCCGCGCGGCCCGCCAGGCGATGGAGGACGAGATCTCGCGGCTGTCCGCCGAGACGATGCCGGAGCTCGTACGGCGGATCCGGACGGACCGGATGTCGGTCCGCGCGGCACTGGCCGAAGTGGGCCAGCCCGCGTACGGCCCGCTGCGTGACCTGCTCGGCGAGACGGCGGAGCAGCTCGGCGAGAGCGAGCGCGGGGGCGCCGCGGTCATGGCCGCCTGCGCCGGCGCCGCGGCCCGGGTACAGGCCCAGGCGACCAGCCTGCTCGCCCAGCTGCGCGGCCTGGAGGAGCAGTACGGCGAGCACGAGGAGATCCTCAGCGACCTGCTCGACCTCGACCACCGGGTCTCCCAGCTCAGCCGCCTGGCCGACAACATCGCCCTGCTGAGCGGCGGCCGGTCCGGGCGGCGGTGGACGCGGCCGATCGTCATGGAGAGCATCCTGCGCGGCGCCATGGGCCGCATCGGCGCCTACCGCCGCATCCGGCTCCACTCCACCAGCACCGTCGCCGTGGCCGGGTACGCCGCGGAAGGCGTGATGCACACGCTGGCCGAGCTGATGGACAACGCCGCCACGTTCTCGGCGCACGGCACGGAGGTGCACGTGTACGCGGACGAGGAGGACGCCGGTGTGGTGATCACGATCGACGACAGCGGCCTCGGCATGCGGCCGCGCGAGCGGCACCACGCGACCAAGCTCGTGTCCGAGCCGCTCGACCTGCGCACGCTCTCCGGCACCAGGCTGGGCCTCGCGGTGGTGGGGCGCCTGGTCGACAAGTACGGCCTCACGGTGAGCTTCCGGCCGTCGGCCCGCGGCGGCACCGGGGTCGTGGTGCTGATCCCGCGCGTACTGATCACGCAGCCCAGTACGGCTGCCGCGCAGCCGCCGGCCGTGCCCGCGCAGGCCGCGCCGCCCACGGAGTCCGTGCCCGCGGAGGAGCATCCGACCGGCGAGGAGCTGCTGCCCAGGCGGCAGCGCGGGCAGACGCTGGCCGAGGCGATGAAGGCGCGGCAGGCGCCGGCGGCCCGGCCGGTGGCGCGCGAGGGGCGCGACTCGGCGGCCAGGTTCGCCGCGTTCCGCCAGGCGGGCGGCCGCAACCGGACAACGTCTCCGCCGGCCGAATCCCCGGCCACTGCTCCAGCCGCGGACGATGCGTGAGCACGCGCCGTCGGTCACCGGAACTTATCGGATCACAGTAAGGAGGCAGGGGCGGCCCCTCCGGCGCCCGCGCCGGACGCCCGCCCCGTCGTTTCGATGAGCACTATCGACGCTGCAGGCACCACCGATCGCGAGCTCGACTGGCTGCTTGAGAACCTCAAGGAGAAGACCCCCGGGGTCAGGTACGTCCTCGTCCTGACCAGGGACGGACTCAAGATGTGCGTCACCGCCGGCCTGGAGCGGGACCGCGCCGACCAGCTCGCGGCCCTGGCCGCGGGCATCCAGAGCCTGTCGCTGAGCGCCTCCGCCGAGTTCGGCGACGGCATCGGCGCGGGGCAGGCGATGGTGGAGTTCGCCGGCGGGCTGCTGCTCATCGTGCCGGCCGGCGAGGGCGCCCACCTCGCCGTGGTGGCCGACGAGGACGGCGACGTGGGCCTGATCGCGCACAACATGAACGAGATGGTCGAGCAGATCGGCGTCTTCCTCTCCGCGGCGCCGCGGAGAGCGCAGCCAGGCGTCGATCGCCCATGACGCCGCGCCCGATCGACCGGGAGAACCCGGACCGGCTCTACACGGTCACCGGCGGCCGCACCCGCGCCGACGAGAACGCGTTCGACTCGGTCTCCCTGATCGTCAGCGAGTGCGAGCCGGCCCCCGGCATGCAGTCGGAGCACGTCAGGATCCTCCAGCTGACCCGGCAGCCGACGGCGGTGGTGGAGATCTCCGCCGAGCTGCGGCTGCCGGTGAGCGTGGTGAAGATCCTGCTGCGCGACCTGCTGGACACCGGCCGCATCACCGTCCGTCACCCGTCGGCCGCCCTCCAGTTCGGGCGGCCGGATCCCGAAACTCTGAGGCAGGTGCTCAGTGCCCTCCAAGACCTCTGACGACGTACGTACACCGCTCCGCGAAACCGCCCTGGACGCACTGAAGATCGTGGTTGTCGGCGGCTTCGGCGTGGGCAAGACGACCATGGTCGGCTCGGTGAGCGAGATCCGCCCGCTGAGCACCGAGGAGGTCATGACCCAGGCCAGCGTGGGCATCGACGACGCCAGCCGGGTGCGGGAGAAGACCACCACCACGGTGGCCTTCGACTTCGGCCGGATCACGGTGACGCCGGACAAGGTCCTGTACCTGTTCGGAGCGCCGGGGCAGGAGCGCTTCTGGTTCGTGTGGGATCAGCTCTTCGCGGGCAGCCTGGGCGCGGTCGTCCTGGTGGACACCAGGCGCGTGGAGGACTCGTGGTACTCCATCGACCGGCTTGAGCACCACCGGATGCCGTTCGTCGTGGCCGTCAACCGCTTCGCCGACGGGCCCTCGCTGGACGCCGTGCGCGACGCGCTCGCGCTGTCGCCCGACGTGCCGCTCATCGAGTGCGACGCGCGGAAGCGGTCCTCGTCCAAGCACGTGCTCATCACGCTCGTGGAGCACATCACCCGTATGAACGCCCGTTCGGCCCCGGAGAGCACGTCGTGACCAACCCACTGCTGGAGGGCTACACCGGCCACGCCGACGCCGTGCGGATGTACGGGCCCGAGGTCTTCGCCGACCCGTCCGCGGTGTACGAGGAGATGCGCCGCAAGCACGGCCCGATCGTGCCGATCCTGCTCGACGACGACGTACCGGCCTGGCTCGTGGCCGGCTACCGCGAGCTGCACCACGTGACCAGCCAGCCGCAGCTCTTCGGCCGCGACCCCAGGCGCTGGAACCTGAAGGACCGGATCCCCGAGGACTGGCCGTCGCGGGCGTACCTGGAGTGGACGCCGTCCCTGATGTTCACCGAGGGCGCCGAGCGCAAGCGGCGCGGCGGCGCCATCGGCGACGCGCTGGACACCATCGACCGCACCGAGCTGACCGCGATCTGCGAGCAGGTCGCCGACCTCCTGATCGACGAGTTCGCCGGGTACGGCCGGGCCGACCTGATCGCCCAGTACGCCTACCGGACCCCGGCCCAGGTCATCGCCCGGCTCTACGGCCTGGCGGAGTCCGAGCTGCCGGAGCTGATCGAGGACCTGGGCTTCATGCTGGACGGCGGCGAGGAGTCCTTCGCCGGGTTCCTCCGCGTCCAGGACCGCATGGGCGGGCTGATGGCCGCCAAGCGCGACCGGCCGGGGCACGACCTCACTTCTTACCTGCTGGCGCATCCGGCCGGGCTGTCCGAGCTGGAGATCATCCAGGACCTGCTGGTGCTGATAGCGGCCTCCCACGCCGCCACCGCCAACTGGATCGGCAACACGCTGCGGCTCATGCTGATCGACGACGACTTCTCGATGACGCTCCAGGGCGGTCGCAGCAGCGTCGGCGAGGCGCTGATCAGGGTGCTGTGGATGGACCCGCCCGTGCAGAACATGCCCTCGCGCTTCGCCGTACGGGACTGCGACCTGGGCGGGAAGCGCGTGCGCAGGGGCGACCTGCTGCTGCTCGGGTTCGCGGCGGCCAACGCCGATCCGCAGGTGCGGCCGGCCGCGCACGCCCATTCGGGCGCCAACCGGGCGCACATGTCGTTCAGCCACGGCGAGTACGGCTGCCCGTTCCCCGCGCCGGAGCTCGGGGAGATCATCGTCAAGACGGCCATCGAGGTGCTGCTGGACCGGCTGCCCGACGTGCACCTCCTCGGGGAGCCGGAGGAGCTGCGCTGGCGGGCGTCGGTGTGGATGCGCGGCCTGGAGGCCCTGCCCGTCGGGTTCAGCCCGACCGGCCCCGTCGGTCAGGGGCCGGTCGAGGACTGGAGGATGTGATCAGCGGACGGTCTTGCCCGTGGCGCTGAGGTCGCGGCGGAAGGACTCCGGCGCCTTCCACACCGCGAACATGGTGATCAGGGCGCCGAGCATGACGTACCCGGCGACCAGCGGCCAGCGGGCGCCGTCCGCGCCGGCCAGGGCGGTGGCGACGAACGGGGTCAGGCCGCCCGCGAAGATGGAGGCGATCTCGCGGCCGGCCGCGGCGCCGGTGTAGCGGCGCTCGGCGGGGAACAGCTCGGCGAAGAACGCGGGCTGGATGGCGTTGATGGCGTTGTGCCCGAGGTTCAGCACCAGCACGTAACCGAGCACGATCAGCACCATCGACCCGCTGTGCAGCATCGCGAAGAACGGGAAGGCCATCACGAACACCACGACCGCGCCGAAGAAGTAGACCGGCCGCCGCCCGATCCTGTCGGAGATCGCGGAGAACACGCCGTGGCTGACGAAGGAGAGCACGGCGGCGATGAGGATCGCGTTGTTCAGCTGGCTCTTCTCCAGGCCGAGCGCGCTGCTGCCGTAGGACAGCGCGAACACCGTGAGCAGGAAGTACGGCAGCGCCTCAGCGAAGCGGAGGCCGATGATCAGCAGCAGGTTGCGCCAGTCGTCCACGAAGATCGTACGGATCGGGCCGTGCTTGGGACGCTCGGCCTCCACCGCGCCCGCCTCACCCTCCTTGTCACCGGCCACGGCCTCGGTGAAGACGGGGGTCTCGTGCAGGCTGCGCCGCATCCAGAACGTCACGATGAGGACGACGGCCGACAGCAGGAACGGGATCCGCCATCCCCAGCTCAGCAACTGGTCGTTGGGGAGCGTGTAGATGTAGGCGAAGACCCCGGTGATGAGGATCTGCGCGGAGAAGCCGCCGGTGTTGGGCCAGGCGCTGAAGAAGCCGCGGCGGTTCGGCGGCGCTGACTCCAATACGATGATCATGGAGCCGCCCCACTCACCGCCGACCGCGAACCCCTGCATCAGCCGCAGCACCACCAGCAGGATCGGGGCCCACATTCCGATCGTCCCGTAGCTCGGCAGCAGGCCGATGAGGATGGTGCTGAGGCCCATCACGACGAGCGTGACCATCAGGGTGGACTTGCGGCCGTGCCGGTCGCCCCGGCTGCCGAAGAAGAGGCCGCCCAAGGGTCTGGCGAGGAAGCCGACGGCGAACGTGCCGAAGGCGGACAGCGTGGCCACGAAGCCGCTGGCGTCGGGGAAGAAGACTTTGGGGAAGACGACGGCGGCCGCCGTCCCGTAGACGAGGAAGTCGTAGTACTCCAGCGTGTTGCCGAGGAAGCTGGATGCCGTGACCTTCCAGGTGTAGCGAAGATCGGGCTTCGGAAGGGTCGCGACCATGGCGCCTCCCTTTCTGCTGGCGGCTTCGATGTTTCCGCAGTGGTTCAGTTGTCGCACACTATTACTTGGAAGACGGTTAACCGTCAACGGTCATCCGTTAACGTTGACCGTATGGAGTTGTGCGGGATAGTCTCCGTTCCGCGAAGAACCTTCGGGCGGGAAGAAGAGAGGAGAGCTGGTGACGATCACCAATCCGCTGCGTAATCCACCGCTCGGTGATCAGTTGCTCATCCAGCTCCGCTCGCTCATCGTGCGTGGCGAGCTGATCGTGGGGACGCACCTGGTCGAGGGCCGGATCGCGGAGCAGTTCGGGGTGAGTCGCGGGCCGGTCCGCGACGCGCTTCGCCAGCTGGAGATCGAAGGGCTGGTCGAGACGCGCAAGCGGGGGGTCTTCGTCCGCGGGTTGTCCGACAAAGATCTCCAGGAGCTTTACTCGCTGCGCGGCGCTCTGGAGAGCCTGGCCATCAAGGAGACCATCGCCCGCCTCGACGCCGCCGACTGGACCTCGATCGACGAGGCCGTCGAGCAGATGCGCGCCGCCGCGGACGACCGCGACGCCGCCAAGTTCGCCGCCGCGGACCTCGACTTCCACAGCGGCTTCTACGTGATCGGCGACAACCGGTGGCTCACCGCCACGTGGGCGCTGCACCGGCCGCTGTTCGCGGCGGTGCTGGAGATCACCAACACCGCCCGTGACCTGGTCCCCGTCGCGCAGGACCACGCCGATCTGCGGGACGTCGTCCGCTCGGGCGACGTCGGCGCCGCGCTCGTCGCGCTCGTGTCGCACCTCGACGGCTCCTGCGACCGGATCCGCGCGACGCTGATCGAGCGGGAGCGCACCCAGCCCGCCCTCTAGCCTCCTCGTCCCACCGCCCGCGCCGGACCTTCCAGGGGTCCGGGGCCCTCCTTCGCCTGCCATCCCTCAACGAGCTGAGGCCCGCCGCGCCTCGACAACGAAAACCACTGACGAACCGAGGCCTTGCCATGCCAGAAAACACCCGGCGCCGCGCCGAGATCCTCTCCGCCGTCCCGACCTTCTTCGACGAGGCGGGCGAGCTCGACCACGCCACCGCCAAGGCGCACTTCACGGATCTCGCGAGTCGCGTCGACGGTGTCTTCGTGTGCGGCACCACCGGCGAGTTCCCGGCGCTGGACCGGGCCGAGCGCCGGGCGGTGACCGAGACCGCGCTGGCCGTGTTCGGCCCCGACCGGGTCGTGGTGCACGTCGGCGCCGCGGCCACCCGGGAGGCGGTGGCGCTGACCCGCGACGCCGTCGCGATGGGGGCGCGCAGGCTGGCCACGCTGACCCCGTACTACCTGCCCGCCGACAACGGCGCCGTGCTGCGGCACTTCGCCGCGGTGACGACGGCGGCCGGTCCGGCCGCCGTCTACGGTTACCTGTTCAGCGAGCGCTCCGGCGTGGTCGTCGAGCCCGCGGACTTCGCCGCGATGGTCGCCGAGACCGGGCTGGCCGGGGCCAAGCTGAGCGGTCTGGCCGCCGACCGGTTCGCCGAGTACCGCGCGGCGCTGCCCGCCTCGGCCGGGCTGTGGTCGGGCTCGGACACCAGGCTCGCCGAGGTCGTCCGCGGCGGCGGCAACGGGGTCGTCTCGGGTCTCTCGTCGGCCTTCCCGGACCCGTTCGCGCGGCTCGCCGACGCCGTGGCCGCCGGGGACGCCGAAGCGGAACGTTCCAAGCAGGCTCGGGTGGACGAGGTGCTGGCCGCACTCGGCGGCACCGTGGAGGGCATCAAGCTGGCGCTGAGCCTCCTGGGCCGCGGTACGGGCGCCCTCCGCATGCCGGCGCCCGAGATCGGCCCGGAGCAGCGGCAGCGCATCGCGCGACTGGCCGAGACCGCCCGAGCACGATGATCACGGCGCGGGTGACCAGATGAGCGAGGCCGAGCGGATCCACCGCGAGTTCGTGACCGTCGACGACCCCCGCTGGACGCAGTGCCACGCGTCCACGCTCACGGTGGCGGACGGCACTCCCGTCGTCGCGTGGTTCGCGGGTACCAGGGAGGGCACGCCCGACAACCGCATCCGCATCGCCCGGAGCGGCGAGGTGCGCACCCTGGAGACGGGCCGGGACGTCGCCCACTGGAATCCGGTGCTGGCGAGCGGCCCCGACGGCGCCCTGTGGCTGTTCTGCAAGGCCGGCGCGCGCATCTCCGAGTGGATCACGCTGGTCACCCGCTCGCATGACGGCGGCGTCACGTGGGAGCCGGTACGCGAGCTCGTCCCGGGAGACCGGTCCGGCGGCCGCGGCCCCGTCAAGAACCCGCCCCTGCTCGCACCCGGCGGTGGCCCCTGGCTGGCGCCCGGCTCGACGGAGCGGTGGGGCGAGCCGCCCCGGTGGGACCCGTTCGTGGACGTGTCCGACGACGGCGGGCAGACCTGGACGCTTGCCCCGATCCCCGTGGACCACGACGCGCTCACCGGCGCCGGGCACATCCAGCCCGCGCTGTGGTGGGGTGGGAGCGGCCCGGTCGCGTTGATGCGCAGCACCGAGGGGCGGGCGTACCGCTCGACCTCCCCCGACGTCGGGCGCACCTGGACGCCCGCCGAGCCCACGGGCCTGCCGAACAACAACAGCGGCCTCACGGTGGTCGCGCTGCCGGCCGGGCGGGCGGCCTGCGTGCACAACCCGGCCGCCGAGTCGTGGGGCAGCCGCTGCCCGCTCGTCGTCTCGCTGTCGGACGACGACGGGCTGACCTGGCACGCCGGTCCGACCCTGGACGACGGCGTGCTCTCCATAGACCCCGCCGTGCCCCGGCTGCCGCCGGCCGGCGCCGCCGCCCCGGGGTTCGCGCCCGGTGACGACGGCGTCGTGACCAGCGGCGTCGCCGAATACAGCTATCCCTTCGCCGTCGTCACCCCCGACGACCTCCTCGTCACCTACACCTGGCAGCGCAGGGGCATCGTCCTCGCCCGGCTGCCCCTCGCAGATCTGGAGCAGAAGACGCCATGACCAGCCCGTACCGCATGCCCGTTCCCCGCGCGGAGCAGCCCGTCGCGCCGCGCACCGCGTACCTGATCGCCAGCGGAGACCTGCGCCTGTCGGCCAACGTCGCCGGCTGGGCCGCCCAGGAGAGCCTGGAGAAGGCCGTCTCGGCGGCGTTCGACGACCTCGGCTGGACGGTGGTCCGCGCGCACGAGGTGGATCCCGCCAAGGGGCACGGCTTCATCGACAGCCAGCGGATGGGCCTGGAGGTCTTCAAGGCCATCCCCGCCGACGCGCCGCTGATCGTCGCCGAGGCCGTGTGGCAGTACAGCCACCACGTGCTGGCCGGGCTCCGTACCCACCGGGGTCCGATCCTCACCGTCGCCAACTTCGACGGCACCTGGCCCGGCCTGGTCGGCCTGCTCGGGCTCAACGCCGGCCTGACCAAGATGGGCCGCGCGTACTCGACGATCTGGTCCGTCGACTTCACCGACCGCTACTTCCTGGACGGCCTCGCGAGCTGGGTGCGGACCGGCCACATCGCGCACGACTCCTCGCACGTCCGCCCGCTGCCCCCGCTGCCGCCCGGCCCGGAGTCCGGGCTCGGCCTCGCGCTGGCCGAGGAGCTGCTGCGCGACAAGGCCATCATCGGCGTGTTCGACGAGGGCTGCATGGGCATGTACAACGCGATCATCGACGACGAGCTGCTCAACCCCCTCGGGATCTACAAGGAGCGGCTGTCGCAGAGCGCCCTGTACGCCGAGATGCTCAAGGTGCCGGACGCCGAGGCGGCGGCCGTGCGCGCGTGGCTCGACGCCGCCGGGATGCGCTTCGCCACCGGCGCCGACGAGGCCACGGAGCTCACCGACCGGCAGCTGAGCGAGCAGCTCAAGATGTACGTCGCCGCGCTGCGGATCGCCGACGACTTCGGCCTCGACGCCGTCGGGATCCAGTACCAGCAGGGCCTGAAGGACCTGACCCCGGCCTCCGACCTGGCGGAGGGCCTGCTCAACAACGTCGTACGCCCGCCGGTGACCAGCCGCGACGGCGCCCGCGTGCTCTACGACGGCGCCCCGCTGCCGCACTTCAACGAGGCGGACGAGGGCGTGGCCGTGGACGCGCTGGTGACCAACCGGGTGTGGACCGCCATGGGCCTCGACCCCGCGACCACGCTGCACGACGTGCGCTGGGGCGAGCAGTACGGCGACGACTTCGTCTGGGTCTACGAGATCTCCGGCTCCGTGCCGCCGTCCCACCTGACCGGCGGGTACGCGGGTGCGGTGAGCTGGCGGCAGAACCCGATGTACTTCCCCGCCGGCGGCGGCACCATCAAGGGCGTGAGCAAGCCGGGCGAGATCGTCTGGTCCCGGCTCTACATCGCCGAGGCCCGGCTCCAGCTCGACCTCGGCCGCGCCTCCGTCGTGGAGCTGCCGGAGGAGGAGACCGAGCGGCGGTGGGCGGCCACCAACCCCGAGTGGCCGATCGCGCACGTCGTGCACCACGGGGTCGATCGCGACCAGTTCATGGCCCGCCACAAGGCCAATCACGTCCAGGTCGCCTACGCTCCCGACGCCGCCACGGCCGACAAGGCGCTGGTGGCGAAGGCGGCGTTCTTCCAGCGGCTCGGTGTGGAGGTGCACGTGTGCGGGGACGTCGCCGTCTGAGGCGTACCCGGTCATGAGGGCGGTCCCGCTCGCACCCGGACGAGCCGGGCCGCCGCACCACGCCTCCGGCGACACAAGGAAATATCCGCTCTGTCGCGACTCCCGTGGCAATATTGACGGCGGGACCGGACTGTGGCGAGTTGCCGATTGAGGATATGGATGTCGACTGCTCACGGCATGGGTGACCTGGCGGAAACGCTCGGTGGTGATGCCGCCCACTCCGGGTCGACCGCGCTGCGTATTCTCGTGGGTGCGCAATTGCGACGGCTGCGCGAGTCCGCCGGGATCTCCCGGGAGGACGCCGGCTACGCCATCCGCAGCTCACACTCCAAGATCAGCCGCATGGAGGGCGGGCGCACGAGCTTCAAGCCGCGTGACGTCTCCGACCTGCTCATCATGTACGGCGTCGCCGACGAGGCCGAGCGCGCGGCCCTGCTCGCCCTGGCCAAGCAGGCCAACGAGCCCAGCTGGTGGCACGACTACCGCGACGTGATCCCCGACTGGTTCGAGGCGTACCTGGGGCTGGAGCAGGATGCCTCGCTGATCCGCGTCCACGAGATGCAGTTCGTGCCCGGCCTGCTGCAGACCGAGGACTACGCCCGCGCGATCTTCACCATGGGCAACAAGGGCGAGTCCGAGGAGCGGATCGAGCGCCGGGTCGAGGTACGGATGCGCCGCCGGCTCATTCTCGAGCCGCCCACGTCACGCAAGCTCTGGGTGGTGCTGGACGAGGCGGTGCTCCGGCACCAGGTCGGCAGCCCCGCGATCATGCGCGGCCAGCTCGAACACCTCGGCCGGATGGCCGCGCGGCCTCACATCACCGTGCAGGTGGTCCCGTTCGGCTGCGGCTGGGCCATGGGCGGCGTCGGCCCCGTCACCATCCTGCGCTTCCCGCAGTTCGAGCTGCACGACGTCGTCTACCTCGAACAGCTGACCAACGCCCAGTACCTCACCAAGAGGGCGGACGTCCTGCCGTACCAGAGGCTGATGGACGAGCTCGGCGTGCACGCCTCGCCCCCGACCGCCACCCCGGCGCTCCTGCGCGAGATCATCGCCGAGCTCTGACCGTCACGGCTTGCGCGCGACCCCGCAGAACGCGTCGACCTCCGGCGGCAGCCCGAACACGTCGGACTCCACCTGCCAGCGGGAGACGGACACGATGCCCGGCTCCACCAGCTCCAGCCCGTCGAAGAACCGCGCGATCTCCTCGGGGGTCCGCAGCCGGTACTCGTAGACCTCGCCCTTGTCGCGCAGCCGCTCGGCCTCCGCGGCGGCGTCGGGCTTGACGATGTTCGTGCCGTCCTCGAACACCAGGTAGCTGCCCGAGGGCAGCGCGCCGAGCAGGTGCTCGACCAGCCGGTACGCCTCGTCGTCGTCGAAGACCGTGCCCATCACGCCGAGGAGCATGAGCGCGGTCGGGCGGCTCAGGTCGAGTGTCTTGGAGGCGAACTCCAGGATGGTGCCGGGGTCGCGGACGTCGGCCTCGATGTAGTCGCAGGCGCCGCGGGGGTCGCTGGTGAGCAGGGCTTGCGCGTGCACCAGGACAAGGGGGTCGTTGTCCACGTACACCACCCGGCTGGTGGGATCCACCCGTTGTGCCACCTCGTGGGTGTGATCAACGGTCGGCAAGCCCGTACCGATGTCCAAGAACTGCCTGATTCCTACCGTTCCGGCGAGATATCGAACGGAACGTCCCAAGAAGACGCGGGAATGGCGGGCGATGTCCTCCATGCCCGGATAGATGTCCCGGAGTTTCTCGGCCAGTTGGCGGTCGGCCGGATAGTTGTCCTTTCCACCCAGCCAAAAGTTCCAGACCCTGGCCTGATGCGGCTTGCTGGTGTCGATCCTGGAGAGGAGTGCGGGATCCAGGGGTGAATGATCTGTCACGAGAGCTTCACCTCATATGTCGCATCTGCGGTTTTTGCCTTTTCTACCAGGTCTTCATGAACCTGTGGGGGCGGGTGGCCGTACCTCGTTGCAGGACTATGCGAGGAGGACGGCCACGTGCGGCACCGGATCACGAGCGTAGGCGTCGGAGCGCTGCTGTCGCTGGGCCTGATCACCGCTCCCGCGGGCGCGCACGGAGCATTGGAGAGCCCGCTCAGCCGGGCGGCGGCCTGCGGCGCCGACAGCCCGCTGAAGACGCGGCCGGCCGCCTGCCGCGCCGCCGTGGCGGCCGGGGGGAAGACGGCGACCGCGGAATGGGACAACCTGCGGGTGGCGAACGTCGCCGGCAGGGACCGCGAGACGATCCCGGACGGCAAGCTGTGCAGCGGCGGCATCCCGGAGTTCAAGGGGCTCGACCTCGCGCGCGCCGACTGGCCCGCGACCACGCTCAAGCCGGGGGTGCGCTTCACCTTCCGCTACCGCGGCACGATCCCGCACCAGGGCACGTTCCGGCTGTACGTGACGAAGAAGGGTTACGACCCGACCAAGCCGCTGAAGTGGGCCGACCTGGAGCGCAAGCCCTTCCTCCAGGTCACCGATCCGAAGCTGACGGACGGCTCGTACGCGATCAGGGGCCGCCTGCCCTCGGGCCGGACCGGTCGCCACCTGATCTACACGATCTGGCAGAACTCCGACACGCCGGACACCTATTACTCCTGCTCGGACGTCGTCTTCCGCAACACCGCCCCTGGTCCCGCCGCCGGCGCGCGGGCCCAGCCAGGGCCGGCGACCGCGTACCGGCTCACCGGGTACACCGGGATGCCGTGGCTGGTCACCGCCGCGGCATTGTTCGCGATCGGCGCCGGGGCGATGGTCATCCTGCTGGCCCGGCCACGCCGCCACCGCTGACCACCTCCTAGCCCGGCGTGGGGCCGGTCTCCTGGTCGAGGAGGGCGGAGCTGAGACCGCAGACCGCGGTGACCAGGTTTTCGCCCAGCTCGCGCCACGACCGTTCGGCGGTGGTCGGATCGACCCGTCCGGAGGCCAGGTCGCCTTCGAGCTCGGCGCACATGTGCACGATGAGCAGGCGGGTCATGGACGCGTACCGCTCGATCAGCTCGGGGTCGCGCTCCTGCCCGCGCGGGGGTCGCAGCTGCTCCAGGCGCTGGAACGACGGCGTGCTCACGCTCGCCTCGGTCGTGTGGTCGCGCAGGGACGGCTCCACGACGGCCTGGGCGAGGAAGCGCCCGTACCAGGACGGGGTGCCCAGCTCGATGTGGTGCTCGATGCTCGGGGCGATGACGCAGGTGATCCAATCGCGGCGCGACACCTCGCCCGAGGACTCCAGCTCGGCCACCATCGGGGCCCGGAGCCGGTCGATCTCGGCCGCGTGGCGCGCGAGGATCGCCTGGATCAGCTCGTCGCGGGTGCTGAAGTGGTATTGGACGGCGGACTTGTTGCGCTGGCCCGCCGCCTCGCGGATCATCCTGATCGAGACGTTGGCGAACCCGTGCTCCGCGTAGAGCCGCTCCGCGGTGTGCATGAGCTTGTCGCGGGCGCGCAGCGAGCGGGGTGACGGCGTGGCGACCGCCGTGCTGGCTTTCATGATCGATCCTTGAACTCGTCCTGCTGTGCCGTCCCCCGATCGATTATCGCCCTCGCCACGAGCACGGATGACGCCGGCGGCCCGCCGAGCGGTCCACCGGCGTCGTGCTCAGGAGGTCACCAGGTGACCCATACGTCCTGGAGCCCTCCCGACAGCCCTCCGGTGCGAAGGCGCAGGTCGTCCGGGGCGTCCCGCAACCGCAGGCCGGGCAGCCTGCGCGTCAGGGTGCTCAGCACGACCTGGAGCTCTAGCCTGGCCAGCGGCTGGCCGAGGCAGTAGTGCGGTCCGGCGCCGAAGGTGAGGTGCTGGTTGCTGTTCTGCCGCCGCGCGTCGAACCGGTCGGGGTCCGTGAACTTGGCCGGGTCGCGGTTGGCGGCGGGGATGTTGGGGATCAGCGTGCTGCCCGCGGGCACCGTGACCTCGCTGAGCTCGACGTCCTCGGTGATGAACCGGGGCACCCCGCCGATGACCGACAGCGTGCTGTCCAGGCGCAGCACCTCCTCGACGGTGCCCGGGATCAGGTCGGGGTCGTCGATCACGGCCTCGTAGCGCTCGCGGTCGGCGAGCAGCATCGCCACCATGATCGCGATCATGTTCGAGGTCGTCTCGTGGCCGGCCAGGAGCAGGCCGCGCACGGTGGAGATGAGCTCGTCCTGGCTGAGCCGGCCGTCCTCGGCGTCGGTGATCTGGGTCAGCTCGCTGAGCAGGTCGTCGCCCGGGTTCTCCCGGTTGTGGTCGACCAGGTCGGACACGTACGAGGTGAACTCCTGGTACGCCTGGTCGACCTCCTCCTGGGTGTTGCGCGTCAGCGTGAGCATGGTCCTGGACCAGTGCGCGAACTTGTCCTGGTCCTCGCTCGGCGCGCCGACCAGCGCGCAGATGACCCGGACCGGGAGCGGCAGGCCCAGCCCGGCCGACAGGTTGCCGGGGGAGCCCTTGGCCAGCATCGCGTCCAGCAGGTCGTCGGTCATCGCCTGGACCTTGACCCGCCACACCTCCATCTTCCGCGCCGTGAACCAGCGGCTGAGCAGGCGTCGCCACCGCATGTGGCCTTGCCCTTCCCTGATGTCCATGGTGCCTTCGTTACGCCGGTTGAACAGCCCGCCGTCCTTGGTGGTGGACAGCCGGGCGGCTCCCTCCCTGGCGAGGTTGCGGCTGAAGCGCGGGTCCGCCATGACGGCGCGGGCATCGTCGTACCTGGTCACCAGGGTGGCCACGTCCCCGCTCGGCAGCCGTACGTGCGACACCGGGCACTTGTCCCGCAGCTCCGCCAGCTGTGGCGGCGGCTCCAGGGCGGTGGGGCGGTCGAACGGGAAATCGGGGATCGCGTCAGCGGTCATGTGTCCTCCAGCTCGGAAGCCTGACCCTTCCGAATATAAGTCGGCCGCCTTATTAAGGCAATCGCCTTGAAAGCCGAGCGGACTCAGGCCGCGTTGGCGCGCTGGGCGGACTGGTAGACGGCCATTGCCTCGTTCCCGAAGAAGGGCCCGAACATGAACTGGGGGGCGAAGTCGTACTTGAAGCTGTTGACCGAGTTCAGCCAGCCCAGCCCGGTGGACTCGTTGAACCCCTGGAACCACGGCCCGCCGCTCGACCCGCCGGTCATGTTGCAGCGCAGGCCCTGGTCCCTGGTCTGGACGGTGTCGTTGAACGTGCGCCCGCTGCAGTAGATCAGCCGGGAGCCGTCGAAGGGCGCGGCCGCCGGATAGCCGAAGGAGAACATCTGCCGTCCCCTGGGCTGGTTGAACGCAATCCCCTGCCCGCCGACCACGTCGGTCAGCGTCTGCCCCTGCAGAGGCGCGACCACGGCGGCGGCGACGTCGAAGTTGATGTCCTCGTTGGCGTTCCACTGCTGCGTGGTGAGCAAGCTGGTGGCGACCCAGGTGCCGAACGGGCGCCGCCCGTTGTCGAACCCGGGCACGAACACCCAGTTGCGGTGCGCGGCCCCGTTCATCTTCACGCAGTGCCCGGCGGTCATCACGACGCTCTCATTGGCGCTGGTCACTGCCGAACCCGAACAGGAGGCGTTGCCGCCCTCCGCGGTGGTGAAGAAGACGCGCCCGGTGGTGCGGACGATGGCGCCGCCGTCGGTCCACCGCAGGCCGGGGCTGTTGGGCACCACGGCCTGCAGTCGCTGGTTGACGGCCTGGGTGCCGGCGACCGACCAGGCCGCGCCCCGGGTGGCGGCGCCGCTGCCGGTCGACCAGGAAGAGCGCTGGACCGAGCCGTTCCGGCTGGCCCACGGGGAGCCCTCGGTCGGCCCGCTCGACTGGCTGCGGCGCGGCGGCGGGTCCCCCAGCGGCTGCGCCGCCAGCATGCGCTGTGGTGTCCAGTACTGCAGGACGCTCCTGCGTTCCGACCAGGAGTCCGCGCCGGACCAGCCGACGGGCCTGGGACCGAGGCCGCTCGGTGCGCTCGCCTGGGCGGCGCCCGCCGGGACCAGAGCGCCCGCCAGAGCGAGCGCGACGGCGGAGAGCAGGACGACTCTGCGATGCATTCGTACCTCCCGAAACCGGAATCTGCCGCATGGAGGTACGTACAGCGCTAAGTATCTTCCTCAAGGCATGCACATATTGATATAGCGCCATTACCGGACGAACTGCTGCCGATACCGGGAGTAACCGCCACCGCCGCCGCCATTTGCGATGATGAGCTGCGCTGTTCACGCAGAGGCGTCAGACTGTTACCCGCGGCCATCGCCCTTCGGCGGTCCAGGTCATAGACGCCGGGAGGACCAAGCGATGGCCGCACCCAGGTCTCGCGCCGTCGCGACGGCGCGAGCGCACTGTGGTTGACGGCCTCCTCGACGACCTGGCCGTCGTCGTCGAGGAGGTTCACCCGGAACTAGCGGCCCGTCTCGGTGGACCAGAGCGGGCGCTTGCCGTCGTAGATGACGACGTTGCCGTCGTCCTGCATCTCCAGCCGCGCGCCGGGGTTCTTGCCGGTCTTGGAGTCCCACAGCGGCGTCGTGCCCTTGTAGACGACCAGGTTGCCGTCCTTCTGCATCTCCAGCCGCGCGCCCGGGTTCCCGCCCGTCTTCGAGTCCCACAGGGCCTTGCCGGCCTTGTAGAGCACGAGGTTGCCGTCCTCCTGCATGGCGAACTGGTAGTCGCCGTTGCGGGAGCGTACGTACTGGTTGGGCTTGAGCCCGTAGCCGGGCTTGAGCACGCTGATCGTGGCGTGGCGGGTCCACAGCGGGGTCTTGCCGGCGTAGATGACCAGGTTCCCGTCGTCCTGGACGCCCAGGCGGGCGCCGGGGGTGTCGGTGTTCGAGGCCCACAGCGGGGTCTTGCCGCGGTAGACGACCAGGTTCCCGTCCTCCTGCATGGCGGCGAACGCGCCCGGGCTGTCGCCGGTCTGGCTGCTCCACAGCGCCGTGCTGCCCCGGTACAGGACCAGGTTGCCGTCGGTCTGCTGCTGCAGGACGTAGTCGCCGCCGGACGACCGTACGGAGTCACCCGCCTTGAGCAGCTGACCCGGGTTCAACCACGTCGTACGCTCGACGCCCGCCGTGACGCTGTGGGCCGTGGCCGCCGACGCGGAGGGCGCGACCGAGCCCACGACCACCGCGCTCGCCAGCGCCAGGGCCCCGACGTATGCCGATATCTTTCGCATGTTGCTCCCCCAGTGAGGTGATCAAGGAGAGCGACACTAATCAACGGCCGCCATGGGGCCGGCTCATTTCGAAAGGCCTGAAACTGTCGGCTCGCTACAGCAGATCCTCGTGGCGGACGGCCGCCTCCTGCCTGACCTCCGCCAGGAACGCCTCGACCGGACCCCGCCGCAGCGGATCGGTGCTCTCATCGACGAGGGTGCCCAGCGGGTGCACGCGGTGCACGTCCAGCAGCCAGCAGCCGTGGATGGCCTCCAGCAGGTTCTCCAGCAGGTCGAGGGCCGGGCGGGCCGGGTCGAGCGGGGTGATCGGCAGGTAGACGGCGTCGAAGTCGAGCCCGAGCTCGGGGTGGTCGGCGTGGGCCCGCTCGGCGAGCTCCTCCGCCGCGGTGATGCGGTATCTGGCCTCCGTGACGCCGCTGAGGTGGCCCTCGGCGATGTGCAGCGCGTGGCGGATCATCGGCATGACGGCCTGCCGGGGGGACATGCCCGCGCCTATCGAGGTCACGATCTCGGTGAGGCTCTCCTGGACGAGCGGCCTGATGCCGTCGACCCGGGCCACGACCTGCGCCGGGTGCAGGCGGGCGCGGCGGGCGGTGGTGGAGGCCGCCGCGTAGAGCCAGTGCGCGGCGGCGATGGCGGCCGCGGCCGGATCCACGTGGGTGAACAGCTCCTCGGGGCCGAAGGGGTGCCGGTGCAGCAGGCCGTCGGCCTGGGCGACCTGGAGAGGGGAGGCGTCCTCGCGGCTGAGGACGACGGCCTGCTGGGCGCGGTCGGACAGGTCGCCGAGCTCGGCCTGCTCGATGGCGGCCAGCTCGTCGGTGACCTCGGTGATGATGCGGACCGTGAGCTGCGAGATGTCGAAGGCGCGCAGGGAACGGCCGACGCGATGGGCGCTGTCCTCGACCCTGGTGGTCGCCGTGGGGAACGGGCTGCCGATGGAAGGACCCGGGCTGGTCAGCGCGGGGACGATGGCGGCGAAGGCGTCGCGTTCGCACTGCCGGTACCAGCCCAGGCTGTTGGGCCCGTGCCGCTCCGCGGTGCTGGCCGGATGGGTGTAGCAGCGCCAGCAGGCCTGCGACAGGTCGGTCAGGGACGTGGCCAGCCGCAGGGCGTCCCAGGGGGAACGGGCCCGGGGCAGTTCGGCGACGGTGGTGGCGCTGTCGCCGATGCCGGTGCTCCATTGGGCGATGAGCATGTTGCGGCTGTGATCTATGGCGTACCGGGTCACGCGACCTCCTCGGCTGAAGGGGGCGGGGTGAGCGTGATGGCATGCCCAGGATGCTGTATTCACCGGTGCCCCGGAGGGGATTCGCTCCGACTGCAGGTCGCTGATCTGCGCTTTTGCCGGGAAATGCGGCGTAACTCCTCTGTCAGAAGCCGAGGCCGCCAGGCGGCAGGGCCGCGCGCATCGCGTTCGTCGCGCGCGGCCCTGGCGGCGTCAGGAGACGGACAGGTAGAACGCCGAGTCGCCCCGCACCCTGAAGCCGACCTGGCTGTAGACGGCGATGGTGTCCAGGCGGTTCTCGCCGCACGCCGACGACGGATTGAGCTCGACGGACAGCGAGCGGGGAGCGGAGTACTCGCCGATGGGCGTGACGTGGATCGCCGTCGCGCCGGTGAAGTCCACGCTCTCGTCGACGGACACGCAGTAGACGCCCCTGTACGGGTGCCAGACGTCGTTGACGTGGCTGCCCTCGATCAGGGAACCGTCCATGTCCACCTCGGCCGACGCCTGGGCGTACGGCGTGTCCGCGTGGGCGGCGACCGGCGTCAGGACGGCGGCAGCGGCGAGCACTCCTGCGGCAATGCGCCTGATGTTCTTCATTGGTTGTCCCTTCGGTCCGGATCAGGAGATGGAGAGGTCGAAACCGGAGTCGGCGAGCCGCGCCGTGTGGGGGTTGAAGACGTTGACCGTGACGGTGTTGGTCCGGTGGCAGGTCGCCGAGGGGTTCCTGAAGGCGATGTGCGGCAGTCGCAGCGCGTGGCGCGCGGTGATCTGGATGACCGCCTCGGTCACGTCGACGTCTTGGGCGACCTGCACGCAGTACTTGCCGGTGGCCGCCCGCCAGGTCGCGACGATGTTCTTGCCCAGGTTGAGCCTGCCGTCCGCGTCGACGACCGCCCCGGCCCGCGCGTACGGGGCCTTGAGTTCGTCGGCGTACACGGCAGGGCCGGTTGCCAGAACGAGACCGGTGGCGGTCAGAGCGAGCCCGCCCGCCAGGATACGACGGAGCATGAAATCCCCCTCGGTTACAGACAGATGTATGCCACGACAGAAAGTAATTACGGGAGGGGGATTGCGACGCGAGCCACCCCGGAAGGCGACGCTCAAGCTTTTTTGATCAACCGCAAGTGAACCCGTGGCCCATCGCAGGCGTCATGCCTCCTCCGGCGGCCGCGACCGCGGCCGCCGGAGGAGTGCGGTTCAGGCCGGCATCAGGGTGCCCAGGCCCCTTGGACGGCGAAGCGGACACTGCGGTCGAGGGAGATATCGAACATGATGCCGACTATCGCCCCGAGGATGGATCTCCACCAGGATGTGGCGCCGGGGATGTCCGGAACTTTGGGAGTCTGGTCCAAAGGGAGCGGGATCACGGGCCCGTAACGTCGTGAACTGCGCCTTTGGGAAGGTTCTGACCTGTTTATCCGAAAAATACACATCTTGTGGCCTTCCGCCGAGACGGAAGAACGTCAGTGGGAAGGATTAGCGTGGGGCGGTATGTCCCGGGCGAGGGCCGGCGATCGGTCCCGATGCCATGGATGTCTCAGCGTTCGAGCGGAGGGAAGCGATCGTGGGGTCTCTCGCGGGCGGTGAGCTGCCCCCGGATGACGTCGTCGTCACGGCCCTGCGCGCCGGGGACGAGGCGATGTTCGCGGCGCTGCTCGACACCTGGTCCGGGGGCATGTTGCGGGTGGCCAGGTCCTACGTGTCCACCGACCACTCCGCGGAGGAGGTCGTCCAGGACACGTGGCTGGCGGTGATCGGCGGGATCGACGCGTTCGAGAGCCGCTCGTCGGTCAAGACGTGGGTCTACCGCATCCTGATCAACACCGCGAAGAAGCGCGGCGCCCGCGAGAGCCGCACGCTGCCGTGGAGCTCCTTCGAGCACGACGGCGTCTCGGTGGCGGACCAGGGCTTCGACGCGGTGCTGCCGGGCGGCTGGAAGGAGCTCCCCGCGACCTGGCCGACACCGGAGAGCGAGGCGCTCGCCTCGGAGGTGCGCGGGCTGATCGCCGAAGGGCTGGCGAGGCTGCCTCCCCGGCAGCGGATCGTGATCACCTTGCGTGACGTGGAAGGGTGCACGTCCGAGGAGGTGTGCGAGATCCTGGAGATCTCCGAGGCCAACCAGCGGGTGCTGCTGCATCGCGCCCGCACGGCCGTGCGCGGCTGGCTAGCGGACTATTTCGAGTCCGTGAAGCAGCCGGAGTAGCCGGTGGGCTTCTCCTGGGCGGCGAAGCGGCGACAATAAGTGAAACGGTTCATATCCAGAGGCAAGGGCGGTCGACGTCGTGAAGCGGTTCACCTGCGACGAGCTGGCGGGACTCATCACCGCCTACCTTGAGGACGCCCTCGACCGGCCCGCCCACGACGGCGTCCGGGCGCACCTGGCCTGCTGCGAGGGGTGCGAGCGCTACGTCGAGCAGTTCCGCGCGACCATCGACGCCCTCGGCGACCCGCATCCGGAGAAGCTGCCCGCCGACATGCGCGACCGGCTCATGTCCGCCTTCCGTGAGCGGCGCCGGTTATGAGCCGGGGCTTATACGGAAGCTCGCCCGCAGCGCGGCGAGCACCGGTGCCGGCATGACGTCGTCACGCAGGCAGCCGAGCGCCGCGATCGTCGCCAGGATCTGCGCCCGCCACTCCGAACACGCCGGGCAGGCGTCCAGATGGTCCGCGACCCGCCGCCGTCGTCCCGCCGGGAGCGCCGCCTCCAGATAGTCCGTGAGCAGCTCCAGCACGTCGTCGCATCCGAGGTCGTCCGCTGCCCGCTCCATGTGACCTAGTCCCGGTCACGTCCCATCCGTTACACGAAAATCCGCCTGTAACGTTCGCGCGCCTCGCGGGTCTGTAGACCTGTGCGCCACGCGAAGGGGACGACGATGATCGGGCTGACGTCCGAGAGCACGCCGCTGCGGGACGCCTCCGAGGTGGCGGATTTCGCGCGCCGTTGCTTTCAGCCGGCCGCGCAGGATCCGGACGCCGAGGAGCGGGTGGGCGTCGAGCTGGAGTTCCTGGTCTTCGACCGTGCGGCGGCGGCCGCGCAGGTCCCGATGGCCGAGGTCGAGCGGGCCGTCCCGGCGCTGCCGGGCGGCAGCCGGGTGACGTTCGAGCCGGGCGGGCAGCTCGAGCTCTCCGGTCCCGCGGCCCCGCTGAGGGAAGCGCTCGACGGCCTGGCCGCCGACGTCTCCGCCGTGCGCGCCGCCCTGCGCCCGGCGGGGCTGGTGCTGGCCGGGGTGGGCCTCGACCCGGTGCGCCCGGCCCGCCGCCAGCTCCGCCTGCCCAGGTACGACGCCATGGCCGAGTTCCTCGGCGAGCCGTACGGGGCCCTGATGATGTGCTCGACCGCCTCCGTCCAGGTCAACCTGGACCTCGGGGAGCGGCCGCAGGCCCGGTGGGAGCGGGCGCACGCGCTCGGCCCCGTGCTGATGGCGGCCTTCGCCAACTCGCCGCTCAGCGGCGGCCGGCCGTGCGGCTGGATGTCGGGCCGCCAGGCCGTCTGGGACCGCCTCGACCGCACCCGGACCGCGCCCGTGCCCGCCTCTGGCGACCCCGCCGCCGATTGGGCCGGCTACCTGCTGGACGCCCGGCTCATGCTGGTGCGCGAGGACGGGGAGCGATGTCGCCCGGTCCGCGACGGCTCGACGTTCCGCGACTGGCTGAACGGCGCCGGCGAGCGCCGCCCCACCGCCGACGACCTGGCCTATCACGCCACGACGGTCTTCCCCCCGGTACGGCCCAGGGGCTGGCTGGAGATCCGTTACCTCGACGCCCAGCACCCGGCGGCCTGGCCGGTGTGCGTGGCCGTGACCCACGCCCTCGTCGCCGACGACCGAGCCGCCGACACCGCGCTGGCCGCCGTGGAGCCGTACCTGGGGCCCGGCCGGATGCCGAGCCGGGAGTTGTGGCGGGACGCGGCGCGGTGCGGGCTGACCGAGCCGCGCCTGGGCCGGGCCGCCGAGGCGTGTTTCCGCGCCGCGCTGGAGGCGCTGCCCCGCCTCGGCGCGGACCCCGGCCTGGTCGGCGAGGTGGCCGCGTTCGCCGACCGGCACGTGACAACGGGCCGCTCACCGGCGGCCGACCTGATGGATCCGGTGCCGGGACGGCGCGTCCCGGCCTGGCTGAACGGGGAAGGACGGCAATGACCGACTCCAAGGAACGCATCGCGGCCGAGCTCCTCGCCGTGCGCGACCGGTCGCTCGCCTACACCGAGGCGGACGACGACCTGCTGGTGCGTCAGCACTCCCCGCTGATGTCGCCGCTGGTGTGGGACCTCGCGCACGTCGGCAACTACGAGGAGCTGTGGGTGCTGCGCGCGGCCGGCGGCATCGAGCCGATCCGTCCCGAGATCGACGACATCTACGACGCGTTCAAACATCCGCGCAAGGACCGCCCCACCCTGCCCCTCCTGGGCCCGGCCGAGGCCCGCCGCTACATCGAGGGCGTACGCGGGCGCGTGCTCGACGTCCTCGACGCGGTCGACCTGGAGGGCGCCGACCCGCTGCACCGCGACGGCTTCGTGTTCGGCCTGGTGATCCAGCACGAGCACCAGCACGACGAGACCATGCTCGCCACCCTGCAGCTGTCCGGGCAGCCCGGCCTGGTACGCGAGGGCGACCTGCCGCAGGGCCGGACCGGCGGCCCCGAGGAGGTGTACGTGCCCGCGGGCTCCTTCATGATGGGCACCGCCACCCTCCCCTGGGCCTACGACAACGAACGCCCCGCCCACCAGGTGGACCTGCCCGCGTACTGGATCGACCGGCTCCCCGTCGGCAACGGCGCGTACGCGGCGTTCATCGAGGGGGGCGGCTACGACGACCCGCGCTGGTGGTCCGCCGAGGGCTGGCATTGGCGGCAGCGCAGCGGGGTGGTCGCCCCCCTGTTCTGGGTCAAGGAAGGCGACGCCTGGTGGCGCAGGCGCTTCGGCCGCACCGAGCCGATCCCGATGGACGAGCCCGTCCAGCACGTGAGCTGGTACGAAGCCGACGCCTACGCCCGCTGGGCCGGCAAGCGGCTGCCGACCGAGGCCGAGTGGGAGAAGGCCTGCGGCTGGGACCCGGAGGCCCGCCGCGCCCGCCGCTACCCGTGGGGCGAGGAGGCCCCCGACCCGGCCAGGGCGAACCTCGGCCACCGCGCCGCCCACCCCGCGCCGCTGGGCGCCTACCCGGCCGGGGCCAGCGCGTACGGGGTCGAGCAGATGGTCGGAGACGTGTGGGAGTGGACCGGCTCCTGGTTCCAGCCCTACCCGGGCTTCCGCGCGTTCCCCTACAAGGAGTACAGCGAGGTGTTCTTCGGCCAGGAATACCGGGTGCTGCGCGGCGGCTCCTGGGCGGCAGACCCGGCGGCGGTCCGCACCACGTTCAGGAACTGGGACTACCCGATCAGGCGGC
The DNA here is from genome assembly GCF_044593615.1 of Nonomuraea sp. NPDC051941. Lineage (NCBI taxonomy): Bacteria > Bacillati > Actinomycetota > Actinomycetes > Streptosporangiales > Streptosporangiaceae > Nonomuraea > Nonomuraea sp. NPDC051941. The sequence goes on from NZ_JBIUCF010000013.1 coordinate 189,279, forward strand.
AGATCTTCACCGGGTTCCGCTGTGCGCGTTCGGAGCTGGTCTAGGTGTGCAGGCACGCGGCCTGGTTGGGCGAGCCCCGCCCGCTCACCTGGCTCATCCACGAACCCGAGCACGGCCTGTTCAAACAGTCGTACGCGCCCCGGCAGCAGCGCAACGGCATGATCAACGCCGACGGCTACGGCATGGGGTGGTACGACTCCACGCGCCCCGAGCCCGTGCGCTACCGCCGTACCGTGCCCATCTGGTCCGACGCCAACCTGCCCGCGCTCGCCCAGATCGCCCGCTCCACCTGCCTGCTCGCGGCCGTGCGCTCGGCCACCGCGGGCATGCCGATCGAGGAGAGCGCCACCGCGCCGTTCACCGACAAGGGGTGGCTGCTCAGCCACAACGGGCGCGTCAGCAAGGACGCGCTCCGCGACCTCGCCGACGACCTGGCCGGTCGCGCGGAGAGCGCGTGCGACGCCGCCTGGGTGGCGACCGCCGTGTTCCTGCGCGGGCGCGCCGGGCTGGGGCTGGGCGAGGCGCTGGCCGAAGTCGTCGTCCACGCCGGGAAGAAGGACCCCGGCGCCCGCCTCAACCTGCTCGCCTGCGACGGCGCCTCGATCGCCGCGACCGCCTGGGGCGACACGCTCTTCCACCACCGAAGCCACGACGGCGTGCGCGTGGCCAGCGAGCCGCTCGACGACCTGCCGGGCTGGCAGCCCGTTCCCGAGCGCAGCCTGCTGACCGTCACCCCCGACCGCGTTGCCGTGCAGCCGTTGTGATCTCACCATAGGAGGCCTCATGGCCGTCAGCCAGTCGTCCGTGCATGTGATCAACCATCTCGACCGTGACTACCTGCGGCAGGCCCTCGAACGTGACGTCAGGATGGGCCTGACGTCCTCGCCGAAGTGGTTGCCGCCCAAGTGGTTCTACGACACCGCGGGCAGCGAGCTGTTCTCCCGCATCACCCGGCTGCCCGAGTACTACCCGACCCGGCGCGAGCTGGCGATCCTGCGGTCCCGGGCCGCGGACCTGGTCGCCGCCTCCCGCGCGGACACGCTGGTCGAGCTGGGGTCGGGCACCAGCGAGAAGACGGAGCTGCTGCTGGAGGCGCTCTCCGCGGCGGGCACGCTGCGCGCGTACACGCCGGTGGACGTGGACGCCGTCACGCTCGAGGCGGCGGCGCGCCGGGTCGCCGGGCGCTTCCCCGGGCTCGACGTGCGGGCGGTGTGCGCCGACTTCGAGCACCACCTGGGGCTGCTGCCGCGTACCGGGCGGCGGATGGTGGCCTTCCTCGGCGGCACGATAGGCAACCTCGAACCCGTCGCCCGGCGGGCGTTCCTGAAGGAGGTGCGGGCCACGCTCCGGCGGGGGGACACGTTCCTGCTCGGGGCCGATCTGGTGAAGGACACCGAGCGGCTGGTGGCCGCCTACGACGACGCGGCCGGAGTGACGGCCGCCTTCAACCGCAACGTGCTCCACGTGATCAACCGGGAGCTGCGGGCCGACTTCGAGCCGGAGGCGTTCGAGCACGTGGCGCTCTACGACGAGCGGCACGAATGGATCGAGATGCGGCTGCGGGCCGTCCGGGACCTGCGGGTGCGGGTCTCGGAGCTCGGGCTGGAGGTGGACTTCGCCGCGGGGGAGGAGATGCGTACCGAGATCAGCGCCAAGTTCCGGCCGGAAGGGCTGCGGGCCGAGCTGGCCGGGGCGGGCTTCCTCGTCCGCCGCGGTTACACCGACCCGGACGGTGACTTCACCCTGATCCTGGCGGAGGCATGATCCCCGGAACGGGGCAGGTGGCGCCGCCCGCCGGGGCCGGGCCGGACGCGTCGGCCGCCGGAGTCGGGCCGGACGCGCGGGCCGTTCGGGCCGGGTGGGCGGCGCGGGCCGGTGAGCTGTGGCGGGCTGCGCGCAGCGTCGTGCCGCCCGGGCATCTCGACGCGGCCGGTTGCAACGTGCCCAGCGACCGGGTGCTCGACGCGGTCGTGGCGCACCTGCGGCTGGAACGGGAACGCGGCGGCTACGCGGCCGTCCCCGACCTCACCCCGGCCAGATCGGCCCTGGCCGGGTTGGTCGGGGGCGGCCCGGCGGACGTGGCGTTCCTGGAGAGCGGGACGGCGGCGATGGCGGCCCTCCTGGGCGGGTGGCGGCTCCCGCCGGGCAGCCGCGTCGGCCACGCGCGCACCGAGTACGGCGGCACGCTGATGCTGCTGGACCGCCTGGCCGCCCAGCGCGGCTGGCAGCCGGTCGAGCTGCCGGTGGACGGCGATGCCCGCCTCGACCTCGAAGGGCTGCGGGCCCTGCTGGCGGCCGGGCTCGACCTGGTGATCGTCTCCCACGTGGCCTCCCATCGCGGCGTCGTGCAGCCCGCCGAGGAGATCGGGGCGCTGTGCCGCGCGGCGGGAGTGCCGTTCGTGCTCGACGTCTGCCAGTCACTCGGGCATGTCGAGGTACGCGGGGCGGGTGCGACCGCGTACGTGGGGACCTCGCGCAAGTGGCTGGCCGGGCCGCGCGGCGTCGGCTTCCTGATCGTCCCCGGGCTCACGCCGGCCATGGACGCCGCGGTCCCCACCCTGGGTGGCCACCTGTGGAGTTCTGATAGCCGGCTGCCCGAGTGCGGTGGCCCGGTGCCGTTGCCCGGGGTGGTGCGGTTCGAGAGTTCGGAGGCGGCGGTCGCGGCACGGGCCGGGCTCGGGGCGGCCGTGCTGGAGTATCACGAGCTCGGGCCGTTCGCGGTCCACGCGCATCTGGCCGACCTCGGCCGTACGGCGCGCGGCGTGCTCGACGGGGCCGGCGGGTGGCGCGTGGTCGAGCCGCTCGACGAGCCGTCCGCCCTGGTCACGCTCCGGCCGCCGCCGGGAGACAGCGCGCAGAGCGCCGCCGTCCGGGCCGCCGAGGCGTCGCTGCTGGTCAACGTCGTACCGACCGTCCGCGCGCCGCTGGACCTGCGCGAACCCGTGCTCCGCGTCTCCCCGCCACCCGGCACGCCCGTGGAGACCCTGCACGCCCTGGCCCGCGTCCTCGCCCGCTGACGTCCTCGCCCGCTGACGTCCTCGCCCGCTGACGCCGAGCCCGCTGAAACCGCGCCCGCCGCGCCGGTCTGAGGGCGGCCCGTCACGCCGGTCAGATGGTGCTCAGGACCGAGAACCAGACGACCTTGCCGCCGTCCGCCGCGGTCACTCCCCAGTCGTCGGCGATCGCCGAGACGATCTGCAGCCCCCGCCCCGAGAGCGCGTCCGCGTCGGGCGAGCACGGGCGGGGCTCGCCGTCGCCCGGATCGAAGACCTCCCCGTACAACCGGTCCGCACGATCTTCCAGGCGTAACGCGTACGCCGACCCGCCGTACCGGACGGCGTTGGTCACCAGTTCGCTGACGATGAGCACGCAGTCGTCGATCAGCCTTTCCAGGCCCCAGCCGGTCAGTTCGGTCCGCACCAGGGAGCGCGCCTCGCAGACACCGGCCGGCACCGACGGCAGCAGGTACGCGACCGCGCGAGTCGGAGCGGCGGACAAGGAGCTGGGGCGGGGGGACATACGCATCACGTCTCTCAGATTGGGAGCGCTCCCAACTCCACGATAAGCTCTCGCCCTCACTTATGCGAATGCGATTTCGTTACGATTCCGGGCTCGGAGAGGCGCGTCAGGGGATGTGGGCGACGGCGCCGTAGTTGCCCGACGCGCTCGGCTCGTCGGCGCAGGCGAGGTCACGCCCGCCGGGGTGCCACTCCGGCACCCACACCAGCCCGGGCTCCATCAGGTCGAGGCCGTCGAGCAGGGCCGCGACCTCCTCCCGCGAGCGGATCGCGAGGCGGGGCAGCGTCATGGCGACCATGTCGCGGATGGCGGGCAGCAGCTCCGGCGGGACCGCGTCGAACGTGGTGTGCAGCAGGCCGAGGAAGCTGCCCTTGGGCGCCGTGTGCTGGAGCCGCTTGACGACGTAGTGGGCGTACTCGTCGTCGTCGAGGCTGTGCGACGACAGCAGGAGCACGGCCAGGGGCCGCTCCCAGTCGATGAACGTCTGGACCACGTGGTCCTGGAGCATCTCGTCGATCTCCCGAACATCGCCGTCCACCACGCGGACCAGGTCGGTGAAGGGCTCGATGGTGGCCTGGGCGGTGGCCACCACCATCGGGTTGTTCTCGACGTACACGACGCGTACGGCGGACCCGGGCGAGGCGCGGCGGGCTATGTCGTGTAACCGGTTCCCGGCCGAGAGGCCGCTGGGGACGCCACTGCCCACGATCATGAACTGGTCCACGCCTTCGGCCGCCAGGTGGGCCACCACCCGGGACAGGAATTGTAGAACGGCGCGGGCCGCGGTCGTGAGGGCAGGTGTAACTTGATCAAAATGGCGCACCACGTCTTTGTCCGCCAGGAAGTTGTCCTTCCCACCTGCGGCAGCGTCGAATATCCGAGTGATTCTGGCTTGCGTCGTGTCGAGCCTGGCCAGGTTTCGGACAGCACGTCGGTGCATGAGCGTTGTCCCCTTTCCCCTCGCCGCTGACCTTTTTGCGGTAAGCGATCTTTGGACTTCACTCGATGACTCTGACCATATGTTCCAACAATTCCAGTCAATGACAATACGATAGACCGGTTATTTCGGGAAATGTTTGTGACCAGATTCTCCGTGACACGGCCGGCGTAATAGATCGTCCGCGAGTCATCCCTGGTCAGCGGCACTGTCAAGCCGCGCGGGGTACCCGGCGGGCGGCGCGGAAAGTCGCCAGGGCTCGTGGACGTACGGGGCCGGCACGGCGGCGAGTTCGGGCACATAGCGCTGGACATAGTGGCCCGCGGGGTCGTAGCGCTTGGCCTGACGTAGGGGATTGAAGGTGCGATTGGGACGGGTGTCGTTCCCCGTGCCGGCGACCCATTGCCAGTTGCCCGAATTGTCGGCCACATCGCCGTCGAGCAAGTGCTCGAAGAAGTGCCGTACGCCGTCGCGCCAGTCGAGGCCGAGATGCCTGACCAGATATGCGGCCGTGATCAGGCGGGCCCGATTGTGCATCCAGCCCTCGGCGAGCAGTTGCCGCATCCCGGCGTCCACGATGGGCAGCCCGGTCATCCCGGCCTGCCACGCCTGCAGCGCGTCCGGGGCGTGCCGCCAGCGCCGTTCGGGGTGGCGGTAGTTCTCGCGGCCGATGCGCGGGAACGCGTACGTCACCTGGTGGTGGAAGTCCCGCCAGCAGAGCTGGCGGACGAAGGCCTCGCTGCGCTCGGCGCGGCAGGCCAGCTCCAGCGGCGACAGGCAGCCGAAGCGGAGGTACGGGCTGAGCCGCGAGGTGCGGTCGCCCGCCAGGTCGTCGTGCCCGTCGGCGTAGCCGTCCAGCCCCTGGCGCAGCCAGCGGTCGGCGCGCTCGCGGGCCGCCGGCTCGCCGCCGGGCATCGGCCCGGGCGGCTGGGGCCGGGGCAGCCGCCCGGCGGCCAGGCCCGAGGGCGTCCGCACCGTGCGCGGCGGCGGCAGGACCGGGCGGCGGGGGTGGCGGGTCCACGCGCGCCAGTAGGGGGTGAAGACCCGGTAGTGGTCGCCACCGCCCGAGGGGCGGAGCGCGTCCGGTGGCACGACGGTGACGCCGGGGAAACGCAGGTACTCGATCCGCTCCCGGGCGAAGCGCTCCTCGCGCCGCCTGGCGAGCGAGCTGACGTCCGCGCCGGCGCAGATCGTCGTCGCGTCCACCTCTGCGGCCAGCTTCATCGTCTCGTGGACGACGTCGCCCTGCCGTACGACCAGGTCGCCGTCGCGGGTGCGGAGCGCGGCCCGCAGCTCGGCCAGGCACTCCAGGAGGAAACCGTGCCGATTCCCCTCCGGTACCGCCGGGTCCAGCACGAACAGCGGCACCACCCGCTCGGCCCGCTCACAGGCGGCGACGAGGGCGGGGTGGTCGTGGACGCGCAGGTCCCTGTTGAACAGCACGATCGCCGTGGCCATGGGGACAGTGTGAGCCGGACGCCGTTCGCGCGGCTCGCGGGAGCGCCGGGGGGACCTTGCCAGGAGCTCCAGGTGGGCTGCTACGCCTCGCGCAGGCGGATCAGGCGGATGCCGTACATCGCCCGCCAGACCACCCGGATCAGCCGGTCGGCGAGCCCGAGCGGGCCTTCCGCCGGTAGCGGCCCGGGGCTATGCCGTACTCGCGTTTGAACGCCTTGGCGAACGCGTACTCCGAGCCGTAGCCGCAGCGTTCGGCGACGCTCTGGAGTGGGGCGTCGGTGCCGAGCAGGAGTCGAGACGCGGTGCTCATCCGCCACCAGGTGAGGTAGGCCAGAGGTGGCCGGCCGACGGCGGTGACGAACCGTTTGGCGAAGGTGGCGCGGGACACGCCGGCCCGGGTGGCCAGTTCTGCGACGGTCCAGGGGTGTTCGGGGCGCCGGTGGAGGTCGTGCAGTGCGGTACCGATGGCCGGGTCGGTCAGGGCGGCGGCCCATCCGGTGGCACCGGCTGCGGACTGCTCGTCGAGCCAGGCGCGCAGGACGTACAGCAGGAGCATGTCGACGAGCGGGGTCAAGATCGCTTCGGAGCCGACGCGGGGTTCGCGTAGTTCGTCGCCCATGAGGTCGACGGTGCTGCGGAGCGAGCGGTGGTGCCCGACCCGGGCAGGTAGGTGAATCACCGGCGGCAGGTCGGCAAGCAGCGGATGGGGGCGGACGCGGTCGAAGCTGTAGCAGACACAGAGCATCTCGGTGGCGGCGCCTGGGCCGGGGATGTTCAAGTCGGTGATCAGAGATTCGCCGTCGCGGACAGGACGGAAGTCGGTCAAGGGGCTGCCGGGCCGGTCGGCCAGCACGTGCCCCCGCCCCGGCGCGGTGAACAGCACGTCGCCGACACCGAGCGTCAACGGCGCGCCGTCAGGGGAGATCAGGCAGCACGCGCCCTGCAGAACGATGTGGCAGCAGGCCGAGTCGCCGGCCGGGAATCGCACGCCCCAGGGCTCCCAGCATCTGGTCCGACCCGCGTACGGCCGTCCGGCGCGCATCGCGGCGAGCACGTCACCGAGAACGTCCATTGCTGCAACTTAGCATGATCATTAGACGCTGGGACATCTATTTCGGACGGCAAGATATTCATCATCTGTCATCGGCTCCTTACGGTAGATCGCGGACAAGCTTTCGATCTTGATGCCTGAGGGATGCGCCTGTGCCTGTCATGCCACCGACCAATACGGCCGATGCCGGCCTCGCTCCGGCTACGACCGCGACCACCTGGGCCGCTGCCTGGACCACCTCGATGCAGCGTCCGAGTGACAGCTTCGCCCCGAACTGGTCCCAGGAGGGCTTCGCGAGCCAGACCGTCCGCCAAGTGCTCCGGGTCACCGCCGGCGGCGACGCGGTCCGGATCCGGCTGTCGAACGTCTACGGGACCGGCCCGCTCACGATCACCGGGGCCACCATCGCCGCCTGTGCGGATGGCGCCGCCATCCGGGAGGCTACTCTTCGGCACCTCACCGTCGATGGGAAGCGGACGTTCACGATCGCGGCCGGTGCGGAACTCGCCAGCGACCTGACACCGTTCAGGACGGCGCCGTTGGACAAGGTGACGATCACGTTCTATGCGGCCGAGCCGACCGGCCCTGCGACATTCCACGCCCAGGCGCTGGCGACCAACTACCGTGCCGACGGAGACCACCGGGACGACGCCGACGGCACGGCGTTCGCCGAGACCTCGCAGTCCTGGTACTACCTGAGCGGGCTGGACGTGACCGGCGGCCCGGTGCGGCCTGCGGGCGTCGTGCTGTTCGGCGACTCCCTCACCGAGGGCGTGGGCAGCGCCCTGGACGCCGACCGTCGCTACCCGGACGCGCTCGCCGAGCGCCTGGCCTCGGCGGGCCGTCCCCGCGCCGTGCTGAACCAGGGCATCGGCGGCAACCGGGTGACGGTCGACTCGGCCTGGCTCGGTGACAGCGCGGTGTCCCGGTTCCGTCGCGATGTCCTCGGTCAGCCGGGCGTGGGAACGGTCGTCATCCTGCTGGGCATCAACGACATCGGTATCAGCGAGGTGGCCGAGGCGTCGCCGTTCCCCACCTTCGCGCCGTATGTCGAGGTCTCCTCCGGCGAGGTCATCGCAGGCTTCCGCGACATGATCCAGCAGGCCCGCACCGCAAGGCTGCGGGTCGTCGGGGCCACGGTGATGCCCACGGGGCCCTCGGCGTTCTCCACCGCGCGCAGCGAGGCCAAACGCGCCGCCATCAACGCCTGGATCCGCACCTCGGGCGAGTACGACGCGGTCATCGACTTCGACCGTGTGGTGGGCTCGCCCGAGGACGCGTTCCGGCTCGACCCGGCCTTCGACTCCGGTGACCACCTGCACCTCAACGACGCCGGATACCGCGCCATGGCCGACGCCATCGACCTGTCCGACCTCGGCTGAACACCCTGCATCCCCACGAAGGAGTCTCGATGTCATTCCACGTCGTCGTCGGAACCAGCGCCTCGGGAATCGCCACCGCGCGCCTGCTCGCCGAATCCGGTGAGCGTGTCCGCATCCTCAGTCGGCGTGGCGGCGGGCCTGAGCATCCGCTGATCGAACCGATCGCCGCCGACGCCCGCGACGCCGCCCGGCTCACCGAGCTGACCAGTGGCGCCAGGACACTGTTCAACTGCGCCACACCGGCCTACGACCTGCTGCCCGTGGAGACCCCGGCGCTGGCGGCCGCGCTGCTGATCGCAGCCGAACGCAGCGGTGCCGGGTACGTCAACCTGAGCAACACCTACGGATACGGCCCTCCGGCCCCAGGCGAGCCCCTGACCGAAGGTCTCCCCATGTCGCCGACCACCATCAAGGGACGGGTCCGGGCGCAGATGTGGGAGGACGCCATCACCGCCCACAACGAGAGACGGATTCGATTCACCGAAGTGCGGCCCGGCGACTTCATCGGACCCGGCCAACCATCGATGTTCAATCTGCTGATCGCGCCGCCGGTGCTGGCCGGCGAGCCCACGTCACCGTACGCGAGGTGACGGAAAGGTTCGCCGAGCTGGCCGGAGCTCCCGCGCCACAACTGATCAGCATGTCACCCCTGGACCTGCACAACGCCGGCCTCGCCGACCCGATCATGGCGCAGACGTGGGAGATGCAATATCAGTACCAGCGCCCCTTCGTCCTGGACGCCTCACTGACCGTGAAGACCTTCGGCCTGACCCCCACCCCACTCGACGACGTGCTCCTGGAAACCGTCAAGTCGTTCGCCAACTAGGGGGCTCCTGGGCGGCGGTGTCGCGCTACTTATATTCAATATAAGTAGCGCAAAGCCTTAAGGTGCAAGTCATGGAGGCAGAGGTGGGGCCGCGCCGTTACGACTCGCTGCGCCGTACGACGCAGGCGCTGGAGACGCGGGCCGAGATCGCCCGAGCCGCGCGGCGGCTCTTCGTCGAGCTCGGCTGGGCGGCGACGACCGTACGCGACGTGGCCCGCGAGGCGGGGGTCTCCGTGCCGACGGTCTACTCGGTGTACGGCAACAAGACCGGCCTGACCCGGGCCCTGGCCGACGCCGCCGACCTGTCGGCCGACCCGTCCCAGCAGCTCGCGGAGCTGGAGGCCCCCGGGACGGATCCCGCGCGGCAACTGGCCGCGATGGCCGGCTTCGACCGGCGCCTGTATGAGCGCGCCGGTGACGTCATCACCCTGCTGCGCGAGGCCGGCCGCGTCGAGCCCGAGCTGGCGACGGTCTACCGCGACGGCCGCAGGCGGGCCGACGAGACCCGCACGGCGGTGTTCTCCTCCTGGCCCGCCGGCGCGCTCCGCCCGGGCCTGGACGTGCCGGCGGCCGTGGACGTCTATGCGGGCATGTGCAGCATCGACGTCTACGCCACGCTCACCGCCGAGCGCGGCTGGTCACCCGAGCGGGTCGAGCGCTGGTGGAGCGAGGCGCTGGTCCGCGAGCTGCTGAGCTGACCGAATGATCGGCCTGCCAGTCGACCAGGCGGCGCCTGTCATCCACTGGTGGCCACGTGCAGGGGCTCGCGGGTGGCGGCGGCGCGGTCGCGCCACCAGTGCAGGCCGGCGGCGTCGGCCTGGCGGCCGGTACGGTACAGGGCCAGCGCGAGCAGGCTCCACAGCCGCTCGCGCAGCGGGTTCGCGACCGCCTCGGTCTCCAGGTCCGTGATCACCGCCTGGGCCCGGCCCAGCTCCAGGAGCACGTTCGCGCGCCGTTCGAGCGCGACCAGCCGCAGCTCGCGCAGCCGGCTCACCTCGGTGACGGCCCACGGCTCCTCGGCGAACTCCCCGTACGGCGTGCCGCGCCACAGCCCGAGCGCCTCCTCCAGGCAGGCCAGCGCCGCCACCGGTGGCCGCAACCCCGCCCGGCGCAGCAGCTCGGCGAACCGGTCGGCGTCCACGTGCTCGGCGGCGAGCAGGTAACCGGGCGGCCGGCCGATCAGCAGTCCGGGCCGGGCGCGCGGGAGGCGGCCGGGCTCGAGGGCGCGGCGCAGGTTCGACACGTACGAGTGCAGCGTGGGCAGGGCGCTGGGCGGCGGCGCTCCGGCGTACAGGTCGTCGATCAGGGCGTCGGAGGAGACCACCGTTCCCCGCGCGACCAGCAGCCGCGCCAGCACCGCCCGCGGGCGTGCCCCGCCCAGCGCGACGGCCCGCCCGTCACCGGCACGGACCTCCAAGGGCCCCAGAACTCGGAATTCCACCGGCCAAGTGTGATCAAGCCGACTTGGAGCACACTGCAGCGCAACTTGGAACCGATGGAGGGCACTTAGTCCGAGCGGAAGGCGAAAGATGCTCGATCATCCGCGATTACCCCCTCCTCTATCGGCGTAACTCGGGTTACATTCACGGTGATTTGCCCTCTCTTATCCCCCGAGTAGACCGAAGGGAGAGGCAATGCGAGTGAGAACCGTGATCGCGGCCGTGTCTGCCGCGGCGATCCTCCTGCCCGCCGCCGCCCACGCCTCCGGGAGCGCCGGGAGCGCCGCGAGCGCCCTGGCCCCGCCTCCCGACAGTGACTTCCAGAAGGTGACGCTCAACGACAATCCGGGCGAGCCGATGGACCTGGCGGTGTTACCGGATTCGAGGGTGCTGCACACCACCCGGCGCGGCGACGTCTGGTTGAACGACCCGAAGACCGGCCTCAACACATTGGCCGCCCGGCTCGACGTCTACCGGCACGACGAGGAGGGGCTGCAGAGCATCGCCCTCGGCCCCGGCTTCGGCACCGGCTCCAAGAAGGACGACTGGGTCTACCTCTACTACTCGCCACCTCTCGACACCCCGATCGACGACCCCGCGACGCCGGACGTCAACGAGGGCGACGCCCCGGTCACCGGCAAGCCCGCGGACTTCGCGCCCTTCAAGGGGCTGATCCGGCTGTCCCGGTTCCGCTTCACCGGCTCCACCATCGACTTGCGCACCGAGCAGCGCGTCCTCGACGTGCCCGTGGACCGCGGCATCTGCTGTCACGTCGGCGGGGACATCGTCTTCGACGCCGCCGGCAACCTCTACCTGTCGACCGGCGACGACACGAACCCGTTCTCCTCCGACGGCTACACCCCGCTCGACGAGCGGTCGGACCGGAACCCGGCGTTCGACGCCCAGCGCAGCGCCGGCAACACCAACGACCTGCGGGGCAAGATCCTGCGCGTCAAGGTCCGCCCGGACGGCTCCTACACGATCCCGCGCGGCAACCTCTTCCCGCCGGGGACCACGGGCACCCGGCCGGAGATCTACGCGATGGGCCTGCGCAACCCGTTCCGCATCGAGGTCAACCGGTCCAACGGTGACCTCTACGTCGCCGACTACTCGCCCGACGCGGGGGAGGCCGATCCGCAGCGGGGCCCGGCGGGGAACGGCAAGTGGACGAAGATCCGCAAGGCGGGCAACTACGGCTGGCCGTACTGCGCGACGGCGCGGCTCCCGTACGTCGACTACGACTTCGCGACCGGCACGTCCGGCAACGCGTTCGCCTGCGCCGCACCTGTCAACGAGTCGCCGCACAACACCGGCCTGCGCCGGCTGCCGCCGGTGGTCCAGCCGGACGTGTGGTACTCGTACGGGCCGTCGCAGGAGTTCCCGCAGCTGGGCACCGGCGGCATCGGCCCGATGGCCGGGCCCGCGTACGCCTACGACCCGCGCGCCGCGCAGGGCCGCACCACCGTGGCCTGGCCCAGGTACTACGACGGCGTCCCGCTCTTCTACGAGTGGACCCGCGACTACGTCAAGGCGTTCCACCGTGACGGGCGGATCGAGGACGTGCTGCCGTCGCTCGTGTTCGACAACCCGATGGACATGGAGTTCGGCCCCGACGGCGCGCTCTACGTGCTGGAGTACGGCGACGGCTACTTCCAGGAGAACCCGGACGCCCAGCTCTCACGCTTCGACTACATCGGCAACACCGGCAACCACACTCCCGTCCCGGCCGCCGCCGCGTCGGTGACCGCCGGCCACGCGCCGCTCACCGTCAACTTCACCAGCGCCGGCACGACCGACGCCGACGGGGACCGGATCCGCTACGCCTGGGACTTCGACGCCGACGGCCGGGTCGACTCCCGCAGCCCGCAGGCGTCGTACACGTACCGGCAGAACGGCCTCTACAACGCCACGCTGCGCGTCAGCGACGAGGCCGGCAGGTCGGCGGCGACGTCGGTGCGGATCGTGGTCGGCAACGCCGCGCCGGTCGTCGAGCTGGTCCGGCCCGCCGACGGGCAGACGTTCAGGTTCGGCGACGCCGTCGAGTTCGAGGTGCGGGTCACCGACGACCAGCCGGTGAACTGCGCCAACGTGACCGTGGACTACATCCTCGGCCACGACGAGCACGGTCACCCGCAGACCACGGCCCGCGGCTGCACGGGCTCCATCCAGACCACCGTGCCGAGCGGGCACGATCCGGAAACCGATCACCTCACCGGCGTCTTCGTCGCGACCTACACCGACCCCGGCGGCGCGGACCTGCCCTCGCTGACCGGCAGCGACGAGGTCATCCTCCAGCCCACACGTTAGGAGAACCCCCCATGTGCTACGGATACGGCCCCAGCAGGCGCTCCCTGCTCGCCGCGGGCCTCGGACTCGGGGCGGCCGCCGTCGCCGCCGCCTCCCCGGCCGCCGCCGCGGCCACCGCGCACCACCCCGGCAGGAACCGCATCCCCCGGGACCAGATCAGCATCCAGCTCTGGACGGTACGCGACGACCTCGCCAAGAACTACGACGCCACCCTCGCCTACCTGGCCGAGACCGGCTACCCGAAGATCGAGGTCGCGCTCGGCTACTTCGGCCGCACGGCCAAGCAGCTCCGTACGTTCCTCGACGGGCTCGGCATCCGGGCCAGCTCCAGCCACGACGGCCTCACCGCCGACCAGGCCGCCCTGGACACGAAGATCGAGAACGCGCTGACCCTCGGCCAGTCCTTCATGGTCGTCCCCTACCTGAACTCGACCAGCCTGGACGAGTGGAAGGCGTGGGCCGAGCGCATGAACGTCGAGGCGCAGGCCGCCCGCGCGGCGGGTCTGCGCTACGGCTACCACAACCACGCCCACGAGTTCACGACCGACCTCGGAGGCGGGAAGACCCCCTGGGACGTGCTCACCTCCGAGCTCGACCCCCGCCTGGTCCACCTGGAGATCGACATCTACTGGGCGGTCACCGGCGGCGTCGGACGCGGTGCCGCCGACCCGGTGCGCTTCGCCCTCGACGTCATCCGCAGGGCGCCGCAGCGCGTGCTGCAGTTCCACGTCAAGGACCGGCACCTGGACGGCGACATGGCCGACCTCGGCACCGGGACCATCGACTTTCGGCGGATCTTCGACAAGCACCAGGTGAAGGAGTACATCGTCGAGAACGACACTCCCGACGTGACCCCCCGGCAGACCGCGGAGGTCGGCTACCGCTACCTGCGCAAGCTCCGATACTGACCACGGTCCGACCCGCCGAGCCCGCCCCCGGGGCCGGGCTCGGCATTTATTTCAGCGCGAAACCATTCAGTACGATGCCTTCGTGACGCGATGGCTCAACGACGACGAACAGCGGGCCTGGCGGGCCTTCGGGCTGGCCAGCCGCCTGCTGACCGACCGCCTGGAGCGCGACCTGCTGGCCGGGGCCGGCATGCCGCCGACCTACTACGAGCTGCTGGTCCTGCTCTCCGAGGCGCCTGAGCGGACCATGCGCATGAGCGAGCTGGCGCACTGGACCAACTCCAAGCCCAGCCGCATCTCCCACGCGGTCAACAAGCTCGAGGAGAAGGGATGGGTGCGCAGGGAGCACTGCGTGGACGACCGGCGTGGCTGGCTCGCCGTCCTGACCGACGACGGCCTGGCCGCGCTGCGGGCCACGGCTCCCCGCCACGTGGCCAGTGTGCGCGAGCACCTGATCGACCTGCTCACCCCGGAGCAGCTGCGGCAACTGGAGGACATCAGCCAGGTCCTCCTCGATCACCTCATCGAGCCGGGCGGCGCGCAGTAGGCAGCCCGGGCTCGTCCCCGCCGCGTATACGCGCCGTCAACGTTCCGCATGCGGGCGGGTCCTACGGTCGTGGGCCATGTCGAGTCATCGGATATCGCCGGAGCACCGGTACCCTCCCGAAGCTCCGGAGAGCGCCGTCGCCACGGGGCCGGAGCAGGGGCCCGAGCAGGAGCAGGAGGACGGCGGCGGCGTCATGGCGCTGCTCGAACGCATCGGATCCGTCGTCGTGCCGATCACGGTGGCGCTCTATGCGGTCCTCTACATCGGCGTCGAGCAGATGTACGCCGTCTTCGGCGTCAACCCGCAGCAGGTGGGCGTCGACCAGTCGGTCCTGCTCGGCCGGCTGACGAGCACCCTGGTCCTGCTCCTGCTGGTCGCCCTTCCGCTGCTCGGCGTCATCGCCGGCCTGGCATGGCTGATCGACAAGCTGACCGGCGGCGCGGCGAACAGGCTCTTCCAGGGGATCAGGAAGCGGCCCTGGATCGCCGCCACTATGGCGGCGCTGTGGTGCGGGGCGACGTACTGGGGCATCTTCCGCATCTTCGGCACGCTGGACCTGTTCGTCATGGTCGTCGTCGCGGTGGGTTTGGGCGTGCTGGCCTTCCTGATCCCGTTCCGGCTGATGCGCCGCAAACCCGTCGGGCGCGCCGGGACGAAGGTGATCGTCGGCGGCCTGACCGGCGTCGGTCTGGGGTTCCTGCTCATCCTGAGCCTCGTCGAGGGCGCGATCGACGTCCAGGAGACCGGCCAGGCCAGCGAGCTGCTGGGCGCGGTCGGCTTCCAGGACCAGTGGACGGTGGTCAAGAGCGCCGAGGACGACAAGCCGCTCTACGACGGCCGCTGGATGATGCTGCTCGGCGAGAGCGACGGCACGTACGTCATGTACGACTGCGACAAGCTCGAGACCTTCCGCAGGCCCATGGAGACCACCAACCTCAGCCGGATCCAGCTCGATCCCGAGCGCAGAGAGGGCTTCACCTGCGGCGACCTCGCCCAGCAGGACAGCGGCAACTAGCTCCGACCCATCGGAAAACACTCACACAAGGAGACTGAAATGCTCACCATCCTGCTCGGAGCCGTGATCGGCGGGGCCGTCGTGGGCGGCCTCGGCCGGCTGCTCCTGCCCGGACGCCAGGACATCGGCTGGTTCGCCACCATCGCCGCGGGCATCGTCGCCGCCGGGGTCGGCACGGGGATCGCCTACCTGTTCGGCTTCAGCGAGAAGACCTGGCTGGTGATCGTCGTGCAACTCGTCCTCGCCGTCGCCTGCGTGGCGGCCGCCACGAGCATGCTGGGCAAGAAAAGCAGGTCCTGAAGCCACGGGCGCGGCCGTCGCCGGAGCATCGGGCTCCGGCGGCGGCCGTTCGCATGTGTGGAATCTGGTCACTAGTTATGCACAAGGGCGAACGTACGATCTCCGCTTGTTTCTCACGTTCTGACAGCGGAGATTTCCATGCCCGAGATCATTATCGCCGCCACGCCCGCCAACGGGCACGTGGCTCCCCTCCTCACCGTCGCCGCCGATCTGGTGCGGCGCGGTCACGAGGTCACCTTCCTGACCGGCACGAGGTTCAGGGAGCGTGCGGAGGCCGTCGGCGCGTACTTCACGGCGCTCCCCGAGGAGGCCGACTACGACGACCGGCGGATGGACCTGGAGTTCCCCGAACGCGGGCAGCTCCCTCCCGGCCCGGTCCAGCTCGGGTTCGACGTCAAGCACATCTTCGGCGACCCGGTTCCGGCCCAGTACGAGGCGCTGCGGCGGCTGCTGGCCGACATCCCGGCCACCGCGGTGATCACCGACAACCTGTTCCTCGGGGCCCTGCCGCTCTCCCTGGCCTCCGGGCCGGACACGCGTCCGATCACCGTCAGCGTGGGCGTCTCCCCGCCGCCCCCGGCGACCGGCTGGGGCCCCGAGATCCACGTGGACGCGCAGCAGCATCTGGAGAAGCTGTTCGAGTCGGTCGGGGTGAGCCTTCCCGAGTTCGTGCTCACCAGCCTGATCACCGTCCCCGACCACTACCTGCAGCTGACCGTCCCCGGGTTCGAGTTCCCCCGTGACGACCTTCCGAGCTCCTTCCGCTTCGTCGGCCCCCTGCCGTCGGCGCCCGCCGGGGACTTCGAGCGGCCGTCGTGGTGGACGGAACTGTCGGACGGCCGCCCGGTCGTGGTGACGACGCAGGGGACGTTCGCCAACGTGGACCTGGAGGAGCTGGTCGTTCCCACGCTGCGCGTCCTCGCCGGCTCCGACGTCCTCGTCGTCGCCGCCACCGCGCGGCCGGGCGGTGTCGAGGACGTGCGGAGCCTCATGGAGACCGTTCCCGACAACGCCCGGGTGGCCGACTTCATCCCCTTCGACCTGCTGCTGCCCCATGCCGACCTCCTGGTCACCAACGGTGGCTACGGCGGGGTGCACACCGCCCTGCGGCACGGTGTCCCGCTCGTCGTCGCGGGCGTCACCGAGGACAAGCCGCTGATCGCCGCCCGGGTCGAGTGGAGCGGTACGGGCGTCAACCTGGCCACTGCGCGACCCGACGACGCCGCACTCCGCTCGGCCGTGAACACCGTCCTGTCGACGCCGTCCTACCGCGCCCGCGCACGGGAGCTGCGCGAGGAGATCGCCGGCTTCGACGCCCTGGAGTCGATCGCCGAACTGGTGGCGGCTCGTCGAGGGTGAGCCGCGGTCACACTTCGGTCAGTCCTTGGTCACAAGGGGCGGCCTACGATTTCCCGCGGTCTGACCAGGGGTCTTACCGATGGGGGGAGGAACGATCGATCATGAAGACTGGGTTGCGGTTCGCCCTGCTGGGGCCGGTCAGGGGGTGGCGCGGTGACGCGGAGCTCGACCTCGGCGCACCCCAGCAGCGGGCGTTGCTCGCCTTCCTGCTGTTACGCGAGGGCGAGGCGGCGTCGATCGACGAGATCGTGGACGCGCTGTGGGGGGAGCGGCCGCCGGAGAGTGCGCGGGCCGTCGTGCGTACCTATGTGTGCCGGCTGCGCCGTGTCGTGTCATCCGGCGAGGACGACGATCGGGTGATCAGGTCGTCCGGTTGCGGTTACGTCATCTCCACCGGCACGGTGTCCGTGGACTGGCACACCTTTCTCGGGCAGGTGAGGGAGGCGCAGGCCGTACGGGCTCGGGGGAATGCGGCCGAGGCGGCCGGCCTGCTGCGCGGCGCCCTGCGGCTGTGGCAGGGCCTGCCGCTGGGCGGGGCCCGCGGCGACTACGTCGACCAGGAGCGGACCCGCCTGGTCCAGCGCCGGGTCGCCGCGCTGGAGGAGCGGCTGTCGCTCGACCTGGAGCTCGGCCGGCACGCCGAGGCGAGCGAGGAGCTGGCCGAGGCCGTCGCCGCCGAGCCCATGCGCGAGCGGCTGCGCGAGCTGCAGATGGTCGCCCTCTACCGGTCGGGCCGGCAGGCGGAGGCGCTGGGCGCCTATGACGAGGTACGGCGGTTGCTCGCGGCGGAGCTCGGCATCGACCCCGGCACCGGCCTGCGCGAGCTGCACCAGCGCATCCTGCGTGCGGACCCCGGGCTCGCCCCGCCGGTGCCGGGACCGGTCGTCGCGCCCGAGCGGCCGCCCGCCCAGTTGCCCGCCGCGCCACCCGGCTTCGTGGGCAGGGAGGCGGAGCTGGCCGCCGTCCACGACACGCTCGGTCCCGGTGGGTGGACGCCGGTGGTGGCGATCACCGGGCTCGGCGGGGTGGGGAAGACCGCGCTGGCCGTCCAGGCGGCGCATGCGATGCGGGACCGGTTCCCGGACGGCCAGCTCTACGCGGATCTCGGAACGTCCGCCGGTCGCCCGGCGGACCCCGCCGAGGTCCTGGGCTTCTTCCTGCGCTCCTTCGGCGTGCCGGGGGAGCGGCTGCCCGACCGGCTGGAGGAGCGGGCGGCCCTGTGGCGAACCGTGCTGGCCGACCGGCGGGTGCTGATCCTGCTGGACGACGCCGGCGACGCGGACCAGGTACGCCACCTGCTGCCGGCGGCGCCCGGCTGTGCCGCGATCGTCACCACCTGGCGGCACCTGATCGACCTGCCCGGCGCCCGCTGGATCGGGCTCGACGCCCTGCCCCAGTCGGACGCGCTGGAGCTGCTGGCCCGGCTGGCCGGCCACGGGAGGGTCCTCGGGCACCGGCAGGACGCGGTCGAGCTGGTCGATCTGTGCTCGCACCAGCCACTGGCCGTACGCGTGGCCGCGGACCTGCTGCAGGCCAGGCCGCACTGGACGGTGCGGCAGGTCCGCATGCGCCTGGAGGACGACCTGTACCGGCCCGCGGGCGCGAACGACGGCTGCGCGCTGATCGAGGCGCCCTTGCTGCTGGCCCAGAGCCGGCTCGATCCGCAGCAGGCCACGGCCTTCCGGCTCGCCGCGCTGCCCGACTACGGCGAGCTGACGGCGGAGTCCGTCGGGGCGCTGCTCGGCCTGCCGCGACCGCGGGCCCACCGGCTGCTGGAGTCGCTGGTCGACGCGCACCTGCTGCTGGCCGGGCCGGGCGGGACCTACCGGTACCACGGCCTGGTCAAGGCGTTCGCGAGGCGGCAGGCGTGGGCGTGCGAGGGCGTCGAACAGTGCGACGCCGCGCTGAGCCGGCTGCTGAGGCACCACTCACGGCGACCTGCGGCCCTGCCCATGGGGTGACGCACCGTTCACGGCGACCGGCGGTCCTGCCCCTGGGCTGATCCGCCGTCGAGTTTGGCGGTGAGGGCCGCCCTGGCCTCGGTCCGGGAGTCGTAGAGGCGTTCCAGGGCGGCCCGCCAGCTCGACCTGGCCGCGCCGGGATCACCGGCGGCATCCAAGGCGTCGCCGAGCCGCTCCAGCACCAGAGCGTCGTGGTCACGACCGTGCCAGCTCTGGCCGTCGCCCAGCGCCAGGGACCTGCGGTAGTTGTCGATCGCCGCACGGTGCTCTCCCAGGAGGTGATGCGCCCAGCCGATGGTGTAGAGGACGAAGCTCTGGCCGACCACGTTGGTCTGCAGCTTCAGCGACCGCCGGCTGTACGCCAGGCCCGCGCGCGGCTCGCCCAGCCGGATCAGCACCCAGCCCACCGCGTTCAGGGCGCCGGCCTCCTCGAACGGGGTCGCTCCCTCCTGGCGGGACAACACGAGGCAGCGCCGCGCGTGGCGCAGTGCCTCCTGGTAACGGCCCTGCCGGTCGTGCAGGCGGGTCAGTTCGAGATGGGCGACGGACTGGCCCTTCACGTCCCCCAGCTCGGTGAACAGGCTCAAAGCACGCCGGTAGGCGTCGTGCGCCTCGCCGGGCAGCCCGGCACGCGTGCACGCCGACGCCAGGGCGTGCAGGGCGTGGGCGTGCATGCGCGGGTCACCGAGCCGCTCCGTGGCCCGCACCGCGGTCCGCGCCAGCGCCAGCACCCGCTCCGCGGGGCGCATCAGGATCAGGTACGTATGCGCCGACCAGGCCAGATGCGCGACATGGTGATCGAGCCCGAGCCGGGCGGCGTGCTCGACGGCGGCGAGGACGGCATCCTCCTCGGCGCCGAACCAGGCCAGCGCCCGGACCGTGTCGTCGATCGGGTCCGGGGCGACGCCGTCCCGCGGCTCGGGGAAGGGAATCGTGTTCTGGCCCGGTTTGATCAGCTCCGAGCAGCGGTGCGCCGTACGGAGGTAGTGGTCCAGCAGCCGGTGCAGGGCGGCCGTGACATCGTGATCCGCCTCCTCCTCGGCGGCCGTCTCGGCGGCGTACGCGCGGATCAGGTCGTGGAACGTGAAGCGGCCCGGCACGTGCTCGGTGAGCAGGTGGGCGGCGGTGAGCTCCAGCAGCGGCGGGCGCACGCCGGAAAGGCTCAGGCCGGCCAGGCCGGCCGCGGCCGACGCGCTGATGTCGGGCCCCGGCGCGGTGCCGAGCAGCCGGAACAGCCGGGCCGCCGCCGGGGTGAGCGCGCGGTAGGACCAGGAGAACACCGCCTGCGGGGCCGCTGTCGCGTCGAAGCCGGTGAAGCCGTCCAGGTTGCCGCGCGCCTGGCGCAGCTCGGCCGCGATGGACGCCAGCGTGAAGGACGGGTGGGTCAGAGCGTGGGCGGCGACGGCGACCAGCGCGAGCGGCAGCCCGCCGCACAGGGACAGGATCTGGGCGGTCGCGTCCGGCTCCGCCTCCACCCGCGCCGCGCCCAGCCGGGCACGCAGCAGGTCGGCGGCCTCGCGGGGCGGCAGCGGTTCCAGGACCAGCGGGTGGGCGTCGGTGAGCCCGTCGAGCCGCTTGCGGCTGGTCACGATGACGAGGCAGCCGGGGGACGCGGGCAGCAGCGGGCGTACCTGCCGGGCGTCCCGGGCGTTGTCCAGCAGCAGGAGCATCCGCCGTCCGGCGACGCGGTCGCGGAACAGGGCGGCCCGCGCCTCCACGTCGACCGGGATCTCCTCCGCGGCCACGCCGAGGCCGGCCAGCAGCGCGTCCAGTGCCTCACCGGCGCTCATCGCCTGGTCGCTGGGGTGGAAGCCGCGCAGGTTCAGGAACAGCTGCCCGTCGGCGTAGTGGTGGGCGACCTGATGCGCCCAGTGCACGGCCAGGGTGGTCTTGCCGATGCCGCCCATGCCGTAGATGACCCTGACCTGCGCGGTTTCCGGCCCGGCGTGGTCCTCCTCCGGGGCCGGCAGCTGTGCCAGCTCCGCGTGGCGGCCCTCGAAGACCGGTGGATCGGCGGGCAGCTGAGCGGGCCTGGCCACGCTCGCCCACACCCCGGGCTGTACGGCCGGACGGTGCGCCACGTCCTCTCCCACGGCGGTCAGCTCCGGCCCGGGGTCGATGCCCAGATCCTCGGCCAGCCGGGCGCGGACCTGGAGATAGTGGTCGCGGGCCGCGCTCCGGCGGCCGGTCGCGGCCAGCAGCTGAACCAGCCGGGCCTGCAGCAGCTCGTCCAGCGGCTCCCGCTCGGCTGCCGCCCGTACGGCCGGCAGCAGCGGTGCGGGCCTGCCGACGGCCAGCGCGTAGTTGGCGGCCACGCCCACCGCCGCCGCGTACTCCCGGTCCAGGGCGACGAAGACCGGCCGGGCACGGACCGCGGGCGGGATCCCGGCGGCCACGGCCCCCTGCCACAACCCCAGCGCCCGCACGTAGTGGTCCACCGCTTCGGCGGGCCGATCCTCGGCGGCGGCCGCGCGGGCCCGCGCCAGCTGTTCCCGGAACCGGAGAAGGTCCGCGCCGGCCGCGTCCACCGCGAGCCGGTAACCGCCCGCCGCGGGCAGCAGCCACCGGCCCGCCTCCCGCGCCGGCAGCCCCGGCTCCAGCGCCCGGCGCAGCCTTCCCACGTTCCGATGCAGCACGTTGAGCGCGGTGGGCGGCGGGTCCTGCCCCCACAGGCCGTCGACCAGGTCATCGACGCCGACGGGCTGTCCCGCGGCGGCCAGCAGCAGGGCCAGGAAGGCACGCTGCTGCGGCCCGCCCAGCCGGACCTCGCGCTCCTCCCGCAGCACGCGCACCGGGCCCAGCAGCGTGAACCACATCTGCTCGGTCAGGAGAGGTCACCGCCTTTCTCCGCCTATCAGGTGCAGATCGCGTTGACCTTGTCCAGAGCGGCCTTCATGTTGGTCCGCACCTCCTGCAGTTCGGCCAGGGCCGCGTCCTTGTCGGAGGGGTCGATCTGGGCGTTGGTGAAGGTGTCGGCCATGCCGTTCAGGGCCGTCGCGAGGTCGCCTTCGGCCTTCCCCGCGAGTTCCTTGACCTTGGCGCCGATGTCGGCGTTCAGCTTGTTCATGCTCGCGGCGTCGCCGGCCGCGGATTGCGCCTGCGTCGTGTAGTCCTCATAGAGCTTGAACGTCTCGGTGCACACTTCGGCGTTCCCGCCGCCACCGCAGGCGCTCGCGGACCCGGAGAGGGCGATGCAGGCCGCGGCGGCGGCGAGACCTCGGCGGAGAGGGGTGCGGAACATGGTTGCCTTCCTCGGTCGGCGGCAAAGGTGAATGACGCCGACCGTAGGACGCGGTCGTCTACCGCGGATTGACGCCGCGCATACGCGGAGGGCTCCTAGCGCGCCGGCCGCCTGTAGGTGAACGTGCCCTCCGCCGTCAGCTCCGTGACGAGGTGGTGGTCGGGGGAGAGCCCGCAGGCCGGATCGGTACGGCTCGCGTCGCCGGTCAGCGCGTACGCCTGGCAGCGGCAGCCGCCGAAGTCGAGCGTCTTGCGCGGGCAGCTCGCGCACGGCTCGCGCATCCAGCCGGTGCCCCGGTAGGCGTTGAAGGCCGGCGAATGCTCCCAGATCCAGCCGAGCGAGTGATCGCGGGCGTTGGGGAGGTCCAGCGGCAGGTCGTACGCCGCCGGGCAGGGCAGCACGCGGCCGTCGGGCGCGACGGTGAGCGAGATCGCGCCCCAGCCGCCCATGCAGGGTTTGGGCACGCCGTCGAAGTAGTCAGGGATCACCCAGATCAGCTCAACATCCGTCTTTTCCCGATATTTCTGGACTACGGCCTCGGCGCGGGCGAGCTGTTCCCTGGTCGGCAGCAGCGCGGACCTGTTGAGCAGCCCCCACCCGTAGAACTGGGTGTTGGCCAGCTCGATGCGCTCCACACCCCATGCCAGCCCGAGCTCGATGATCTCGCCGACGGCGTCCAGGTTGGCCCGGTGCAGGACCACGTTGAGCCCGAGCGGCAGCCCGCTCGCGACCACCGCCGCGGCGGCCCGCTCCTTCTTCGCGAACGACGCGACCCCGGCAATCCGGTCCGACTCCGGCGCCGTGGCCGACTGGACCGACAGCTGCACGCTGCGCAACCCCGCCGCCGCGAGCTCGCCCGTCCTGCGCTCGCTCAGCCCGACGCCGCTGGTGACCAGCTGCGTGTAGACGCCCGCGCGGTCGGCCGCCGCCACGATCTCCGCCAGGTCGGGTCTCAGCAGCGGCTCGCCGCCGGACAGATGCGCGTGCACGACGCCCAGCGCCGCCGCCTCGCCGAATATCCGCCGCCACTCGCCGGTGTCCAGCTCGCTCGACCTGGCCGCCAGCTCGGTCGGGTTCGAGCAGTACGGGCAGCGCAGCGGGCACGCGTGCGTGAGCTCGGCCAGCATGGCCCAGGGGGCGTTCACCGGAGCCAGCCCTCGGCCCGGACCCGTTCGAGGAACTCCACGACATCGGACTCCGCGCCCTCGGGCAGCTCGGCGACGATGTCCGCCACGGTCCGCGCGCCGTCGCACAGGGCGACGATGGCCGCGGCCTCCGTGTTGAGCACGACGATCCGCTCGGGCACGATCAGCAGGTCCGCCCCGCGTACGGGGTCGTGGCGGAGCATGGCCGAGCGGGACAGCACCGGACGCCAGGTCATCGGTACGCCCCGTCCACGGCGTCGAGCAAGGACCACAGGAGGTCGCACTTGTAGGCGAGCGCCGCGACGGCCTTCTCCTGATCGGCGCGCGTCCGCGCCCAGTCGAGCACCAGGGCCAGGGCCTCGCCGCTGTCCTGGCGGCCCTGGGAGACGCGTACCTGGAAATATCGCAGTCCGTCCGGGTCTATCCACTGGTAGTGCCGTTCGAAGGCGGCGATCCTCGTACGCATGAGGTCCGGGGCGAACAGCTCGGTCAGCGACGCCGCGACGGCCTCCAGCGCGGAGCCGTTGCGGCACAGGTTCACGTAGCCGTCGACGGCCAGCCGCACGCCGGGCAGCACGCCCTCGCCCGACAGCAGCAGCGACCGCTCCAGCCCGGCCGCCTCGCCCAGGCGCAGCCACCGCTCGATGCCGCCCTCGCCGGGCGCGGCGCCGTCGTGGTCCTGGATCCTGCGCAACCACATCCTGCGCAGCTCGGGCGTGGTCAGCTTGGCCAGGACGAACGCGTCCTTGACCGGGATGTGCCGCTGGTAGTGGAAGCGGTTGAGTATCCAGCCCAGCAGCTCGTCCCGGGTCAGCTCACCCGCGTGCATGCGCTGGTTGAACGGGTGCAGGTGGTGGTAACGCTTCTCCGGTACGGCCCGCAGCTCGGCCTCGAAGCCGTTCAAAGGTCGATCACCATCCCGTCGGCGGCCACCTCGATCCCCAGCTCTCCGAGCACCTCGTGCTGCTCGGCCGCCGGGTCCACGAGGGGGTTGGTGTTGTTGAGGTGGGTGTACAGGCGGCGGCCGGGCAGCTTGGAGAGCCGTTCCATGGTCGCCTCGATCGGCAGGTGGCCCATCTGGGTGGCGGTCCTGGCGGAGATCCCGGTACGGCGGGGCTCCTCGTCGTCCCAGAACGTGCCGTCCACGATCACGCACGCGGCCTGCCGGAACGCCTCGTCCAGCTCGTCCGGCCACACCCCCATGGCGGGGGCGTACACCAGCGGCCCGAGGCGCAGCGCCGACACCCAGCCCGTGGCTTCGGGGGAGGCGGCGGCGTACCGGGGGCGCTTGCCCGACACCGGGATGGTGGCGGCGTCGGCCCAGGTCAGCTGGAGGTAGGGGCGCAGGAGCTCGGCGAAGGGGCGCAGCGCGTCCCTTACGACCGGGGTGGAGCGCACCTCCAGCGCGTCGGCCTCCCTGAGCCTGAGCAGGCCGATCGTGTGGTCGAGCTCGGCGTCGGTGAGGATCACGCCCTTCAGCGGCGACTCGCGGGGGCCCGGCCCCGGGCGCAGCCACGCGCACGACTCGATCTGCTCGGCGATGTCGGGCGTGGCGTTGACCACGTAAGCGCCGTCGTCGAGCTGGACGGCCAGGCTGGCGTGACGTCGGCGGCGGCCCGGATGGGCGCGCGCCCCGGAGCAGCCGGGGCACGCGCAGTTCCACTGGGGCACGCCGCCACCGGCCGCGGTGCCGAGCACCTGCAGTCGCATGGCGGTGCCCGGTTACCGGGTGGCCAGGAAGTACGCGGTCATCTCCATCGATGCCTCGACGACCTGGTAGTCGGGCTTGTGCCAGGTCGTCTCCTCGCCGCGGGTCCTGACCTTCTTCTCGTGGATCCTGCGAGGTTGCTTCTTGCCCTGCTCTTTCGGCTGGGACATATGCGTACCTGCCTTCCGTAGGGTGTTACAACCGATATGACCCTGTGAGATGGCGGACGTCAATGCCTTAGATCGGAGCTATATCGCCGATTTCCGGAAACTTTCCGGGCATGGGCGTGTCCGACGGGATCGTTCATCCGATGTCTCGCCATTCGGTCGGTGAAGCCGCCCGATCGCCAAACGAAGTTCGTCTCGTTCGCGCGGTCGCGCCGATTTCCGGCCGTTCGTTCGGGCCGAGGGGCCTGCGCGCCGGCGTATGGCGGACGCTTGAGCCCTGATGCCGCTCGACCGGAGGGACCGGAGCCGTGCCCGAACTCGACCACGAACACGTCGCCATCCGCACCGGCCCGCGCTCCGGGCTGCCGGTGATCATCGCCGTCCACTCGACGGCGCTCGGCCAGGCGGTCGGCGGATGCCGCGTCTGGCGCTACGCCGACTGGCGCGACGGGCTCGCCGACGCGCTGCGCCTGTCGGCCGGCATGACCGCCAAGTGTGCCGTGGCCGGGCTGGCCAACGGCGGCGGCAAGACCGTCGTCGCCGTGCCCGAGGGCACCGAGCTGGATCCGGCGCTGCGCCGCAAGCTGCTGGAGGACGTGGCGGACGCCGTCGCGTCCCTGGACGGCACGTACGCGACCGGTCCGGACGTCGGGACGAGCCCCGAGGACATGGCGGTCATCGGCGAACGTACCGCCCATGTCTTCTGCCGGCCGGTGGAGCAGGGCGGCAGCGGCGACTCCTCACCGGCCACCGCGCTCGGCACGCTGGCGGCCCTGCGCGCCGTACGCCACCGCCTCCACGGCACCTCGGCCCTCAAGGGTGCGCGCGTGTCGCTGGTGGGACTCGGCAGCGTGGGCCTCCGCGTGGCCGGCCTGCTCGCCGAGGAGGGAGCCGAACTCCTGGTCAGCGACATCGACCCCGCCAAGCGGGCCCCGGCGCGCGAACTCGGCGCGACCTGGACCTCGCCCGGGGAGGCCCTCACCGCCGAGGTCGACATCCTCGTCCCGGCCGCGCTCGGCGGCATCCTCACCGGGGATGTCGTACCGGAGCTGCGCTGCGCCGCCATCGCCGGGCCCGCCAACAACCAGCTCGCCACCGAGCCCGTCGCCGACCTGCTGCACGAGCGCGGCATCGTCTGGGTGCCGGACTACGTCGTCAGCGCGGGCGGCGCCGTCAACGCGCTCGCCGTGGAACTGCGTCACGAGAGCCCGGAGGAGGCCCGCGTACGCGTCGAGGCCATCGAGCACACCGTCACCGAGCTGCTCCACGAGGCCGAACACCGGAACGTCACCCCCGCCCGGGCCGCGACGGACCTGGCCCGCCGCCGCCTCGACGCCGCCAGGGGTCACTGCCAGGCCAGCGAGCCCCGGGTCGCCCAGTAGGTCTCGGGTGCCTCGGCCAGGACGGCGAGCCGCTCGTCCAGGTCCGGGTCCCAGGCGACGTGGACCGCGGCGAGATTGCTGTCGAGCTGCTCCACCGACGCGGCCCCGCTCAGCACCACGCCGGCCCACGGCCTGGCCAGGATCGCGGCCAGGGCCAGAGCGTCCGGGGTGAGGCCGCGTTCCCGGGCGGCGCGGGCGAGCGCGTCCGGGGCGGCGTGGGCGGTCAGGCGGCCGTTGGCCACGCCTTCCTTGACGATCACCCCCAGCCCGGCGCGATGGGCCCGGTCCAGGGCCGGGCCGGCGGACGGTTCGAGCAGGTTCCAGGTCGCCTGGACCGTGTCGAACAGGCCGAGCCCGACTGCCCGGTCGATGGTGTCCGCCTGACGCGGCCCGGTCGTGGACAGGCCGATCGACACGCCGGAGGCGCGCAGCTCGCGCAGCCCGGCGAGGACGTCCCGGTCGTCGAGCACGCCGCTCTCCAGGGTGGCCGAGTGGATCTGGTACAGCGACAGGTGCTCGCCCAGCAGCTCCCGCGTCTCGTCGAGCTGCCGTCGCAGCTGCCCGGCGGACAGCTCTTTCACCTCGTGCCGGTCGGCCTGCATCCGCCAGTCGCCGACGTAGGCGTACCCCCATTTCGATCCCACGGTCACCGCCCCGGGCGCGATGGCGCGCTCGCGCAGCCAGCCGCCGAGGAACTCCTCCGCCCGGCCGTAGGAGCGGGCCACGTCGAAGTACCGCACCCCGGCCGCCAGCGCCGCGTCCAGGACCGCCCAGCTCCGGCCCCGCATCGCGCCGACGCTGCGATCACCGCCGAGGTCCTCCTCCCGGCCGAGCGTGATGTACGCCGGCCGGCCCAGCGCGGCCAGCCCGATCCCCACGGGTGTCACCCGCAGCCCCGTGCGGCCCAGCTCGCGCACACCCATCCCGTCCCGGCTCTCCGCAGTCATGCCGCCAGTTGACCACACACGCCGGGATCGGCTGCCGACGGGCCCGGCCCGTACGAGGTGATCAGCCGCCCGTGCCCAGGCCCGCGTCCCTGGCCCGGGCGACGGCTTCGGCGCGGTCGGCGACCTGCAGCTTGGTGAAGACGTTGGACACGTGGTTGCGGACCGTCTTGTCCGACAGGAACAGCCGCTTGGCGATGGCGGCGTTCGTCAGCCCGCGGGCCACGAGATCGAGCACCTCGCGCTCGCGTTCGGTCAGCTCGGGGAACGGCATGGTCGCGGCCCGGCCGCCGGAGGCGAACCACGACAGCACCCGTCCCGCGATCGCCGCGCTGAAGACCACCTCGCCGCTGCCGACGGCCCGCAGCGCCCGCGCGATCTCCTGCCGGTCGGCGCCCTTGACGAGATAGCCGCGCGCGCCCGCCCGCATCGCCGCGAACACCGAGTCGTCGCCGTCCAGCATCGTCAGGACCAGCACCGCGATCTCCGGGCGGTGCCGGACGATCTCGCGGGTGGCGTCGATGCCGTTGAGCGCCGGGCCGCCGTCGCGCGCGGGCAGGTTGAGGTCCATCACCACGATGTCCGGCGTCAGCTCGGCGGCGAGCCGGACGGCTTCGTGCCCGTCGGGCGCCTCCCCGACCACCTCGACGTCCGGCAGGGCCTCCAGGGCGGTGATGAGTCCCTCCCGGTAGAGCGGATGGTCATCGACGACGAGCACCCTCACGCGGGCACCTCCTCGGTCAGCTCGATCTCGCCGCGCGTGTGCAGCGGCAGGCGGGCCTCGACGCGGGTTCCGGCGCCGCCGGTCCCGGCGCCGATGGTCAGGTCACCGCCGAGTTCGCGCGCCCTGGCCCGCATGGACGCCACCCCCATGCCCGGGACCGGCGCCGTCGGCATGCCGCGGCCGTCGTCCTCGACCACGACCCGCAGGTCGTCCGCCTCGCGCCGCAGCTCGACCCGGGCCGTGGCCGCGCCCGCGTGGCGGGTGGTGTTGGTCAGGGCCTCGGCCACCATGCGGTACGCGGCGACCTCGACGGCGGCCGGCGCCGGCTCCAGGGGTTCGGCGATCTCGACGTCGATCCGCAGGCGCGCGCCGGCGAACCGGCCGGCCAGCTCGCGCACGGCCGACGGCAGGCCGAGATCGTCGAGGGCGGGCGGGCGCAGGCCGTGCACGATCCCGCGGACGTCGTCCACCGCCCCGCGCAGCCGCGGCACCACCTTGTCCAGCAGCCGCGTCGCCGCCGCCCGGTCCTCGCCGATCAGGTCGCGTGCGGTCTCGGTCTGCAGCGCCGCCGCGGCCAGCAGGGGGCCGAAGCCGTCGTGCAGCTCCCGGTAGAGCCGCCGCCGCTCCTCCTCCCGCGCGGTGACGAGCTGCTTGCGCGAGCGCACCAGGTCCCGCGTCAGGGCGACCGTGTGCACGGCCACCCCGGCGGACGCGGCGAGCGAGGCCAGCAGCCTGCGCTCGGCCCGGCTCAGCCCGTCGGCGCGGTGGCCGACCAGCATGGTGCCGACGTCGGCACCGCCGTAACGCAGGGGAAGGCGTTCGGTCTCCGCCACGGGGCTCCCGTGCGCGACGCGCTCGCCGTCCGCCAGCTCGATCGCCACGTACGGCAGGCGCATCGTCGAGGCCACCGTGCGGGTCATCTCGGGGAGCAGCTCGGCGCCGACCACGTCCGCGTCGCGGGCGGCGTCCAGGCGCCGGGCGATGCCGGCCAGCACCGCGTACGGGTCCTCGCGCTGGCCGTGCACCAGCCGGTTCACCCGGCCCCGCAGCAGCCCTTCCAGAGGGCGGCCGGCCAGCGCCACCACCGCCACGGCGACCAGCGGCGCGCCGGTCGAGCGCCCGAGCAGGCCGCTCAGGACGTCCACCAGAGCGGTGTAACCGACCAGGGCGCACAGCAGGAGCAGGGTGTAGCGCAGCGACCGGCTGACGACCACGTCGACGTCCCACAGCCCGTACCGCATGGCCGCCACCAGGCACCCGAGCGGCAGCGGCAGCATCGCCGCCGCGGTCACCACCGGGCCGAGCGGGAACCCCAGCCCGAACAGCACCACCGTGGCCGCGAACCCGAGCCCGATCCACTTGAGCTGCTGCCGCTGCGACAGGCCACCTTCGCTCCATCGGAGCCACAGGCACACGAGCGCGAACGCCAGCGCGGCCGCCGGAACCGCGTTCACCGCCAGCCCCAGCCACGGCGGCAGCCGGTCCACGCCGACGGGATTGCGCAGGTAGGTGCCGATCAGGCTGGGCGCGTCCACGGTGTAGCCGGTTCTCGCCGCGTCCACGCTCGCCGCCAGCACGCCGGCCGCCGCCAGCCACATCGCCGGGCGCCAGCCGCGCCCCAGCAGCCGCCCGTCGGGCAGCAGCAGCGGCAGCACCAGGGCGATGAGGGCGAACCCGGTGCGCCACGTCCAGTTTCCGACCCACAGCGCGGCCTCGGCGCCCGGCAGCGGGTGCCCGATCGCCAGCGCGTGCACGGCGTACTGGGGGCCGGCGAAGCTGATCGCCTGGAGGAGGCCGATCGCCAGCAGCAGCCAGCCGATGACGAGCCGCGGGCGCGCGCCGGCGAGCCAGGCGCCCATCAGGCCGTACGAGCAGGCGGCCGTCGCGCTCATCGGCCACCACGCCATGAGATCGGGGTTGCCGGGCGTCTGCCCGTCGGCGACGTGCAGCACGATGCCGGCCGCGGTGAGGCCCAGCGTGAGGGCCGCGCCGGCGGCGGCGCCCGCCTTGGCCTGCCTGTCGCGTGGTGACACGGCGCCATTGTGCCCGCCGCGCGTGCGCAGGTCACGGGACAGGATGTCCCGACTGTCACGTCCCGCCCGGCCGGGACCGGACGTCCCGTCGCGATCATGACCGTGACCTCGTGAAACGCGGACGGCCGGGCGCCCATGGTTGATCCATCGACACACGGAGGAATCACCATGAACCGCCCCGTCCCAGCCCTGGTCGCCCTGCTGCTCGTCATGGACGTCACGGGCGCTCTGATCTCCATCGGCACCGGCCTCAGCCCGACCCTGCTCGACGCGCTCGGCCCCGAGGCGCGCCTGTCCGCGCCGCTCCCCATGATGATCGTCCAGGCCGTACTGGCGTTCGGGACCACCCGCAGCCACCGCGGCGTGGCCGCCGTCTCCGCCGGGTTGCTCACGATCGCGGGCGTTCTCGCGTTCGTCTCCGGCTTCTACGACGGCGGTTACGACGACCCGCGGCTCACCCTGTCCCTGCGACTCTTCCAGGTCGCCCTCGTCGGGGCGCACCTGGCGATGGGGGTCTTCAGCGGCGTACGCGTGGTCCAGGTGCTGCGCGCCTGACCTGTCCTGGAAATGACGATGGCCGCCTCTGCCCGGCTCACGCGGGGCAGAGGCGGCCATGGTGGGTCATCGGGCGATCACCCAGGAGGGCTCGCGGGTCGCGGCGGGCTCCGGGTGGACGGCGCGGGTGAGCATGGTCTGCGCCACGCTCGCCTTGAGCAGGGCGGCCATCCGGACCACCGGCACCAGCGTCAGCGCGAACAGGGCACCCACCGCCGTGGTGACGAGCACGAACGTCGTGGGGGTGGGAGCGAGCCCCAGCCACTCGGGCAGGCCGTTCTCGAGGGCGCCGGGGATCCGGGCGATGGTCCAGCCGTAGATGGGGAAGGTGAGGCCGGCGATGGCCCCGGCCCACCACACGGCGCTGAGGACGAAGGCGGCCAGCGCGAACGGCAGCGCGACGATCCCGTGCAGCAGGTCCATCATCGCCTGCCCGCTGGTCAGCGGGTTCATCACGCGGCGGAACCAGCCCGCGCCCTCGGGGACGGGGGTGTACGCCGGGCGGGCGACGGGGTGGCCGAGCACGTCGGGGAGCGTGACGCGTTCGAGGTCGGCGAGGTGCTTGGCCGCGGCGGCCGTCGCGGCCAGCACCGGCAGGCCGACGAAGGCGACCGCGCTGCCCAGGCCTGCCGAGACACCGATGACGGTGGTGGCGAAGGAGGCGACGGAGAGCGGGAGGCCGAGCAGGGTGTAGCGGGTGTCGGTGGCGAGGCGGCGCTGGAGGGTTCTCATGGGAAAGACGCTACGAGCCGGGACCATGACGCATCGACCCTGCGCACGGGCGTGTCCATGGTAGGGACAGCCCTACCTGAACGGCCTCGGCAGCAGTATTGTCGGGAAAGATCTCCGACGTGATGATCAGAGCATGCTCCGATCACGAACCGTCCTGTCCGCGCTCGCCCTCGCCGCGTCCGCGCTGCTGATCAGCGGACCCGCCGAGGCGCAGGCGGACCCGCCGTTACCCTCGGCGATCTTCCGCGCCACGCACAACAGCTACTCGGGCAACGTCGCCGGCGCCAAGAACTCGATCGCCTACCAGCTCGACCACGGCATCCGCTTCATCGAACTCGACATACACGACAACGGCTACGCCACCTCGAACGACTACTCCATCGGCCACGACTCCCCGGGCAACCAGGTCGACCACACCGGCAACCCCGCCTCCAACCTCCTGCGCGACTGGCTCAAGGTGATCAACACCTGGTCCGCGCAGCATCCCACCGCCGCCCCGATCGTCGTCGCCCTCGACATCAAGGACGACCTGACCGACAACACCTCGTACGCGGCCGGCAACCTGGCGGCGCTCAACCAGGAGTTCGTCTCCGTGTTCGGCTCGCGGCTGCTCTGGGCCAAGGACTACCCGGCGACCCCGCCGACGGTGGACGCGCTGCGCGGCCGGGTGCTGCCCCTGATCTCCGGCAACGGGACGACCCGCACCCAGTACAAGCGCGACGTCGGCTCCAACCCGGCCGTCGCGATCAACGGCCGCGGCCAGGTCGTGGAGGTGCACGACTCGGGTGCGGGCGCGCTCTGGTACTGGTCCGGCACGTACGGCGCCGACGGCCGCGTGACCTGGCTGCGCCACGGCAAGTACGACAACGGCGTGACGCCGGCCGTCGCCCTCAACGACAACGGCGACCTGGTCGAGGTCCACCAGTCCCAGACCGCGACCACGCTGTGGTACCGCGTGGGCCGCCTCGGCGCCGACGGCGAGATCACCTGGTCGGCCAGCCACAAGTACGACGACGGCGTGCTGCCGACGATCAGGTTCACCGATCCGGCGGGCACGCAGCTGCGCGAGATCCACCGCAGCCAGAGCAGCAGCCAGAACTGGGACTGGGACGGCGTGCTCGACGCCGGCGCGATGACGGTCTCGTGGAGCGGCAACGCCAAGACCTCCGACGCCCGCTACGACAAGACCACCTCGGCCAGCGGCACCTCTCGCGTGCGCGTGTGGACCGGCGCCGACGGCCCGACCCCGTCGCAGACCCTGCGCATCGACACCGACAGGTACACCGGCGACCGCATCCGCTACCAGCAGGTCGCCTTCGACGAGTTCCAGCAGGGCGACAGCGCGGAGCTCCAGCAGGGCGCGCTGTTCTACGCCGCGCCCGCCACGCAGTCCTCGTTCATCACCGCGGCGCGGCAGGCGGGACGGCTCGTACGGGGCTGGGACTTCGACTCGACCGGCGACGCGACCAGCCCGCTCGCCAACTACCCGGCGACCAACCACCCGTACGACACCTGGTATCAGGACCTTCTCTCCCAATCCGGCGCAATCCAGTAAGCCCGCGTCGTACGAGGGGGCGGCGGCCGGAAAATCGTTCGCTCCCTCGTACCCCCGGACGGCAGCATGAGCGGGGCGGTGTCTGCATTCGGGGAGGGCGGATGGCTGTGCTCGGATCACTTCAGGAATCCAAAGACGTTCCGTCTGCGCGGAGGTCGGCGGTTCTGCTGGCGCTGCGCTACTACTGCGGCGAGCTGGTCCGCCAGTGGCGGGTCGCGGTGCCGGCGCTGACGCTGCCGGCGATGGGCAACATCTGCCTGTTCTACCTGGCGCCGCTGGCGGTGGCCGGGCTGGTGGGGCACCTGGCAGGGGGCGGGGATGGCTCCGTCGACGCGCTCCTGCCGTACGTGCTCGGCTTCGGCGGGTTGCTGCTCGCGGGCGAGGTGCTGTGGCGGTTCGGGCTGCACTTCCTCAACCGCACGGACGCCCGCGGCATCGAGCGGCTCGGCGTGGTGGGCATGGACGAGCTGCTGATCAAGGACGCCGCGTTCTTCCACAACAACTTCGCCGGTTCGCTGACCAAGCGGGTGCTGGGGTTCTCCTCCCGGTTCGAGGAGTTCGCCGACCTGCTCACCTTCTCGATCATGGCCAAGCTGGTGCCGCTGGTCTTCGCCTCGGTGGTGCTGTGGCAGTATCACCCGCTGCTGGTCCTCGTTCTCGTCGGTCTCATCCTCGTCACCGGCGTGCTCGTCGCCCCGCTGATCCGCCGTCGCCAGGCGCTGGTCGACAAGCGCGAGGCCGCCAAGGTGCTGGTGTCGGGCCACGTCGCCGACGTGCTGGCCAACATGGACACGGTCCGCGCGTTCGCCGCCGAAGACCGCGAAGCCACCGAACACCGGGCCAGGATCGCCGAGCAGCAGCGGCTGACGCTGCGCTCCTGGGACTACGGCAACCTGCGGGTGGACACCGTCGTCGCCCCGATCTCGGTCCTCACCAGTGCCGTCGGCCTGCTCCTCGCCGTGGCGCTGCGGGGCGGTCTGGGCGTGGAGGCCATCGTGGTGGTGTTCTCCTACTACTCCAACACGATCAGCATCATGTTCGAGTTCAACCAGATCTACCGGCGGATCGAGAGCGTGCTCACCGAGGCCGCCCAGTTCACCGAGCTGCTCCTCGTGCCGCCGACCGTGCTGGACCCCGCCGACCCGCAGCCGCTGCGCCCGGCCGACTCGAGTGTCCGCTTCGAGCGGGTGAGGTTCGCCCACGACGGAGGCCCGCCCTTGTTCGAGTGCCTGGACCTGGACATCTCCAGCGGCACCAAGATCGGGCTGGTCGGCCAGTCCGGCGGCGGCAAGACCACCCTCACCCGGCTGCTGCTGCGCCTCATGGACGTCGACGCGGGCCGGATCCTGATAGGCGGCCAGGACATCTCCCGGCTGCGCCAGGCCGACCTGCGCAGCCTCATCGCGTACGTCCCCCAGGAACCCGCCATGTTCCACCGGTCGGTGCGTGACAACATCGCGTTCGCCCGGCCAGGCGCCACCGACGCGGAGATCCTCGCGGCGGCGCGGGCGGCGCACGTCACGGAGTTCGCCGAGTCCCTGCCGGACGGCTTCGACACCCTGGTCGGCGAGCGCGGCGTCAAGCTCTCCGGCGGCCAGCGGCAGCGCCTCGCGCTCGCCCGCGCCATCCTGCGCGACGCCCCGATCCTGCTGCTGGACGAGGCCACCAGCGCCCTCGACTCCGAGAGCGAGATCCTCGTCCAGGAAGCCCTGTGGCACCTGATGCGCGACCGCACCGCGCTCGTGGTCGCGCACCGCCTGAGCACCGTCGTCCGGATGGACCGGCTGGTCGTGCTCAACCGGGGATGCATCGTGGAGCAGGGCTCCCATGCCGAGCTGCTGCGGACCGAAGGCCCGTACGCCCGGCTCTGGCGGCACCAGTCCGGCGGCTTCCTGATGGACGACGACAGCTCCATCGTCGCCGAGGCGGTGGTTGAGTAGGGGATACTCATGCGATCCCGGCCGGTCGTGCCCCATGGTTGGAACGGTGCAATCGACATCGAGGAGATCCCATGATCAGGGACGGGCGCTACGAGGGGCAGAGCGGCGGCATCTCGGTCACGCTGCGGGTGGACGCGGACGGCTCGGGGGTGATCAGCGCGGACGTGTTCCAGGTCGCGGCGGACGGCCGGAAGGCGTACCTGGCGTCGGCGCGCACCTCGCCCGGCACCAAGGTCGCGCTCGACGACGGCACGTGGCCGGCGATCTGGCAGGCCGGTCCCACCAATAAGACCACGGGGTCGCTGGCCCTGGCCCAGGCGCAGAGCGACGGCGTGTCGGTCACGTTCGTCCTCGACGCCCCGCTGAACGGGTTGCCCACCCGGACCGAGGTGGTCGTCCCCGTCGAGCACAAGGACGACGCGCTGCGCGAGCTGGGCCTGGAGATCGAGCTGGAGCAGAACGTCCCGGCGCCGAGCCCGGTGATCTTCGAGGGCGTGGAGCGCACGATCAACGGCTGCCTGCGGGGCGCCGGGTTCGCGGTCAAGGACGTCGGGCGGCAGAGCGCCATCCCCGCCGGGATCGCCGGAGCCTGGGACGACTCGCTGCTCTACACCATGCTGAGCGATCTCATGCTCATCACGGGCGACGCGTCGCTGCGCGCCAGGGCGTGGGAGCTGCATCTGCTCCTGCTGTCCCGGGCGGCCATCCCCGGGCTGGCCGGCGTGATGTTCGACGCCGAAGGGCTGCTCCAGCGGCAGGGCGCGGCGGTCTTCACCGCCGGCTTCCAGGGGGCGACCAGGGATCAGAAGATCATCAGGACCATCGTGCACGAGCTCGGGCACGCGCTCAACCTCGCGCACCGCTTCGAGCGCGTGGTCGGCCGGGCCGACTCGACCTCCTTCATGAACTACGACTGGCGATACCTGGGCGGCGGCCACGAGCAGGACTACTGGCGGGAGTTCGCGTTCACCTTCGACGCCGACGAGCTGACATTTCTTCGGCACGGGCCGTTGACGGCGCTGATCCCCGGGGGTGAGCCCTTCCACTCCGTTCGCTACTGGGCCGACGGGGCCGGCGGGCACTCGCCGTACGCGCCCGAGATCCCGTTCGACGGCTACCGGCTGACGCTCGCCGCGCCCGAGTCCGGGCCGGTCTTCGCCTTCGGCCAGCCGGTGTTCCTCAAGGTCACCCTGGAGAACCGCACGGCGGCGGACCTGGAGGTGGAGCGCTGGGTGCTCGACCCGAAGGCCGGGCCGCTGGAGATCCTGGTACGCCGCCGCAGCGATCCGCCGGCGGACGTGACCGCGTTCACCCCGATCGCCCAGCGGTGCATGGCCGCCATGGACTCCACCGCCAAGCTCACCATCCCGCCCAGCGGGGCGATCAGCAACAACGTCAACCTCACCTTCGGCTCGTCCGGATTCACCTTCGCCGAACCCGGCGAATACGACATCACGCCGGTCCTCGGCATCCCCGCCCGCGACCCGGCGGGGGAGCCCGTGCAGTGGGTGGTCACCGGCGAGCCGCTGCGCGTCCGCATCACACCCCCGCAGGGCGTGGCGGAGGAGCGCGACGCCGAGGTGCTGCACGCGGCGGAGACGGGCGCGTGGTTCGCCCTCGGCGGCAGCGACGCCCTCGCCTCGGCGGGCGAGGCGCTGGCCGGGGTACGCGAGCGCCGCCAGGCCGAGACAGGGAGCCATGACCCGGTCGTGGCGGCGATCGTCCGGACCGCCGCGCTCGACGCCGCCCGGCCGTCGATCCGGTTCCAGGACAACGAGTACGTCCGCCGCGACGGCGACCCCGAGCAGGCCGCCCAGCTGCTGGCCGGCCTGGACGCCCGGGCGCTGCGCACCTTCGACCCGTACACCGCGCAGCAGACCGTCGCCCTCGCCGCCCAGTACCGGAGCTCCGCCGGCGACTAGGTTGACGAAAGTAAGGGAGCGAACGGGCCTTTCGGGAGTGTCGGCGGCAGAGGCGTCATTTTTACGCTCCTGCCCATGATGAGATCCCGTCTTGCGCTCGCACTCGTCGCCCTGCTGGGCGCCGTGTTTCCGGCTTCCGCGGCCGCCGCCTCCGCGGAAGCCCTCTCCATTCCCCGCCCGACCGGGCAGTACGCGGTCGGTCGCGACACCCTGCACCTCGTCGACAGGAAGCGTCCCGACCCGTGGGTGCCCACCGAGGACGGGCGGGAGCTGATGGTGTCGATGTACTACCCCGCCTCCACCGGCGGCGGCCCCGCCCCGTACATGACCGTCGACGAGGCCCGGCTCCTGCTCAAGGGGCTGAAGCTCGATACCAGGTTCAAGGCTGAGCAGCTCGCCGGCGTGCGCGTGAACGCCCGCGCCGGCGCCCGCCCGATCGGCGGCAGGCACCCCTTGGTGCTGCTCTCGCCGGGCTTCACGCTCAACCGCGCCACCCTGACGACGCTCGCCGAGGAGCTGGCGTCCAAGGGGTACGTCGTCGCACTCGTGGACCACGCCTACGAGTCGTACGGGACCGCCTTCCCCGGCGGCCGTACCCTGACCTGCGTCGCCTGCCAGGCGATCGAGCGGGCCCCCTCCGACGAGGCGGAGAAGAAGCTGATGGCCAAGGCCGCCGAGGGCCGAGGCGCCGACCTCTCCTTCGTGGTCGGCGAGCTGACGCACTGGAAGCGCTGGAAGATGATCGACCCGGGGCGGATCGGCGCCGCCGGGCACTCCCTGGGCGGCAACGCCGCCGCTGCCGCCATGGCCGCCGACCGCCGCATCCGCGCGGGGGTGGACATGGACGGCTCGTTCTTCGCGCCGGTCCCGCAGTCCGGCCTCGGTAAGCGGCCCTTCCTCATGCTCGGCACCAAGGCCCAGCACTCGCCCGACAGCGTCGACACGAGCTGGCCGCTGGCCTGGCAGCGGCTGGACGGCTGGAAGCGCTGGCTGACGGTCGCCGACTCCGGGCACTTCACCTTCATCGACCTGCCGATCATCGGCGGGCAGGCGGGAGTGGTCGACCCCTCCGCCCCGCTCTCGGGCGAACGATCGGGCGAGATCACCACGGCCTATGTGGGTGCCTTCTTCGACCAGCACCTACGCGGCAGGCACCAGCCGCTGCTGGACGGCCCGTCCGCGGCCGATCCCGAGGTGGCCTTCCAGAATCCCTGACGAAAACGGGCCCGCACCCATGAGGGTGCGGGCCCGTTCTCGACGTGCGCTGTTGCGTCAGGCCGAGACGATGTTCTCCGCCTGCGGGCCCTTCTGGCCCTGGACGATGTCGAAGGACACCTTCTGGCCCTCGGTCAGCTCGCGGTAGCCGCCGTTGGACACGATGTTCGAGTAGTGCGCGAAGACGTCGGCGCCGCCGCCGTCCTGCGCGATGAAGCCGAAGCCCTTTTCAGAGTTGAACCACTTCACGGTTCCGGTAGCCATGTAGATCTCCTTTAGATAAGTGCAGAAAACATGAGCCCATCCGGAATTGCCCGGCAAACAAAACGCGCCCGAAGGTTGTATTCCGTCGGGCGCGCACTAAGTCGATGGGTACCGCAACTGCAACTCCCCCACCCTATCACACGCTTCCGGTGCAGCTGGATGGGACTTTCCTATTCACCGTCGCGTCCGAAAAGTTTTGCCATGGATTGACCTTTTCCTACCTGGACGTCCTCGATGCAGCCGTACACCATGACCTGCACCACATTCTGGACGACGTCCCGGCTGACGCTCCCCGGCGGCGCGCTGACCAGCGTGAACAGCGTACCGCCATAGAGCGCGATCAGGGCCGGGATCTTCTCGCGCGGGATGGTGAGGCCGAGCTGGTCGTGGTGTCCGGCGGTGACCAGCACCGCCGTGTCCTGCAGGCTCGCGAGCGCCGAGGCGAGCGCCGGCCGGCGCGCGGCCTCCAGCTGCAGCTCGAAGATCGCCAGATAGCGGTCGCGCAGCGTGGTCGCCGCTGTGAGCAGCGATTCCGTCAGCAGGTCGACCAGAGTTGCCGGTTGCTCGACGGCCCGGTCGGTGTCGGCGTGGTGCAGCTCGACGATGCGCTCCGCGGCGGCCACCAGCAGGGCTTCGCGGCTGCGGAAGTAGTTGGAGGCCGTCCCCGGCGGGAGGCCTGCCGCCTTCTCCACCGCGCGGTGGGTCAGCCCGTGCGCGCCCGACGACGCCAGCAGCTCGATGGCCGCATCGGTCAGGGCTTGGCGACGGGCTGGATTCGTGGGCGGCATGCGGCCATGATACCAATGCCCGTACTAGTACGATCGTAGTGAATGGACGAGGAGGCCTCATGAGGGTCGTGGTGGTCGGCGCCGGGCTCGGAGGAGTGGCGGCCGCGGTGGGGCTGCACCGCCTGGGTCATGAGGTGACCCTCTTCGAACGGGGCGCCGAGCTCCGGGAGGCCGGCACCGGGATCGTGGTCATGCCCAACGGGCTTCGCGCGCTGGACGCGGTGGGGCTGGCCGACGACGTTCGCGGGCACGTCATGCACGCGACCCTCGGAGGATTGCGGGACTGGCGCGGACGGCCGCTGCTGATCACCGACCTGGCCCGGGCGCAGCAGGAGGTCGGGACGGCCGCCATCATCGACCGGGCGGAACTGCATCGGGCGCTGCGCGCCCCGCTGCCTCCCGGCCTGGTGCGCACCGCGACCCCCGTCGAGCGCCTGGAGCCCGATCCCGCCGGGGTGAGCGTGATGAGCGACGGGAACCCCGTCGCGAGAGCGGACGCCGTGATCGCGGCCGACGGCATCGGCAGCAAGCTGCGCGCACAACTCTTCCCCGGTCACCCCGGGTTGCGGCGCACCGGCCGGATCGACCTGCGCGGCATGCTGCCCCGCCCTGCCGGCCTGACCACGGACCTGCTCGCCAGCCAGCTGGTCGACCGCCGCAGCGGGGCGATGTTCGGCCTGTTCCCCGTCGGCGAGGACCGCCTCTACTGGTTCACCGACTCCGTCCTGCACGGCACGCCGCCGGACGCGTACGAGGCACGCCGGCAGATGCTCTCCCTCATGGCCGACTGGCACCCCCTCGTCACCGCGCTGATCGAGGCCACCCCGCCCGACGACATCTACGTCGACCCGATCGCCCGCCTGGCCGAACCCCTGCCCTCGTACGCGGCCGGCCGGATCGCCTTCCTCGGCGACGCCGCGCACGCCATGCCACCGGACCTCGGCCAGGGCGCCAGCCAGGCCTTCGAGGACGCGGCCGCGCTGACCCGCCACCTGACCGGCGCCGAGCCGGCCGACGTCGCCGAGCGGCTCCTGCGCTACGACGCCGAGCGCAGGCCCAGCGCCAACCGCATCATGCGGGCGGCGTCCCGGCAGTCGCGGCTGACCTCCCAGACCGGTCTCGCCGCGTGGCTGCGCGACACGCTGCTCCGGGCCGTCCCGTCCCGCCTGGCCACCCGGCAGCTCGCCGCGCTCTGGCACGCCTAGAAGGCTTGCGGGTCGTAACGTTACATGTCCGCATCGAGCCTGGCCAGACCCTCACTTGGACGGGCCTGGCCTGTTGCGCGATCGGTAACCCACTCTTGACAGGCTGCGATTTGTGTCGATACATGTTTTATCGATACAACCCCTCGGCGGGCGCAGCTGTCCAGGCGCCCGCCGACGACGATCCGACGTGCCCGACCCCCCACGGTATGAGTGCCAAAGAGGTGCGCGATGTCCCTGCTCAGAAGCTCAACTGCGATCCTGGCGGCTGCCGTTCTGGCCCTGACCGGATGC
The DNA here is from genome assembly GCF_044593615.1 of Nonomuraea sp. NPDC051941. Classification (NCBI taxonomy): domain Bacteria; kingdom Bacillati; phylum Actinomycetota; class Actinomycetes; order Streptosporangiales; family Streptosporangiaceae; genus Nonomuraea; species Nonomuraea sp. NPDC051941. The sequence goes on from NZ_JBIUCF010000013.1 coordinate 230,099, forward strand.
GGCTCGGGAGGAGGAGGCGGAGGCGGCGGGAAGACCAAGCTGACGTTCTTCTCCTGGGACAACGAGCAGTCGATGAAACCGATCATCGAGGCCTTCGAGAAGCAGAATCCCACCATCGACGTCGAGTTCTCCACGGCCCCGCCGGTGGCCGAGTACATCTCCACGCTGCAGACCCGGCTCGTCTCGGGCACCGGCGCCGACGTGTTCGCGATCGCGGCCGAGAACAAGACCAACCTCATCCAGGGCGGCTTCGTCAAAGACCTGACCGGCAAGCCGTACATGGCGAACATGTCCAAGTTCAACACCGCCACCTACTCCCGGGACGGCAAGGCGTACGGCATGTCGATCTCGTCCTGGTCCGCCGGCATCCTCTACAACAAGGACCTCCTCGCCAAGGCGGGCGTCACCGAGTTCCCGACCAAGTGGGCCGACTTCGTCGCGCTGTGCCAGAAGCTCAAGGCGGCGGGCACGACGCCGTACTACGACTCGGTGACGGGCATGCCGCTCACCCTCGCGGCCCTGGTCGGCCATGAGAACGCGCGCCAGGGCGGCGACGTGGACGCGCAGATCTTCGCGGGCCAGAAGAAGTTCGGGGACCTGTGGCTCGGGCCGCTGACGAACTTCAACCAGCTGTTCACCAGCGGGGTCATGAGCAAGGACGTCGTGGGCCTGAGCGGCGAGCAGATCGTGGACGAGTTCGCCAACGGCCGCGTCGCGATGATCTCCGCGGGCCCGTGGAACGTGTCCACGCTGCGGGAGAAGGCGCCGAAGATGAACATGGCCTTCGTCGGCGTGCCGACGCCCGACGGCAAGCCGTTCTGGTCCGGCGCGGCCTCGCCCGGTTACGCCATCAACGCCAAGACCGAGCACGAGAAGGAGGCCGAGGCGTTCCTGACGTACCTCGGCAGCAAGGAAGGCGTGACGCTGTTCAACAAGCAGACGGCGGCCATGACGACCACGTCGGACGTCACGCCCGAGATCGACAAGGTGCTGGAGCCCAACCTCCAGGCGCTCAAGGACGGCACCTTCTACCTGCCGCAGATCGCCTGGCCACGGGCGCAGGACGCGCTCAACACCGAGGCGGTCGCGCAGCTCCAGCTGATGGTGCAGGGCCAGGAGCAGCCGGCCGACGTGGCCGCCGCGCTCGACAACCGGCTCAAGGGCCAGAGCTGACATGACGGCGTTCGGCACGAGGGCGCCCGCCGCGACGGGCGCCCTGTCCTGGCTGGTCTCGCCGAAACGGCTGGAGGGGCTGCGGCTGCAGGCGTTCCTGGTGCCGATCGGGATCGTGTTCGCGGTGCTGTTCGCGATCCCGCTGGCGCAGTCGCTCTACTTCAGCGTGACCGACTTCAACGGCTACTCGACGGAGGTCAACTTCGTCGGGCTGGAGAACTACCGGAAGATCTTCGCCGACCCGGCCATGCTGGCCGGGCTGGGGTTCACGCTGCTGTACGCGATCGGCACCACGCTGATCATCACCCTGCTGGCGATCCCGCTGGCCGTGCTGCTCAACCGGCGCTTCTTCGGCCGGAGCGTGGTGCGGGCCGTCTTCTTCTTCCCCGCCATCCCCAGCATCGCGATCCTCGGCCTGGTGTGGGGGTTCATCCTGTCGCCGCTCGGGTCGGGCGCCATCAACAGCCTGCTCGGAGAGCTGGGCCCGGTGCCCTGGCTGTCCGACAGCACGCTCGCCCAGCTGTCGGTCATCATGGTCGCCGTCTGGTCGTCCACCGGCTGGCACGCCATCCTCTACCTGGCATACCTGCAGTCGATCCCCGACGACTACTACGAGGCCGCGCGGGTGGACGGCGCCTCGCCGCGCCAGTCGTTCCTGTCCATCACGCTGCCGCTGCTCGCCCCGGCCGTCACCATCAGCTCGCTGCTGCTGATGACCGGCGGCCTGAAGGTCTACGACCTGCCCTACACCCTCACCAAGGGCGGCCCCGGGTACGCCACCTTCACCATCACCCAGTCGATCATCCAGAGCGGCATCGCGCAGGCCAAGTTCGGCCAGGCATCGGCGCTGGCGGTGGTCTTCATGCTGGTCGTCGGCGCGATCGTGGCCGTCCAGCTGGTCCTGTCGAGCCGGCTCGAAGGGCGCCTGTCATGAGAAGGCCGCTGCTCAGCTTCGCGATGATCCTGGCCGCCGCCGTGGTCGGCGTGCCGTTCTACTACATCGTCGTCAACACCTTCAAGACACAGGCGGAGACGTCGGCCTCACCACTGGGCCTGCCGTCGGGCCTGTACCTCGACAACTACGCGCGGGTCTTCGAGAGCACGCCGATCCTGCAGTCCTTCCTCAACACGCTGTACGTCACCGCCGTCTCCATCGTGATCATGCTGATCATCGGGTCGATGGCGGCGTACGCGATGCTGCTGCGCAAGACGCTGCTCAACCGGGTGGCCGGCGCGCTGCTCGTGATCGCGTTCCTGGTGCCGGGGCAGGCCACGCTGATCCCGGTCTACCGGATCCTCGTGCAGCTGCGGCTGGTCGACAGCCTCGAAGGGCTCATCTTCCTGTACGCCGCCGGCTCGGTCTTCTGCTACTTCCTCATCCAGGGCTACCTGCGGTCGCTGCCGATCTCGATCTTCGAGGCGGCGCGCATCGACGGCGCGGGGCCGTGGCAGATCTACTGGCGGATCGTGTTGCCGCTCATCCGGCCCATCCTCATCACGGTCGGCGTGTTCCAGACCATGTGGATCTGGAACGACTTCATCACGCCGAACGTGTTCATCAGCTCGCCCGACAAGCAGACCCTGGTGCTGCAGGTCTACAAGGCGGTCGGGCAGTACTCGGTGGACTGGCCGGCGTTCATGACGCTCAGCGTGATCGTGCTGACCCCCGTCGTGATCTTCTTCATCGCGATGCAGCGGCACATCGTCAACGGGCTGCTGCGGGGGAGCGTCAAGGGTTGACGCGTGAGAGGATGCGGGCCGTGCGGGTGATCCAGAAATGGTGACGATCCAGGACGTGGCCAGGGCCGCGGGGGTGTCCGCCATGACGGTGTCCCACGTGCTCAACGACCACCCCCATGTCAAGGCCGAGACGCGCGAGCGCGTGCTGCAGGCCATCAACCAGCTCGACTACCGGGTCAACGTGGCGGCGCGCAACCTTCGTACCGGGCGGACCGGCACGATCGGGCTCGCCGTACCCGAGGTGGACCGGCCGTACTTCGGGCAGCTCGCGGCCGAGATCATCACGGCGGCGGCCCGGCACAACCTCAAGGTGGCCATCGAGCAGACCGGCGCCTCGCGCGAGGGCGAGCTGGACGCGCTCGCCCTGTCCCGCAACCGCCTCTACGACGGGCTCATCCTCAGCACCGTCGGGCTCGGGCCGACCGACACCGACCTGCTCAAGGTCGACTATCCCATCGTCATCCTGGGGGAGCGCATCTTCGACGGGCCCGTGGACCACGTCGCCATGCCCAACGTCGAAGGCGCCCGCGCCGCCACCGCCCACCTGATCGAGCGGGGCTGCCGCCGCATCGCGCTCGTCGACGGCGGCGCCCAGGGGGAGGAGATCAACGTCTCCAGCCTGCGCTTCACCGGCTACCGCGAGGCGCTCGACGAGGCCGGCGTCGCCTTCGACGCGCGGCTCGTGGCCCCGACCTCGCGGTTCACGATGGAGGGCGGGGCCGCCGCGGCCCGGCGCCTGGTGGACGACGGGGTGGAGTTCGACGGCGTGTTCTGCGTGACCGACACGGTGGCGATCGGCGTGCTGCGCGGGCTGGCCGACCGGGGCGTACGCGTGCCCGACGAGGTGAAGGTCATCGGCTTCGACAACATCGCCGAAGGCGGCTACACCGTGCCCTCCCTGTCGTCGATCGACCCCGATCACTCGCTGATGGCCGGCACGGCCGTCCGGTTCCTCGCCAAGCGGATCACGGAGAAGGGCAAGAAGCGGGAGGTCGCGCGCGAGTTCGTCAGCCGCTTCACGGTCGTGGCCCGCGAGTCCACCGGCGGGGCGTGAGGCCGGCCGCCATTGACATGAATGCGCACTCTCCGTAGCGTGATAAATGTCCAGTCGTTAGTGAATAGATATTCATAACAGGACATTGCGCGGCAGGAGAGAGCATGGCACGTCAGTGGGTAGGCAGATCTCTCGGGACTTTCTTACTGCTCTCGCTCACGGCGGGCATGACGGCGCCGCCGGCCGAAGCCGTCACCCAGAGCCCCCGGCCGCGGACCATCGTCACCGCCGACCCCGAACTCGACGACGCCAACTCGCTGATCCGATACCTGCTCTACAGCAATGAGGTGACGACCGAGGGGCTCGTCTACGCCAGCAGCCGGTTCCACTGGAAAGGCGACGGCAAGGGGACGGAGTTCTTCCTGCCGGGCAGGGAGTACACCACCCCGCAGACGTCGTGGCGGTGGGCGCGGGACGAGCAGTTCATCCACACGGCGGTGAAGGCGTACGCCGAGGTCTATCCCAACCTCGTACGCCATGACCGCGGCTACCCCGACCCCCGCAGCCTGTTCTCCAAGATCCGCGTGGGCAACGTCGAGTTCGAGGGGGACATCTCCAAGGAGACCCCGGGATCGAACCTCATCAAGGACGTTCTCCTCGACGGCAAGGGCGGACCCGTCTACCTGCAGGCGTGGGGAGGCACGAGCACGATCGCCCGCGCGCTGAAATCGATCCAGGAACAGTACGAGGGAACGCCCCGGTGGGACCGCGTCCGCCGCGAGGTGTCCCGAAAGGCGATCATCACCAAGTTCGGCTCACAAGACGCCAGCTACCAGGACTACATCGCCCCCAACTGGCCGGACATCGAGGCACGCGACGTGGCGACCACGATCTGGGGCTACTTCGCCCGCCGCACGGTCCTTCCCGAGCACGCGAAATACCTGTCGGCCCAATGGACGGCGGAGAACGTGTCCGGCAAGGGGCCTTTCGGCGAGCTGTACCGGATCTGGGGTGACGGAAAGCAGATGGTGGAGGGCGACGTCTGGGATCACTTCGGCCTGTCCTACCTCGGCGAGGACGAGCTACGCGCGCGCGGCTACAAGATATGGATGCCCATCCAGGAAAAGGGCTCCTGGATCTCCGAAGGAGACACCTCCAACTTCATGAACCTCGTTGACAACGGTCTGCGCGGTCATGAGAAAGGCGGCTACGGCGGATGGGGCGGCCGCCAGGAGCAGAACCCCGACGACCCGTCCGAATGGCTCGCCTCGAAAGCCGTGGACCACGACCCGCAGGGCAATGCGCCGGCCGACTATGCGGCGGCCCGCTGGTTCGAGGCCGCCCAGCTCGATTTCGCCGCGCGCCTGCGATGGAGCGTGACGCCCGACTTCCGCGCGGCGAACCACCGGCCCGAGGTCACCCTGCCGGCGGGGCGCCGCGACATCACCGCGCGGCCCGGGCAGAAGGTGCGCCTCTCCGCCAGGGCGACCGATCCCGACGGGGACGCACTCAGCTCTCGCTGGTGGCAGTACCAGGAGGCGGGCAGCTACCGGGGCGCAGTCGAGATCACCACCGATGACGGCGCGGCGACCGCCCTACCGGGGAGCCATTCCTCGAAGGCGAGCTTCACCGTGCCGGCGGACGCGCAGCCGGGGAGCACCATCCACGTCATCGTCGAGGTGAAGGACGACGGCAGCCCGGCGCTGACCGCCTACCAGCGCATCATCGTGACCGTGAGATGACCCGGCGCATGTGAAGCCCGTCCCTGGCCGGTCGCAGCGCTGAGAGCGCGTGGCAGCGCGCTGTCAGACCCGTATCAGCGGCGGCGGCCATCGTCGTACGTGCACGTCAGAGCGTACGAGAAGCCGAGAGGGAATCACATGTCGCAGGAGAAGCTGGCCGAGTTCGTCGAGGCGGCGGCCAAGGAGTTCGGGATCCCCGGCGTCGCCGTCGGGGTGCTGGCCGGGGGCCGGGAGTTCGTCGCCGCACATGGCGTGACCAGCCTCGACAACCCGTTGCCGGTCGACGACCGGACCCTGTTCCACCTGGGCTCGGTGACCAAGACCTTCACCGCGACCGCGCTGATGCGCCTGGTCGCGGAGGGCAAGGTGGAGCTGGACGCGCCGGTGCGCCGCTACGTCCCCGAGCTCACGCTCGCCGACGAGGCCGCCGCCGCGCGGATCACCGTGCTGAACCTGCTCAACCACACCGCCGGCCTGGACTGGAACCTGATCGACGTGGAGGAGGAGGACGGCTCCCTGGCCGCGTTCGTGGCGCAGCTGGCCGGCCTGGCGCTGATCGCGCCACCCGGCGTCCGCGCCTCCTACAGCCAGGCGGGCTACAACCTGGCCGGCCGGATCATCGAGAACGTCACCGGCCTGAGCTACGAGAAGGCCGTGTCCGCGCTGGTCCTGGAGCCGGCCGGGCTGTCGAACACCTTCTTCGAGCTGGACGACGTCATGGTCCGCCGCTTCGCCGTCGGCTACAACCGCGGCGAGGACGGCACGATGCGGTTCGCGCGGCCATGGAAGGCGTGGCGGGCCGGCATGCGTGGCAACAACCCCGGCGGCGGCCTCGCCTCCTCCGTCAGCGACCTGCTGGCCTGGGCCCGCTTCCACCTGGGCGGCGCAGTGGGGGTGCTGCCCGCCGAGACACTGCGGAGCATGCGGGAGCCGACGGTCGAGCTGCGGGCCAGCACGCTCGGCGACGCCTTCGGCATCTGCTGGTTCCTGCGCGAGGTGGACGGGGTGCGCACCATCGGGCACGGCGGATCCGGCAACGGCCAGTTCGCCGAGCTGCTCATCGTGCCCGAACACGACTTCGCCGTCGTCTCGCTGGCCAACGCCGGTCCGGACGGCTACCGGTTCAACGAGAGCGTCGCGCGCTGGGCGCTGGAGCACTACCTCGGCGTGGTCGAGCGGGACCCCGAGCCGATCCCGTACGACCGGGCGCGGGCGGAGGAGGTCGCCGGCCGTTACGAGATCGACGCCATGAACCTCGACCTCGCCACCGACGGCACCCGGCTCACCCTCGAGGTCGGGATCAAGCCGGAGATCCGCCAGGCGTCGGAGACCGAGATGCCCCCGGACTACCCGCCGGCCGCCGTGGGCTTCCTGCCCGGCGACGGCAACGGTGACAGCGACGAGTACATCATCACCGAGGGCGGCCTGAAGGGGCAGCGCGGCTTCTTCACCCGCGACGACAGCGGCACGGTCGTGGGCGTCGACCTCGCCGGCCGGCTGTTCGGCCGGGCCACGGCCACCTCCTGATCAATCAGCGGCCGTCACCTCCTGGAGCGGGAAGTGGCAGGCGGTCCCGTGCAGCGGCTCGTCATCGGCCGGCACGGACAGGCAGCGGATCTATGACAGCGCGGCGGCGCGCTCCAGGAACAGGTCGCGCTCGCGGACGTTCCGGGTCAGCTCGGCCGCGCGCCGGAACTCGGCGGCCGCCTCCTCGGCCCGGCCGAGCTTGGCCAGCAGGTCACCGCGGACAGCGGGCAGATGCGCGTACTCCCGCAGGGCGCGCTCGTCCCGGAGGCCGTCGGCGATCTCCAGCCCGCGCTCGGGCCCGTACGCCATGCCGACCGCGACCGCCCGGTTCAGCTCGACGATCGGCGAGGGCGTGAGGTGGGCCAGCAGCCGGTAGAGGGCGGCCATGCGTTCCCAGTCGGTGGCCTCCGGGGTGAGCGCGCGGGCGTGGCACGCGGCGATGGCCGCCTGCAGCCCGTACGGCCCGAGCGTGCCCAGCTCCTCGGCGCGACGAAGCGCGTCCAGGCCGCGGCGGACCAGGAGCCGGTCCCAGCGGCTGCGGTCCTGGTCGAGCAGCAGGATGGGCGAGCCGTCGCGGGCGGTCCTGGCCGGGATGCGCGAGGCCTGGATCTCCATGAGCGCGAGCAGGCCGTGCACCTCGGGCTCCGCGGGCATGAGCCCGACCAGCACGCGGCCGAGGCGCATGGCCTCCTGGCACAGCGACGGGCGGATCCAGTCGTCGCCGGCGGTCGCCGCGTACCCCTCGTTGAAGATCAGGTAGATGACCTCCAGGAGGGAGGCCAGCCGCGCGGGCAGCTCGGCGGGCGGCGGCAGCTCGATCGGGATCTTCTTGTCGGCGAGGGTGCGCTTGGCCCGCGAGATGCGCTGCCCGACGGTGGGCTCCGGAACGAGGAAGGCGCGGGCGATCTCGGCCGTGGACAGGCCGCCGAGCAGTCGAAGGGTGAGCGCGAGGCGGCCCTCGGCGGGCAGCTCGGGATGGCAGGCGGTGAAGATCAGGCGGAGCAGGTCGTCGCCGATGTGGTCGTCGAGGGCCTCGTCGAGCTCGGCCTCCGCCGACTCCTGGCGCAGCTCCATGTCCCGGCCGATCTGCTGCAGCTTGCGCTGGTAGGTGTCGCGGCGGCGGAACTGGTCGAGGGCCTGATGCTTGGCGGCGAGCGTCAGCCAGGCACCAGGATTGTCGGGTACGCCCTTACGCGGCCACTCTTCGAGCGCGGCCACCAGCGCGTCCTGTGCCAGCTCCTCGGCCAGCCCGATGTCGTTGACCATGCGGGCCAGGGCGGCGATGACCCGGGCGGACTCGATCCGCCACACCGCCTCCACCGCCCGGTGCGAATCGGCTACCGTCATGCGTCCTGCATACAGCATCCGGCCGCGGACGTGGTCCGCGGCCGGATGGGCACTGGGTCAGGCCGGCGGGGCGAAGTCCTCGGGCCCGAACAGCCGCAGCACGTCCGATTCGCCCTCCCATCCCGGCCACAGGTCACGGTGGAGCTTGACGAAGCGGGTGGTCCACTCCACGGCTTCCTCCTTGCTCCTGACCTCGTACAGTGCGTAGCTGATCAGCTCCTTGGCCTCGGCGAACGGGCCGTCGCTGACGGTCAGCCGGCCCCCGCTCACCTCGACCCGCGCCCCCTCGGAGCTGGGGGCCAGGCCGCTGTTGTCGAGCAGGGCCCCGGCCTCGGTGGCCTCCTGGCCGAGCTTGAAGATGGCCTCCATGAGGTCGGCCGGCGGCGGCCCTTCGGGCTGGGCGTTGACTTTGAGGGTGACCAGGTAGCGCATGGTGAAATTTCCTTTCTCTATGGGTGGGGATGGAAGGTCAGGCGCGGGAGAGGTTCAGGGACAGTAGCGACAGCCAGCTCCAGATCGCCACGATGCCGGCGACGAACAGCAGGTTGGTCCAGGCGACGCCGCCGCCGCTCGCGATGCCGACGAAGGAGCCGAGGAACAGCGTGCCGGTGACGCGGGAGTACAGGGCCCAGCCCGTGCGGCCCTCACGCGACTGCCGGGAGGCGATGACGTAGCAGGCCGCGACCATGCACAGGAACCCGACGCCGCCGGCGGCCAGGTGCAGGGTACCCGACAGGGTGATGACGCCCGGGCCTTCCGGGGTCCCGGCGGGGAAACCCATCGCGGGGTCGGCGGGGAAGATCGCGGCGCCGATCATGCTGGCGCCGAACACGCCGACCAGGATCGGCGCCCACCGGGCTCCCCGGCCGGGCGCCAGGGCTCGGCGCAGGCCGGCGGCGGCGGCGATGGTGGCCAGGGCGGTGAGGACGAAGTTGGCGGTCTGGATCCAGCCGAGCTCGCCGTTGGCGAGGAAGCTCCACGGGTGGCGGGCCAGGTCGAAGCCCTGCCGGGTGAACGCCTGGGCGAGGGCGACGATCACGTAGAACGGACCGGCGGCGACGCCGAAGCCGAGGAGCAGGCGCTGGGTGGAGAGGGGTCGGGCGGGGGAGTGGGCAAGCTGCCGGGTCATGGTCGTCAACCTCGCGTCGGCGGGGCCGGCCCATCCGGCCCTCTGGACACGCTGCGAACGAGGGGAGGCGTTTTCGACACGCGCCCCGAAGTTTTTTCAAGATTTATTCGGCGAACATCCCCTGCCCGGGAGTCAGCAGGTGGCGGGGGTCGAATCGGGCTTTCGCGTGCTCCACGGCGGGCCACAGCGGGCCGTAGTGGTCCTTCCAGCCGGCCCGCGTGAGCGCGACGGCGCTGACGGGATAGAGGTGGCCGCCGATGGCGCGGATGCGGTCGTACAGCGCGCGGTTGGTCTTGACCAGCCTGTCCACCAGCAGGGAATCGTCGGCGGGGAAGCACACGAGGCTGCAGAGGAACGCGACCTCCCCCTCCGGCAGGCGCACCAGCGGCGAGCTCACGCGGCCGGGGCGGATGGGGTAGAGCAGGATGCGCCCGAACTCGCCCAGGTCCTCCTGGGTCACGTCGGCGAGGAGCTCCGCGGCCAACCCGTCGGCGCCCACGTCCGGGACGAAGGAGTGCAGCCACGGGTGGGGATGGTGCCAGGTGCCCGCCGCCCGCAGGTGGCTCTCGAGCTTGCTCAGCCGCAGGAACAGCTCCAGGTACGGCAGATCGACGCGCTCGGCCCGGTCGCGGAGGTCGGACAGGCCGGCCAGCGTCTCCTCGTCATCGGGCGGCGAGTCGGCCGAGTGACCGACCCCTACTTCGACCACGCACTGCCGGCCCGGCCGGATCGTGCCTTGCAGGAAGTCGACCCGGTCCGTGGACAGCAGGCGGCGCTGGTCGGCCGTCATCGCCCGGTGGTCCGGGTAGGACAGGGTGTGCAGGCGGACCCGTTCGGGAGCGCGGACGAGCCGCAGGACGGCCCGCGTGATGATCCCGTACTGGCTGAGCCCGCCGCGTACGGCGTCGAAGAGCTCGGGACGCGCGCTCGCCGAGCACGTGACGATCTCGCCCTCGCCCGTCACCACCTCCAGTTCGATGACGTTGCAGCTCTGGAAACCGTGCCGGAACGTCATGCCGCCCAGACCGCCCGCGGAAACGGTCCCGCCGACCGAAAGGTCGAGATAGTCGGTGAGCACCGGCGGGGTGAGGCCGTGCGGCAGGGTGACGTCGAGCACCGACCGCCAGGTCGCGCCGCCGCCCACGGTCACGCGATCGGCCTCGACCGCGTGCACGGCGTTCAGGTCGCTCATGTCGATCACGAGACCGTCCTCGGCCTGCGCCCGGCCGTAGACGGAATGGCCCTGCCCGCGGGCGGCCACGGGCATCCCTTGCTCGGCCGCCCGGCGCACCGCGGCGGCCACGTCCGGGGCCGATCCCGGCCGGCACACGGCCGCGGGCCGCCGCCTGATCAGGTGCCCGAAATCGTCACTCGCGGCATCCAGGCATTCCGGCGCGTACAGCCACGCTTCCTTGCTCATCCCGGCCCCCGAACTCGCCATGGTCACCCAGGGTAACCATAAGTCACATGCCGCCGGGATGCTCGATCGACCGGATGACGGCGTCGGGGACGATCAGGTCCGCCTTCGGCTTGGTGGTGGCGATCAGATCGGCGTTGCGCTGGTCGACCTCCGCCACCCAGCTCACCGCGTGCTCCGGCGGCTTGCCGAAGCGGATGTGCCGGGTGACCAGCCGGTCCACGCGCTCGGCGTGGTCCAGATCGCAGTACCAGACCTCGTCCAGCCAGGGGCGTACGCGGCCCCAGTCACCCTCGTCGAGCAGGAGGTAGTTGCCCTCGGTGATGATCAGCCGGGCGGCGCGGGGGACCGGGATGCTGCCGGCGATGGGCTGCTCCAGGTCGCGCTCGAAGGCCGGGGCGTAGACCACGTTCTCCTCGTCCTCGCGCAGGCGGCGGAGGAGGGCGGCGTAGCCGGCGGCGTCGAAGGTGTCGGGAGCGCCCTTGCGGTCGCGGCGGCCGAGCCGGTCGAGCTCGACGTCGGCCAGGTGGAAGCCGTCCATCGGGACGTGGGCCACCCAGTCGGCGGTGAGGCCGGGGGGTGGATCCTGCCGGAGCAGGCGGGTGAGGGTCACCGCGAGCGTGGTCTTGCCCGCGCCGGGGCCGCCGGTGATGCCCAGGACGGCCCGCCGGCCGCCCCAGGCGCGGGCCCGGGCGAGGAGGTCGTCCAGGCTCATCGGGCCGGGCTGGTGTGGAGGTGGCCGGCGATGAAGGCGCGGGCGTGCCGGGCGAGGTCTTCGCCGTCGTCCCACAGGTTGCGCCAGATCGCCAGGTCGTTGGAGAGCCCCTCCATCACGACCGCCGAGGAGAACGACTCGAAGGTGATCGGCCCCTGGTATCCGATGTCGCCCAGGGCGTGGAAGAACGCGGTGAAGTCCAGGTGACCGGAGCCGAGGTAGCCACGGTGGTTCTCGCCGATGTGGACGTAGCCCAGCCGGTCGCCGACCTCGCGCACGGGGCGGACGAGGTCGTCCTCCTCGATGTTCATGTGGTACGTGTCGAGGTGGATCAGCACGTTGTCCTCGCCGATGTCGTCGGCGAGCCGCAGCGCGTCCCGGGCGGTGTTGATGACGTTGGTCTCGTACCGGTTGCAGATCTCCAGGCCGAGCGTCATGCCGTGGCCGCTCGCCTCCTGGGCCAGCCGGCGGAGCACCGCGACCACGTTGCGCCGCCCCGCCTCGGTGAGCGGGCGGCCGTACTTGCCGAGCGCGCTGTAGAGCGCGCCGGTGAAGTGGGTGCCGCCGAGCTCGCGGGTCGTGGCCAGGGAGTCGTGCAGCAGCTTCTCGCCGCGCTCGACCACGGCCGGGTCGTCGCTGGAGACGTCGGCGTCGAAGGCGAGGCCGCGGGAGCAGGCCACGCCCAGCCCGGCCGTACGCAGGGCCTCGCGCGCGGCGGCGACGTCGAGGTTCGCCGAGTCGTGCAGCGAGATCTCCAGCAGGTCGAAGCCGGTCGCCTTGGTCTTGTCGATCGCGTACGCCAGCGAGGCCGGGCCGGTGTCGCCGACCCAGACGAGAGCGTGGACGCCGATGGGGTTGGTGGTCATCTGAGTGGATTGCCTTTCTGGGGCGTCAGTTGCTGAGCGCGCCGGTGATCAGGGCGACGATCTCCTCGCCGGTGGTCTCGGCCGTACGCCGCCCGCCCACGCACCGCCCGGCTCGCATCACCCACACCTGCTGGCTGAGCCGCATGACCTGGGCGAAGTTGTGGCTGATGAGCAGGACCGCGTGACCCTCGTCGCGGAGCCTGAGGATCAGCTCCTCGACCCGGGCGGTCTCCTGCACGCCGAGCGCGGCCGTGGGCTCGTCCATGATCACGAGCTTGGAGCTGAACCCGGCGGCGCGGCAGATGGCCACGGCCTGGCGCTGGCCGCCAGAGAGCCGGCGTACCCGGGACTTCACCGCCGGCACGTTGACGGCGAGCGTGGAGACCATCTCGCGGGCGCGGGCCTGCATGGCGCGCCGGTCGAGCAGGGCGACCGGGCCGAACCTGCGGACGATCTCGCGGTTGAGGAACAGGTTCTGCCACACCGTGAGGTCTTCCACCAGTGCGAGGTTCTGGTGCACGGTCTCGATCCCGGCCTCGCGGGCGTCCTCCGGGGAGCGGAAGTCGGTCTCGGCGCCGTCGAAGACGATGCGTCCGCTCTGCGGCCGGTGGATGCCGGAGATGCAGCGGACGAGGGTGGACTTGCCCGCGCCGTTGTCGCCGACCAGCGCGGTGATCTCGCCGCGGCGCAGGGTGAGGGAGACGTCGGCCAGCGCGCGTACGCTGCCGAAGGCCAGGGAGACCTCGTGGGCCTCGAGCAGGGGAGTGCCGTTCTCGGTCATCGCTGGAACCTTGTGAGCAGGGCGGCCAGCACCACGACGACGCCGACGGCCAGCGGTTGGTAGAACTGGGAGACCCCGAGCAGGGTCAGCCCGTTGACCAGCGCGACCAGCAGCAGCGCGCCGATGACCGGGCCGATGATGGTGCCCCGCCCGCCGAACAGGCTCACCCCGCCGAGCACGACCGCGGCCACGGAGTTGAGCAGGAAGGAGGTGTTGGAGGCGGGTTCGGCCGCGCCGACGCGGGCGACCAGGAGCAGCGCCCCCAGCCCGGCCAGCGCGCCGCTGATGGCGTAGACGGCGATCTTGATCCGCCGGGTGCTGATGCCCATCGCGTTGGCCGACTCCGGCGAGCCGCCGGTGGCCAGCACGTGGGTGCCGAACCTGGTGTGGAACAGCACGACGTGCGCCACGATCGCGACCACGATCGCGATCAGGAACGAGTAGCCGAAGATCCCCACTCTCCCGGTGGACAGGGCCAGCAGCGCGGGGTCGATGATCGTGACCGGCTTGCCGTCGGAGAGGATCAGCGCCAGACCGGAGGCCGCCGAGAGCATGCCCAGCGTCACGATGAAGTCCGCGATCTTGCCCCAGGCGGTGATCATGCCGTTGACCAGGCCCGCCACCGCCGCGGCGAGCACGCCCGCCACGCAGGAGAGCGCCAGCCCCCACTGCGCCGTGTACGCCTGGCCGAAGACCACCGCGCCCAGCGTCATCGCCGAGGCGATCGACAGGTCGATGCCGGCGGTGGCGATCACGAACGTCTGGCCCACGGCCAGCACGATCAGGATCGCGGCGGCCAGCAGCATGGAGGTGATGTTGCCGGGGCTGAGGAAGGTCGGATTGAGCGCCTGGAACACGATCACCAGGACGACCAGTCCGACGAGGGCCGCCCACTCCGCCCAGAACCCGACGTCTTTCAGCTTCGCGGCCCAGTGCTCTCCGTCGCGGGCCGCGAGCGTTGCGTTTGCCATGTCTGTCACTCCTCGTCCCACCGGGCCGGACGGCCGGGCAGGACGGCGTAGGCGCTACTTGATGAGGGACGCGAACGGGTCGTCGTAGCTGCCGAACGGCTTGGGTGTGGCCGCCAGCGCCTTGTCCGCGTTCTCCTTGGTGACCAGCTCGACCGGGGCCTTGACGTTGGCGGGCAGCGTCTTGCCGGTCGCCGCCGCCTGGCACGCCTCCACGCCCATCAGCCCGATCGCGTACGGGTACTGGGCGACGGTGCCGTCCAGGGTGCCGGCCTTGACCGCGTCGAGCGCGTCCTTGATGCCGTCGACGCTGATGACCTTGACCTTGCCGGCCTTGCCCGCGTTGGCGACGGCGCGCGCCACGCCCAGCCCCATGTCGTCGTTGGCGACGAAGAATCCGGCCAGGTCGGGGTGCGCCTGCAGCACGTCGGTGGCGGCGGTGAGCGCGGTCTGCCGCTCCCAGTTGGCCGCGACGGTCTGCACCATCTTGACCGTGGGCCCGAGGCCCTGCTTGAAGCCCTCGACCCGGGCGCCGCTGGTCACGTCGCCCGCGATGCCGCCGATGGCGGCGACGTCGCCGCCATCGGCCAGCAGCTCGGTCATGCGCTGCCCGGCCGTCTTGCCGGCCTCGACGTTGTCGGTCCCGATGTACGTCGCGAGCTTGACGTTCGCGCTCTTGGCCGCCGCCGCGTCGATCGGGCTGTCGATGTTGACCACGGTCTTGTTCTGGGCGGAGAGCTGGGCCAGGCCCTGGACCAGGTTGGTGCCGGAGATCGGGTTGACCACGTAACAGGAGAAGTCCTGCCCGGCCAGGCCGTTGAGCTTGTCCGCCTGGCCGGTCGTGTCCGTGATGGCGTTGGCCGCCTGGACCGTGACCGGCACCTTGGCCGTGGCGGCCTGGTCGTCCATGCCCTGCTTCATCGTCTGGAAGAACGGGTTGTCCAGGCCCTTGATCACGGCGGCGATCTTGGGTGTCGCGGTGCCCGCCTCCCCGGCCACGGGGGTGGTCCCGGTGGTCTCGCTGGAGCCGCAGGCAGCCAGCGCGAGCGCGCCCGCAGCGAGAACCGCGCTGAGGGCCGCGGTGCGGCGACCTCGGGTGTTGGCCATCATCGGATGCCCCTTTCAGCGTCGATGGCATGACCGTAACCAGTGTTTCCGTTAGATTGCAACACTCCTTTCGACTTTTTATGTCGAAACATGGCTAACTTCCGTCTAGTGGGAGACATAGCTAGAGTGACCCGTATGGATGCACCGAGCCTGCCTGGCGTGTGGCGGGGAGCCAGCTCAGGCGAGATCCTCAGCCTGTTCCGCGACGCCCCCGACGGCCTGACGAAGGCCGACGTGATGCGCCACACCGGCCTGTCGCGCACCACCGTCAACCAGCGGCTCGACGGCCTGCTCGCGGCCGGTCTGCTGATGCCCGCCGAGGAGGAGGCGCGCACCCGTGGCCGCCCGGCGGGCCAGTTCGTGGTCAACCGTGACCGCGGGGTGCTGCTGGTGGCCGACATCGGCGCGACCGGCCTGCGGGCCGCCGTGTGCGACCTGGCCGGCGAGGTGCGGGCCGAGCGCGAGGTTCGCGCCGAGGTGACGGCGGGCCCGCAGGCCATCCTCACCATCGTGGACGAGCTGTTCACCGAGGTCCTGGCCGCGGCCAGGCGCAAGCCCGGCGAGGTGCTCGGCATCGGGCTCGACGTGCCGGGCCCGGTGGACTTCGAGACCGGACGGGTCGTCAGCCCGCCGATCATGACCGGCTGGGACCGCTACGACATCCCCGGCTGGTTCCGCTCCCGCTTCGACTGCCCCGTCCTGGTGGACAAGGACGTCAACGCCATGGCGTACGGCGAGCAGCGGCTGCGCTACCCGGACGTGCCCCACCTGCTCATGCTCAAGATCGGCACCGGCGTCGGCACCGGCCTCATCGCCAGCGGCAAGGTGCACCGCGGCGCCGACGGCGCGGCCGGCGACGTCGGCCACATCCAGGTCACGGTGGACGACGTGGCCGAGCCGCCCATCTGCCGGTGCGGCAACGCGGGCTGCGTCGAGGCGTACGCCGGGGGCTGGGCCATCGTGCGCGACCTGCGCGAGGCGGGCCGCGACGTGGCCACCGTGGACGACGCCGTACGCCTGATCCGCAGCGGCGACCTCGTCGCGGTGCGGCTCGCCCGGCGCGCGGCCCGCATCCTCGGCGGCGCGATCGCCGATACGGTCAACCTGTTCAACCCGCGCGTCATCGTCATCGGCGGGCAGCTCGCCCACACCGACGAGCAGCTCTTCGCCGGCATCCGCGAGATCGTCTACCGGCGCTCGCTCCCGCTGGCCACCCGCAACCTGCAGATCGTGCGCAGCGACCTCGACCCGCACGCGGGCGTGCTCGGCCTGGCGCAGCTGCTGGTCGACGGCATCTACACCCCCGCGCGGGTCCAGCAGCTCGTGGACGGCGCCGTGGCATAGCGAGCCGATGAAAGTTACAGGCTTTCCGGCGTGTCCGCCCAGGTCGCGATCGCCTGTGCTTGACCGGCCGTAGCTCCGCGGAAAGAGTCGATCCGAACCTTTCTGGGTTGGGAGTCCGATGAGTTACGTTCGTCGCCGGTTGCTTGCCATCCTGCTTCCCGGCTTCCTGGTCGTGCTCTGCGCCTTCGTGTCCTTGACGGAACAGTCCGCCGGTGCGGTCGCCGACCCGCCCGGCCCGGTGACCGGCAACGCCACCTACTTCGACGGACTCGGCTCGCCGTACGGCGGCTGCGGGATGCCCCAGGCGAGCCTCGACTCGCAGGACTTCGTCGCGCTCAACGTCTACAACACCCCCGGCGACTACGCCTTCTACGCCCGGCCGCTGACGGGAGCCAACCTCAGCAAGGCCGGGTTATGGAACAACGGCCTCAACTGCGGCCGCTACGTGCAGGTCGAGATCAGCGACTACTGCACGGGCACCAACGACGGCGCGCCGAACCAGGCGTTCTGCCGCAACGGCTCCTGGGTCTCCGACGCCTACAACGGCGCGAAGCTGACCATGCTCGTCGCCGACAGCTGCGGTGACTCCAACGGCTGGTGCCGCGACGATCCCTACCATCTGGACCTGTCCAAGGACTCGCTCAACCGGTTCGTGAAGAACGGCGGCGCGATCGGGGACATGTACCCCAACCACTGGAACAACAGGCACGTCACGTGGTCGTTCGTCCCCGCGCCCAACTACAGCGGCGACATCAACATCGGCTTCCTGCAGGGCGCCCAGGTCTGGTGGCCGGCCATCTCCGTCTCGCACCTGGCCAACGGCATCCACGGCGTCGAGTACTACGCCAACGGCACCTGGCAGACGGCCCAGATGAACAGCGACATGGGCCAGTCCTACGTCATCGGCGGGACCACGTCGGGCGGCGGCCAGTTCCAGATCCGGGTGCGGGACGCCACGGACACGCTGATCAACGGCGGGCGCGTGTACAGCTTCTCGCTGCCGTCGGCCTGCAACCCGCAGTGCGGCACGCCGTACACCAAGGTCACCTACACCACCTCGCAGGGCCCGACCTCCACGCCTACACCAACCCCGACGGTGACTCCCACGGTGACCCCCACCGTGACGCCCACGGGCGGCACCGGCGTCTCCTGCAGCGTGAACCACCAGGTCGCCAGCGCCTGGCAGGGCGGCTTCACGGCCAACGTGACGGTGAAGAACACGGGCACTTCGACCTGGAACAACTGGACGATCACGTGGACCGCGCCGTCCGGCGTGTCCCTGGTCAACGGCTGGGGCTCCACCGTCACGTCGTCGGGCACCACGTGGACGATCAAGGCGCCGAGCTGGGCCACGAGCCTCGCGGCGGGCGCGACGGCCACCTTCGGCTACCAGGCCAACGGCCCGTCCACGGCCGCCCCGACCGGCATCACCTGCTCATAGCCCGGGAGGCGCGGTGGAGCGGCGCACGACCAGGCTCGGCGTGACGGAGAAATGCACGGCGGTGGTGCGGCCTTCGATGCGTTCGAGCAGCAGCCGCCCCGCCGTACGGCCCATGACGGCGCCGTCCTGGTTGACGGTGGTCAGCGCGATGTTGGGATGGGCGGCCAGGCGGGTGTTGTCGTAGCCGGCGACGGAGACGCCGTCCGGGACGGTGAGACCGGCTTCGTGGAGCGCGGTCAGGACACCGAGCGCCGACTCGTCGGAGCCCGCGAAGATCGCGGTCGGACGCGGGGACCGGCTCAGCAGCTCGTGGGCGCCGCGATAGCCGCCGTCCTCGGAGTACGAGGTCGCGACGACGGCGATCTCGTCGGCGAACCCGTGGTCACGCATCACGCGCTCGTAGGTCTCGGCCCTGATGTGCGGCTTGTGGTCGGCGGGTTGTCCCTGCTCCTCGTGGAAGGTGATGTGCCCGATGCGACGGTGACCGAGCGCGATCAGGTGCTCCATGACGAGCTCGGAGCCCGTACGGTCGTCGTCGACGATCGAGTCGTACGCCGGTGAGCGATCGTGCCGGCCGAGCACCAGGGTGGGGATCTCGCGTGCCACCCGCTCCAGCTGCGTGCGGCCGGCGAGTGGGGCGATCATGAGAATGCCGTCCACCTGCCGGTCCATCAGGGCGTCGATGGCTCGTTCCTCGGTCTTGTTGCGGGTGCCGCCCTGGATCATGATCGCTTGGTAGTCGGACTCCGCGAGCTGCTCCACCAGGCCGCTCATGATCTCGGCGTAGAACGGGATCCCGATGTGCTGCATGAGGACGCCGATGGTGAACGACCGTCCGCGCAGCGCGCGGGCGGCGGCCTGGGGACGGTAGCCCAGCTCGTCGATGGCCCGCTTGACGCGGTCCCGCATGGCCTCGCTGACCCCGTAGTCGTTCCGGATGACCTTCGAGACCGCCGCCTTGGAGACCCCGGCGAGTTTCGCCACGTCGGATATGGTCACTCTTCGTCGTCGCTCAGGCGCGACCATGGGCATCCCTTCTCGAAGCCGAGTCCTGCCGATTGTACGCCCGCGTAGACCGGTTTACATAGGCCGTGAGATGCGATGTCTCTTCTAGGGCATATGGCGTAGACCGGTCTACGTTTTTCCTTGACCGCTGGTGGCGTAACGGCTACGTTAACTCGCATCGGGGGCCCGTTAAAACGATTCAACGACCTGTAGGGGCACTGTGAAGACCTCTCACCGCATGCTCGCAGCGGGCCTGGCCGTTCTGACGACGGCGGCACTGACCTCCTGCGGATCCGACTCCGGGACGGCTGCCGACGGCACCGTCACCCTGTCCTTCCTCATCGACAACGGCGCGTCGACCACGGCGAGAGCCAAGGGGCTCGCGGGCGCCTTCATGCAGGCCAACCCCAAGATCAAGATTGAGACCGAGACGCGGCCGGGCGGCACCGAAGGCGACAACCTCATCAAGACCCGGCTCTCGACCGGCGAGATGTCGGACGTGTTCTGGTACAACTCGGGCTCGCTGCTCCAGGCGCTCAACCCGGCGCAGACCATGGTCGACCTGACCGGCGATCCGGTGCTGGCCGACGTGCAGAAGGAGTACCTGCCCGCCGTGACCCAGGGCGGCAAGGTGTACGGCGTGCCGTCCGGCAGCATGAGCGGCGGCGGCATCCTGTACAACCGAAAGGTCTACGAGCAGCTCGGCCTCCGGGTGCCCAGGACCTGGGCCGAGTTCATGGCCAACAACGACAAGGTCAAGGCGGCCGGGATCACACCGGTGATCTCCACGTTCAAGGACACCTGGACCTCGCAGCTGCTGCTTCTCAGCGACTACTACAACGTCCAGGCCGCGGTCCCGGCCTTCGCGCAGGACTACACGGCCAACAAGGCCAAGTTCGCCACCACCCCCGCGGCCAGGGCCGGGTTCGATCACCTGGCCGAGGTGCACGCCAAGGGCTACCAGAACGACGGCTTCGGCTCGGCCACCGCCGAGCAGGGCATGAAGATGCTGGTCGAAGGCAAGGGCGCGCACTACGCGATGACCAGCTCCCAGATCCCGCCGCTGGTGGCCACGATGCCGCAGGCCGCCACCGACATCGGCTTCTTCGGCGTCCCCGGCGCCGACGCGGCCAAGAACGGCGCCACCGTCTGGGAGCCGCCCGGGGTCTACATCGCCAAGACCACCGAGCACCTGGACGCGGCCAAGAAGTTCCTCGCCTTCATCGCCTCCCCGGCCGGCACCGACGCGATCAGCAAGGCCGTCCAGCCCGCGGGACCGTTCCGGATCAACGGGGCCAAGCTGCCGGACAACGCCATCCAGGCGGCCAAGGACCTGCAGGCCTACCTGGACAAGGGCGCCACCGCCTCCGCGCTGGAGTTCGTCTCGCCGGTCAAGGGCCCGTCGCTGGAGCAGATCACCGTCGCGGTCGGCTCCGGGCTGACGCCGCCCGCCGAGGGCGCCGCGCAGTACGACAAGGACGTGGACAAGCAGGCCAAGCAGCTGGGGCTGCCCGGATGGTGACCCAGCAGGACGCCGGGCCCCGCACGGGGCCCGGCCCGGCCTTGCCCCGTCCCCACGCAACGGCCTACCCGTACGCGCTCTACCTGCCGGCCGCGGTCGTCTACCTGGTGATCTTCCTGGTGCCGACGGCGATGGCCTTCTACTTCGCGCTGACCCGCTGGACCCTGTTCGACAGCACCTTCGTGGGGCTGGACAACTTCCGCGACTTCTTCGCCGAGCAGAACCTGCGCGCCGGCTTCGCCAACACCCTGGTCTACGCCGTGCTCACCTCGGGGCTGAAGGTGGTGCTCGGGCTGCTGCTCGGCGTGCTGCTCACCTCACGGCTGCGGCTGCGCGGCTTCCTGCGCTCGGTGGTGTTCTTCCCCGTCCTGGTGTCGACGGTCGCGGTCGGCATCACCTTCAGCGCCCTGCTCAGGCCGGACACCGGCCTGGTCAACAAGGCCCTGGCCGTGGTCGGCGTCGACGGCCCCGACTGGCTCGGCGACGCCGGCACCGCCCTGCTGTCGGTGGCCCTGGTGGACGTGTGGAAGGGCGTGGGCCTGGCCACGGTGATCTACATCGCCGGCATCATGTCCATCCCCCGCGACTACTACCAGGCGGTCGCCGTGGACGGCGGGGGCGCCTGGCACCGCTTCCGCCACGTCACCCTCCCGCTGTCCTGGCCGGCCACGTACTCGGTGATCGTCCTCTCCCTCATCGGGGGCCTGCGCTCCTTCGACCTGATCTGGACGATGACCCGCGGCGGACCGGGCTTCACCAGCGACACCATCGCCTCGATCATCTACAAGCAGTACCAGGCCGGCTTCTTCGGCCTGTCCACCGCGGGCAACGTGATCCTGTTCGTGGTCGTGACCGCCATCGTCGTCCCCCTGAACCGCTTCCTGGCCGAGAGGCAGGTGACTTCGTGAGAGCACTCAAGAGATTCGGCGCGGAGGGGATCGCGCTGCTCGGGGCCGCCGTGGTCTTCCTGGTCCCGTTCTCGTTCATGCTGCTGACCGCGGTCAAGGACCCCCTCCAGTCCGCGGACCTGGACTTCTCCTGGCCGAGCGAGTGGCGGGTCGTCCAGAACTTCCTGGAGGTGATCGAGGCACATGACTACGTGCTGCTGCGCGCCTACCTCAACAGCACGATCCTCACCGTCGTGTCGGTCACGCTCGTCGTGCTCTTCGCCGCCATGGCCGCGTTCGTGCTGCAGCGCCGCGCGGGCCGGATCGGGTCGCTGGCGAACTTCCTGGTCCTGGCCGGGCTGATCATCCCGCCCGCGATCGTCCCGACGATCTGGCTGCTGCAGGCCATCGGTCTGTTCAAGACGCTGCCCGGGCTGATCCTGATCGAGGTCGCCTTCCATCTGTCGTTCGCGGTGCTGCTCTTCCGCGCGTTCGTCGCGGCCATCCCGCGCGAGCTGGACGAGGCCGCCATGATCGACGGCTGCACCGGGCCCGCCCTCTTCTTCCGGGTGATCTTCCCCCTGCTCAAGCCGGTCACCGTCACCGTGATCGTGACCAGCTCGGTGGCGGTCTTCAACGACTTCGTCAACCCGCTGTACTTCCTGCCCGGCGACGACAACGCGACCGTGCAGGTGACCCTCTACAACTTCCAGAGCCAGTACAGCACGCAGTGGAACCTGCTGTTCATGGACATCGTGCTGATCACGATCCCGCCGCTGCTGCTCTTCGTCTTCTTCAACCGCAAGATCGTGGCCGGGATGACCGCCGGCGCCATCAAGGGATGACATGACCTCTCCGCACGTCCACGCCCCCACCTTCGAACACCACCGCGAGCCGCTCGGCATCGGCGAGAACGCGCCCCGCCTGTCGTGGACCGTCGCCACCGACCTCCCCGGCTGGCGGCAGGCCGCCTACGAGATCGAGCTCGGCGACGGCACGGCGAGCGGACGCGTCGAGTCGGCGGAGTCGGTGCTCGTGCCCTGGCCCGGCGAGCCGCTGGGCTCGCGCGAACGGCGCGGCGCCCGCGTACGGCTCCACGGCCACGACGGCTCGGCGAGCGACTGGAGCGAATGGTCGTGGGCCGAGACCGGCCTGCTGGAGCCCGCCGACTGGCAGGCCGGCGCCGCCGCACCGCCGCCGGCACTGCTCGGCCCGCCCGACGGCCCCGCCCTCCTGCTGCGCCGCGACTTCACCCTGCGCGGCCCGATCGCCCGCGCCCGCCTGTACGTCACCGCCCACGGCCTGTACGAGGCCGAGATCAACGGCCACGCCGTCGGCGACGACGTGCTCGCCCCCGGCTGGACCAGCTACGGCCACCGCCTGCGCTACCGCACCCACGACGTCACCGCCCTCCTGCGCCGGGGCGCCAACGCCATCGGCGCCACCCTGGCCGACGGCTGGTACCGGGGCCGCATCGGTTTCCTGGGCGGCACGACCGGCGTCTACGGCGACCGTACGGCGCTCATCGCCCAGCTCGAGATCGCGTACGAGGACGGCACGACGGAGACGGTCGTCACCGACGGCTCCTGGCGCTGCGCCACCGGGCCGATCACCGCCACGAGCCTCTACGACGGGGAGAAGCACGACGCCCGGCTGGTGCCCGCCGGCTGGTCCGAGCCCGGCTTCGACGATTCCGCCTGGCTGCCCGCCGACGTGCTCGCCCACGACGCGGCCCGGCTGGTCGCCCCCAGCGGTCCCCCCGTGCGCCGGACGGAGACGCTGAGCCCGGTCGCGGTGCTGACCGGCCCGGGCGGGGAGACGATCCTCGACTTCGGCCAGAACATCGCCGGCCGCCTGCGCATCCGCGTCCAGGGCCCGGCCGGGCACACCGTCACGCTCCGGCACGCCGAGGTCCTGGAGAACGGCGCGCTCGCACTGCGGCCACTACGCCAGGCTGCCGCGCTCGACGCGTACACGCTGCGCGGCGACGACGGGCCCGAGGAGTGGGAGCCCCGGTTCACCACGCACGGCTTCCGCTACGCCCAGGTCGACGGGTGGCCCGGGGAAGTCGGCCCGGCCGATGTCCAGGCCGTGGTCTGCCACACCGACCTGCGGCCCATCGGCGCGTTCGACTGCTCGGATCCGCTGCTGAGCCGCCTGCACGACAACGTCCGGTGGAGCATGCGCGGCAACTACGTCGACCTGCCCACCGACTGCCCCCAACGTGACGAGCGCCTGGGCTGGACCGGCGACCTCCAGGTCTTCGCCCCGACCGCGGCGTTCCTGTACGACTGCACGGGAGCGCTGGCGTCCTGGCTCGCCGACCTGGCCGCCGAGCAGGCCGATCTCGGCACGGTGCCGTCGTACGTGCCGTGGGTGCCGCTGAAGTTCCCGCCACGCTCCGCGGCGGTGTGGGGTGACGCCGCGGTGCTCGTCCCGTGGGTGCTCTACCGGAGCTCCGGCGACCTCGCCCTGCTGCGCAGGCAGTACGCCAGCATGAAGGCGTGGGTGGAGCACGTCACGTCCCTGGCTGGCGACGACCACCTGTGGAACGAGGGCTTCCAGTACGGCGACTGGCTCGACCCCGCCGCGCCCCCCGACAAGCCGGGCAAGACGCGTACGGACCCCGCGCTGGTCGCCACCGCCTACCACGCCCGCACGGCGCGCGTCCTTGCCGACACGGCGGCGCTGCTCGGCCACCGGACCGACGCGGCCCGGTACGGCGAGCTGGCCGAGGCCGTGCGAGCCGCCTTCCGCCGCGAGTTCGTCACCCCGTCGGGCCGGCTGGCCTGCGACAGCCAGACCTCCTACGCGCTGGCCCTGGCCTTCGACCTGCTGGAGGGACCCGCGCAGCGGGAGCGGGCCGGGCGGCGCCTGGTCGAGCTGGTCGTCCAGGACGGCCACCGCATCAGCACGGGCTTCGCCGGCACGCCGCTCATCTGCGACGCGCTCTGCTCGGTCGGGGCGTACGACACCGCCTACGAGCTGCTCATGCAGCGCGAATGCCCGTCCTGGCTCTATCCGGTGACGATGGGCGCCACCACCATCTGGGAGCGCTGGGACAGCCTGCTGCCCGACGGCACGATCAATCCGGGTGAGATGACCTCGTTCAACCACTATGCCCTGGGTGCGGTCGCCGACTTCCTGCACCGCACCGTCGCCGGACTCGCCCCGGCCGCCCCCGGCTACCGCCGCCTGCGCATCGCGCCCCGGCCGGGCGGCGATCTCACGCACGCCTCGGCCCGCCTCGACACCCCGTACGGCCTCGCGGCCGTCTCGTGGGAGCGGGACGGCGAGACGCTCACGGTCACGGCGACCGTGCCCCCGGGGACGGCCGCCGAGGTGGACCTGCCGGGGAGCGTCCTGCACGAGGTGGGCGCCGGGACCCACACCTTCACCGTGACCGGGAAGAGCTGCGGGCCAGGCCCAGCCCGCTGAGGGCCACGCCGACCAGCCCCACCAGCAGGGCGACGACGCCCCCGACTATTCCGTAGCCGGTGCCCGGACCGCCCTCGGCGGCGGCCACGACCAGCCCGCCGACGACCGCGCCGGCCAGCCCCGCCGCCAGGGCCACGACGGCCCTGGCACGACCGGTGGAGCGGGCCAGGGCCAGCCCGCCGAGGACCACGCCGACCAGCCCCAGCGCTATGGCCACCAAGGACCAGAGACGCCCGGGGGTCAGGTCATAGGCGTTGACGTCCGGGGCTGTGGCGAGCAGATGACGGATGATCATGAGGTGCTCCTTCTCCTACGACCGGATGTCGAGCATGTCCGCCGGAGCCCTCGCCGGTCGTCCGCCTGACGTGGGCAGTTCGCGGTGCCGCCGATGCCGCAGCCGGCTACCGCGAATGCCGCACAAGCCGCGCAGGTACCGCGGGTGCGGTAGCCGGCCGCTCATCCGTGCGGTGGAGTCGCCCGCGGCGGTATCCGGCTAAGGTGCGCGCATGAGCACAGGACGGTTCGGCGTCCCGGCGGCTGTCACAGACTGGGCGATCGCCGGGGGCGTGGCCGCGGCGCTGCTGGTCACCGGGCTGTCCGGGCAGCACTCCGCCACCTACCTCGACCTGCTCGGCTACGCGCTGCTGGCGGCCGGCGGGCTGGCGCTGGCCGCGCGCCGCCGGGCCCCGGTTCCCGTCCTGGCCGTCACCGGGCTGTGCGCGGCGGGTTACCAGGCGGCCGGGTTCGACGTGCCCGCCGTCGCGTACCTGTTCGCGGTGTACGCGGCCGTGCGGGCCGGTCATCGTGCCGTCACGGTGGCGGTGAGCGTGGCCATGCTGGCCGTCCTGCCCCTCGCGGCCCTGGCCTCGGGGCTGCACGACACGGGCGAGGCGTTCGCGCAGGCCAGAGGCGCCCTGGAGCTGGCCTGGCTGGTCGCGGCCGGTGCCGCGGGTGAGGCGCTGCGGCAGGCCGAGCGGCGGGCGGACGAAGCCGAGCGCACCCGGGAGGAGACCGCGCGGCGGCGCGCCGACGAGGAGCGGCTGCACATCGCGCGGGAGCTGCACGACTCGCTCACCCACCAGATCTCGATCATCAAGGTGCAGGCCGAGGTCGCCGTCCACGTGGCCCGCAAAAGGGGCGAACCGGTGCCCGAGGCCCTGCTGGCGATCCAGGAAGCCGGACGCGAGGCGACCCGGGAGCTGCGCGCGACCCTGGAGGCCCTGCGCGACGACGACACGAGCCCGCCGCGTGGGCTCGACGACGTCGCGGAGCTGGTCGAACGGGCCCGGACGACCGGCCTGGACGCGACGCTGACGATCGGGGGACAGCGCCACGACGTGCCGGCCGCAGTGGACCGGACCGTCTACCGGATCGTCCAGGAGTCCCTCACCAACGTCGCCCGTCACGCCGCCGCCGCGACCGCGTCCGTCCGGATCGACTACCGTCCCGACACCCTCGCGGTCCGCATCGACGACGACGGCAGGGCCACCCCGGACGCCGCCCCGCCGCCCGGCGTCGGGCTGCTCGGGATGCGCGAACGCGTCACCGCTCTCGGCGGTCGCCTGCGCGCGGCACCGCGCGAGGAGGGCGGCTTCACCGTCCAGGCCGAACTTCCCGTGGACCGTACGTCATGATCCGTGTCCTGCTGGTCGACGACCAGCCGCTCCTCCGCAGCGGATTCCGCGCGCTGCTCGACCTGGAGGACGACATCGAGGTGGTGGCCGAGGCCGCCGACGGCCAGGAGGGCCTGGACCTGGTCAGGCGGCACCTGCCGGACGTCGCGCTCATCGACGTCCGGATGCCGGTCGTCGACGGCATCGAGGCGACCCGCCGCATCGCCGCCGACCCGGCCCTGGCCGGGGTGCACGTCGTCATCCTGACCAACTACGGCCTGGACGAGTACGTCTTCAACGCGCTGCGCGCCGGCGCGGCCGGATTCCTCGTCAAGGACATCGTGCCGGAGGACTTCCTGCACGCCGTACGCGTGGCCGCGCGCGGCGACGCCCTGCTCGCACCGTCGATCACCCGCAAGCTGATCAACCGGTACGTCACCCAGCCGCTCCACGCCGCCACCGGCACGGGGCTGAAAGAGCTGACCGGCCGCGAACGCGAGGCCGTCGCCCTGGTCGCGCAGGGCCTGTCCAACGACCAGGTCGCCGACCGCATGGCGATCAGCTCGCTGACCGCGAAAACCCACATCAACCGGGCCATGGCCAAGCTCAATGCCCGCGACCGCGCCCAGCTCGTGGTCTTCGCCTACGAATCCGGACTGGTGGTCCCCCGCAACTCCTGACCTCTCGGGGCGACAGCGATCAAGGGGGCGAGATACCCCTCCGGTGTGGGCTCGTCCACCGCCCTGCCCTCCGCCTCGACCCAGGCGTGCGCCCCGAACGGGGGCCGTACCCGGACACCCGTACACCACGTCGGCCACGAGCCCCGCATCCGGCACAGCAGGGCGGTGGCCAGTGACCGGGGAAGGCAGCCGTGCACGCCCAGGCAGGTGAGGCTCACCGCGAGCACCGCGTCCTTGGCGACCTTGGCCTCGGCGTACGTGGCGGGCCTGGCCCGCCGGCTGAGCAGGGTGAGCACGGTACGCAGGCGCCGCGGCGGCAGCACGGCCAGCGAGAACGCTGCCCCCACCGCCATCCGCGCCGCCAGCCTGGCCCGCCACGGAATCCCCTGCGGCCGCTCCAGCGCGCTCGGAACGGTCACGGCGCCACCAACCCGGCCGCCCGCAGCTGCTCCAGCAGCGCCAGCACATCCTCCAGGGCCTCCCCGTGCCCGACCTCGAACTCCGCCGCCAGGGCCGCGGCCGCCTGCTCCGTGGTGTCGCCGTCCAGCAGTCGGCGCACGGCCAGCGCGCCGCTCGGATTGAGCTGCCAGAAGTCGCCGTTGCGCTGGTTGAGAAGCACGATGCCGTAGTCGGTGTCGGCGGTGGACACATCGGCGCTCAGCCGCAGGCTCATCGGCCGTCCTCCTTGTCGAACGGCTCCAGGGTCCGCAGCCAGACCTCGCAGCCGATGGTCGAGTACAGGATCGCCTCCCGCAGTCCCGGCGTGTCGGGGTGCGCGGTGAGGTCCTTGAGCAGGGCGGTGTCCACCAGCCCGAGCCGGGCTAGCCGGGAGTCCGTCCAGAGCGCCTGCATGTCGGGGCCGTGGCGGCGCAGTCCTTCGGCGGCGTCGAGCGAGGCCTCCGCCTTGCTGGTCCGCCGCAGGCACTCCTCGGGCACGACGCCGCGCATCGCGGTCGTCAGGAGGGGTTTGTAGCGCCACGGCGTCACCCGGTCCTGCGGGCGTACCGACAGGCACGCCTCGATCACCCGGTCGTCGAGGAAGGGGGAGGCCATCGGCAGCCCCGCGCGGACGCTCATCTGGTCCCACTGGCGGATGATCCGGCAGGTGTCGTGGATGGCGTGCAGGTCGGCGTGCTGCCCCCGGTCGGCTCCCAGCGGCTCGGCGTACGGGGCGGTCTCGGCGAGCACCTCGGCGGCCATGCGGCCCGCGTCCTGAGTGATCCATGGGAAGAGCCGGGGCGGCACCCCCCAGCCCAGCGCGCCGGACACGGGTGGCGGCAGCGGGGCGCGCAGGTCGGCGAGTGAGCCGGTCAACCAGCGGCGGTAGGAGCGGCGGTCGGCCAGCGTCCGGAGCATCGGTCCGTACGGCCAGTGGAACAGCGCGCGGAAACCGCGCAGCCGCCCGATCGCCAGCATCGGCCGCCTGAGCAGCAGCCGGTGGTAGCTCGCCTCCGAGCACCAGGCCACGTGATCGCCGCCGATGCCGGTCACGTGTAGCCTGCTGCCCCTGGCGGCCAGCCGGGGCAGGTGCGCCAGCACCCTGGCGCGGTCCATGACGCCGATGGTCGGCTCGTCCAGCGTGTCGTCGACTCTCAGCAGGTCCTCGTAGACCAGCGGCGACTCCTCCGCCGGCCAGACCACATGCTCCGCGCCGCGCAGGTGGGCCGCCGCGCGCCGGGCCCACGCCAGGTCGTCGTCGGCCGGGTCGCGGCCCGGCCAGGTGGAGGCGATGAGGTGCGCCTCCTGCCGGGCGGCGCCCAGGAAGCACAGCGACGTGGAGTCCAACCCTCCGGACAGGTCGAAACTCACCGTGCCGCCCGCCTTGGTGCGCGCGCCGACCGCGTCGTCGAGCGCCCGCCGGACGTCCTCGGCGGCGTCGGACAGCGTGCGGACGGGCTGGGGATGCGTCCACCAGCGGCGATGCCCTGCGGTCACCCCGTCCGTTGCGACGGTCAGGTGGTGGCCGGGTTCGACGGCGGTGACCGACGGCCAGAGGGGGAGGTGCGGCAGGGGATGTGGCACCGGCCAGAGCAGCCGTACGGCCAGGCGCCGCACGTCGAGCTCGGCCCCCGTGGCGGCGGCCAGGACGTCGGCGCGGTCGGAGGCGACGGTGAGCCCGTTCACGCGCGCGTGAAAGACCAGCCGGAGCCCGGACGCGGTGCCCTGGACGCGTAACCGGCCGTCCAGCGCGGCGACGAGGTGGAAGCTGCCGGGCAGGGTCCGGGCCAGCCGGTCGAGGTGCGCCGGGTCACGCAGCCGGCTCGCCTCCGCGGCCAGCCGTTCGGCGTCGAAGGCGCAGCGGCCGATCACCGCCAGCCTGGTGGCGCCCGCCTCGGCCACCGTCATCTCCTCGTCGGACCAGTGCCCGACCAGCCAGGGCCGTCCGGAGGCGTAGGTGACGGTGCGAGCAGTCGCCGTACGCAGGACCGCCGCCACGGCGGGCGCGGCCTCGTGGTCGGGGAGGACCACGAAGTACGCCTCGCCGTGGTGCGGCCGGCTCAGCATGCCGCAGTCGGGCATGGACTGTCCGATTTCAGTTCTTGCTGAAGATCAGGCGGTCGTTGCCGTGCAGGGCCAGGAGGCCGGTGGCCTTGCGGAAGGATCCGGCTGCCATCAGACGGGGCTTCTCGTAACGCTTCATGCGTTTTCCTTTCGGCTCGCTCCATGCATTACGGGGATGACTTTGCATGGCCTGCGGCCGTTTAGTCCAGGATGACGTCATAGCGCGCTTTCTCCTCATAAATCGCCCAAAATGGCGCGGGCGATGAGGTGGCAAATCCGCTCAATTGGACAACCATGTGTGCCGTACAGCCACAAAAATGTAGCAAAAAGCGATGAATGCCGTGCCCGGAGAGCTTCCCGGGCACGGCATTCATCATCGGTGGATCAGGCGACTCACTTACGCGTGAGATCGATGAAGTCGGTGCAGTTGTCAGGCCACTCCGGCGTCCCCTTCGTGCCCGGGGTCGGGAAGACGGTGCACCTGCTCTGGGCCACCTTGCCGCGCTCGTTCAGCACGGTGATGTGCACGGTGTCGCCTTCGTCGGGCGCGGCCAGGGTGATGTCGACCAGGCGGCCGAAGTCGCGCGGCAGCAGCTCGGTCAGGTCATGCCACTGTGGCATCGTCCGCGGGTCCCTGATCGCGACCCTGTCGTCGCGGATGACCCCGACGAACTTGGTCGGCGGCCTCTGCGGGTCCTCCGGGTCGCCCTGGAAGGCGGAGTCGATCGCCCGGGTCGGCTGCTCTTCCTTCTCCGACCTCGGATCGGTGGCGAGGTTGATCGCGGTTGCCGCCGTGTTCACCGTGCTGTGAACGCTGGTGCCGGCCGTGGCGCCCGCCGACGCCGTAAAGGTCAGAGTCGCGAATCCACTGGCCGCCGCCGCTGCCACGGCAAAGGCCAGCGCGTTTCTGATGCTTCGGTGCTTAATCATCTGTTTCTTCCCCTGTAGGTCGGATTCGGAAGAATCGGACTTAATGCCACATCCCCCTGATGGTGCGAGCTGGAGGTACCCGCTCGAACGCGAGATAACGCGCGTCGGGGATCGACTTGGAGAAAAAGATGGAAATGATCAAAACGGGTGATTATCAGACCGTCTTTTCTTGGGCAGCTGGGTGCAGCGGAACAGGCGAGTGCAGGAACGCTTTCGCCGGAGTCACGTAAGGGCTTCCCGGATCAGCGCCGCATCCTGGTCGAGCAACTCCCGCGACCGCTTCTTCCCGCCGGCGGTGACCACCACGCCGTCTCCCGGGAAGCGCGGCACCACGTGCAGGTGGAGATGGAAGACGTCCTGACCGGCGGCCTCCCCGTCGGCCAGGGACAACCGCACCCCGTCGCAGCGCAGCCCCGATGCCCGCAACGCGCCCGACACCCGCCGCGCGGTGCGCCAGATCGCCGTACCGACCGCGTCATCGGCGTCCGCCAGCCCGACCACGTGTACGCGCGGGATCACCAGCACATGGCCGACCGTGGCCGGCTTGTGGTCCATGATGGCCACCACGCTGTCGTCCTCATGAACGACGCCGGCCTCGACGCGCCCGGCGATGATCTCGCAGAAAACGCAGATTCCCATGCCCATCATGATCTGGCCGAGCGGGATCCCGGTTCTAGTCGCGGACGGTGAGGCCCATGGAACGGGCCGTTCCCGCGACGATCTTCTCGGCCTGATCCAGGTCGGCGGTGTTGAGGTCGGGGAGCTTGGCCTGGGCGACCTCGCGGAGCTGGGCACGGGTGATCCAGCCGCCGCTCTGGTGGCCCGGGCGCGGGCTGCCGCCGTCGAGCCCGGCGACGCGCCGGATCAGCGAGGCGGTGGTCGGCTGCTTGGTGACGACCTCGAACGACCTGTCCTCGTACACCGTGATCACCGCGGGGATCACGAACCCGCGCCGGTCCTGCGTCTGCGCGTTGTACTGCCGGCAGAACTCCATGAGGTTGATGCCGAGCGGGCCGAGGTCCTTGCCGACGTTCGCCGGACCCGCCTCGCCGGCCTGAATGTGCAGGGTGACGACCCTGGCTATCTTCTGCTTCGCCATGTCGGCTACGCTAAAGTCTCCAGTTACTGGAGGCTCAAGGGAATTATGAGCTACACGATCGGCCGCCTGGCGAAGCTGACCGGCCTCCCCGTGAAGACGATCCGCTTCTACTCGGACGCGGGCGTGCTGCCCGAGCGCGAGCGCACTGCCGCCGGCTACCGGCTCTACGGCGATGAGGACCGTGCGCGGCTGGAGCTGATCCGCACGCTGAGGGAGATCGGGGTCGACCTGGCCACGATCCGCTCGCTCGGCGACCGCCGGCTGAGGGACGTACTCGATCTTCACCTCAAGGCGGTCGAGACGCAGCTCAGATCGCTCCAGCGGACCAGGGCGGTGCTCAGGGCGACGCTCGCCCGGGACGGCGATCCCGCCGAGGAGGATCTGAGCAGACTCCACGCGCTCGGCCGGCTCGGCGCGGCCGAGATGGAGATCCTGCTGGACGAGTTCGTCGACGAGGTCGGCGGCGGCATCGAGGGCCGGCACGAGTGGCTGACCCAGATGCGCGACGCCATGCTCCCCGAACTGCCCGAGGAGCCGACCGTCGCGCAGCTCGACGCCTGGCTGGAGCTGGCCGACCTGCTCGCCGACGAGGACTACCGCGACAGCCTGCGCCGGCAGAACACGGAGTTCTGGGAGGAGGACCGGGATTTCGACGCCTGGCACGAGATGAACGCCCAGATCATGCGGGAGGCGCTGACCGCTTCGCGGGCGGGCATCGAGCCCGGCTCACCCGAATCCGAGCCGATCCTCGATCGGATCCTGGCGGTGATGGGGCAGAGCCGCGAGGAGCTGCTGCGCACGTTCGACGAGCACGACCCGCGGGCGGCCAGGCTGTGGGAGCTGGTGTCGATCATCGAGGACAGGCCCTGGCCGCCGGAGCAGACGATCGCGTACGGCTGGATCGAGGCCACGCTGCGCCACTTCTTGGAGGGTCCCTAGACGCAGATCCAGCTGCGCACGCTTTCGGCAGGGTGCCTGGTACGGGGGGCTTCGGTGCGGGGGCGAAAGCGCGATGACGACCGGCACGGCCGGCGCGGTTATTTTTGCGCGGTCTTCCGAAACCGCGAGGGCTAGTTTTCCGGGGTGCACGCGAGCCGGTGACCGCCGCCTCGGCCGGCGACAGCGTGCGGCCGCTCGCGCGTCCGCGCGAGGGGGACGGCTCACATCAGGAGAAACTCACATGACCATGCCCACAACCGCCCCATCACGCCGCCGCCGCGGCCTGCGCCTGTCCGCGCTGGCCGCCGTCGTGGCCGCGGGCGCGCTGCTGGCGGGGAACGTCAACGCGGCCGAGGCGGTGCCACCGGAGGTGATCAGCCGGTGGGACAACGAGATCGTCCACTCCAACGCCCTCAGCCCCGGCTTCAGCGGGTTCCTGGGGACGGGCTCGTACACGATCACCGCGAAGCTGTACGCCGAGAACACCGGTAACTCCGCGATCGACTACCTCTGCACGATCGGTACAGGTCCCAACTCGGACGGCGACATCACCGAGGTGACGCTGGCGCCGCACAGCAGGCACAGCATCTTCCTCAACGTCGTACACACCTACCCCGGCACGGGGCCGCTCAGCTTCGCCTGCTCCAAGCCGGCGGGCGCGTCCCAGGTGCTGATGAAGCAGGTGAAGATCACCGCCGTGAAGGTGAACACGCTGGACAACCAGCCGTTCGGCTGATCGGCGCGATGACCGGAAGAAGGGCCGCGACATCCGGAGGTCGCGGCCCTTCAGGCTGGGCCGGTGCCGCGTCCGACAGAACGAGATGAGCCGGCAGGCCAGTAACACCGGGCGGCGTCTCGGGTGATACTGGCAAGATGCCGGTCACCTACGGGCCCGAATACTCCCGCCCCGACCTGCCGGTCCCGCTCGTGCCGCTGCCCGGGCTGCCGGTGACGGTGCGCCGAGTTCTGGCCGGGCCGTCGCCGGAGCGCGCCCCCGCGGCGACGTTCGGCTGGGCGGTGCTCACCGCCGCGCTCGCGCTGGCGGCGACCTTCGCGCCGCATCCGCTCTTCTCCGCCGCCACCTGGCTGACCGCGGCGTACGTGGTGGCCCGGGTCATGGCGCTGCGCCTGCTGGCGCGCGCCCAGCGCCGGTTCGAGCCGGACTGGCTGGCCGCGCAGACGCGGGTGCTGCGCGGGCACGGCTTCGACATCCTGCGCTGTACGGTCGGCGGCCGGGTCTGCGACCTGACCAGGCCGGGCGACGTGGAGGCGCTGACACGGGCCGAGCCTGACGAAGAGGTGGTGCTGGAGTTCGGCTACCGGCCCGCGACGGGCGGGCGCGTCGCGGTCGAACGGGTCCGCCGCAGGCGCGCGGAGCTGGAGATCCGGTACGCGCGCTTCGCACCGGACAGCGGCCGGGCGCGCTTCCCCGAGGCGAGCTATGCCATCGGCGCGAACGACCGGGTCACGGCTTGGTCGCTGGCGGGGCAGGTGGTGCTGACTCCGGCGGTGTCGGCCCAGCTGCGGCCTGGTCCTGCAGGAGTTCGTGCCTGAACTGGTAGTAGGGCCCCGTACGGCGGAGCACTCCGCGCTCGTAGGCGTCGTGCAGGAAGGTCATCAGCCGCAGCGGCAGCACCCGCCGCGCCGCGAACCACAGCCGGACGTCGACGAACCGCCCCCACGCGCTCGGCGCCATCATCGTGACGCCGAACCCGGCCGCACCGAGCACCGCGCCGTTGGCGGCGCTGATGAGCGTCTGCTGCCAGTGGCCGAGGGCGAGCAGCCATACGTGGTCCCTGACCCGCAGCCCGGCCTCCATCCACCAGCCGAGGTAGGCGCCCATGGCGAGCCCGATCAGGCCGCCCGCGGCGAAGGCCAGCAGCACGGCGGCCCGGTCATTGCGCAGGAAGCCGTCGGGCGTGCCCGCCTTTTCCACATTGGCGGGGGCCAGGGCAAGGGAGGCGGCCAGGAAACCGACCAGGAACACCGCGCCGTCAGTGAGCGCGTAGGTCACCCCGTCGTACAGCACCAGGACGATCACCATGCCGGGCACCACGCACACCAGGCCCTGGCCGAGGCGGCGCAGCAGGTAGCGCCGGGTCAGCGTCTTGCGCAGCTTCGGCCGCGCCTCACGCGGGTAGTGCTGCCTGGCCAGCGACACCGCGAACCCGCTGGCCAGCCCGATGGCCAGGCCGAACCACCAGCCGACCGACCCCAGCCCGAACAGCGCGGTCACGGCGGCGCAGAGCGGCCCGAAGAGGGCCATTCCGAGCACGGCCTGGAGGGCGGGGATCACCGCGCGGGGCAGCGCGTGGTGCAACTCCCACCAGGCCAGGTCGTGGGTCCCCCTGCGGCGTAGGAAGTCGGCCAGGAACCGAAGGTAGCGGGCCGCCTCCTCGGGGCTCCACCGCTGATCGGCCTCCGGTCCCGGCCGGTAGACGGCCGGCACGAACCCGGCGACCAGGCCCTGCCTGATGTGCGGGGCGGTGCCGTCGATGCGCGGGGTGTGGCCGCTCTCGCAGGTGCGCGCCGCCAGGAAGATCATCAACGGGGTGTCGAGCGCCTCGGCCAGCGGACCGCCCGGCTCCGCGCGCAGCCGGGCGACCAGCGCGGCGGCCTCGGGTACGTCGCCCCAGCGCGACTCCAGGTATCCGGCGGCGCCCGCGGCGTCCACCGGCAGCAGCCGCGCCACCGGCGTCCCGGCGAGCCTGCGGGCGACGGTGCCGGTGAACGCCTCGACGCGGCTGGTCAGCATGTACGAGCGGGACCAGCCCTCGTCGATGGCCCTGACCACTTCGGTACGGCGTGCCGGCGGCACCTCGTCCAGACCGTCGAACACGGCCAGCAGGCTGCCGTTCGCGATCAGCCGTTCCAGCGCGCGGGGAGCGGCCCGCAGGAACGGGTACTCGGCGGCCAGCCGCACCGCCACCCACTCGCGCAGGGCCAGCCGCGGCTCCCATGACGACAGCGGCAGCGTGACCGGGATCGGCCGGTGCTGCGCCGAGGACATCCGCAGCGAGAGGAGCAGGCCGAGCGTGGTCTTGCCCGAGCCCCGCCCGCCTGTCACCACCACGGGCCCCTTCATGGTGAGGAGGTGGTCGGCCAGTTCCTCGATCGTTCCGGGAAGGGAGCCGCCGGACTCGGAGCGGATCGGGATGCCGCGGCTGTCCGGGACGTCGCGGTTGCCCGCTTCCCGCCTGGCCGTCTGCATGACCTGGTCGGCCAGTCTGTCGGCCAGGTCGGAGGCCTCGTCCGGAGGGCGCTCGGCGCGCAGGGTGCCGATGTAGGCCACGACGAGGGCGGCCGCGGCGATGACCGCCTCGACGTTGGACCAGCCGCCCACCGCCAGCCGTACGACCGCCAGAAGGACGAACGCCAGCGGGAGGAGGACGAAGAACGCCGTCTTCAGCTTGCGCATCTACGAGGCTCTCTTCGGGGGGATGGCGTGTTTGCCGCCGGCCAGTAGCAGCCCCAGCGGGGTGTCTCTCGTTCTCTTGGCGCGTCCGTGCTGGTGGCGTTTGAGCACGTTGACCGCCAGGAGGAGAAAGAGCGTCGCGGCGAAGGGCCGGGCGGCGGCGCCTCCGTAACAGGCGGCCAGCCGGGGCCGCAGGGCCAGCAGGCGGGCGCCCACCTCGGCCAGGCTCACCTCGCCCCGATTGACCAAAGTGCCGATGCCGGCACGCAGGTCGGCGTCCTGGTCGAGGTAGTCGTCCAGGAGCTGCAGCGCCTCGCCCGCCTCCATCACCGCGTCGCGCTGCACCACGCTCATGTCCGGATGCACCAGGCCGAACAGTACGAGGCCCGCCAGCCCGCCCTTCCCCCGAGTGATCTTGCCGAGCTGTGCCGCCGGGGTGGCGGGATCGCGCTGCTTGCGGGAGAGCACCTGGTAGTCGTGCAGTTCGAGCAGCGCGGTGTGCCAGAGCTCGCCGGGAGCACGGCGGCGGATCTCCGCGTAGAGCGCGGCCAGCAGGCGCTGGTGATGATCACGTGAGGCGGCATGCCCGTCGGCTTTGAAGAGGGACGCCACCCATGAGTCGATCGCCGGGTCGCCGCCGTTGTCGATCATGTCGTCGTAGAGCCGGGCGACCGATCCGGCGAGCATGACCAGCTCCCCGTCACAGGACCGGCCCGCCATCCTGGCGTAGGCATGGATGCCGACGTTGAAGCTCAGCGCGGTGCCGCGCAGGGAGTCGATCATCGCCTCGCGCTCGGGCTCGGAGAACACGTCGCGGACGATCGGTTCGACGGCCCGCTCGAAGTCGCGTACGGCGTCGGGAGCGCAGGCGACGGCGTCTTTGAGCGCGACGGGAAGGGCGATCGCCAGCCGGGCACAGCGCAGAACGGTCAGTAGGTCGCGAATCACTACGCTCCCATCGACAGACGGTGAGCGCATGATGACACGGCACCGGGCTACGGTAAATACGGCTTTCCCGGGTTGGCGGCCCTCGCCCGATACGGAGGTCAGACGCCTTTATCGTCCGCGTGTCGTCAGCCGCAATTGCCCCACGGCAAAGCTGTGGCCGGATCGCGAGCCCGCGCGATCCGGCCACAGGTCATAGGGTCAGCGGATCAGCCGCCGCAGTGTTCGAAGGGGCTCTCGTACGTGCTCGTCCCGGCCTTGCCGCCCCACTTGACGCACTTGTCGGCGGCGGTGGCCCGGATGGGTCCGGCGTAGTAGTCGAAGTTGCCGGTGTCGGTGGCCCGGGTCTTGCCCTTGACCTCCAGGAAGGCGGTGGTGGCGGTGGCCTTGCCGAGCGAGGCCTTCTTGATCGTGGCCACGCAGTTGTTGCCGTTGGCGGAGTTGAAGGTCAGGTAGACCGTGCCGCTGGAGCCGAGGGCGGCGGAGTCGATCACCTTGTAGCCGGTGCCGCAGACGGACTCGGCGGTGTGCGGGTTGGTGCCCCCGCCGCCGCCACTGCTGCCGGTGACGTACTGCATGTACTTGGACCAGTTCCAGTACCGGCCGGGGTCGGTGTGGTCGGCGCCAGGGACCTCGTTGTGGCCCACGATGTGGCTGCGGTCCTTGGGGATGTTGTACCGGTCGGCGATGTTGCGGGTCAGCGCCGCCGACGCGCGGTACATCGTGTCGGTGAACCACGTCGCGTTGTCGACGAAGCCCTCGTGCTCGATGCCGACCGAGCGCCGGTTGTAGGTGCCGGCGTGGAAGGCCCGGTTCTTCTCCCTGACCGTCTGGGTGATGGCGCCGTCGGAGGAGCGCACGACGTAGTGGGCCGAGGTGGGGTTCGGCCGGGGCCCGGTCTGGAACCAGGAGATCGTGCCGGCGTAGCTGCCCTGGGTCACGTGGATGACGATGCGGTCGATCGCGTCGCTGGTGGGCCGGTTGGAGACGGCGTAGTTGCTGCTGTGCGCCGGAACCCACCTGGCCGACGGATAGTCGGTGCTCGCCGCGAGGGTGCTGGGCTTGTCGAGGTCGTCCGCGTCGGCGTACGGGCCGCGGTCGGGCGTCACGGTGCTCGCCGGTACGGTGACGCTCTCGCCGCCGGGGGTCGTGGCGCGGATCCCCTTGGCGAGCTCCTCGTAGACGGTGTCGGCGTACAGCCGGGCGACCGCGGGGGAGGAGGCGCCGCCGTACTTGGCGACCGCCTGGTACCACTTGCCCGCGTCCTTGCGGGCGGTGGCGTCCAGCTTGAGCTCGTCGGCGAGAGCACGCAGCACGGCCGCGCCGCCCGTGATGTTGGCCGCGTCGTCCGACTTGAGGGCGGACACCGGCTGTTTGGTCAGCGTGGCGGCCTTGTCGAGGGTCTTGGCGGTGACCAGGTGCATCACGCCATAGCCGCCGTCGGCGCTCGGCTGGCCCTGGTGCCCGTCCAG
>NZ_JBIUCF010000014.1:0-261653 GCF_044593615.1 Nonomuraea sp. NPDC051941
CAAACGGCTCGACGCGCTCGTCGGGACGATGACCGCTTCGCGCCCGGACCCCGCCGGGGCCGGGGGGGGGGGGGGGGGGCCCGGGCGCGGGGGGGGGGGGGGGGGGGGGCGGGGGGGGCCCCCCCCCCCCCCCCCCGCAGCTGGGCCCCGGCGCGTTCGTCCCGGGGCTCGGCACGTTCGCGGAGTCCGGTCTCGTCCCGATCCCGTCCCTGCACGCGCAGGCGGACGGGCTGGGGCTGGCGGTCAGGCTCGACGCGGTCGACCCGTACCTGGCGGGCTTCGGCAGGCGGGGTGAGGCGGACCCGGTGTGGTGGCAGCGCGAGCTCGCCCGCGCCTGGCAGGTGCTCTGCGAACGGCATCACCACGCCGCCGGGACGATCGCGGCGGTCTTCACCACGCTGGTGCCGCTGGAGGGCCGGGATCGAGCGCGGCCCGCCAGCGCGACGTCCGGCTGGGCGTACGGGGCGATAGCGCTCTCGCCGCCGCCCGACCCGGTCGCGTTCGCGGAGAGCCTGGTCCACGAGGTGTGGCACCTGGTGCTCGGCGCGGTCGAGGACATGGTCGAGCTGACCGGCCCCGACGACGAACGCCGCTGGTACGCGCCCTGGCGCTCCGACCCGCGACCGCTCGGCGCGCTGCTGCAGGGCTGCTTCGCGAACTTCGCGATCACCGCGTTCTGGCGCGCCGAACGCCACGCAAGCCCGGCCGCCGAACGCCACGCGAGCCCGGCCGTCGAGCGGGCGGAGGCGGAGTTCGCCTACCGCCGGGCCATCACGTTCGAGGCGCTGACCCGCGCGAGCGGCTCGGGGGGCCTGACCGGGCCGGGCGAGGTGCTGGTGAACGGGCTGCTGGGCCGGCTCGGCGAGTGGCTGCACGAGCCGGTGCCCGCCTCGGCCGAGCGGCGGGCGGCCGAGCTCCGGGACGGGCACCGTGCGCGCTGGCTGAGCGCCAATCCCGGGTTTTCGATCTAGACCGTCAGTCGTTCATGGGCTCGATGCCCAGGTTGACCCGGCCGTACTGGGCGGCCAGCCGGGCGTGCGGATGGTCAGGCATGATCGAGCGCTGGTAGCCGTCGAGCATCTTCTCCCGCAGGCTCTGGGCGCCGTCCTTGTCTCCGTCGGCGTTGCGGTCGAGGGACAGGTTGGCCATGGCGGCCAGGGTGTTGGGGTGGTCGGGGCCCCGCGTCGTGACGTTGCGCTCGAGCACGGTCTCGCCCAGCCTCCGGGCCTGCCCCACCTCGCCCAGCGCGGCCAGGTCGCTGGCCAGGTTGTACATGGCGATGAGGGTGTTGGGGTGGGTGTCGCCCAGGAGGGCCTTCATCCCCTCGGCCGCTCGTTCGCTCAGCCCGCGGGCGCCGCCCGGATTGTTCCTGACCCGCAGCACGATGGCCAGGTTGTTGTAGGCCGCCAGCGTGTTGGGGTGGTCGGGGCCGGCCACCTTCTCCAGGCTCAGCACCGTCTCCTCGCCCAGCCGCTGGGCGCCGGCCAGGTCTTCGGTGAGCCGGTAGTCGTTGATGAGGTTGGTGGCCGACTGCAGCGTCTGGCGGTGCTCCTGGCCGAGGGTCGACTTGTGCCGCTCCCAGGCCTTCACGCCCTGGACGAAGGCGTCCTCGTAGAGGCCGACCCGGTTGAGTGCCACGCTGAAGTCGATGGCGACCAGGAGCCGGAACTGGTTCCATGGCTGGTTCTTGCGGTCGATGGCGTTGCTGATCCGCCGGATCAGGTCGAGGGACTCCTCGTAGCGCCCCAGCCCGCGCAGGTCGCGGGAGCGGCCGAACTGCGAGCTCAGCGTCGCGTGCTCGACCGGGCCGAAGATGCGCTGCCGCTCGGCCAGCGTCTCGTCGTCGTAGCGCAGGGCCTCCTGGAAGCGGCCCAGGCAGCGCAGGCTCACCGCCACGTTGCTGCGGATCCGCAGCGTGTCGGGGTGGTCGGGGCGCAGCTGCTGCTCGAAGAGCGGCAGCAGCCTCAGGTCGTTGTCCAGCGCGTCGGCGTAGCGGCCGAGCAGCCGCAGCCCGACGTCGTGCACGCGGGCGCAGCTCAGGTAGACGGCGTCCAGCTCGCCGAAGTTGTCGCGCAGCCGCTGGAGGGTGTCGGCGTGCAGGCGCAGGCTCTCCTCCCACTGGCCGGCGGTGCGCAGCGCGTTGCCGACCTGGACCGCCAGGGCCAGGGTCTGCTTGTCGTCCTGGCCGAACCGCTGCCGCCACAGCTCCAGCGTCGGCAGGCCGATCCGCAGGCTCTCCTGGTGGCCGCCGCGGCGGTAGAGCTGCTCGACCTGGTTGATGATCAGCTTGCGGACCAGGCGGTCGGCGGACTCGACCGCCCGCGAGGGCACCAGGTGCTGCAGGGACCGCTGGTAGATCTGCTCGCTGTCCTCGCGGTCGACCGCCCCGGGATCGGAGGCGGCCAGCAGGAGGTGGGCGGCCTCCTGGAAGCGGGCCGCGGCCTCCGGGTCCTCGCGCACCATGCGGTCCCTGGTCACGGCCTGCACGACGCGGTGCAGCTGCACGACGTTGCGCACGCCGTCGAGCTTGAGCATGGAGTAGCGGCCCAGCTCCCTGGCCGCCCTGCGGAACTCCGTCACGCCGCTCAGCACCCGGTCGAGCGGCGGCGGCAGCTTGGAGGCCACGGCGGGCTGCACGAGCAGCTCCTCGGCGATCGGCTCGGCGGAGAGGCTGGCCAGCAGCTTGAACAGCGCGTCGGCCTCCGGCGAGATCTTGCTGCGCGAGACGCTCCACGTCGTGGCCACGGTCTGGGGGTATTTGATGTCGACCGAGCTGGCCAGCAGCGCGTGCGCGTTGTCGCGGAACAACTCCAGGTATTCGGAGATGCTGGTGCCGGTCTCGTTCAGATACGCGGCGGCGTGCTCGGCGGCCAGCGGGAGGTTTCCGAGCTGATTGGCCAGCTCCTTCGCGTCGGCCTCGGCTTCCACGGAGCCGGACCTACCCGGGTCGGCCAGGGCGGTCACCCGCCTATGAAAGAACTTGACCGTTTCGTCGGGAAGGAACTCCCCTACCTCGATCCCGTCGAGGTCCATCGCCCGCCGCCAGTGGCGGTCGCGCGTGGTGATGATGACGTGGCCGCCGCCGCTGGGCAGGTAGTGCTGCACCGCGTTGGCGCTCTCGACGTTGTCGTAGATCAGCAGCCATCGCTCGTAGAGCTCGCGATTGGCGAGGGCGGACAGGACCAGCCTGGCGGAGTAGTCGCGATCGTCGGGGCGGAAGCCGTCGAGGGACATCTTGCGGCCCAGCCCGATCAGCGAGTTGACGATGGTCTCCTCCTGCTCGGCCCTGATCCACCAGACGAGGTCGTAGTGCTCCGCGTGGCGATGCGCGTATTCGGCGGCGATCTCGGTCTTGCCGATGCCGCCCATGCCGTAGACCGGCTGGGGCGGCTGGCCGACCAGCGCGGTCGAGTGCTGCGCGAGCCGGCTGTGGAGCTCGGCGAGCTCACGCTCACGACCGGTGAAACAGCGGTTGCGGAACGGGATCTCCCGCCCCCAGAGGGTGGGGCGGCGCTCCTGCCGCGCGACGTCCTCCATCACGATCACCGCCACTGGTCGCTATTCGGCTTTCGCCAC
Organism: Nonomuraea sp. NPDC051941; assembly: GCF_044593615.1. Taxonomy (NCBI): domain Bacteria; kingdom Bacillati; phylum Actinomycetota; class Actinomycetes; order Streptosporangiales; family Streptosporangiaceae; genus Nonomuraea; species Nonomuraea sp. NPDC051941. The sequence continues at coordinate 3,577 of NZ_JBIUCF010000014.1, forward strand.
CGATCCTAATGCGATATCTGCCCGCCGCAGGTCGCGTCCGCACCCAGCGGAAAGAGCATTTCCCCCTGAAGCGGACCGCCCTTAATGGCGGTTTGCTCCGTCACCTAAAGCGCTCTTTGCCGGGATTACTAACATATATTGAGCTATGTCGGAGATCACGCCGTGCCACCATGCGGCCATTCTCGGCTATTGACTGCGGCGGCCCTTTCATGGACCCTCTGAAGGGTTCCGCACCTCGCCGCCATGACCCGGAAGGCGGTGACGCGTGCACGCCGGTGGCATCGACCGCGACAACGAGGCCGCCTGGGATCTGCTGATCGGGGATCTCAACAATGGTGACTGCATCCCCTTTCTCGGCGCGGGAGCCAGCGCGGAGCGGCTCCCGCTCGGTGGTCAGCTCGCCGCGAAATGGGCCGGCAAGATCAACTACCCGTACGCGGATTCCGACAACCTGGCACGCGTGATGCAATACGCGACCACGATGGTCTATCGTGACGCAACCAGGACGAAACGCGAATTCCTGAGGGCCGAGTTCGCCAACGCGACCCCGCCCGACCGGACGGATCAATTCCCGGTGCACGCCGTGCTGGCCCGCTACCCTCTCCCCCTGTACATCACCACGAACTACGACGACTTCATGTTCCTGGCGCTGCAGCAGGCGAGGAAACAGCCCATCTGGGACTTGTGTCCGTGGTATGCGATGTCTTCCGACGACTGGACCGGGAGTCCTTTTCGTGAACCAGCCTTCACCCCGTGCGTGGAGCGGCCACTCGTGTTCCATCTGCACGGCCACCACAAGGAGCCGCACTCGATCGTGCTCATCGAGGACGACTACCTCGACTTCCTGGTCAGGCTGGCCCAGGACGGCAGGCACACCAACGCGTCGTCCGCTGCCCTCCGCGGCGGACACCCGATGACGCTGCTGCCCTTCCCGGTCCGCACCGCGCTGCGGACGAAGGCGCTGCTGTTCATCGGCTACGGCCTGCGCGACTGGACGTTCCACGTCATGTTCCGGACCCTGCTGCACGGCCTGCCCGGCACCATGCGCAGGGAGCACACGAGCATCCAGCTCAACCCGGACGACCACTCCGCCGAGGAGCGCCAATACCTCGCGCGCTACTTCCAGGCCCAGAGCATCCGCATCCTGTGGGAGACCCCGCGCTCGCTCAACGACAAGCTTGCCGCCGGACTCCGGGGGACGCCATGACCAGCAATCCCGAGCCGTACGTCGGCCCGCGCCCCTTCCGCCGCACCGAGTCCGCCCTGTTCCACGGCAGGTCGGAGGAGGCCCGCCACCTGCGGGACGCCTGGCTGTCCGAGCGGGTGGTGGTGCTCCACGGCCCCGCCGCAGTCGGCAAGACGTCCCTGCTGCACGCCGGGGTCCTCCCGCTGCTCGACGACGAGCCGCGCACGCTGACGCTACCCGTCGGACGGCTGATCCACCAGCCCACCTGGCCCCTCGCGCACGCGTCCGGGCCGGGCGGCTACCGCTTCACCCTGATCAGCAGCTGGACCCCCGCCCGCCAGACCCCGGACCCCGGGCAGACGGTCGGCTCGGCGCTGGAGAGCATCCTCTCCGGCGCCGCCCCGCACCGGGTGCTGGCCGCGATCGACCACATGGAAGAGCTGTTCACGGCCTTCCCCGCCCGGCTGCCCGAGCGCGACCGCCTCATCGGCGAGCTGGCCCAGGCCCTGCGGGACCTGCCGCTCAACCTGCTGCTCCTGGTGCGCGACGACCAGCTCGCCACGCTGAGCGGCTACGAAGGGCTGCTGAGCTCCCAGCCGTTCGCCTATGTGCGCCTCGACGGCCTGGGTCAGGCGTCCGCGGTGGCCGCGGTGACGAGACCGGCCTCGCACAGCGGCCACCGCTACGCGCCCGGCGTGGCGGAGCGGCTGGTCGAGCGGCTGCGCAAGACGACCTACACCGACCGGCTGGGCGAGAGCGTCGAGATCGTCAGCGAGCGGGTCTCGCCCTTCGAGCTGCAGATCGCGTGCGCGGCGCTCTGGTCCGGCCTGGGCGACTACGACGACACGATCACCGCGGAGCTGCTCGCCCAGCTCGGCGACCTCGCCGGCATCCTCGCCGCCTACTTCGACCGCGCGGTCCGCGACGTGAGCCTGGAGACCGGCGTGTCCGAGCCGGAGCTGCGCGCCTGGATCGAGACGACCTTCATCACCGAGCGGGGCACGCGCGGCACCGCCTACCGCGGCCTGACGCAGACCGCCGACATGCCCAACGCCGTGGTGGACGCCCTGGTGGCCCGGCACATCCTCACGGAGGAGCAGCGCGCCAGGAGCCTGTGGTACCAGCTCGGCCAGGAACGCCTGGTCGAGGCCATCCGCACCGCCCACCACGTCACGCCTGCCCGCGACCGGCCGCAGGAGCACACGCCCGCCGACTTCCGCGCCGCCGCCGAGGCCGCGCTCGGTGAGGGCAACTTCATCTCGGCCCGCCGCTTCGCGGACGTGGCGGCCAGCCGCTCCTTGGAGCAGGGCGACGAGCGGCAGTTCGCCAACCTGCTGGCGTTCAAGGCGGAGGTCGCCAGGGTCGAGGGCGACCTGGAGGCCGCCAGGGAGACGCTGACCGCGGCGCGCTCGCAGTTCGAGAGCCAGCAGGACGCCCTGGCCACCGTACGGGTCCTGACAGCGCTCGCCGAGGTCTGCCTGTCGATGGGCAGCCCGGACGAGGCGGTGGACCTGGGCCGGCAGGCGGTGGCCAGGATGCCGGGAGACGTCCCGGCCCGCACGCTCCTGGCCCACGCGCTCTGGCGGGCCGGCTCGCCCGCGGACGCGGAAGCCGCCTACAACGACGCCCTCGACCTGGACCGCAACGCCGCCCGGGCACTCTACGGCCGGGGCCAGGTCCGGATCGCGCTCCGCGACTTCCGCGGCGCGCTGGCGGACCTGGACCGGGCGCTGGCGCTCGGCCTGCCCCGGTCGGAGGAGGACCTGGCCAGGGAGGCGCGCGAGCAGGCGCTGAGGCGGCTCGTCGGCCATCCGGAGAGCTGAACCGAGGCGCGAGCAGGCGCCGGGGCGGCTATCCGGAGAGCTGAACCGTCGCGATCTCCCACGGCTTCAGCGCCAGGCGGAGCACACCGTCCGCGACCGGGAGCCGGTCGCCGGGGCGGCCGCGCAGGTCGGCGTGGCGGGCCTCGGTGAAGGCGCCCTCGATGACGGCCTCCGTGGCGGCCGGCGTGAGGGCCACGACCCTGAGCTCCTGCCGGTCGTCACGCATCCGCAGCGAGGTCATCACCACGCCGTCGCCCGTCACCGACAGCCCGGACGCGGGATCGGGCAGCGCCGAAGCGCGGTCGCCCTGGCCCGGGACCACGAGCAGGTCGTGGCGGAAGGTCTCGGCCTGCGGCACGACCTCCTGCCAGGACTCCGCGTACGGCATCAGCGCCAGGCTCACCGAGCGGATCCCGCGTGACTGGGCGGCCGGGGTCGGCAACTGCGGCCCGGCCGGCTCGGGGCGCAGGGCGTTGCGGTTGCGGGACAGGTAGGCGACCGAACGCAGGAGCGTCAGGGCCAGCTCGCCGTCCGCCACCTCGTACTCCGTCACATGCTCCAGCAGCGCCGCCACGCCTCCGGCCGCCACCCACGAGGAGGCGGGGAAGGTGGGCAGCGGGGTCTCGCCGCAGCCGCCCTCCGAGGTGAGCCCGCGGGTGACGACCGCGAACTGGCCCTCGGCGTGCGACTCCGTCGCCGGGGCGGGCAGCGGCACGTGCAGCCGGACCCGATGGTCCGCGCACCGGTTGTCGAACTCGACGCGCAGGCGTGCGTACGGCTCGCCGGCCCGCAGCTCGACGCGGGTGGCGACGACGATCTCCTCGGTCCGCGGGGCCCGCGAGGGAGCGGGCAACTCGGGCGCGCCGTCGATCCCGTCACCCGATGCCGGCCACCGGTACGTACGCCGTACGTCCACCGCCGCCACCAGCGGACCCGAGCAGATCAGCTCCGTCTCGACGGACGACGGCTCGGACACGAGCAGGTCGTCGGCCGGAGGCGCGTGGTTGTAGGTGTCGCCGACGTCGCCGCCGTCCACGATGCGCCCGGCTCCCGTGACCGTCGTGCCGTCCGCGCTCGCCAGCGTCAGCGTGCCGTCGCCGGCGATCGTGACCCGGAGCAGGCCGTTGTCCAGCACCTCCTCGTCGCCGCGCACCGGTGCCGGAGCCGGCCGGCCCTCACCGGCGGGCGACCCGTGCACCTGCTCGCGGGGCACCGGCCGGATGCTCGTGTGGCCCAGCGGCGGGACCTCCACCAGGGCGGCGACCGTGCGCCTGGGCTCGGCGAGGATGCGCACCCGCCGCACGCCGCCGGTCGCCGCGCGCAGGTCGTCCAGGTCGATCACGCCCGACGTCTCCCGCGCCACCGTGAACGTCAGCGTCTCGCCCTCCACCGACCAGGCCGTGATGTGCTGCCCGTACAGCTCGGTGCCGTGGACGAAGGTCAGCGCCGTGGCGGCGTCCATCTCCTCGTCCAGCAGCAGCGTGGGCGCGTACTCCAGCGGCTGCACCGGCACCGGCGCGCCCGAGGGGTCCACCAGCGGGTCGGTGCCGGCCACGTCCACGACCACGACGCCCCTGCGCACGGCGGGGGTCGGGTTGACGAGGAGCACCCCGTCGGAGGGCACCGACGCGGCCAGCCGGGCGGTCACCATGTCGCGTACGGCCTGGCCGAGGTGCTCGGCCTCGGCGATGCGCGCGGCCACCTGCTGGGCGGTGTCGTCCACGCCGCAGCCGGTCACCGAGTCGTGTCCGCTGGCGTCGACCAGCCGCCACCACGCCATGTCGAGGAAGCGGCCCGGCCATTCGGCGCCCCAGAGGGTGGCCAGCGGCTCGGCGTAGCGCTCGACCATCCGCTCGGCGCGGCCCATGGCCTGCTTGACGTGGGCCCGGACCGAGATGACGCCGGGCAGGATGTTGGCGCGGGCGTGGGAGCGCAGCTCGCCTTCGACGCGCGGCAGCCCGTCCACCTCACCGGAATATTTCCCGATATATCCGGACAGGGTGTCCATCCGGGCGCCGATCGCCGCCACCATCTCCGGCAGCCCGCGCACCGGCGCCGAGTGGTCCGTGCCGTACATGGCCAGCAGCGCCCCCTCGGCCCCGTGCCACTCCCGCATGGTCGTGACGAACGCGGCCGCCCGCTCGGCCAGCCCGGCCGAGTCCGAGAACAGGTGAGCCCCGTTCCCGTAACCGCCCGCGGGCAGGTACTGGGTGCGCAGCGCCGTCCCGTCCGGCGCGACCCAGGCGAAGGCGTCCGTGGTCACCGAGGACGGCACCCCGCGGTAGACGCACGCGTGCAGCAGCCCGGCCTTGCGCAGGATCTGCGGCATCTGCGCCGTGTGCCCGAACATGTCGGGCAGGTATCCCACCGGCATCGCCCCGCCGAGCTTGTCCGCCCGGCTCATGCCCAGTTCGAGGTTGCGCACGATGTTCTCGCCCGAGCACAGGAACTCGTCGAGCAGGATCTGCCACGGCCCCACCGCCAGCCGCCCCGACTCGACGAGCGCGGCGATGCGGTCGCGGTTCTCGGGCCGCACCTCCAGATAGTCGTCCACGCAGGCCAGCTGCCCGTCGAGGGTGAAGTGGTAGGCGGGCTCGCGCTCCATGGTGTCGAGCACCTCGTCGAGCAGCGCCACCAGCCGCAGCCGGAAGCGCTGGAACGGCTCGTACCACTCCCGGTCCCAGTGCGTGTGCGGTACGACGACGATCTCGGTGTTCACGCGGCCTCCCCTCCGATGGGCAGATCATGCTGTACGGCGTAACGAGCGGCGATCCGCTGGGCGGTCACGATGTCCTCCAGCCCGCCGCCCGCGTCGGTGAGGGGCGGCTTGCCATCGTTCACGAAAGCATGAAAGGCGGCCAGCTGTACCTCGAACGCCTCGGTCACGTCGCGGTATTCGGTGCGGCTCTCGGCGCCGGAGACCACGGTGAGCGTGGTGGGCGCGTTCATCAGGTAGGGCGAGGGGAAGACCAGCTCCAGCGAGCCCCTGTCGTGGTGGATGGCCACAGTCTCGCGGTAGGCCGGGTAGTCCTCCAGGTAGTGCCAGCGGATCGAGAACCGCCCCCGGACGGGCAGGGGCCCGGTGATCTCGATGGACCCCGGCGCGGGCCCCCACGCCTCAACGTACGAAATTTCCGCAGGAGACCCGGTAAAGCGCCTCAAGAGCGACAAATCGTGGCATATCGAGCCCAAGGCCACCCCGTACAGCGCCCGTACCTGCTCCGGCGCCGACTCCCCCAGCGCCCGCGAGACCAGGTCGCGCTCGGCGGCCCGCAACGAGTCGAGCAGCCCCGGATCCACGTCCCGCGCCTGCGTCAGGTTCGCGAACGCCAGCTGCGACTCCCCGCTCGGATGCAGCACGGTCACCTCGACCGACCTGATCGCCTCCGGTCCGCCCAGCTCGGCCAGCAGTTCCTCGGCCCGGCGCACGGCCGGGTCGTACTGCTTCATGTAGCCCACCATCAGCCGCCCCTCGGGGAGGCCGGCCACCTCGGCCCTGGTCAGCGCGAGCGGCTTCTCGCACAGCACGGCGTACCCGCCGGCCAGCGCCCGGCCGACCGTCTCCCCGTGCGAGCCCGAGGCGAGGACCAGCACGGCCTCGAAGCCCCCGGCCGAGAGCAGCTCAGCCACCGACGTGAAGCGCCCGGCGGCGCCCAGCCGGTCACCCACCGCGTCGGCGAGCGTCCGCGACAGGTCGCAGACCGCGACCACCTCGAACAGGTCGCGCCGCCTCGACAGCAACGGCACATAGACCGCCTGCGTGACGGCGCCGCATCCCACCAGCGCGATTCTCACAGCCCCAAGTCCTCCAGCCTGCGGCGGTTGGCCGCCTGGTCGGCGATGTTCTGGGCGACGGTGCGGCGTCCGGGCAGGGTGTCCTGCTCGATGACGACCCAGCCCGCGTAGTCGATCTCGTCCAGGACGCGCACCACGGCGGGCAGGTCCAGCTCGCCCTCACCGAGCGGGGCGAATCCGCCGCGCCCCATGAGCTCGCGCAGGTCCACGCCGTCGGCCAGGGCCTGGGCGAGGATCTTCGTGTCGCCGTCCTTGATGTGCACGTGCCCGACCCGGCCCGACCAGTCGCGCAGCGCGCTCACCGGCTCGCCCCCGGCCAGCAGCAGGTGGCCGGTGTCCAGGCAGAGCTGCACGTCGGTCAGCTCCAGCAGTCGCTCGACGTCGTCGGGGGTCTCGACGTAGGTGCCGAGGTGGTGGTGGAACACGGGCTCCAGCCCGCGCTCGCGGCACCGGTCGACCGCCCTCTGCACCCGGGCCGCGTAGCCCGCCCACTCGGACGCCGCCAATCCTGGAACGCTCCCACCCGGGCGCGCGAACCGCTCCGGCGACCCCGAGCAGGCCAGCGTGGGCCGCGGCCCGAACCCCTCGGGCGCCGGCGGCGCGGCGGCGAACACGTCGAGCGCGGCCTCCAGCGCGGGCAGCCCGGCCTCGTACGCCGCCGCGTCGCCGTAGGGCAGGTCCACCCAGCCGCCCGCGAGCAGCAGCCCGTTCCCGGCCAGCCGGTCGGCGAGCCCGGATCCGGTGCCCAGGTAGCCGATCGGCCCGGAGTCGATGCCCTCGTACCCGGCCTCGGACAGCGCCCGGACCATCTCGTCGGCGCTCAACGGTGGCGGCTCGGTGGCCAGCTCGAACACGCCGAAGCTCACGGGCGCGTTGGCGACTTTCACTCGCACAGTGCGATCACCTCGTTCTCGTAAGTTTCCAGGCGGTGGCGTCCGTCAAGGGCCCGCAGCAGGACGCGCTCCCCGCGTACGACCTGCCGGGTGCCGTCGGGGCGTACCAGGACCAGGCCGTCGGCGTCCAGGGCGAGCAGTTCGTCGCCCAGCCTGAGCAGCAGCGGGCCGTCGAGGCCGGTGGAGACGGCGGTGCGCCCGGCGCGCACGCCGTCCAGCACCGTGCTCGTGTCCTCGGCCAGCACCCACGTCGTCGGTCCGCCGGGCAGGCCGTCGGAGCCGTGGCGGTGGAAGTCGCTGCCGCCGATCGCGATCACGTCGTCGCGCCAGGCGTCCGCCCAGGCCAGCGGCGCCCCCCAGCGGCGGTCCCACCAGCCGGAGCTCCAGACCTCGGCGATCCGGGGCCGCCGGGTGATGGGCAGCAGCCAGGCGCAGTCGCCGCCGAGCGGGTGGTTGATCGAGATCAGCCCGCCCGCGCGCTCGGCGTGCTCGACCCAGGAGTCGGCCGGCTGCCGGAAGTCCACCCAGCCGACCTCCCCGAACACGTTCGCGTGGCCCCGGTCGGTGGTGACCTCCTGACCCGGGATGAGCGTGATCCCACGGTCGATCTTGCCCAGCCAGGGGTGGTGGCTGACGGTGTTGTGGTCGGTGACGGCCAGGAAGTCGAGGCCGCGCCCGTGGGCCAGCTCGGCCAGTTCGGCGATGGTCAGGCTGCCGTCGCTGTGCAGGGTGTGGGCGTGGAAGTCGCCCGCGAACCACCGCAGGCCGTCGACGGAGGGCACGTCCCGCCGGGGCGGGCGCTCCCCGTGCGGCGGCTCCTCGGCCACCGGCTCGGCGGGGGCGACGGCCGAGGTGGTGATCTCCAGCGAGTAGTCGAGGCCCTGCGGCGGGATGCGGTGCAGCCGCAGCCACACGTGCCACGTGCCCGCCTCAGGCTCGCCCGGCAGGTATCCGGGCGTCGCCCAGTCCGGGGTGATCGTGTACTCGTCACGCGCGCCGCCCGACCAGCCGCGGAAGCCGCCGGGAGCGCCGCAGCCGAGGTCGATGACACCCTGCGACCGGTCGTACGCCAGCCGCACGGTCACGGCGGCGGTCCCCGCGGGCACCTCGAAGGGCACCTCGCGCAGGATCCGCTCCAGCCGGTCGTCCAGACTCCAGTGCCCTCTCAAACAAGCTCTCCGTCCCGGTAGACGAGGGCGCGGTCGCGCCGGGGCGTCGCGTAGCCGTCGTCGCCGATCTCGGGCTCGCTCCCCTCGGGCACGACGGCCTGCACGGTCACGTCGTTGACATCGAGGGTCACCAGGTGGGACGCGCCGAGGTTCTCCACGATGGCCACCTTGCCGCCCAGCGCGCCCCCGCCGGGCTCGGGCGAGTAGGCCAGGTATTCGGGTCGCACGCCGTACACGATCTTCTCCCCGTCGGAGAGCCGTCCCTCGGCCGAGGCCGGGACCGCCACCTTGCACCCTGCCACCTCCAGCGTGTCACCTCGTACGACGCCGTCGAGCAGGTTCATGGGTGTCGAGCCGATGAATCCGGCCACGAACGTGTTCGCGGGCCGCTGGAAGACCTCGGCCGGCGTGCCGATCTGCCGGATGTGCCCGGCTTCCATGACGGCCATCCGGTCGGCCATGGCCAGGGCCTCCGCCTGGTCGTGGGTGACGAAGACGGTGGTGACGCCGAGCTCGCGCTGGAGCTTCTTCAGGAACGTACGCGCCTCCAGCCGCAGCCGGGCGTCCAGGTTGGACAGCGGCTCGTCGAACAGGAACGCCTGCGCCTGCGTGGCCATCACCCTGGCCAGCGCCACCCGCTGCTGCTGCCCGCCCGAGAGCTGGCCCGGCCGCCGGTCCATGAGCTGTTCCAGCCCGAGCCGCGCCCCCACCTCGGCGGCCTTGTCGCGGCGGGCGCCCTTGGCGACCTTCTTGATGCGCAACGGGTAGGCGATGTTGTCCGTGACGTCCATGTGCGGGAAGAGCGCGTAGTCCTGGAAGACCATGGCGACGTCCCGGCCGCCGGGCTGCACGCCCGTCACGTCCCGGTCGCCGATGACCACGGCCCCGCCGGTGGCGGTCTCCAGGCCGGCGATCGTGCGCAGCAGCGTGGTCTTGCCGCAGCCGGAGGGGCCGAGCAGGGCGAAGAACTCGCCGTCGGGGATGACCAGATCGAGCGAGTCGAGCGCCTTCACCCCGCCGGGATAGACCTTGGTCAGCCCGCGTAGTTCGATTCCGGCCATTAACGCTTGATCCCTCCGTGGAAGCGGAAGCCGTACTTCTTGCTGACGAACAGGTACATGAGCACCACGGGAATCGAGTACAGCAGGCCGAACGTGGACAACATGCTGAGGTTGGCCTGGCCGCCCTCGGTGTAGAGGGTGTACGTGATCACCGCCGCCGGATACTGCTCGACGTCCCTCAGCAGCAGATACGGCATCAGGAAGTTTCCCCACACGTTGGCCACGGCCCAGACCGCGACCGTCGCCAGGCCAGGACGTACGAGCGGCACCACCACGTGCCGCACGATCTGCAGCGGCGTGGCCCCGAACACCCGCGCCGACTCCTCGTACGACTTCGGCGTCGAGTCCATGAAGTCCTTGAGCATGAAGATCGCCGCCGGCAGCAGCCCGCCGGTCAGGATGAGAATCAGCCCGAACTGTGAGTCGATGAGGTTGAGCTCCACCGCGAGCTGGAACAACGGCACCATGGCCGCCGTCCCCGTGATGATCGACGACAGCAGCAGCAACGCGTAGAGCAGCGCGTCCCGGCCGGGCAGGCGCACCCGGCTCAGCGCGTACGCGGCCAGCCCGGCCATGATCACCACCAGGACGGCCGTGCCGACCGACAGCAGCACGGAGTTGTAGAGGGACGGCAGCGCGTACGGATGCTCGACGACCGCCTTGAAGTTCTCCAAGGTGAAGTCGGGCACCGTGACCTGGTACGTCGGGTTAGACGTGAAGGGCGCCGTCACCAGCCACAGCAGCGGGATCGTGAAGAAGGCCAGCAGCACCGCGATCAGCGTGTAGAAGCCGATCCGGCCCAGCACGAAACGCGTCATTTCTTGCTCCGGAGCAGCCGCAGGTAGAACACCGCCACGACCAGGTTGATGAGCAGGATGATCGTGGAGACCGCGGCGCCGTGGCCCAGCTCCCCGCTCTGCAGCGCGACCTTGTACACGTGCACGGCCAGCACCTCGGACTTGCCGTCGGGGCCGCCCGCGGTGAGCAGGAAGGGGGTGAAGTCGTTGAAGGTCCACAGGCTGATCAGCAGCAGGTTCGTCAGGATGTGGCCTCTGATGTGCGGGAACACCACGTCCCTGAGCTGCTGCCAGCCGGAGGCCCCGGCCAGGCGGGCGCTCTCCAGGTGCGACGGGGGCACGTTCCCGAGCGCGGCGCCGTACAACATCATCGAGAACGCCGTGCCGCGCCAGATGTTGAACACGATGATCGACAGCATGGGGTGATCGAGCAGCCAGGCGAAGCCCTGGATGCCGAGCAGCGCATTCAGCGTGCCCGCGTCGCGGTCGAGCAGCGCCACCCACAGGAACGACACGATCGCACTGGGCAGGATCCAGGCCAGGATGACCAGGCCCTCGACCACCCGCTTCACCGGCCCGCGCCGGTCGCGCAGCAACCAGGCGATCGTGAAGCCGAGCCCGACCTGCCCGATGACCGCCGAGCCCGCCACGAACTCGACCGTCAGCCAGGTGGAGCTCCAGAACTCCGGGTTGGAGACCGCGTCGATGAGGTTGGCCGGCCCGACGAACCGGGGAGCCGCCGCGGCGGCGCCGGTCAGGCGGTAGTTCGTGAGGCCGAGATAGAGCACCCAGAGCGCGGGGAAGACGAGGAAGACCGCGACGAGCAGCAGGGCGGGGGCCACGAAGGCCCCTGCCCGCAGCCTGCCCAGGCCCGCCGCGTCCGAGCTGTAGCGGCCCGGCGCGGCGGCCTCGGTGGCCTCAGGAGGCGATGTTGCCAGGGCCACCGACGATTCCTTCGAGCTTCTTCTGGTAGTCGGCCGCCGCCTGGTCGGGCGCCGTGCCACCCACCACCGCGGCCGTGGCCTCCTGCAGCGCCACCGACACCTGCGGGTAGACGGCCACCGGCGGCCGGTAGGCCGTCAGCGGCAGCACCTTCTCCGAGATGTACGTCAGCAGCGGCTCACCGGCGAGGATCTCCTTGTTGACGTCGGTGCGCGGCGTGATGCGGACGTTGCCGTCCTTGGTCTCCTCCTTCAGCCCCTCCGGCGAGAGCGTGAAGGTCGCCAGCTCGAAGGCCTCCTTCGGGTGCTTGCTGTCGGGGTTCACCGTACGCAGCGCGCCGCCCGACATGCTGACGAAGTCCTGGCCGCGGATGCCCTTGCCGGGCTCCATCGCGGGGATCATGGCATAGCCGACGACCTGGTCGCGGTCGGCCATCTTGGCCACGCCGGTCGCGGGGTTGACGACGCCGCGCCAGAAGTAGTCGCCCTCCATCAGGATGCCGATCTTGCCCGCGGCGAACTGCTGGAACGACTTGTCGCGGCCCTTGGCCTCCTGCTGGAGCTTGGGGTCGCCGAGGCCGCCGCCGTAGATCTTCTGGTAGAGGCCGAGCGCGTCCTTCAGCGGCTGGGAGGCGCCCGCCCACTTGCCGTCCTTCTGCACCTCGCCGCCCGCGCCCGCGAGCAGCGGCAGCACGCCCTGCATGGAGGTGGCCTCGCCCATCGCCGTGCCGGCGTTGATCTGGATCGGCACGGGCACGCCGGAGGACTTCAGCTTCGTCCCGGCGTCGAGGACCTCCTGCCAGCTCTTCGGCTGCCAGTCGGCCGGCAGCCCGGCCTTCTGGAAGAGCGTCTTGTTGAAGTAGAGCACCCGGCCGTCGGTGCCGACGGGCAGCGCGTACTTCTTGCCGTTGAACGTGGCCAGGCCCTGGACGGCCTCGGGGATCTGCGACCAGCCGTCCCAGCTGTCGGCGTCCGCGCCGACCAGGTCCGCCAGCGGCTTGAGGTAACCCGCCTCGGCGAACTCGCCCGCCCAGATGCCGTCGATGTCGATCACGTCGGCGCCCTTGCCTGACTTGAGGTCCAGGGAGAGCTTGGTCTTGTACTGCTCGTCGTCGACGCCGCTGGGGACGAACTTGACCTTGACGTTCTTGCCCTTCGCCTTCTGCGCCGCCTCGAACTTGGGAATCACCCAGTTCGCGATGAAGTTGGCGCCGGCGGCGTTCTTCCCGCCCGCGATGGCGTTCTGGGTGATCGTCAGCTCGATGGCGTCACCGCCTCCGCCGCCGCCGGACGACTGGCCGCAGGCCGCGAGCCCCAGCCCGGCCGCGGTGATGACCGCGACCACACCTATCGACCGTTTCCGCAATGCCATCCAAACCCTCCGACAGGTCCGTAAGGAGGTACGCCCTGGGCCAATATGTCATGACATCCATATGACGTAAAGGCCTGGCCAAATTTGCGGAGAGTGCTCACACGCTGTGTCTTTGCTCAGCGGGCCGGGAGCCAACCGTCCGAACAGGCGTGTTGTGAGTCGCCCGGGGGTTTGAGTCGAGGGACATTAGGTTACATAGCGGACATCCGAATGTCATGACAATATGCCATAGTGTCGAAGGTAAGCTCCATCCTGGAGGTGCTTTGTACGACCTGATCACGTTCGGGCGCTCCGGCGTCGACGTCTACCCGCTGCAGACCGGTGTCGGCCTGGCCGACGTCGAATCCTTCGGCAAGTTCCTCGGCGGCAGCCCCACCAACGTCGCCGTGGCCGCGGCGCGCCACGGGCTGCGCTCCGCCGTGATCACCGGTGTGGGAGCGGACCCCTTCGGAGAGTTCGTCCGCAGGGCGATCCGCGGGTTCGGCGTGGACGACGCCTTCGTGAGCACCGTCGAGGGCCCGCCGACTCCCGTGACGTTCTGCGAGATCTTCCCGCCCGACCACTTCCCGATCTACTTCTACCGTGGCGAGCACCCGCCTGACCTGCAGATCTCCCCGTCCCATCTCGACCTCGGGGCCATCGCGGAGACGAGCCTGTTCTGGTTCTCGCTGACCGGGCTGAGCCAGGAGCCGAGCGCCGCCGCCCACGCCGCCGCGCTGTCGGCGCGCACGTCGGGCTGGACCGTGTTCGACCTCGACTGGCGGCCGTCGCTGTGGAAGTCGCGGGAGGCGGCCCACGAGGCCGCGCGGCGGACGCTCCCGTACGCGAACGTCGCGGTCGGCAACCTCGACGAGGTGGAGAACGCGGTCGGCGTGCGCGACCCGGAGGCCGCCGCGCAGGCGCTCCTGGACGCCGGGGTGAAGGTCGCGATCGTGAAAATGGGCCCTGAGGGGGTTCTCGCGCGTACCTCCGAGGAGAGCGTGGTGGCGGAACCGGTGGAGGTGAAGGTGGTCAACGGCATCGGAGCGGGTGACGCGTTCGGCGGGGCGATCTGCCTCGGGCTGCTGCGCGGCTGGCCGCTGGAGCGGACGGTGCGCTTCGCCAACGCGGCCGGCGCGTTCGTGGCGGCCCGGCTGGCCTGCGCCGACGCCATGCCGTCCACGGCCGAGGTGGAAGACCTGCTGAACGGAGCGGGCTCTTGAGCGACCTCACCCTGCCCAGGACCTCCGGCTACGAGCGGCTCACCCAGATCCGGGCCACCCGGCCGGAGGAGATCGCCGAGGCCGCGGCCCGGCGGCAGCGGCGCGGACTGCCCGGCGAGGGCGAGCGACTGCTGATCATCGCCGCCGACCACACGGCCCGCGGCGCCCTGGGCGTACGCGACCGGCCGCTGGCCATGGCCAGCCGCGCCGACCTGCTCGACCGCCTCCAGGTGGCGCTCTCCCGCCCCGGCGTGGACGGCATCCTCGCCTCCCCCGACGTCATGGAGGACCTGCTCCTGCTCGGCGCCCTGGAGGGCAAGCTGGCCTTCGGCTCCATGAACCGGGGCGGCCTGCTGGGCTCGGTCTTCGAGGTGGACGACCGCTTCACCGGCTTCGACGCGGCCTCGATCGACGAGATGCGCCTGGACGGCGGCAAGATGCTGCTCCGCATCGACCCGGCCGACCCCGCCACGGTGGCCACCCTGGAGTCCTGCGCCCGGGCCGTCACCGACCTGGCCCGCCACCGCCTGCCGGCCATGGTGGAGCCCTTCTGGGCGCGGCGCTCCGAGTCCGGGGCGCTGCGCAACGACCTGTCCCCCGAGGCCGTGATCCGCGCGATCAGCATCGCCCAGGCGCTCGGCACCACCTCCGCCTACACCTGGCTCAAGATCCCGGCGGTGGCGGAGATGGAGCGCGTGATGGCCGCCACCACCCTGCCCGCGCTGCTGCTCGGCGGCGACCCGCCGGACATCGACGCCGCCTACGCCGACTGGGACCGCGCCCTGAGCCTTCCCGGCGTACGCGGCCTCGTCGTGGGCCGAGCCCTGCTCTACCCTCCGGATGACGACGTAGCGAAAGCGGTGGACAACGCCGCGGCACTGGTACGGGAGACCCGCGCATGACATACGTTCCGTTCGGCAAGGCCGCGAACGGCCCCTGGTCCGTCGAGATCACCCCGTCCCTGGCGGGCTGGACGTACTCGGGCCTGCGCATCGTGGACCTGGCGGACACACCGGTCTCGTTCGACACCGGCGACGAGGAGACGCTGGTCCTCCCGTTGTCGGGATCCTGCACGGTCACCACCTCCGCCGCGACGTTCGAGCTGACGGGACGGCCCTCGGTCTTCAGCGGGCCGAGCGACTTCGCCTACGTCCCGATCGGCTCCCACGTCACCCTCCGGGGCACCGGGCGCATCGCCCTGCCCTCCGCCCTCGCCACCCGCTCCCTCGAGCCCCGCTACGTGCCCGCCGACCAGGTCTCGGTCGAGATCCGCGGCGCGGGCCAGGCCACCCGCCAGGTGAACAACTTCTGCGCCCCCGGCGCCTTCGACTGCGACAAGCTCATGGCCGTGGAGGTCATCACCCCGGGCGGCAACTGGTCGTCGTACCCGCCGCACAAACACGACACCGACAACCCCGGCGAGGCGGTCCTGGAGGAGATCTACTACTTCGAGGTGGCCGGCCAGGGCAACGCCTACCAGCGCGTCTACTCCTCCGAACGCGGCCACATCGACACCCTGGCCGAGGTCTCCTCGGGCGACGTCGTCCTCGTCCCGTACGGCTACCACGGCCCCGCCATGGCCGCCCCCGGCTACGACCTCTACTACCTGAACGTCCTGGCGGGCCCGGCGGAGGAACGCTCGATGGCCTTCTGCGACGACCCCCGCCACGCGTGGATCCGCTCCTCCTGGGAAAGCCAGCCCACAGACCCGAGACTGCCGTTCGGGAGGACTTCATGACCCATATGACCGTCGCCCAGGCCGTCGTGCGCTTCCTGGCCCAGCAGTGGAGCGAGCGCGACGGCGTGGAGCGCAGGTTCTTCGGCGGCTGCTCCGGCATCTTCGGCCACGGCAACGTGGCCGGGCTCGGCCAGGCGCTGGCCACCTCCACCGAGGACCTCCCCTACCACCTGAGCCGCAACGAGCAGGCCATGGTCCACACGGCCGCCGCCTACGCCCGGGCCAGCAACCGCCTGGCCACCCTGGCCTGCACCACCTCCATCGGCCCCGGCGCGACCAACATGATCACGGGCGCGGCGGGCGCGACGATCAACCGGCTGCCGGTGCTGCTGCTGCCCGGCGACATCTTCTCCACCCGCGTGGCGGGCCCGGTGCTGCAGGAGCTGGAGGACCAGCGCTCGTACGACATCTCGGTCAACGACTGCTTCAAGCCGGTCTCCCGCTACTGGGACCGGATCAACCGCCCCGAGCAGCTCCCGTCGGCGCTGCTGGCCGCCATGCGCGTGCTCACCGACCCGGCCGAGACCGGCGCGGTGACGCTGGCGCTGCCGCAGGACGTGCAGGCGGAGGCCCACGACTGGCCGGAGGAGCTGTTCGCGCGCCGCGTCTGGCACGTCCCCAGGCCGCGCCCCGAGCGCGCCGCCGTGTTCCGGGCGGCCCAGCTGGTCAAGTCGGCCGTGCGCCCGCTGATCGTCGCGGGCGGCGGGACGATCTACAGCGAGGCCACCGAGCAGTTGCGGATCTTCGCCGAGACGTACGGCATCCCGGTCGCCGAGACGCAGGCCGGCAAGGGCGCGCTCCCGTACGGGCACCCGCTCGCCGTGGGCGCGATCGGCGCCACCGGCACCACGGCCGCCAACGCGCTGGCCCGCGAGGCCGACCTGATCATCGGCGTGGGCACCCGCTACAGCGACTTCACCACCGCCTCCCGGACGATCTTCGCTCCCGACGCCCGCTTCCTCAACCTCAACATCACCGCCTTCGACGCCGCCAAGCTGTCGGGACTGCAACTGGTCGGCGACGCCCGCGACGGGCTGGCGGACCTGGTCGAGGCGTTCGCGGGCTGGAGGGGCGCGCCGGAGGACTACCGCGCGCGGGCCGCCGAGCTGACCAGGGAGTGGGACGCGGCGGTGGACCGGGCCTACTCGCTGGAGGGCTCGCCGCTGCCCCAGTCCGCGGTGATCGGCGCGGTCAACGCCGCGGCGGCCGAGGACGGCGTGGTGGTGTGCGCGGCCGGCTCGATGCCCGGCGACCTGCACAAGCTCTGGCGGCCGAGCGGGCCCGGCAACTATCACGTCGAGTACGGCTACTCCTGCATGGGCTACGAGATCGCCGGCGGGCTGGGCGTCAAGATGGCGGTGCCGGAGCGCGAGGTGTTCGTCCTGGTGGGCGATGGCTCGTACCTGATGATGGCCCAGGAGCTGATCACGGCGATCTCCGAGGGGATCAAGCTGGTGGTCGTCCTGGTGGACAACTCCGGGTTCGCCTCCATCGGCCGCCTGTCGGAGAGCGTGGGCGCGGAGCGGCTCGGCACCTCGTACCGGCATCGCGACGGCGGGCCGCTGCCCGTCGACCTGGCCGCCAACGCGGCCAGCCTCGGCGCCACGGTGCTGCGCCCCGAGTCGGTCGCCGACCTGCGCAAGGCGCTCGAGGAGGCCCGCTCGGGTTCCAGGACCACGGTCATCTACGTACGCACCGACCCGATGGCGGACGACGCCCCGTCCTCCGAGGCGTGGTGGGACGTGCCGGTCGCGGAGGTCGGCGGCACGACCGGCGCGGCGCGGGAGACGTACGAGGAGAACAAGCGCTCCCAGCGCCTCCACCTGACGCCGCCCGCCTGACCAGGGTTGCCCCCCATCCCCCCGGGGAAGGCCTCTGACCAGGCACGATAGGGGGCAGGGGATGGGGCCGTGGCGGCTGCTCGGGTGGGTCGCGCTGATCGCGGTGGTCGGCTTCTGCCTCAACCAGATCGCCACGGTGGTCATCTCGGTCGTCGTCGGCGTGTTCATCACGGCGCTGCTGCTGCCCCCGGCCCGCTGGCTCAGGTCACGCGGGGTGAACCGCGCCCTGGCCACCGCGATCGTCTTCGTCGGCGGGATCGTGCTGGCCGGAGGGCTGATCGCGCTGCTGGTGCCGCCCACCATCGACAGCATCGCGCAGCTGCGGGTCAGCCTCACCAGGGTGCTCGACAACCTGTACGACCTGACCTCCAGGTTCGGGGTCGACCCGCGTAAGCTCGCCGCGCAGGCCAAGGAGTACCTGACCGCCCAGGGCCGCCAGATCGCCACGGGCGCGCTGGCCGGGGTCAGGACCGCGGGCGAGATCGTGGTGGGGGCGGCGGTGGCGTTCGTCCTGTCGGTGTACTTCGTGCACGGCGGCGACCGGCTCTTCCACTGGCTCGTGGAGCTCGCGCCCGTTTCGGCCAGGGCCCGCATCACCGAGACCGGCGTCCTGATCTTCTCCGTGATCGGCCGCTACATCCGCGGGATCGCGATCGTGGGTGCGGTGGACGGGTTCTTCATCGGCCTCGCGCTGTGGATCCTGGGCGTGCCCATCGCGCTGCCGCTGGCGGTGCTGACGTTCGTGGGGGCGTTCCTGCCGATCGTGGGGGCGTTCACGGCGGGGCTGCTGGCCGCGGTGGTGGCGCTCGTGGCCAAGGGCTGGCTGGTGGCGCTGATCGTGGTCGGGGTGACCGTGGCGATTCAGCAGATCGAGGGGCACGTGCTGGCGCCGCAGGTCTACGGCAAGGCTCTCGACCTGCCCGGGGTGATCATCCTGGTGGCGATCGCGGTGGGCGGCCTGCTCTGGGGGATCATCGGCGCGTTCCTGGCCGCCCCGGTGACCGCGGTGATCGTGGCCCTGCTGCACAGGCCGCGGGCCGAGCCCGCCCCTGTCACTCTCGCTCCGCCGCGACCTCCTCCAGCGACTCCCGCGACCAGGTGAGCCGCCCGGCCCGCAGGTCGTCGATGACCGCGCGCAGCCACTGGGTCTCCGCGGCCGTCACCTCGCGCAGGTATTCGATCTCCAGCATGGTGATGCGCGGCAGGTCGGCATCGTCGGCCAGGCTCGCCTCCAGCCCGGCCAGCGTTTCGGCGACCGCCCGCTCGCGCCGCTCGAGCGCCGCCGCCAGGTCCTCCGGGGCGAGCATGAGCGCGTTCGCCAGCGCGGCCGGGAACTGCGGGAACTCCTGCCTGGGCGTGGCCAGCATCTCGTCCAGCCACTTGAGCAGCGCCGTCCCGCCCTCGGCGGTGAGCTCGTAGACCGTGCGCTCGGGGTACTGCTGGTCGCGCTCGGTCTCCCGGACGCTGATCAGGCCGGCCTCCAGCAGCCGGTCGATGGTCCGGTAGAGGCCGGCCCGCTGGCCCACGTTGACGACCAGGTCCTTGCCCCACTGCTTGAGCATGCGCTGGATCCCGTACGGATGCAGCGGCTGGTGGCGCAGCAGGGCCAGCACGGTCAGGGCGAGAGGCGAGCCACGATCGAGAGCCATGGGCCAATACTAGCCTCAAAATTACTAGTTGACGTGAAACTAGTTTCACTGCAACTATCAATCTCATGAGCGACATCGAACGCATCCACACCGACCACGCCGTCACCCGGCGCCTGGGCAACTGGACCACCGCGGGCCGCTTCGAGATCCGCACCCGCTACGGCCAGACCACCGTCGACCTGCGCTCCCCCGGCCTGCCCGCCGAGATCGAGCTGCGGCTCGACCTCGACCGCGGCGTGGTCAAGCTGCTGGTCCCCGAGGACGCCACCGTCGAGCACCAGGACCTGCGCTGGAGCGGCAGGGGCCAGGTCAAGGACCACCAGGCGCCCGCTGAGGGCTCCGCGCGGCGCATCCGCCTGGTCGGCAGGGCCGCCGGCAGCGAGATCCGCGTCCGCCGCGGCGGCGTCGCGATCATCACCGCGATGTTGTCCCCCGAGTACGTACGCGACGTCCGCCAGGCCCACCGGAACGGCACCCACCCGACCGTCGACGACCCCGCCCGCACCCTGGAGAAGGCGTCGTGAAGCAGACCCCCGTCCTCATCGTCGGCGGCGGCTACGCCGGCCTCGCCTCGGCCCTCTTCCTCTCCCACCAGGGCGTGCCCTGCCTGCTGGTCGACCGCCACCCCGGCGTGTCGCTGCTGGGCCGGGCCCGGGGGATCAACCCGCGCACCCTCGAGATCTACCGGCCGCTCGGCCTGGACGAACCCGTGAAGGAGGCGGGCCGGCCCTTCGACGAGGAGGCCGGCGTGGCCCGCTGCGCGACGCTGGCGGGCGAGTGGCAGTGGCTGTTCGGCGACGAGTCCCCGCGGGCGCTGCCCGAGCTGACCGCGGGCGAGCTCTGCATGGCCGATCAGAGCACGGTCGAGCCCATCCTGATCGAGGCCGCCCGCGCCAAGGGCGCGGAGCTCTGGTTCGACACGCAGTGCCGGTCGATCGAGCCCGACGCCGACGGCGTGACGGCCGTGGTGGAGAACCGCGCCACCGGCGAGCGCCACACGATCAGGGCCCGGTATGTGATCGGCGCCGACGGCTACGGCGGCGCCACCAGGGAGCGGCTCGGCATCGCCCGCACCGGCCTCGGCCCCCTGCGGCACTTCGTGACCTACGTCATCAAGGCGGACCTGTCGGAGATCATCACCAAGCGGGCCCTGTTCTGGATCGTCGGCGAACCCGGCGGCACCGCCTCGGCGGCGTTCGTCTCCCACGCGCTGCCCGACCACTGGGGCCTGTCCCTGCTCTACGACCCGGACAAGGAGTCGCCCGACGACTTCACCGACGAGCACTGCGTCGCCGCGGCCAAGGCGGTCATCGGCCGCGACGTACCGGTCGAGATCGTCAGCAAGGCGTCCTGGACAGAGGCGGTCGGCGTGGCCGACAGCTACCGCTCCGGCCGGGTCTTCCTCGTCGGGGACGCCGCGCACGTGTGGCCGCCCGCCCAGGGGCTGGGCGCCAACTCGGCCGTCCAGGACGCGCACAACCTGGCCTGGAAGCTCGCCGCCGTGCTCGCGGGGCGGGCCTCGGACGCGCTGCTCGACACGTACGAGGCCGAGCGCCGCCCGGTGGCGCTGGAGCTGGCCGACGTGACCGTGCGCAGCCAGGCCGCCAGGTTCGGCTCCGGCTCGGAGGACGACCTGGTGGACCCGGTCACGTGCGTCCTCGGGCAGCGGTACGCGTCCACGGCGATGGCCGGGACCCCGCCCGAGTCGGTGTTCGGCGACGGGGTGTCACGACACGCCCTTCCCGGCACCCGGGCCCCGCACCTCTGGCTCTCCCTCGACGGGCGGCGGATCGGCGTCCACGACCTGTTCCACGACTCGTTCGTGCTGCTGTGCGGGCCCGGCGGGGAGGAGTGGGCGCGGGTGGCGGTCGAGGGCGTGCGGGTGTACCGGGTGGGGTCGGAGCTGGTCGACGTCGAGGGGCACTGGGAGTCGCGGTACGGCTGCGACGCCGTCCTGGTGCGCCCGGACGGCTACGTGGCCTGGCGCTCGGACGATTCGGCGAGCGAGGACGACCCGGCGACCCGCCTGACAGCCACCCTCCACCAGATCCTCCACTGACCCCGGCGCCCCTCACCGGCCCGCGCGGGGAGCGGGAGGTCAGAGGAGCAGCTCCAGCTCCAGCTCGTGCCGGATCGGGATGCCGTCGGCCTCGGCGGGAATGCCCGGCTTGAGGTCCCGCGCCCGGTCCACGCCGTTGCGGTGCAGGGCGATCAGGTCGAACCCGTACCGCTGGTAGAACCGCAGGGCGTGCGTGTTGTCGTTGGTGGTGACCAGCCAGAGCCTGGCCGCCCCGCCCTCGGCCGCGACGGCGCGCACCGCGTCCAGCAGCGCCGCCCCCACTCCCCTGCCGGGCACCACCGCGTCGATCGTGATGATCTCCACGGAGTCGCCACGCCGGGCGTACGTGATGATCCCGGCCGGCTCGCCCTCGATCTCGGCGATGAAGCCCGGCAGCGCGGCCGCGTCGACCAACTCCCCGCGGCCCAGGGCCACCACGGTCGAGCCACCCCAGCTCTCGGTCAGCACCCGGGTCACGTTCGCGAGATCTTGCGGCTCGATGGGACGCACGGATATCGCCATGTCCCTCATTATGAGATCTATGCGATGGGTAACGTTCGACTGCTTCGGAACACTTGTCGACTGGCGGCACGGCATCCGCACCAGCGCCGAGCTGATCGCGCCGGGTCAGGGGGCGCGGCTGCTGGAGGCGTACAACCGGCACGAGCACGTCGTGCAGGCCGAGTCCCCGACACTCCGCTACCGCCACGTGATGGCCGAGGCGCTCCGCAGGGCCTGCGCCGACGAGAAGGTGGAGCTGAACGAGGACGACGCCCAGGTGCTGGGCACGACGATCCCGTACTGGCCGGTGTTCCCCGAGGTGGGCGCCGAGCTGTCGGCGCTGCGCGGCGCGGGCTGGCGCCTGGCGCTGCTCACCAACTGCGACCGCGACCTCATCGCCGAGACGCGGCGGCGGCTGCCCGTGGCGTTCGACGCGGTGCTGACGTCGGAGGACGTGGGCGCGTACAAGCCGGCCGACGCGCACTTCGAGACCTTCAGGCGCTCGTACGAGCCCACTCAATGGGTGCATGTGGCGCAGAGCTACTTCCACGACATGGTCCCCGCCCACCGCCTCGGCATCCCGCGCGTGTGGATCAACCGCCAGGGCGAGCGACCCGCCGACGAGAAGATCATCCAGCAGCTGCTGCCCGACCTCGGCGGGCTGCTCTCCGTGGTCGAGAACGCCTAACGGCGCTGCTCCAGCACGTCCGCGATGCCGGCCAGGAAGGAGTCCACGTCCGCGATGAGGTAGCCGGACCGGAACAGCACGGTCGAGAACTTCGCCGCCCGCACCTCCTTGGCCGTCACCGGGAAGTCGGTCGTCCCGCGCAGGGTGGCCACGATGCGGTCCAGGAAGGCGTCGATCTCGTCCTCGTTGTAGCCGGTGCCCATGCGACCCGGGCGGAAGGCCACCCGTTCGACGCGGGCCGCCTGGGTCTCGAACCACTCCTCGCGCAGCATCTCGCCGGTCGGCTCGGCCATGGCGAGGCGTACCGGCCGCTTGGCCTGGGTCTCCAGCGCCACCACGAACGCCTCCAGGGCGAAGTCGACCGCGGTCTCGACATATCCGCCACGCTTGGCTCGGAACGTGGCCCGTCGCACGTCGTCCGCGCTGACGGGCTCCACAGTGGGCATGCCCCTGCCCAAGGTCGACTCGATCCGCCCGATCAGGGCGTCGACTTCGGCGGGGTCATAGCCTGAACGCATACCCATGACGCGTGGAAAGCGATTCAAGCCCACTCCTCTTGAGAACGTGCTGGGGGCGTCTCCATTGTGGGGCTCTTTATGCTAGCGATGCGACCCGACATATAGCGTTACAAGACCATGCGTCTGTCCAAGGTCTCCTTCCGCTATCGAAGACGTGATCCTTTCGTCATCGAAGACGTCGACACCCAGCTCGCCCCTGGCGATGTGATCGAGCTGACCGGCGTGAACGGGGCAGGCAAGTCGACTCTGCTCCGCCTCCTTGCGGGCCTCACCCGGCCCACGACCGGCACGATCGCCGGGCGTCCCGAGGCGGTCGGCTTCGCTCCCGACCGCTTCCCGACCGCCCAGCCGTTCACGGTCACGGCCTATCTGCGCCACATGTCCCGGGTACGCGGGGGCGCCCTCTGGGAGCCGTGGGCCGAGCGCCTGAACATGGGCCACCTCCTCACCGTCGCCCTGGGCGAGCTGTCGAAGGGCAGCGCGCACAAGGTCGGCCTGGTCCAGGCGCTGATGTCGGAGCCCGGGCTGCTGATCCTGGACGAGCCGTTCGCCGGGCTCGACGTGGACACCCGTGAAGCGCTCCCTTCGATCGCCGGCGAGGTGGCGGGCCGCGGCGGCATCGTCATCGTCAGCGACCACCAGGGCGGCCTGCGCTCGCTGCCCGGGATACGCCATTGGTCGCTGGTGGACGGCCGCCTCAAGGAGAGCACGACGGCGCCCGGCCTCGAACCGGTCGAGGACAGGGGGACGGTCGTCGCCGTCACGGTGCCCGCGTCCGAAGTCCACGACTTCCTCGCCAGGATGCGCGGCGAGGGTTACCTGGCCCGCGAGATCGAGGAGTCCGGATGATCGCCCTGGCCACGTTCCGGCTGGCCGCCTACATCCGTTCGCACCGCATGTTCCAGGCGCTCCTTCTGGCCTTCGCCATGCTGGCGATCCTCTACGGCAGCCGGGCGCCGCGCGGCGGCGAGGCCTCGGCCCTCACGGACGGCGCCGTGCTGATCATCCCCGTCCTGGCCTGGGCGACCAGGAGCCTCCTCGACACCGAGCCCGACCGGCAGCGCGAGTTGTCCGCGATCCAGGTGGGCGGGCGGGGCAGGGAGGTGGCGGCGGGGTTGATGGCGGCGTTCGTGACGTGTGTGGCGTTCGCGGCGCTCGGCATGGGCGCGGCGCTCCTGCTCGGCGTGAGCCAGGCTCCCTCGCGCGGCGTGCTGGCCGCCGCTCTCGTCCTGAACGCCCTGGCCGCGCTCACCGGCACCGCGCTGGGCGCCCTCACCAGCCGCGCGGTCATCAGCTCCCCCGCGCTTTCGATCATGGGGCTGCTGCTGGGGTTCCTGGCGATGCTGCTGCTCAGCTCCTCGCCCCTGCACTGGCTCACCGTCCCGCTCATCGCCTGGATGAAGGCGGCGAACGGGGGTCACCTCCTCGACCAGCTCCCCGAGCTCGGCGCCATCACCCTGGTGTGGTGCCTGATCGGCCTGGGGACGTACGTGTGGCTCCGGCGTAGGGTAGGTTAGTGAACACTCACTCACCCTAGAGGAGACGACGGTGAAAATGATCTGCCTGGGTGACAGCATCACCCGCGCACAGGTGAGCGCCGACTACGTGGCCATGCTCCGCTCCCGGCTGCCCGAGGCGACCGTGATCAACGCCGGGGTCAACTACGAGCCGTCGTCGGAGACGGTCAAGCGGCTCGACGACGTCGTAAGCCAGGACCCCGACGTGGTGACCGTACTGATCGGCACGAACGACGCGAACTCCACGCTCAGCGGGACGCTCGCCAAGACCCTGCGCAAGCGCTGGAAACTCTCCGCGGACCCCACCCCGGAGGCCTACGCCGCCAACCTCACCACCATCGCCCGCCGCCTCCAGGACGAGACGATGGCCCGCGTGGCGATGCTCTCCCTGCCCGTCATCGGCGAGGAGCTCGACTCGGTCTCGGTGCGGCGGGCCGCCGAGTACAGCGAGATCGTCCGGCGGGTCGCGGCGGCCGAGGGTGTCACGTACCTGCCGCTCAACGAGCGGATGACGGCTTACCTGGAGGAGCGGGGCCGGGCTCCCGGCATCCGCTACCAGGCGGAGGGGCGGCTGGCGCAGACCGCCGCGATGCAGCACTTCCTGCTCGGCCGCAGCCTGGACGCCATCTCCAAGGGCCGCGGCCTCCAGCTCACCACGGACAACATCCACCTGAACAGCAGGGGCGCCGCCATGATCGCCGACCTGATCGAGGGCTTCGCCGCCCGCTCGATCGCACCCCTCTAGCCCCGTTCCGCCCGGGGGAGCTCTTGGCGAGTGGGCTATTCGGCGGCTGCGAGCTGGCCGCAGGCGCCGTCGATCTCGCGGCCGCGCGTGTCGCGCACCGTCACCGGCACGCCGTGGAACTCCAGCCGCCGCACGAACGCCCGCTCGTCCTCGGGCCGGGAGGCCGTCCACTTCGATCCCGGGGTCGGGTTGAGCGGGATCAGGTTGACGTGCACGAGCTTGTTCCGGACCAGCTTGCCGAGCAGGTCGGCCCGCCACTCCTGGTCGTTGATGTCCTTGATCAGCGCGTACTCGATCGAGACCCGCCGCTTGGTCTTCGCCGCGTACGCCCACGCCGCGTCGAGGACCTCGGCCACCTTCCACCGCGTGTTGATCGGCACCAGCGTGTCACGCAGCTCGTCGTCGGGCGCGTGCAGCGACAGCGCCAGCGTGACGGGCAGCCCCTCGTCGGCGAGCTTGCCGATCGCGGGCACCAGCCCGACGGTGGAGACGGTGATGCCCCGGGCCGAGATGCCCAGCCCGTGCGGCGCGGGCTCCACCAGCCGCCGCACCGCGCCGATGACCTGCTTGTAGTTGGCCAGCGGCTCTCCCATGCCCATGAACACGACGTTGTTCACCCGGCCGGGCCCGCCGGGCACCTCGCCGGCCGCCAGCGACCGGGCGCCGGCGACGACCTGCTCGACGATCTCGGCGGTGGACATGTTGCGGGTGAGGCCGGCCTGGCCGGTGGCGCAGAAGGGGCAGTTCATGCCGCAGCCGGCCTGCGAGGACACGCACATCGTGACCCGGTCGGGATAGCGCATGAGCACCGACTCGACCAGCGCCCCGTCGAACAGCCGCCACAGCGTCTTACGCGTGGTGCCCCGGTCGGTGGTCATCTCCCTCACCGAGGTCAGCAGGTCGGGCAGGAGCGCGGCCAGCTTCTCGCGGGAGGCCGCCGGCAGGTCGGTCATCGCGCCGACGTCGGTGGTGAGCCGCTCGAAGTAGTGGCGCGAGAGCTGGTCGGCGCGGAACGCCTTCTCGCCCAGCTCGGTGACCGCGGCCCGCCGGTCGGCCATCGACAGGTCGGCCAGGTGCCGTGCGGGCTTGGCCCGCCGGGGCGCGACGAAGGTGAGCTGGCCTGGGGGCTGGGACACGTTCCTGCCTTTGCTTTGAGTGGCTGTCAATCAGGGTAATGAACGTTCGGATCGGAGGTGGCATTCCTGGTTACGGTACGGCTCGCATCGTGGCTGCCACCGGATCTACAGTCATCACGTATGGCGATTTTTCGGTCGGCATCTGGCGAGGGTGGCGCCGAGGTCGTTCTCGCCGCCGGTAACCCGTACGGCAGCCGGACGCTCGTGGTCGAGCGTGACGAGGACTCCTCGGTAGCTTACCTGTGCTCGCCCGACGGCACGGTGCACGGCGCCGTCTGGCTGGCCAACCATCGCCCCGCCCCGGCGGTGGTCGACCTGGCCCGCATCAACGCCGGCCTGCCGCCGCTGATGCCCAGGGCCAACACCCTCCACCCGGACGGCCGCAGGCCGCTCGGGCAGCTCACCGCGCTGTGGTTCGAGGAGGGGGACGGGGTCGCCCTGTACGAGGACGAGGAGCTGCTGGCGGTCATCCCCGGCTGGGCCGACATGAGCAGGGGCATGCCCGGCTACGCCCGCGACGCGGTGGGCGAGTCGCCGTTCGCGTGGGCGCTGTCGGAGGCGCTCGAAGGGCTGCAGTCCCGCCTCTCCAACGCCAGGTCCTACTGGGGCTGGCGGCACAGCGAGGGGTCGTGGCCGTCGTTCCAGCAGTTCGTGATGGGGCATCTGGACGGGGCGCTCGGTCCTGCGGGACGCTATTGGGACGCCAGCGGCGAGCGGCTGCCGACCGTCGGCATCACCGAACGGCCGCCGCATCAGGGCCGCGCCTACACCGTGCTGTCCACGGTGGGGATGAGCTGCCAGCGCATGCCCACGGTCGAGCAGTGGATCGACAAGCCGGGCGCGTACGCCAGGATCGAGCTGGCCGTGGCCACCCGCGAGGACCCGCGCGACGCGGCGCTGCTGCTGGTGTGGCTGTCGCAGTATCCGTGGCACTCGGTCACGTGGCTCGGCCACGGGCACACGGCGAAGTGGTATCACGAGCCTTCGACGTTCCCGTTGGGGCCGCGGTATTCGGGGGTCCTGATGCTGGCCAACGCACCCCACATGCCAGACATGTCAGGATTCGCGTTCGGGGGTGAGGCCGTACGGTGGCTCTGGCTCTCACCGGTCACCACCGAGACGCTGAAGGCGCAGCAGCGGTAGCTAGAAGAACAGCGTCATCAGCAGCCAGACCGGCACCAGCGTCGTCACCAGCGAGTCGAGCCGGTCCATCAGACCGCCGTGGCCGGGCAGGATCGTGCCCAGGTCCTTGATGCCGAGATCCCGCTTGATCATCGACTCGATCAGGTCGCCCACGGTGGCCAGCACCGCCGCCAGCGCGCCGATCAGCGCTCCCTGCCAGATGGCGCCGTGCATCAGCCAGACCACGAGCCACGCCCCGACGGCCGTGCACGCGATCACCGACCCGGCGAGCCCCTCCCAGGTCTTCTTCGGGCTGATCGCCGTCATCTTGTGCCGGCCGAACAGCACGCCCGCGAAGTAACCGCCGATGTCGCTGGCCACGGTCACCGCGATGAAGATCAGCACCCGGTGGTCGCCGTCGTGGAGACGCAGCATCATGGGCACGAACGCCGCGAGCATGGCGGGATAGAACAGCGTGAGCACCGAGGCCGACGCGTCCCGTACGTAACCGTCGGTCCCGTCACTGAACATGCGCCAGACCAGGAGCACCAACGCGAACACCGCGAACGTGGCCAGCAGCCACGTCGGCCCGCCCCAGTACGCGCCCGCATGCATCGCCACCAGGCCCGCGAGCACCGGCACGGCGGGCACCTTGATCCCACGGGTGGCGAAGGCCTTGATCAGCTCCATCGCGCCGACGCCCACGGCAGCGGCGACCACCGGGAGGAACAGCTCCTTGATCGTGTAGATCGTGCCGATGACCAGCGCGCCCAGCACCACACCGACCGCGATCGCGGCGGGCAGGTTCCTTCCGGTACGGCCGCCGCCGCTCGAGCTGGTGTCAGCCGTACGTTCTTCCACAGAGTTTCTCCAAGAGCCACGGCCCCCGCCACTCGGGGCGAGAGCCGTTCAAGACCCGCTACCTGCGGCCAACCCAACGCGACCACCGCAGGCCCAAGCCGCTACCCGCGACGACCCGCCGCAGGCACGAACCCCTTACCCACGACAACCCGCCGCAGGCACGAACCGCCGCCTACGACGACCGCGGAAGTGCGAACCACCGCCTGCGACGACCCGCCATAGGTGCGAACCGCTGCCTGCGGCGGCCGGCCCAACGCGACCACCGTAGGCCTGCTGCCTGCGGCGGCGAGTTGAACGCGGTCCGCCGTGCGGCGTGCCGCTCAGACTTCGAGCAGCTCGGCTTCCTTGTGCTTGAGCAGCTCGTCGATCTTCGCGACGTGCTTCTGGGTGAGGTCGTCGAGCTCCTTCTCGGCCCGCCTGACCTCGTCCTCCCCCGCCTCGCCGTCCTTGATCATCTTGTCGAGGACTTCCTTGGCGGAGCGGCGGATGTTGCGCACCGACACCTTGGCGTGCTCGCCCTTGTTCCTGGCGACCTTGATGTACTCCTTGCGCCGCTCCTCGGAGAGCTCCGGGAACGTCACGCGGATCACCTGGCCGTCGTCGGTGGGGTTGACACCGAGGTCGGAATCGCGGATGGCCTTCTCGATGGCGCCCATCGAACTCTTGTCGAAAGGCTGGATGAGCACCATGCGCGCCTCCGGCACATGGAACGACGCCAGCTGCTGGATCGGCGTCGGCGTGCCGTAGTACTCGGCGTTGATCTTGTTGAACATCGAGGGGGTGACGCGGCCCGTACGGATGGTCGCGAAGTCCTCCTTCGCGACCGAGACGGCCTTGTCCATTTTTTCCTCGGCTTCGAGGAGGGTTTCGTCGATCACAGCGGCTCCCTGTCTTCTAGCTGGCGATGTCGGGCTCGCTCCCTCATTTGCCTGCGGGACTCACCAGCGTGCCGATTTTCTCACCGCGTACCGCTCGCAGGATGTTGCCCTCGCCCATGAGGTCGAAGACCACGATCGGCAGGTCGTTGTCCTTGCACAGGCTGATCGCGGTGGCGTCCATGACAGCGAGGTCGCGGAGCAGCACCTCGCCGTAATCAAGGTGGTCGAACCTGACCGCATCCGGATTTTTGCGTGGATCGGAGTCGTAGATCCCGTCCACCTGCGTTCCCTTGAGCAGCGCCTCCGCGCCGATCTCCAGGGCCCGCTGGGACGCCGCGGTGTCGGTGGAGAAGTACGGCGAGCCGAGCCCCGCGCCGAAGATGACCACGCGCCCCTTCTCGAGGTGCCTGATCGCGCGGCGCGGCAGGAACGGCTCGGCCACCTGCTGCATGGTGATGGCGGTCTGGACGCGCGTCTCGACGCCCCGCCGCTCGAGGAAGTCCTGCAGGGCCAGGCAGTTGATGACCGTGCCGAGCATGCCCATGTAGTCGGCTCTGGCGCGGTCGATGCCTCCTTGCGACAGGGTGGCGCCGCGGAACATGTTGCCGCCGCCGACCACGACCGCGACCTGTACGCCTTCCTTGACGGCCTCGGCGATCGAATCGGCCAGATGATCGACGATCACCGGATCGATGCCCAGCGGCTCGCTGCCGGCGAACGCCTCTCCTGACAACTTCAGCATCACCCGCTTCCATCTGAGCGGGTTGTGCGGATTTTGAGATGAGGAAGCCGCCGTCCGTGTGGATTCGTGGGCTGGCTCCCGGTGGTCCTGCACGGCGGCGGCCTCCTTCGTTCGGTGAATCAAGTTCAGGCTGTCGGCTTGCTTCTTGCCTTGGCCGGGCGGCCCGCCTTGAGCGGCGGGCCTGCCTGGCCGGTTGCTTGCCTAAGCCTAAGCCTGACCGACCTTGAAGCGGACAAAGGCCTGGACCTCGACGCCGTTCTCCTCGGCGTACTTGCCCACGCTCTTCTTGTTCTCCTTGACGAAGGCCTGCTGGAGGAGGGTGAAGTCCTTGTACCAGCCGTTCACGCGGCCCTCGACGATCTTGGAGATGGCAGCCTCGGGCTTGCCCTCCTCGCGGGTCATCTCCTCGAAGAGCTTGCGCTCCTTCTCGACCACGTCGGCCGGGACGGAGGCGGCCTTGAGGTACTGCGGGGCCATCGCGGCGGCGTGCTGCGCGATGTCCTTGGCGACCTCGGCGTTCGGCTTGTCGAGCTGGATCAGCACGCCGACGGCCGGCGGCAACGCCGGGTCGGTCTTGTGCATGTAAGCACCGATGTAGCCGCCCTCGAGGACCGCGAACCGGCGGATCTCGATCTTCTCGCCGAGCGCGGCGTTGGCGACGTCGAGGTGCTCCTTGACGCTCTTGCCGTCGAAGGACGACTCGAGCAGCGAAGCCACGTCGGCGGGCTTGGTCTCGAGGATGTGCTCGACAACCTGGGCGGCCAGCTCCTGGAAGCGCTCGCCCTTGGCCACGAAGTCGGTCTCGCAGTTGAGCTCGAGCAGCGCGGCAGCGGAGTCGCCGTCCTGCTTGAGCGCGACCAGGCCGTTGGAGGCGGTGCGGGCCTCGCGCTTACCTACGTCCTTGGCGCCCTTGAGGCGCAGGAGCTCGATAGCGCGGTCGAAGTCACCCTCGGACTCCTCGAGCGCCTTCTTGCAGTCCATCATGCCGGCAGCGGTGATTTCGCGAAGCCGCTTGACATCGGCCATGTTCACGGAAGCCATTGCTTTTCCTTGTGGGATTTCGTCGTCGTCGTGGATCAGGTGGGCAACGGCACGCCTGCTCACCCTTGGTTCGTACGGCGGGCGCTTGCCGTACGGAAGCCTTTGTCTTGCGTCAGCCTCTGTCTTGCGTTTCGGGGCCCGGCTCGCCTGGCATACTGCCCAGCCTCGCCCTGGCTTACCATCCTGGACCATCACCAGCCAGCACCGACGCCACCCGGCCGGCCCGCCGCGCCCGGTTCGGGCGAACCCGCCCTCTCCGGCCCGGCCGACCACCCTGGCCCGCTGAACTACCCGGTCCAACCCGGCCCGGTCATCCGCCCCGGTCACCCGGAACGGCCCGGCTCGCCACCGGCCCGGCCTGCGACCCAACCCTGGATCGCAACCCGGACCTCGGCTCACAACCCCAGCCCGCGACCCAGACCTCAGGCCCCGGCCCGAACCTCGGCCCCGGGCCTTGAACCGCGACCTCACGGGCCCGGCCCTGGATCGCGGCTCTTGAACCGCGACCTCACGGACCCGGCCCTGGACCGTGACCCAGGCCTTTGACCTACGGCCCAGATCCCGGCTCACAGCCCCAGCCTCGGCATCGGCCCTGAACCTTGAGCCTCGATCTCAGCCCGGCTCTTGGTCCTTGCCTCACTGGGAAGCGTCCTCGCCCGGCGATCACTCACCCGGCGAGGCCGCGGCCCCTCGCTCAACCGTTCACTTGTCTTCGTGGCCCGTTCCTTGCCCGGTCACGGCAGGACCAGGGACATCCCTCGTCCTGCCGTTCCGTTCGCCGGAGCAAGGCGCGCGCCCTGCCTGGTGGACTCTTCACCCACCCGGCCGGGACGGGCCCGTACCTGGGAAACCCCGGGTACCTGAGCGCTGACGTCAGGCCTGCGGCTCGGCGTCAGCCTCAGGAGCAGCCTCCTCCGCGGGGGCCGCCTCAGCCGCAGGAGCGGCCTCAGGAGCAGCCTCGGCCGCGGGGGCGGGCGCCTCAGCCTCGGCCGGCGCCTCGGCCGGCGCCTCGGCAGCGGCGTCGCCGGTGCCCTGCTCGATGAGCTCGCGCTCCCACTCGGCCAGCGGCTCGGCGGCGGCAGGCTTCTCGTCACCGCGGGCGGCGCCGGAGCGAGCCATCAGACCGGCCGCGACACCGTCGGCGACGACCCTGGTCAGCAGACCGACGGCGCGAATGGCGTCGTCGTTGCCCGGGATCGGGTAGTCGACCTCGTCGGGGTCGCAGTTGGTGTCGAGGATCGCGACCACAGGGATGCCAAGCTTCTTGGCCTCGCTGATCGCGATGTGCTCCTTCTTGGTGTCGACGACCCATACGGCGCTGGGCACGCGGCCCATGTCACGGATACCGCCGAGCGTGCGCTCGAGCTTGTCCTTCTCGCGACGGCGCATGAGGAGCTCCTTCTTGGTGAGCCCCGAGCCCGCGACGTTGTCGAAGTCGAGCTCCTCGAGCTCCTTCAGCCGCTGAAGCCTCTTGTGCACGGTGGAGAAGTTGGTGAGCATGCCGCCCAGCCAGCGCTGGTTGACGTACGGCATCCCGACTCGGGCAGCCTGCTCGGAGATGGCCTCCTGAGCCTGCTTCTTGGTGCCGATGAACAGGATGGTACCGCCGTGGGCGACGGTCTCCTTGACGAAGTCGTACGCGCGGTCGATGTAAGAGAGCGACTTCTGCAGGTCAATGATGTAGATGCCGTTGCGCTCGGTGAAGATGAATCGCTTCATCTTCGGGTTCCAGCGCCGGGTCTGGTGACCGAAGTGAACGCCGCTCTCAAGCAGCTGTCGCATGGTGACGACGGGGGCCATGTGCTGGTCCTCCAGGTCTTGGCGCCCTGCGGAAGGGCGCGGTTCTCGGTTGTGCCGCAGCAGCGCGTCGTCTGCCGCCCTGATGCCCCGAAACCCCGCCAGCCGGGCCCATGGCCCGGACCGATGGCGCGGTCCGCAGTGGGGCATGCGAAGTCGGCCTGTGGTCACAGGCCACCGAAAAGTCTACCTCCCGCACCAGCCCAGCCTGACCGTCAACGGTCAATCAGACATCCAGC
Source organism: Nonomuraea sp. NPDC051941 (assembly GCF_044593615.1). Taxonomy (NCBI): domain Bacteria; kingdom Bacillati; phylum Actinomycetota; class Actinomycetes; order Streptosporangiales; family Streptosporangiaceae; genus Nonomuraea; species Nonomuraea sp. NPDC051941. The sequence continues at coordinate 36,888 of NZ_JBIUCF010000014.1, forward strand.
TCTCTACCCCCACACCCACCCCCATCGTGATCACTCAGTCATCCAGGCACCAAACACCATCAACATCTGACATGCACCGCGCCAACACCGGCCGCTTCCTGTAACTCGACCAACGCCCGGCAGCTCACCCCCACAAACCGCCCGACCAAACCCGCACCTCAGCGCGGATCAGAGCACGACTCCGCACGTCAACCACCGCCTCAGCCAGTCCCTCCGCCCACCCTTGGCCCTCCACCCGCCCTTGCCGAGAACCAGAACACGGTCCCGCACGCCAACCACCGCCCCAGCCAGGCCCTCCGCCCACCCTGACCGGAGACACCACTCAAAGTTCCACATCAGCCGGCCGCATCGTGATCCTCGGTAGGCAGCCCCGGCGTCGGCCTCTTCGCGACCGGGAAAAGGTTCAGTTGCGCTTCAGCGATCCTGGCCCCGCTCGGCGCGGCCTTCTCATCGCGATTGGCAATGAGGTACGGCTCGACCAGCTTCTCGATCGACTCGTTGAGCTGAGCCAGCTCCTCCGGGTCGACCCTGATCCGCATTCGGTTGAACCGGGTGACATCCCGCCACTCATCAGGCTCAGCCTCAACGGCCGCCATGGCGCGATCCGCCTCTTCATGCGCTTCCCTGCGGAACGCCAGCATCAGAGCCACCTTGGCATCCCGTACGTCCGGCTGATCGCCCGGCTTGACTCCGACGCTGATCGGCTTGTTCACGCTCTTCCACAGCCGTTCCCTGCCATCACCACGCGGCGGCGCGTCTTCCACGAACCCGTACTTGGCCAGCATGCGCAGGTGATAGCTCGCGGCACTGGGCGTGATCCCCGCGATCTCCGCCACTTCAGTGGCAGTGGCACTGCCCTCGAGACCCAGCCGATTGAGGATCATCAGGCGCGCCGGGTGGGCCAGCGCCCGCATCGCCCTGGGATCACTGAGCCCCTCACTCATGCCGCCAAGATTACCCGTCCCAAGGTATGAAGCATTGCCTTCATAACTACGAAGGGATATCTTCACAGTTATGAAGCGTTCCCTTCACAACTCCACCATGCCCCCGCACCAGCCAGAACGCTCGTCAATCACCCCAAACCACGCCCACCCAAGCACCGCCCACAGCCAACCAATACGTCCAGCACCCCGTCCCCCACCCTCACAACACCAACGCCGAAGCCACTCCCACCACCCGCGATCAACCCACCGGCCCGACGCCCCCGGGCGCACGGCCTGGGCACCCCACAACCGACGACGACCCAGACCGAATCCCCCGCAACCCATAACCAGCCAAAGGCCCGACGACCAGGCCAAACCCCCGCTCAGCCCCGCACCACCAAACGCCAACCCCATCAGCCCAAACGCCTATAACCACCGACCCACCCGGCCCTCACCGCCGCGCACCCAGTAACAGCCACGACGCCGGCACCCAAGCCCGACCCCAATCAGCTCAGTCCATCCCTCCAGCCGGCCACGTCCGAGGCTGCAGGCGCCATGACCGAGACCGCCACGTCATTGACCGAGGATCGAATGCCTGACCGCAACCTCACTAACGAAAACCGCGCCCCTCACCGCAACCACGCCGCCAGTGCGCACCACATCCCCCAGCGCCACACCCCCGACCCCAAGCACGCGGCTCGTGACGGCACCTCCGACGACCCCACCGCCGATTCGAGCCACCATCACGCAACTCCCGACAGCGCCTCGAGCTCAAACCACCCCAGCCACGCAGCTCCCGACGACACTTCCAACGACCCCAGCACGAGCTCGAACCACCCCAACCACGATGACCGCAGCTCAGATGCGCCCATCCCACTCAGAAAGCAGCGCGACTACCGCTTCCTCTGGGCCGCCCGAACGATCTCCGTCACCGGCTCGGAGGTATCCAAGCTGGCCATCCCCCTGACCGCGGTAACCCTGCTGGCCGCCTCCCCCTCCCAGATGGGCCTGCTGACGGCCGCCGCCTCGGTCCCTGCCCTCGTGTTCGGCCTCCAGTCAGGCGCCATCGCGGACCGGCTCCCCCGGCACCGGCCCCTCATGATCGCCTGCGAACTCGTCTCATGCGCAGCCGCCGCCACAGTCCCCCTGGCCTGGCTCCTCGACCTCCTCAGCGTCGCATGGCTGATCACCGTGGCCCTGGTGATCGGCACAGCCGGCGTACTCTTCAGGGCAGCGAACTTCCCCTACGTGGCAGCAGTCGCCGCCCCTCCCCAGCGAACCGAGGCGATGGCCGGCTTGAACGCCTCCTACTCGGTGGCGTCGGTCAGCGGCCCCAGCCTGGCCGGTCTCCTGGTTCAGCTCTTCACGGCCCCGCTGGCCGTGTTGGCGGAGGCATTGTCGTTCCTGACCTCAGCCCTCTTGCTCCGCGCCATCCGCACCCCGGAGAAGAACGAGCCGGCAACCTCCCGAGGCATGTGGAACGACGTCATGGAGGGCCTGCGGACCAGCGTCACCCATCCCGTACTCCGCGCTCTCCTGGGCGCAGGCGTCACGATCAACTTCTTCGCCATGGCGTACACGGCCATCTACATGCTCTACATGGTGAACACGCTCAACATCCCCAAGCCCCTGCTAGGCGCCCTCATCGCCCTGAGCGGCATCGGCGGCATGCTGGGCGCCTGGATCACGGCCCGCCTGTCCAAGCGCTACGGCGAGAACCGCATCCTGCTCGTCTCGGTGCTCTTCTTCCCCATCGAAATCCTCGCGGTAGGCCTGCTGACCGGCCCCCTTTGGTGGAAACTCTCGCTGCTCGCCCTAACCGGAACGATCACAGGCGGCATCGTCGTAGCCTTCGCCACCTGCATGGGCGCCATCACCCTGCGCGAAACCTCCCCAGAGCTCCGCGGCCGAGTGAACGCCACCATGACTTTCGCAGTACAAGGCGTCCTGGCCCTTGGCGGCATAACCGGCGGCATCCTCGCCGAATTCATTGGTCTACGCCCCGTCATCCTCATTTGCGCAGCAGGCATAGCCCTGAGCGCCGTCTGGATCTGGACATCTCCCCTACGCCCTCACCGCCAACCACGCCCCACCCGCCTGGCGAAACCCAGCAGCGAGCCACCCCCATCCCAAACCATGAACTCCTTGATCGCTTGCAAACGCTACGCTCCCCGCTGACCCGCCACCCCTCAGACGAAGCCCAACCCGAGGCCCCGAAACCAACAGATGGCGGGCGAAAGTGCGGGTCGAGTCAGAGGCGTTTGATCACTTCAACCCCCCGAAGAAGACCCGCAGATCCGTCGCCAGCATCTCCGGTGCCTCCATAGCCGGGAAGTGTCCGCCCCTCTCATACTCCGTCCAGTGGGCCTCGGCAGGCGGGTTGACGAGCTTGCGGACGGTGGGATCAGCGCTGAATACCGCGAAACCCTGCGGCACGGCTGGCGGCGCACCCCACTCGGAAGAGTGGGCCTGTTCGTACAGGAATCGAGCGGCGGAGATGCCAGAGCCGGTGAACCAGTAGAGGCTGGCGATCGTGAGAAGCTGATCCCGGTCGTAGGGCAGGTCGGTCGACCGCTCGAAGCTCTCTACGATCCAACCGAGCTGCCCGGCGGGCGAGTCGTTGAGCAGGTAGCCGATGTTCTGGGGGCGGGTGTTCTGGATCGCCAGATAACCGGAGCCGTCGGCGCGGAACTCGGCCATCCGCTCCAGGGCCGCCTGGTCGACCGGGTCCGCCGGGTCAAGCCTGTCGGCCATGCCGGGCAGGAACGTGGCCGTGGCCGCCGCCGTGTACGGATCGGTCACCGCATGAACGCCCACGACATGCTCGCCATCAAGGCCTGCCACCGCACCGGAGACGCCGGCGCCGATGTCGCCGCCGTGGACACCGTATCGGTCGTAACCGAGCCGCCGCATCAGCTCTATCCAGGCCCGAGCGGTACGAGCCATCGCCCAGCCCGTCTCGCCCACCGGTGTGGAGAAGGCGAAGCCGGGCAGTGACGGGACCACCACGTGAAAGTCCTGCCGCAGGTGCTCGATCAGCATGGTGAACTCGGCGAACGCGCTGGGGTAGCCGTGAGTGAGCACCAGCGGCAGAGCGTCGGGGTTGCCGGATCGGACGTGCAGGAAATGGATCCGCTGCCCGTCGATCTCGGTGGTGAACTGTGGGTACTCGTTGAGCCGCGCCTCGGCAGCGCGCCAGTCGTAACTCTCGGCCCAATACGCAACCAGCTCCTTCAGAAACTCCAGCGGCACCCCGCGACTCCACCCGATACCGGGCAGTTCGTCCGGCCAGCGAGTCCGGGCCAACCGGACTTTCAGGTCATCGACGTCGGGCTGAGGGACAGCGATGGTGAACGGCCGAATCTCCATCTGACGCTCCTTGTCGGCTTGAGTGTTCACCACGCTAGGAGCCAATGCGGCACACTTCCTTCCGCAATCCGCCGACGATTCAGCACCTGCGATCCCCCCAGCCACCACCGCCTCGGCAAAGCCCCGCCGGTTCCCCACACACGCGCCCCGACCAGACCGCCCGACGCGTGCCCCCTCCCACTGACCTGCCCAGGGCCAGAACCGGCAGCCTCATCATCGCAGCGCTTCATCCCGCCCCGAGCCGCCATCGAGCCAGTTATCCACAACCCATAAACACCTCGCCCGCTCCATCCCCAGAACCCCGTTCGCCTCCCCACCACCCCGACGCGCTCAACCAAACTCGCGCCATGACCTCTCTCCCTCCCACCCGGGCAACCCACCCACCAGCATCAACAACCACCCTCACAGCAGAAGGAAGGCCCACCTACTCCACAGAGCCCGACACCCACCACCCCATCGGCGCACCCACCCTGGGCAGCCTCCACCAAACACTCCACCCCAACAGAACGCCTTACCCACTCAAGGCAACACAGGGCACCCCACCACCGCCCACCCACCAGTTCCCCAAACCAGCCCAAGATGCCGCATCATCTCCAGCCCACCACCCCCTCAATCCGCCCGGAGAAGACAAACCACCCCACACTCACCAAGCCCTCACACTCAGCCAAGAACCCACACCACCCCGTACTGGCCAGGCCCCCACGCCCGGGCAAAAAGCCATGCCGCCCCACCCTCGCCATGCCCTCACGGCAGCCCTGGGCACCCTGACAACACTGCTCTTCGCTGCCGCCGCGATCCTTCTTCTCCCCGCTCCCCCGGCGAGAGCATCTCCACCCACATGGCGCTGGCCACTGGACGGACACCCCCACGTGCTGCGCCGCTTCACCCCACCGCCCGAGCCCTGGCTTGCCGGACACCGCGGCATCGACCTGGCCGCTGCCCCATCCACCCCAGTCCTGGCAGCCGGCCCCGGCACAATCCGCTTCGCCGGCCCCGTAGCCGGAAAAGGCGTGGTCACCGTCGAGCACGAGGGCGGCCTCCGTACGACGTACCTCCCTGTCAAAGCGTCCGTACGGCGAGGCGAACCCGTCGCCCCGGGATCCAGGCTCGGCGTCGTAGAAGCCTCACCAGGCCACTGCCGGGAATCTTGCCTGCATTGGGGCCTCCGACGCGGCACCCACTACCTCGATCCCCTCCTGCTCCTGGGCCAGGCGACTATCCGCCTCCTCCCCTTCTGGCACGAAGACAAGAATCCGCTCCCGCCCGCACATGAGGACTCTCCACGAGATGTTGGCGAGCACGAGCGCGCCCTCCAACCACCAGATGGAGAGACCATCAGACCGCTCACCACACAGCCACGAAGATCCCCAGCCGTCCTCGGCCCTGCACCCCCAGCAACGCCAAGGGCCCTGGCCGCCACCCCACGCACCCTCACTTTGATCACGCACGGGACCCACAGCCTGCCGCGGGACACCTCATCGCCAAGCCGTCACGACAGCACGCCAAGCCAACGCCACCCCCTGGCAGCAGCCGGCTCTTTCACTCCCACCACCTCACGTCGGAGACACCACCCCGCTCTCGCCACCCCGACGCTCGACTTCCTGACCCGCTCGGCCTCGACCACCACCACGACATCGGCAATTGGCCTCGGCACCCTGCTAGGGATAGGTCTCCTGATAACAGCCCTGCGCAGCCACAGACGTACTCGAACGGACCACCGGCCTCGAAGAAGGGGCCAGCACCGCGCCACCACAGGAGAAGAGCAAGGGCCCGCGAACACCGGCGCCCGGCACCGTGGTGAGAAACACCCAGCGCCCAGTCGCCTAACAACCACCAACGCGAAGTCCGGCCGCCACCGCAAATCCGCAACTGACAGAAATTAGAAGATCATCCGACGACGCATCCACCCAAACCATCGACGTACTCGCATGCTTGATCATCGCTATCCCTCGTCAGGCCCTCGGATGCGCCTGTCGGTAAGCCGCCCGCAGCCGCTCGATCGAGACATGCGTATAGATCTGCGTGGTGTTCAGAGACGCATGGCCAAGCAACTCCTGAACACTCCGTAGATCTGCACCACCCTCAAGCAAGTGAGTCGCCGCACTGTGCCGCAACCCATGCGGCCCCATGTCCGGAGCCCCGTCCACCTGAGCCAGCCGCGCATGCACGACCCGCCGAACGGTCCCCGCATCGATGCGGCCACCCCGTACCCCAAGGAAGAGCGCAGCCCCTGACCGCGCCCGAAACCACAACGGCCGCCCATGAATGCACCACTTGTCCACCGCCCGAAGAGCAGGCAACCCAAACGGCACAGACCGTTCCTTGCGCCCTTTTCCCAGGACCCGGATGACATGCCGATCCCGATCCACATCATCGACGTCGAGCCCGCACAACTCACTAACCCGCACACCGGTGGCGTACAGCAACTCAAGAAGGGCTTGATCTCGAAGTTCCTTCGGATCCCCAGCCGAGGGCACCTCCAGGACAGCCTGCGCCTGCTCTGGAGCAAGAACAGCAGGCAACGGCCGAGCCGCCTTCGCGCTGCCCAGCAACAACCCCGGATCGGCCGCAAGCCAGCCGCGGCGGTAGCAGTAGGCGGTAAAGGTACGAACGCAAGCGGTCCGCCGTGCCAGCGTGGCCCGAGCCTTGCCAGCCCGATACTGCTCAGCCAGCCACTCACGAAGCACCCCGATATCAAGTCCTTCCAGCCGCCCATCTACATGATCAAGCAAGGAGTTCACGTCACTCAGATAGGCCCGCACCGTGTGCTGCGAAAGATCCCGCTCAATCCGCAAATGCCGCCCGAACTCCCCCACCACTTCTTCACGACCGACACCCCCACTCATCCCAGAACCCCCACTCCGATCCCTCTCACTGCCAAGCCATGACAGGCAGGAAAAACTTCACCGCCCCACTCAAGCTCAACCCCATCCCAGGAACAACTCATAACCACCGGAGTCAGAACAACACCTCATCTCTCAACCAGGAACCAACTCCGCCCGTGGTCAACCAGCACCTGGTTTGCCCTGTCTCAGGTCAATTCGCGTCCGGTTCGCCAGCCCCGGTGGTGCCCAGAACCCGATTGCGCGCCAGGCCAGGCCCTCGACCGGGGCCCGCAGCTGTCCATCCCATCCCGCCCGAGCTAGCGGCACCTCGGAGACCCGTTCGAAGTCGGCCAGGTTGCAGGTTCTCGTCGGTGCCGTGGTGAACGGCTCCGGGGCCCTCCACCCTGGCATGGACCACCTCCACTCAACCCGGGACGCTCCAGCGACTCCACCGAAGTCGGGGCACACCAGTTCGAGAACGCGTCCACTGTGGCATGACAATCCAGAAACGCGACTCCACCAGACTCGGCGCACACCACGGCCTCCATCAAAGTCGGGGCGGTTCACGCTGCCTTCCCGCGTTGAGCCGACCCAGCACCATGGAGTGGAGTCACACCGCCTGGCCGCGCATCGCCCTGGACCCTTTCGGCCATGGCAGTAGTAGGCGCAGTGCCGCCTCAACTTGATCGTGGTTTGCACCATAGGACCAAGCGAACTCGAACGACTGCTCACGAGCGTGGAGTTGGAAGTTCAAGAGCGAGGAGCTGGGAAATGGTGACGGCCATCGCTTGATCCTTCGAGGGCCTAAGTCGAGACCGAAGGAGAGCAAAGCGATGGCCGCAGACATCAGTCTGCCCCGCGAGCGGTGGTTCGCGAAGGGGATCTGTAACCGGTGACCCCGACTTTGTCGCAGCCTATGCTCAATGCTCTGACCAGCACAGACAAAGCCCTTCACATCCCTGATTTCACTGACATCTTCGTCGTTCCGCTGACATTCACCAGTTGAAGCGGCCGACATTTAAGCGTGGAGAAAACGTCCCTCAGCCCCACTGCGTCCACCGACTCCTGGACGCCGGGCGCACTCTCCGGCGGATCAGCGGACGCGCGGTCTGAGGATGTGGTTGAGGCCGCGAGGGAACGCAGCGATGGGTGCCGGCAAAGATTGAGAGCACTTCAGAAACGACGGACTCTGGAGTACCTATGCGCTCCTCGAAAACAAGAACGCCGGGCGGGGCGGGACTCGAATGCGTGGCGGCGGCCCGGGCGCGAGGTAACGTCCCGCGGAGGCCGGCTTGCAGGAGTATGTTCGCCTGCCTCCACACGTCAGCGGCGGTGACTTATGGCATCGCCCGAACGGACACCCTCGCCTCGTACCAAGCGCCGGTCAGACAATTGACCCCACCCACCGCCCAGCCCACTGCATAGACGAACTCGGCGGTCTTGTCCGGGCCGGAGTTGTCCGTCAGACGGCGACACACCGTCCCGCCGACCGCCGACCGCCGACCGCCGACCGCCGACCGCCGACCGCCGACCGCCGACCGCCGACCGCCGACCGCCGACCGCCGACCGCCGACCAGAGCATCGCGGGCCGCTGCCCACGTGACAAGCCGTTACCCAGTTCCCAAGGCTCTGTCGTGTCGGACGCCATCCCCGAACATCACGGCCGGCTGTCGGCGCATGGCTGGGCGGCCTGACGGGCCGTCCCCAGCCCGAGCTGGCGGGCCATTCCCTGCCCGAGGGCCCTATACCGATCGGGCAGCAGTTTCTCGGGCCATAGCGGCCGTCGCATTGGCTCGGTCCGGGCGCCTTCAGAGGTGGATTGTTTGTGCCTCAGTGCCAACCATGCTGCTTGGGAACGAGGGGGAAGTCGTCGTCTGGGAACGGGGGGTCGTCGGATGTGTCGGGCTCGGGGGTGGCTGGGGGTTCTGGGGCGGCGGAATCGGGGGCTTTGGGGTAGGAGACGAACTGTTTGCGGAGGCGCCAGCCGTTTGTGGTTCGTTCTATGTAGCCCGCGGCTGCTAGGCCGCCCAAGGCGCTCAGGGTAGCGTCCAGGCTTAGCCCAGCGGCGACCGCTATGGACGCAGGACCTGCGCCGCCTCGGCTGGGGATTGCGTCGAGGACTTTTCGGGTTGGTTCGTTAAGTTTGTCTCTGGGGACTGCAGGAGCTCGGGACTGAGAGGCCAGGTCGTCGCCTATTACGCCGACCAGGTCGATCATCTCCTCCGGAGAGGTTACGCATACGGCTTTGCGGTCGCGAAGAAGCTTGTGGCAGCCGGCCGACATGCTCGAGGTGACCGGGCCAGGGACTGCCGCCAGGTGTCTGTTGAGCGACACGGCGTGGGCGGCTGTGTTGAGGGCTCCGCTGCGTAGGGCTGCCTCGACCACTACCGTCCCCCTCGACAGGGCGGCTATCAGGCGGTTTCTGATGAGGAAGCGGGCTCGGGTGGGGTGGACGCCGGGCGGGCATTCGCTGATCACGACGCCCCGATCTCTAACGGCGGCGAACAGGACTTCGTGGCTCGCCGGATAACAGATGTCCGCACCGCAGGCCAGGACTACGACCGTTGGTGCGTTGGCGGCCAGGGCTCCTCGGTGCGCAGCACCGTCCACACCGTGGGCACCGCCCGACACGACGGTCCAGCCCGACTCGCCGAGACCGACGCCGAACTCGGCTGCGATGTGGGTGCCGTACGACGTGGCGGCTCGCGCTCCGACGACCGCCACCGACTTGAGACAGGAGAAGCGCAGGTCGGCCGTGCCATGAAGCCACAGACCGAGGGGGCGGCCGGGGCCTAGTTGGTCGAGTTGGGTGGGCCATTCCGGGCTTCCTGGGGTGACCAATCGGGCTCCGGACCTTTCTCCGTTTTCGAGGTCTGCTGCTGGGTTGGCCGCTGCCAGGCGGGCGTGCCAGGCATTGAGACGGGCGGTGAGGTCGGGGGGACGATCTTGGTGGGCTTCCTGAGCCCGCTTGACTTCCTGGGCTACGAACTCTGGTGGCAGAGTGCGGGCGCGGATCGCCTCCACTACCGATGAGGCCCCGTACTGCATCACTAGACGGCCCATGATGGGGTCGCCGACGTCCGCCGCCCTCATGAGCGCAGCTCTGGCCTCAGTTTCGCTCCTGGCCGAGGTTGAAGCAGATGTCGATGTAGTGGCCGATGCAGCGACCCTGGCCGAGGGGGCAACCGTAGCCGAGGGGGTGATGGCGGGCGAGGTGGCGACCGCAGCCGAGGTAGAGGTCGTGGGCGAGGTGGTGATCGTGGCCGAGGTTGCGATCGTAGCGGTGGTGGCCGGGATGACGATCGTGGCTGGTGCGGTGGCGACGGTGGCTGGAGCGGGGGTGGCGGTGGCTGGAGCAGGAGCGGTGGATGGGGTGGAGATCGTGGCTGGGGCAGCGGTGGTGGATGGAACGGCGGTAGTGGATGTGAGTGAGGACAACGGCGGCGGCGACGGCGCGGCCGAAGGTCGGGGCGAAGTTGTGGATGTGGGCTGGGTGGTGGTCCCCGTCTGAGGCATGATCACGGGCTGATGCTTGGTTTCGCTTTCGGGCTTGATTGCGGGCTCATGCTGCGTATCGCTGGTCGTTGGGGTGGTGCTGGTGGGCTCAGGCGTTTCCCACAGCTGATCGACGGGAGTAATGCCGGCGTCGACGGCGATGTCCTCGCCCATGCCGGTGGCGGTTTCTGCGGCAGTGCCAGCGCCGGCGCGGCTTGTGTAGGCGACTGTGGCGGTGCCATTGCCTGCGCTGATGGCGGAGGTGACACTCGTTCCGGCGGAGGTGAGGAGGCTCGTGCAGGCGACAGCGGCGGTACCCAGTTCGCCGAGCGTATCGGGGCTTGTGCAGGTGGTCGCGGCCGTGGCGGTACCCGTGTTAGCGGCTGGAGCGGCGGTGGCTGCTGGAAGGGTGTTGGTCAAGGCTGTTTCGGTAGGCGCATGGGTCATGCCGTGGTCCGGATGGAGGCTTTGTGAACCGTCTGACCGCGGTAGGCCAGGGGTGGCGGCTGGTGGGGGTGTGAGGGGTGTGTCAGCTTCCGGGATTGAGCTGGACATGAGGGCTCCTGGAGGGATGGGGGGCGGGCGGTGGCGAGAGCTGAACGGGATGAGGACCTGGTCGTAGTTCGGGAGCAGGTCATGGTGCCGGAGCACGTCGCGGTGCCGGAGCACGTCGTAGTGCCGAAGCACCTCGCGGTGCCAGAGCACGTCGTAGTGCCAAAAGCACGTCGCGAGGCTGCATGGGGCGCGGTGTGGGGTGGTGGGGGTTGGGTTTGGGGTAGGTGTTAGGACTTCACTCCTAGCCAGAAGCTGAGGGCGGCGTTGGTTTCGTCCTCCTCCGGGGTGTCCTTGTCGGCCAGGTCGGCGAGGGTCCATGCCACGCGTACGACGCGGTCCAGGCCGCGGGCGGTGAGGGTGCCGGAGTCGAGGCAGGACGTCATGGGTTTCATGGCTTCGTTGGACGGGCGGTAGTCGGAGTGGAGCAAGGAGGAGGGGATTTCGGCATTCGTGCGCCAGGGCGTGCCGGTCAGGCGTTTGGCGGCGCGTTCGCGGGCCAGGAGGACGCGTTCGGCCACTGTCTTGCTCGTTTCTACGAACTGGCGGTCGGCCAGGAGTTCGCGTCTGGACGAGCGGACCACGGTGACCTTCATGTCTATGCGGTCCAGGAGCGGGCCGGAGAGCCTGCCCAGGTAGCGGCGCTTGATCGTGGGGGTGCACTTACAGGTATCCCCTTGGTCCTCGGCCTGGGCGCACGGGCAGGGATTGGCGGCCATGACGAGCATGAACCTGGCCGGGAACGTGACCGAGCCCGCAGACCTCGACACCGTCACGCGGCCGGACTCCAGAGGCTGCCGGAGGGCGTCGAGCACGTGGCGGGGGAACTCGGGAGCCTCGTCCAGGAAGAGGACGCCTCTGTGGGCGAGGGAGACCGCTCCTGGACGTACGATCGCGCTGCCTCCGCCGATGATCGCGGCGGACGTCGCCGTGTGATGAGGGCTGACGAACGGGGGTCTGCTCATCATGGGAGCGTTCGGCGGCAGCGCGCCCGCGACGGAGTGGATGGCCGTGACCTCCAGGGCGTGGTCGAGCTCCAGGTCCGGCAGGAGGGTGGGGAGGCGTTCGGCCAGCATGGTCTTGCCGGTGCCCGGCGGGCCGAGCATCCAGAGGTTGTGGCCGCCTGCCGCGCACACCTCCAGAGCCCGTCGGGCGACCGGCTGACCCACGACGTCCGCAAGATCCACCGTCGGGCCGTCGGTGGACTTGGGCAACTCGGCGCACTCCTCGACCCGGGGCTCGGGCTCGTCGTCTCCCCTGCGCAGCCACTCCACGAGCTGGCGGAGGTGCGAAATCGGGATCACTTTGACGTTGGGCACCAGGGCGGCCTCGGCTGAGTTCGCGGCGGGGACGACGACTGTGACGTCACCGTGTTTGGCCGCACCGAGGATGGAGGGCAGCACGCCGCGTACAGGTCTTACGCGGCCGTCGAGGCCGAGCTCACCCAGGAAGAACGGCTCCGCGATGCGCTCGGCCGGGATCACGCCAGCGGCGCCCAGAATGGCCACGGCTATGGCGAGATCGAACTGGGAACCGCGCTTTGGGAGGCTGGCCGGGAAGAGGCTGACGATGATGCGGGCGTCGGGCCAGGGATAGGCGCTGTTGACCATCGCGGACCTGACCCGATCTCGGGCCTCGCTGAGCGCCGTGTCGGGGAGGCCGATGAGGTGGATGCCGGCCAGGCCGTTGCCCACGTCGGCCTCGACCTCGACGGTGCGGCCTGCGACTCCGATAACGGCCACACTGCGCGTACGGGCCACGGCCATCTAGATCGCCCCCCGTACGTGACTCAGGGCGAAGTCACCAGCGAAACGCTCGAGGGCGACCACGTCCACCCGTACGGTGCGGAACGTGCGCGGCTGCGCGGCCAGCCACTTGGCCGCGAGCATCCTCAGCCTGGCCAGCTTGACCGGGCTCACGGATTCCAGGGCTGTGCCGTGAGATCTGCCCGATCGGGTTTTGACCTCGACGACGACCAGGGTGGCGCCTTCTTCGGCGATGATGTCGATCTCGCCGTGGCGGCAGCGCCAGTTGCGGGCGATTATCTGCATCCCCTCGGCCTCCAGGTAGGTCACCGCTACCTGTTCGCCTTGTTTGCCGAGGTCTTGGTCGTGTTTCGCGGCCATATGCCACCTCCGTCGTCGGTCTGGTGCTGGTCCGGGCACCGACTTTCGTGGATGAGGGGTGGTGGGGGTGGGGCCGAACGGGGTTCTGGGGATGGTGGGGGTGGGTCAGGGCTTGGTTGTGGATAGCGGGGTTGCGGACGGGCGGGGTTGCGATTCGCGGTATTGGATGGCGCGGTTCTGGGTCCGGGGATGGGTGGGGGCTGAGGCTCCGCTGTGCTGGTCGGCGGATGGCTCGGTCGCACGGGCCTCACGCGGTGGGGGGCCACGGGTCCGTGGACGAGGCTCGGGTCAGGCAGGGGCCGACGGTCTGAGGGCCAGCGGTCTGGGGCCGTGGGTCCGGTTCGTCGGGTGAGGGTTTGCAGTGCCGATTGCTGTGGTGATCTGGCATTTTGGCCAGTTGGTGCATGTGGGCATAGGTGGTGTGGCTGTGGGCACGGCGCCGTGGGGTAGTGCGGTGCGGTGGGTAGCGCGGTGCCGTGGGGCAGCGCGGTGCCGTGGGTGGTGTGGGCAGGCCTGTGGGTACGCGTGGGGTGCTGCGGCTGTGCGTTATCGCGTCTTGTGGCGGTGGATTGCGTCGCTCATCGAGCGAGGGGCAGCACGGGCATGAAACGGCCGATGCAAGATGGCAGCTTGGGGGCCTGAGTGATGACGCTCATGGGAGTGGTCCGCGGCGTCAGTCGACCTGACCGGCGCACCAGGGTTGGCGGCTGGCTCACAGGGGTCGATGCGGGTGGCGGTTTGGGGGCTGTACGCCGCGTTGAGCCATCCGGGCGCCACAGCGCCGACATGAGGCGCCCTGGGACGCCATAGGGCGCGGTGGGCTCATGAGCGTGGGTACGCGGCGCCGGCCGCCTCGCATCGCGCACGGTGACGGCTTGCCGGGGCAGTGCACAGTAGCGGCTGACCGGTTCCAGTCCTCAGTAGCGGCTGACCGTTGCAGTCCACGGTGGTGGTTCGCCGTTGCAGTCCCATGGTGACGGCTCGCGGTTACAGTCCACGGCGGCGGTTCCCCGGTGGGAAGCACGCGTGTGGCCCGCGAGAGGTGTCTGTGGCGCCTGGTGATGAGGTTGTGGGGCGCGTGCTGGCTGAGCCCGTCCAGGGCCGCGCCGCCGGCGGCCGGTCAAGCTGCGAGAGGGTACGGCCCCCGCCTCGTTACCCCGAGAACCCCTCCTTGGGCATCTCGAGGTCCGCCTTGGCCAGTTCTTCCACGTTCACATCTTTAAACGTGACCACCCGAACGTTCTTCACGAACCGCGCCGGCCGGTACATGTCCCACACCCAGGCGTCCTGCATCTTCACGTCGAAGAAGACGTCGCCGTTCTCCGCGGTACGGACGTCGAGGTCGACCGAGTTGGTCAGATAGAACCGACGCTCAGTCTCGACCACGTATGTGAACAAACCGACGACATCCCGGTATTCGCGGTAAAGCTGCAGCTCCATCTCGGTTTCGTACTTTTCGAGATCTTCTGCGCTCATCGCGGTCCTCCTGTCGTACCGGTCCCCCGGTTCGCCTGGTCAGGCAACCCCGGCCCCCATTTCATTTTCACCCATCCCCCTCGCCACCGTGACGAAGGAGTATCGGTGATCAGGACACGGCCCGTGCGTTTCCAGCGCCAGCCGGTGTCCTGGTGTGACATACCCCTTGTGCACGGCGAAACCGTACTGCGGGTAGCGCCCGTCGAGCGCGACCATGAGGCGGTCTCGAGTCACCTTGGCCACGATCGACGCCGCCGCCACGCATGCGGCCACCTGGTCCCCCTTCCACACGGCCAGCGACGGCGCCGGGAGGCCCGGCACCGGGAAGCCGTCCGTCAGGATGTACTCCGGGTCACAAGGCAACTGTGCGACAGCCCGCCGCATTCCTGAAACGTTGCATTTGTGAAGACCTTTAGCGTCGATCTCCCCCGGCGGGATGATCACCAATCCGATGTGGGAGACGCGGACGATCTGGTCGTACAGACGTTCGCGCACCGCCGGGGACAGCAGCTTCGAGTCGCCGAGGCCGTCGATCTGCCTGCGCAGGATCACGGCCGCGACGACGAGCGGTCCCGCGCAGGCGCCGCGGCCGGCCTCGTCGACGCCCGCGATGGGGGTGAGGCCGCGGCGGGCGAGCGCCCGCTCATAGGCGTAGAGTCCGGAATCGCGCCGGACGACGCTTGGCCGAGGGCGGAACGCAACTGTCATGACAGAGGCAGCGTACGCCCCAAACGCCGCGAACCGCGACCGAAAGCGACCGCTATTTGACCTTGTCGAAAGTGTCAGGACGGGAGAAGAGATACCCCCGGGACAGCGGCCAGTAGCGCACCACGGCCTTGCCGATCACGTCGTTCTCCGAGATGAACCCGCCTCCGGCCTCGTCCATGTGGGCCCGCGAGTCGGCCGAGGCGCTGCGGTGGTCGCCCATCAGCCAGAGCTTTCCGGACGGCACGGTGACGTTGAACTTATCGCCGGAAGCGTAATCGCCGGGGTAGAGGTAGGAAGTCTCCTCCAGCGGCGTGCCGTTGACCGTGATGCGCTTCTTGGAGTCGCAGCACACCACCTTGTCGCCGCCGACGCCGATGACCCGCTTGATGGTGTCCTCGCCGGTGGTCCAGCCCTTGAAGACCACGATGTCGCCGCGCTCGGGCTTGCCCGCCAGCTTGTTGACGAAGACCCGGTCGTTGACCAGCAGAGTGTTCTCCATCGAGACGGACGGGATGTAGAACGAGCCGACCACGAACGCCTGCAGCAGCAGCGCGATGCCCACGCCCAGGACCAGCAGCAGCACCGTCTCGCGGAAACCGCCCTTCTTCTTCTCTTTCGCCACGCCCTCCGCCTTCTTGGTGACGGCCATCAGCGCCTCTTCCCCTTCCAGCGGCGACGAACCAGGACCAAGGGTAGGGCCAGCCCGAACCCGGCGACCAGCGGTACGGAGCCACCGAGCGCCTGAAGCGCCGGTTGCGAGAACGTGTCCGGAATGTCGATCGAGGTCGCCCGGTTGAACGGCCAGACGATCACGAAGGCCCGCCCGATGACCTGGCTCACGGGAATGGAGCCACCGCCCGCGTCACCGGTGTGGGATCGGGAGTCGAGCGAGACCGACCGGTGGTCGCCCATCACCCACAGCCGCCCCTCAGGCACCGTGATGTTGAAGAACTTGTCGGACGGCACGTTGCCCGGATAGAGATAGCTCTCCTCGTCGATGGGCGTGCCGTTGACCGTGATGCGATTCTTGGAGTCGCAGCACTTCACGTGGTCGCCACCGACGCCGATGACCCGCTTGATGTAGTCCTTCTCGCCGGGCACGATGCCGAACGCCGTGCCGACCCAGCGGAAGAAGGCCGCGACCGGGTTGGACGGCTCCTCCATCTGGAACTCACCGTCCCAGGAGTCGACTCCCGAGAAGACCACCACGTCTCCGCGCTCGATGTCACGCGTGTGGTAGACGAGCTTGTTGACCAGAACCCTGTCGTTTTTCAACAGGGTGTTCTCCATCGACTCCGACGGAATGTAGAAGGCCTGGACCACAAACGTCTTGATGATCAGGGCCAGCACCAAGGCCACGACGACAAGAACGGGCAGCTCTTTCCAGAACGACCCCTTCTTCTCCTTTTTCTCGCCTTTTGCTGGCTTCTGAGTCTCTTCGGCGACCACGTCCACCTCGTCCTCGACAGGGCGGCGCGCCGCGCCGTGCTCCTGGCTCTCGCTAGTCATCGCTGACGAGCCTAGATGATGCTTCGGCTCGACAAGCCTCGACCGACGTTACACCCATGCACGAGTCGCTCCACATAAAGGAAACGGCCCTGTAAAGCCGAATGGCCCGCGCGAGTGCGCGGGCCACGGAAAAGACCGGGCTACTTGGCGGCCGTCGTCTCGCGCTTCTCGCGGATACGGGCGGCCTTGCCGCGCAGGTCGCGCATGTAGTAGAGCTTGGCCCGGCGCACGTCGCCGCGGGTCACGAGCACGATCTTCTCGATGACCGGGCTGTGCACGGGGAAGGTGCGCTCGACGCCGACGCCGTAGCTGACCTTGCGGACCGTGAAGGTCTCACGGGCGCCGCTGCCCTGCCGGCGCAGCACGAAGCCCTTGAAGACCTGGATACGGGAGCGGTTTCCTTCGACGACCCGTACGTGAACCTCGAGCGTGTCACCGGGGCGGAAGCTCGGCACGTCGCTGCGCAGCGTCGCCTTCTCGAGCTCCTGGATCTTCGTGTGCATGAGAGCTGTCCTCAAGTCCTCGCGAGCACGCGGAGGTCCACCCGGCCGTGGCTCGCGGCGGACACGCCTGCTGATGTGATGAACCCGGGATCGTTTCCCGGGCATGACAGACCAACCAAATGACGGTTGGCAGCGATTCAGTTTGCCATATCTTCGCGCTCGACGCGAAACGACAGCTCCTCAAGGAGCTTCCTGTCGTGCTTGTCGAGCGTGTCGGGGTCGAGCGCCGCCGCCAGCTCCGGCCTGTTCCGTACGGTACGGCGCAGCGCCTGGTCACGCCGCCATCTGGCGACTTTTCCGTGATGCCCGGACAGCAGCACCTCAGGCACTTCATGCCCCCGCCAGACGGGCGGCTTGGTGTAGACGGGGCCCTCGACCAGATTCTGCATGGAACCGGGCGCGAACGAGTCGTCCACGGCCGACTGGGCGTTGCCCAGCACACCGGGCAGCAGCCGTCCGATGGCCTCGACCATGACCAGCACCGCCACCTCGCCCCCGGCCAGCACGTAGTCACCGATGCCGACCTCGTCGACCCGCAGCCGGGAGCCGTACTCCTCCATGACCCGCGAGTCGATGCCCTCGTACCGCCCGCACGCGAACAGCAGCCACGGCTCCCCCGCCAGCTCCTGCGCCAGCTCCTGGGTGAACGGCCGCCCGCTCGGCGTCGGAACGATCAGCCGCGGCGCGCCGTCCCCGGCCACGTCGTCGATGGCCTCGCCCCACACCTCGGGCTTCATGACCATGCCCGGCCCCCCGCCGTAGGGGGTGTCGTCCACGGTCTTGTGCACGTCGTGGGTCCAGTCACGGAGCTGGTGTACGCGTACGTCGAGCGTGCCGCGCTCGCGGGCCTTGCCGATCAGCGAGACGTCGAGCGGCGCGAAGTATTCGGGGAAGATCGAGATGATGTCGAGCCGCATCACAGCAGGCCCTCTGGCGGGTCGACGACCAGCCGACCGCCCTCCAGGTCGATCTCGGGCACCAGTTCCTTGACGAACGGGATGAGCGCCTCGTCCGCCCCGATCCTGCGTACCACCAGGAGGTCCTGGCCGTGGTGGAGAACGTCGGTGATCTCGCCCACGGGCTCCCCCGCGGCGGTCTCCACCGTCAGGCCGATGAGCTGATGATCGTGGAACTCGTCGGGGTCGTCGGACGGCGCCACCTCGGCCGAGTCGATGACCAGCATGGTGCCCCGCAGCTCCTCCGCCACGTCGCGGTCGGTGACCCCCTCGAGGGTCAGCAGCAGGAAGCCCTTGTGCCAGCGGCGGGCCGCGACGACGAGCGGCCCCCTGTCGGCGGGGTCCGTGGCGATGGACGTGCCCACGGCGAAACGCAGCTCGGGATCGTCGGTGCGTACCTCCACGGACACTTCACCGCGCACCCCGTGCGGACGGCCGATCCGGCCGACGACCAGCTGCAACATGAACTCCTAACGCAAGCGCCCCCATCGGCCGGCAAAGCCGATGAGGGCGCGGAAACCTGACGCTAACGGACTGTTTCGTGCAGGTCGAGCAGGTCGACCCGTACGTACTTCCCGTCGGCCAGGGCGTTCACAACGGTGCGCAGCGCCTTGGCGGTGCGCCCGCCGCGTCCGATGACCTTGCCCAGGTCCTCGGGGTGCACCCGGACCTCCAGGACGCGCCCGCTGCGAATGCGGCGTGCGCGGACCCGGACATCGTCTGGATGTTCGACGATGCCCTTGACGAGGTGCTCGAGAGCCTCCTCGAGCACGTCAGGCCTCGCCCTCGGCCTGGGTCTCGGCGGGGGCCTCAGCCTCTTCCTTCTTCTTGGCCTTCTTCGGCGTGGTGGCGGCCGTGCCGGTGTCGCCACCGGACAGCGCCTCCTTGGCCGCGGCCTCGTAGAGGGCGTGACGGTCAGGCGCGGGCTCGGCGACCTTCAGCGGCGCAGGGGCGGGCTCGCCCTTGAACTTCTGCCAGTCGCCGGTGAGCTTGAGCAGCTTGAGGACGGGCTCGGTCGGCTGCGCGCCGACCCCCAGCCAGTAGGCCGCACGCTCGGCGTTGACCTCGATGCGCGAAGGGTTGTCCTTCGGGTGGTACAGGCCGATCTCCTCGATCGCCCGGCCGTCACGCTTGGTGCGGCTGTCGGCGACGACGATGCGGTATTGAGCGTTGCGGATCATGCCGAGCCGCTTGAGCTTGATCTTGACTGCCACGGGTGTGGTCTCTCCTGCATTCGAGCGTGGGTGAACGGCATCTCGCCGAGTGGGGCACGACGGGACGACGCTCCAGGGACAGGCGCGTCCGGCGGGAGATGAGAGGGCACCCGCATGGCCACGATGTTCCAACATGCCATTGTGCCAGATCCACGGCACTGCCATCGACGTTCCGTCACGGCGCGTCGCCTCCATCCGCGCCCGATCGGCGCCCGAAGGCTCGGCACTGCATGCGACCTGGCCGCATGTACGGCGAGCGACCCGCTCATGGTATCCCGCCGGCGCATGATCTCCGGCCGCGCGAACGGGGAGCGACCGGTTCCGGGTGGGCGTGCGGCAAGTCGAGGCGAGCAGCCGCACGAGGAGGCGGACGCAGGCGCTCAGGGAGACGGGGGCTGCCGGGAGTCCACCAGCGGGAAGGCGGGCCCGGGGCACGCGCCGCTGGAGAGCCATGGCGCGGACCGCGGATGGCCGGAGCGCCAGGGTGCGCCGACGCCCACGCCGCTGGAAATCCGGGGCACCGCCATCGGACGCCCAGGCACGCCACTGCCGGAGAGCCAAGGCAAGGACCGCGGATGGCCGGAGCACCAGGGTGCGCCGACGCCCATGCCACGGAAACCCGAGGTGCGCCACCCCGGAAACCGGAGCGGCATCGTCGAAAACCGAAGGGCAGGCCGGCCGGGGTTGGCCGCCGGGAGAGCAGGGTCCCGGCGGTGGTTACTTCTGGCCGGGCAGGCGGAACTTGGAGGGGTCGAAGCCGGGCGGCAGCTCCACGCCCGGAGGCAGCTTGCCCCCGAGGTTGCCCAGCAGGCCACCGCTCTTGGGCTCCGCCTCCGGAGCCTCGGCGGAAGAGGCCTTGCCGAGAGCCGCCTTGCGCGGGTCGCCGCTGACGCGCCGCCCCTTGGCCTTCTTCTGCGCCTTGCCCGCCTTGCCGCGACCGCCTGGCATGCCGGGAATGCCCATCCCGCCCGCCATCCGCTTCATCATCTTCTGCGCCTCGAAGAAGCGGGTGACGAGGTTGCTGACGGCGGTGACCGTGACGCCGGAGCCGGCCGCGATGCGGGCCCGGCGCGACCCGTTGATGATCTTGGGGTCCTGGCGCTCCCCGGGCGTCATCGAGCGGATGATGGCGGCGATGCGGTCGAGGTCGCGGTCGTCGATGGAGTTGAGCTGGTCGCGCATCTGCCCCATGCCGGGCATCATGCCCAGCAGGTTTTTGATGGGCCCCATCTTCTGGACCATCATCATCTGCTCGAGGAAGTCCTCGAGCGTGAAGTTTTCGCCCGACGTGAGCTTGCCCGCCATCTTGGCGGCCTGCTCCTCGTCGAACGTCTTCTGGGCCTGCTCGATCAGGGTGAGGATGTCACCCATGTCGAGGATGCGGGAGGCCATCCGGTCGGGGTGGAAGGCGTCGAAGTCTTCGAGCTTCTCGCCCGTGGAGGCGAACATGATCGGCCGGCCCGTGATGTGCCGCACCGACAGGGCGGCGCCACCGCGGGCGTCGCCGTCGAGCTTGGTCAGCACGACCCCGTCGAAGCCGACACCCTCCATGAACGCCTGCGCCGTCGTGACGGCGTCCTGGCCGATCATGGCGTCGACCACGAACAGGACCTCGTCGGGCGAGACCGCGTCGCGGATGTCGGCGGCCTGCTTCATCATCTCCTGGTCGATGCCCAGGCGGCCGGCGGTGTCGATGATGACGATGTCGTGCAGCAGGCGCTTGGCCTCGTCGATCGACGTGCGGGCGACCTCGATCGGGTCGCCGGCGCCGTTGCCCGGCTCGGGGGCGTAGACCGCGACCCCGGCGCGCTCGCCCACGACCTGGAGCTGCTGGACGGCGTTGGGGCGCTGCAGGTCGGCGGCGACGAGCAGGGGCGTGTGGCCCTGCTCGCGCAGCCACCTGGCCAGCTTGCCGGCCAGGGTGGTCTTACCGGCGCCCTGCAGACCCGCCAGCATGATGACGGTCGGCGGCGTCTTGGCGAGGCGGAGCCTGCGCGTCTCGCCGCCGAGGATCCCGATCAGCTCGTCATTGACGATCTTGACGACCTGCTGCGCCGGGTTGAGCGCCTGGGAGACCTCGGCCCCGCGGGCGCGCTCCTTGACCTGGGCGACGAACGCCTTGACCACCGGGAGCGCGACATCGGCCTCCAGCAGGGCGATGCGGATCTCGCGGGTGGTGGCGTCGATGTCGGCATCGGACAGCCGGCCTTTGGACCGGAGGGAGGAGAAGACCGATGTCAACCGGTCGGATAGCGTCTCGAACACGTGGTTGGCCAGTCCTCGAAGCGAATGAACGTCTAAGACTCCAGCCTATCCGCTCCGCTAGCCGCTCCAGCCTGGCACGGCCATGCGGACCGAGAGCGCGTGCTCGACCAGGTTGATCAGCGCGGTCTTGACCGAGTCCTTGGACCTGGCGTCGAGGCGCACCATCGGGATGTGCGGCGCCAGGGTCAGGGCGTCACGCACTTCGGTGTCGCTGTGGGCGTACTGGCCGTCCCAGCCGTTCACCCCCACGATGAACGGCAGCTGCGCCTCTTCGAAGTAGTCGATCGCGGGGAAGCTGTCCGCCAGGCGGCGCGTGTCCACGAGCACGACCGCGCCGATGGCGCCGCGGACGAGGTCGTCCCACATGAACCAGAACCGGTGCTGTCCGGGCGTGCCGAACAGGTACAGGATCAGGTCGCGATCGAGCGAGACGCGACCGAAGTCCATGGCGACGGTGGTGGTCGACTTGAGCGGCGTCATGCCCAGATCGTCGATGCCCTTGGAGGCGTCGGTCATGACGGCCTCCGTGGTCAACGGCATGATCTCCGACACCGCGCCGACGAAGGTCGTCTTGCCCACCCCGAACCCACCGGCGACCACGATCTTCGTCGAGGTCAAACCGGGGCTAGAGCCTGCGAAGTCCACTGAGCACCCTTTCCAGCAGGTTGACGTCCGGCCTACCCGCTTCCAGCTGCGGCTGATGCACCCGAACCAAACCCTCTGCCGCCATGTCCGCGATCAGAACACGCACCACACCGAGCGGGATCCGCAGCAGCGCCGAGACCTCAGCCACCGACCTGACCTGCAGGCACAGCTGGCTGATCGCCTTGTATTCGGGGGTGATGTGCGAGAACTCCCGGTGCTCGGCGGTCGCCGAGGACACCAGGGCCTCCATGGCCAGCTTGACCTTGGGCGCGGTACGCCCGCCGGTCACGGCATAGGGCCGTACCGGCGAGGCGGGGTCGTTGCTGGGCGGCGGCTGAGGGGGAGGCTGCCAGCTCCCACTGTTCTGGGAATCCCACGCACCGCTGTTATGGGAGTCCCAGCCGCCGCTGTTCCATCTGGGGTCTGTCACCTACATCACCTGGTCTGGCTGGCGCGCAACTCTGCGCGCACAGCCGGGGTAAGCACCTGGCCGGCGCGATCAACCATCAGCGTCATCTGATACGCCACCAGACCCATGTCACAGTCCGGAGCCGCCAGCACCGCCAGGCACGAGCCGTCACTGATCGACATGATCAGCATCAGCCCACGCTGCATCTCCACGATCGTCTGGTTGACCGGCCCGCCCTCGAACACCCTGGCCGCACCCTGCGTCAGGCTCACCAGGCCCGACGCGATGGCGGCCAGCTGGTCAGCCCGGTCGGCCGGGAATCCCGCGGAGGCCGCGAGCGGCAGCCCGTCTGAGGAGACGACCACCGCGTGCGCGACGCCAGGAACGGTGCTGACGAAATCGGTGATTAACCAGTCCACCCCACGTGCCGACTGGCTCAAGTCATTCATGCGCGCTCATCCCTGCTTTCAACACTTCTCGGACCGGAGGGGTACGTCCTGCCCTCGCTGATGTCGTCACGTGCCGCCCTGAACCCCTGCTGGAAGCTCGAAAGGCGGCTGCGCACCCGGTCCGGCGAGACCGCCGGCATGGGGGCGACGCCCTTGGGCGCCGAGACGGTGTCGGCCGAGCCGGGCACCAGGTTGGCCTTGGGCACCCGCTTGGGCAGCCCCGCCGCGGTCGCACCGTCGCGTACCGGCTCGACGACCGCCTCCGCGGCGCTCCAGCCCGCGTCGGCCTTGGCGGAACCCCAGGTGGCGGCGCCCTCGTTGCCGTGCTCGAACCAGGCCGACTCGACCGAGGCGAAGATCGGCAGGTATTCGTCGCCCGAAGAGGCGGGCTTCACGGCCGGGATGGGACCGGTCGCCGCCGACTCCGTTTCGGGGAAGTCGTACCTCGGCTGCCCCATGTCCATCTGGTCGCCGCCGAAAGGCCGCCTCGGCAGGGAGTTGCCGTTGTCCTGGCCCCACTCGCCCGGCCGGCTGTTGGAGTTGCGCGCCGGCACCCAGACGTCAGAGGTGTCGTAACCGCCGCTGCTGCTGCGCGGGTCGGCCGGCCAGCCCACGTCCACGCTCGGCTGGGCCGAGAAGGACGGCTGTGAGGGGAAGGACGGGTGCCCCGGCCCGGGCTGGTAGCCTCCCGGACCCCACTGGGGGGTGGGCGGCGGCGGCACGGGCGGCATGGGGGGCTGCTGCATCGGAGGCATGGGAGGCATGGAAGGCATGGGCGAACGGGCGCCGAAGCTCTCGTCGAACGAGTCCAGCGTCCCCATGCCGGTGCCGCCGGGGGTCGCGTAGGCGGGAGCCTGCGAGCCGAGCAGCGCTTCCGGCATCAGGACCATGGCGGTCAGACCGCCGGTGCCGTGGGGGCGCAGCTGCACCCGGATGCCGTGGCGGTGCGCCAGACGCGCGACCACGAACAGGCCCATGCGGCGCGACACCGACACGTCCACGGTGGGAGCGTCCATGAGGCGGTCGTTGGCGATGGTGAGCTCGTCCGGGGTCATGCCGATGCCGGAGTCGCTGATCGACAGCATGACGCCGCCGCCGTCGATCCGGCTGCCGGAGACGGTCACCCTGGTCTCGCGGGGCGAGAACGACAGGGCGTTCTCGATCAACTCGGCCAGCAGGTGGATGACGTCGTTGACGGCCTGACCGGCCACGGCGACGCCGTCGGGCACCTGGAGGACTACCCGCTCGTAGTTCTCGACCTCGGACAGCGAGGCGCGGGCGACGTCGACCAGCTTGACGGGCTTGCTCCAGCGGCGGGGCGGTTCCTGGCCGGCGAGGACCAGCAGGTTCTCGCTGTTACGCCGCATACGGGTGGCCAGGTGGTCCAGCTTGAACAGGTTGCCGAGTCGCTGCTCGTCCTGTTCGCCCTGCTCCAGACCGTCGATCAGGGTGATCTGGCGTTCCACCAGCGTCTGGCTTCGGCGGGACAGGTTCACGAACATCGCGTTGACGTTGCTTCGCAGGCGGGCCTCCTCGCCCGCCAGCCGGACCGCTTCGCGGTGGATCTCGTCGAACGCCCGCGCGACTTCACCGATCTCGTCCTGAGAGGCGACGCCGATGGGCTGGACGTCGACGCTCTCGACCGACTCGGACTCACGGAGCTGGCGCACGGTGTCGGGCAGGCGGCGACCGGCGATGAACAGTGCCTCCCTGCGCAGCCTGCGCAGGGGGCCGCTCAGCGAGCGCGCCATGAAGACGGTGACCAGCAGCACGAGGATGAGCAGGATCAGGATGCCGACGGCGACGATGACGGCGCTCTGCTGCTCGGACCCTTCCAGGGTGCGGCTGCGGAGCACGATCGAGTCGGCCACGCGCTGCTCGACCTTGCGCATCCCGTCGACGGTCTCGCTGATGGCGGCGAACCAGTCCTTGCCGTCACGGGTGAGCCCGAGCTTCGGGTCCGACACGTTCCGTGGTTGCCCCAGGCTCTGCAGGAACAGGGCTCGGGCGGCCAGGATCTCCGCGCGGTCGTTGGCCTTGCCGCTGACGGTGTCGTCGTACGCCTGGCGCAGCTCAAGGGGGACCTGCGCCCGGAAGGTGGCCAGCTCGCTGTTTTTCTGGGCGCGCGCGGCGATGAAGGAGTCAAGCTCCACCCGACCGAATTCCCGGGTGGCCAGGGCCGCTACGAGCAGCGCGCGCTGCGTGGAGACGTACTGCTTGGCGCGGGCGAGGGCGGCGAAGCCGGAGACGCTCGCCGAGAGCTCCTTGTCGACCGCACCTTGGTCGATGGTGTCGTTCAGGGAGAGGAGGTCTGTGATGAACCGGTCGTAGAGCTCGATGACGGAGTTCACGTCGAGCTGGGAGTCCATCGCGTTCTTACGCGCGGTGTCGAGCTCGTTGAGACGGTTCTTGATGCGCAGGGCCTCGGGCGCCTGAGGGCTGTCGGAGGTCGCCAGCGCGTCGACGCTGCCCTTGACCTCGGCGACGAGCTTGTTGACCGGCTCGTACTGATCGGTCACTTCGGTCCGGCCGGCCTTGCGCCCGAGGGCGACGAAGCGCGCGGTGTAGTCACGCTCCACCTCGACCTCGTGCGCGAGCGCGGTCAACCGGCTCGCCAGCACGGCGACCTCGTTGACCTGCGCGTAGTCGCCGGCGCTCGCGATCGAGGTGGTGACACGCAGGCCACCGAGCACGAGCGCGGCGAGGGTCGGGATGACGACCAGGACCAGCAGCTTGGAGCGCACACGCCAGTTACGCAGGGAGAAACGCGATCCCGTCCGAGCCTTCCCGGCTTCGCCCGCAACGCCAGGGGCGACCGGCTGCGGTCCACCGGACGCATGTCGGGGGGCTTCCTCTATTAAGCCCGGATCCCCGCCCACAGAGGGGACAACACTCTTCACTTGCCTCCGCAACCTCTCCTCTGACGGTTGGTGCACGAAGATCACGTTATGCAGGTGTTTGCGGTGTGACGCCGACGCACCCTTGGGGCGAGAGCTTATTGGAGCACATCAACACGAGATCGGCCAATAGCGCAAAGATCACGGTCGACACACAGCTGCACATTTTACGCAAATCACAACACCTGCCACAGGCCCTAGAAGTCAAGCCGGGTCCGAGATATTAATCGGACAAAAGGGATATATCGCCACATATGGTGATATATCTTGTTAATTTTAGGAGTTCCCGGTGCATCGGGAACTACGGGCTGCGCTAGGGTTCGACCGTCGCTGACACCCTCAGTTACCAACACCCCCACCCCCATGGGTTCATAAGGAGACGCGTAATGCGGTTCGGTGCATTAGGGCGTAGTGCCCTGATTGGGCTTGTGAGCACCCTCGTCATCACCGGGTGTTCAAGTTCCGGCGACAAACCAGAAAGCGCGAGTTCCGCCGGCGGCGGCATGAAAACCGACCTGTTGGTCGGACAGTATCCGGGTGCGGACTCTGCGCCACTGTTCATCGCCATGGAGCGCGGCTTCTTCAAGGAAGAGGGCCTCAACGTCAAGCAGGAGCCCATCCAGGCTCCCCAGGCGGTGCTCCCCAAGCTCGCCAACGGCCAGATGGACGTGGTGCTGGGCAGCTACGCCACCATCCTGACCATCCAGCAGGCCGGCACTGAGAAGTTCAAGTACATCGCGGACTCCTACCAGGGCGCGCCCGGGGCCTTCGGCATCATGGTCAAGAAGGACTCCCCGATCAAGCAGGTCGCCGACCTGAAGGGCAAGAAGATCGGCGTCAACATCGTCGGTGGTCTGGGCACGCTCACGATGAGCCCCCACTTCAAGATCGCCGGTCTCGACCCCACCCCCGGCAAGGACATCACCTACGTCGTGATCCCGACGACGGAGTGGATCTCCTCGCTGGACAAGGGCAGCGTCGACGCCGTGTGGATGACGGACCCGTACGTCAGCCAGGCGAAGAAGGAGATCGGCGCCACCATGCTGCTGGACACCATGTCCGGCCCGACCGACGGTCTGCCCATCACCGGCTGGGCGGCCACGGAGAAGTGGACGCAGAACAACCCCAAGACCCTGGCCGCCTTCCAGCGGGCCATGGCCAAGGCGCAGCAGATCGCCGCCACCGACCGGAGCGCGGTCACCAAGGTCCTGCCGACCTTCACCAAGATCCCGGCTGAGACCGCCGCCACGATCAACCTCGGCGCCTACCCGACCTCGCTGAACTCCCAGCGCATCCAGCGGGTGGCCGACCTGATGTTCGACTCCGGCCTGCTCAAGCAGAAGATGGACGTCAACTCGATGATCTACGCAGCACCTCAGGGATGATGACCACGATCAACCCGGCGCGGCGCGGGCAGCACCCGCTCGCCCGCGCCAAGCTGGCCAAATACACCCGCCACGCCATCGGCGTGGCGGGTTTTCTGCTTGCCTGGCAGCTTCTCGGCATGACGGGCCTGTTCAAGTGGATGCCTCCGGCCGCGGAGACCCTGGCCAGGACGTTCTCCCTGGCCGTGGACCCGGAGTTCCTCGGGGACATCGGGGGCACGCTCACGGCCGCGGTCATCGGGCTGCCGCTGGCCGTCCTGATCGCCGTACCGATCGGGCTGCTGCTGGGAACGGTCCCGGTGGTCGAGGAGATGACCCGGGTGTTCGTGGAGTTCCTGCGGCCCATCCCCTCGGTGGCGCTGATCCCGCTGGCGCTGTTCTTCTTCCAGCCGGAGATCAACGCCAAGGTGGCGCTCATCGTGTTCGCCGCCTCCTGGCCGATCCTGATCAACACCCTGTACGGCGTGCGTGACGTGGACCCGCTGGGCAAGGAGACGCTGCGCTCGTTCGGGTTCGGTCCCGGCGCGGTGATCTGGCGGGTAGCCCTGCCGAGCGCGGCGCCCTTCATCGCGACGGGCGTCCGGCTGGCCGCCTCCATCACGCTCATCCTGGCCATCAGCGTGGAGTACATCGTGGGCGGTTCGGTCGGCGTCGGAGGCTTCCTCATCGAGGCGAGCACCGGCATCGGCATGGACGCGCTGATCGATGTCGTCGCGGTCCTGATCTGGGCCGGCGTGATCGGGCTCGTCGTCAACATCCTGCTCGCGCGCGCCGAGCGCCGGCTGTTCAGGTGGCGGAACACATGATTCTCACCCTGGTCAAGCGCCTGTGGCTGGTCCCGGTCATGTTCTTCGGCTGGGAGCTGCTCGCGGGGGCGCTCGCCACTCCGTTTCTCCCCGGACCGAGCCTGATCCTGTCTCGGATGTACGAGATGTGGCTCTCCGGGCCTTACATCTTCACCGAAGAGGCGGTCCACAACTTCCTGCCCAGCCTGATCAGGGTGGTCGGTTCCTGGGCCATCGCCGTGGTCGTGGGCGTGGGCCTCGGCGTGGCGATCGGCAGGACCCCCTGGCTGGCCGACATCGTCGAACCGCTGATCGAGTTCGGCCGGGCCGTACCGCCTCCCGTGATGCTGCCGATCTTCCTCGTGCTCTTCCAGATCGGCCCGCAGGTGCAGGTCGCGACCATCGTGTTCGGCATCGTCTGGCCGATCCTGCTCAACTCCATCGACGGCGCGCGCAACCTCGACATGCTGAAGGTCGAGACCGCGGCGGTCTTCGGCGTGCCCGCCCACCTGCGGTTCTTCCGGATCATCCTGCCCGCCGCGGCACCGAAGATCTTCGCGGGCCTGCGCCTGAGCGTCTCCCTGGCGCTGATCCTCATGGTCATCTCCGAGCTCAAGGCCAGCACCGAGGGATTCGGTTATCTCCTCAACATGGCCGTCAGCGCCGCCGACATGCCCGCCATCTGGGCCAACGTGGTGCTGCTCGGCGTGCTGGGCTTCGCATTCAACTCACTGTTCCTCACGGTGGAGCGGCGCGTGCTGTCCTGGCACCGCCACGCCTACCGCCTCGCATAGGAAAGACCACTGCTGTGACCGACCTGTTGTTGAAGAACGTGAAGGTTGTCACCCACGAACACGACGACCCCGTGGAGGCGGACATCGCCATCGCGGACGGCCGCATCGTACGGGTGGAGCCGGGCCAGTCCGCCGCCGGCGAGGTGATCGACGGCGGCGGCAAGCTGGCCTTCCCCGGAGTCGTCGACGCCCACCAGCACTGGGGCATCTACAACCCGCTGCCCGAGGACACCGAGTCGGAGAGCCGGGCCAGCGCCCAGGGCGGCGTGACGACGGCGCTCACCTACATGCGGACCGGCCAGTACTACCTCAACAGGGGCGGCTCCTACGCCGAGTTCTTCCCGGAGGTGCTCAGGCAGGCCGAGGGCCGGGCCTACGTCGACTACGGCTTCCACCTGGCACCCATGTCGAGCGGGCACATCGGCGAACTGCCCGACCTGGTCGAGCGGTTCGGGGTGCCGTCGTTCAAGATCTTCATGTTCTACGGCGGGCACGGGCTGCACGGGCGCTCCGACGACCAGCGGGCGTTCCTCATGCTGCCGGAGGGCGAGCGCTACGACTACGCGCACTTCGAGTTCGTGATGCGCGGCGTGCAGGCGGCCCGGGAACGGCTGCCCGAGCTGGCGGGCGAGATCTCGTTGTCGCTGCACTGCGAGACGGCCGAGATCATGACCGCGTACACGAAGCTCGTGGAGGAGGCCGGGGACCTGAGCGGCCTGGCCGCCTACAGCGCCTCGCGCCCGCCGCACTCCGAGGGGCTGGCCGTCTTCATCGCCTCCTACCTCGCCCACGAGACGGGCCTGGCCAACGTCAACCTGCTGCACCTGTCCTCGGCCAAGGCCCTGGACGCCGCCGTCCGCATGGCGGCGACGTTCCCCCACATCGACTTCCGCCACGAGGTCACGATCGGTCACCTGCTCGCCGACATCGACACGGCCAGCGGCATCGGGGCCAAGGTCAACCCGCCGATCAGGCCCCGCGAGGACGTCGAGGCGCTGTGGGGACACGTGCTTGAAGGCACCGTGGACTGGGTGGTCAGCGACCACGCCTGCTGCCGCGAGGAACTCAAGTTCGGCGAGCCGAGCGACAACGTCTTCGTGGCCAAGGCCGGGTTCGGCGGCGCCGAGTACCTGCTGCCCGGCCTGGTCACCGAAGGCCGCCGCAGGGGCCTGCCGTACGGCAGGATCGCCGCGCTGACCTCGTGGAACCCCGCCAAGCGGTATGGCCTGCGCACCAAGGGGACCATCGCCCCCGGTTTCGACGCCGACATCTGCCTGGTCGACCCCGGGCAGACCTGGACGGTTCGCGCGCAGGACTCGGAGTCGACGCAGGAGTACACGCCGTTCGAGGGGTTCGAGCTGACCGCCAAGGTCACCGACACGTTCGTACGCGGCAACCACGTGCTCGACGCCGGCAAGATCGTGGGCCGGCCGGTGGGCCGCTACGTGTCCCGGCCCGCCTGAAAGCGCGTGCGCCTGCAAAAACGATCATTCCTCGGGTACGCTCACGCAAAGTAACGTGTCTCGCTCTCCCAAATCCCAGTAGGAGACCCCCCCATGGCACGCACTCTGCGCTGTCACGTACTCGCGCTCGGCTCCGTCGCCGTCCTCGCACTCACCGGCTGCAGCGGGGGCGGCGCGTCCCCGGCCTCGACGGGACCCAACGGCCTGGAGAAGGCCACCATCAAGGTCGGGGCGCTGCCGATTCCCGACCCGGTCGCGCTCTACATCGCCCAGGCCAAGGGCTTCTTCAAGGAAGAGGGCCTGACGGTGGAGCCGGTCACGATCACCGGCGGCGCCGCCGCGCTGCCGCAGATCGAGAGCGGCGCCCTGGACATCACGCAGACCAACTACGTGTCCTCGATCCTGGCGGCCGGCCAGGGCAAGAAGATCAAGCTGGTGGCCGACATGTACCGGGCGGCCCCCAACACCTTCGAGATCATGGTTCCCAAGGACTCGCCGATCCAGCAGGTCGCGGACCTGAAGGGCAAGACGGTACTGGTCAACAACCTCAGGAACATCGCCACGCTGGCGGTCACGACCCAGCTCAAGGCGGCCGGGCTCAGCGAGACGGACGTCAAGTTCGCCGAGAAGCCGTTCCCCGAGATGGGCAACGCGATCACCGCGGGGCAGGGCGACGCGGGCTGGATCACCGAGCCGTTCATCACGGCCAACAAGAACGCGCTCGGCTTCCGCACGATCGCCGACACCATGACGGGCCAGACCGCCGACCTGCCCATCGCGGGCTGGATGGCCACCGACGAATGGGTGCGGCAGAACCCGAAGACGCTGGCCGCCTTCCAGCGGGCGATCTCCAAGGCGCAGCAGCTCGCCTCCGGTGACCGCAAGGAGATCGAGGCGACGCTGCCGACGTACACGAAGATCGACGCCAAGACCGCCGCGGCGATCACCCTGGGTACCTACCCCAGCACCCTGGAGGCGGCCCGGCTGCAGAAGGTGGCCGACCTCATGCTCGAGTACAAGTACATCAACGGCCCGATCGACGTGAAGTCGCTCATCGCGGCGAGCCCGGGCGGATGACGG
Organism: Nonomuraea sp. NPDC051941; assembly: GCF_044593615.1. Classification (NCBI taxonomy): domain Bacteria; kingdom Bacillati; phylum Actinomycetota; class Actinomycetes; order Streptosporangiales; family Streptosporangiaceae; genus Nonomuraea; species Nonomuraea sp. NPDC051941. Next base: position 68,716 of record NZ_JBIUCF010000014.1, read on the forward strand.
GTGCCCGCCTGCTCCGCGGCGCCGTCGGCGCCGCGGGGTTTCTCCTGGCCGGAGAGCTGTTCATCCGCTTCGGCCTGGGCGAGAACCTCCTCTTTCCACCGCCTTCGACCGTCCTGTACGAAGCCGTGCGCCTCCCGGCCGACGCCACGTTCCTGGCCGGGGTGGGCGCCACCCTCGCGAACTGGGTGCTCGGCCTGCTGACCGCCGTCGCGGTGGCCGTGCCCGCGGGCGTGCTGCTCGGCGCGCTGACGCCGGTGGAACGGGCGATCAGGCCCGTGCTGGAGTTCATGCGCCCGATCCCCTCCGTGGCCATCATCCCGCTCGCGATCCTGCTGGTCCCGGTGGACGAGCTGATGAAGGTCTCCGTCATCGTGTACGCGTCCGTCTGGCCGATCCTCATCAACACCCTGTACGGCATGCGTGACGTGGACCCGCTGGCCAAGGAGTCCCTGCGCAGCTTCGGGTTCGGCCCGCTGGCCGTGCTCGCCAGGGTGAGCCTGCCCAGCGCGGCCCCGTTCGTGGCGACCGGCGTCAGGATCGCCGCCGGGATCGCGCTCGTCCTGGCCGTCAGCGCCGAACTCGTGGCCGGCGGCGTGAACGGGATCGGCGTCTACGTGACGGTGGCCGGCAACGGCAACCGGACCGATCTCATGATGGCGGCGACGTTCTGGGCCGGTCTCTTCGGCGTGATCGCGAACATGGTGCTGCTCGCCGCCGAGCGCCGCCTGTTCCGCTGGCACCACGCGCGGACCGGGGCGGTTTCGTGAAAGGGCTGGCCCGGCTCTGGGTGGTCCCCGTGGTGCTGGCCGTCTGGGAGATCGCCGGGCGCGCGATCGGGGACACCGATTTCCCGCCGCCCACGACGATCCTGGCGCGCATGCACGAGCTGTGGTTCTCCGGCCCGCCCGCTCGTGGCTTCCTGACGAACGACGCGATCGCGAACATCCTGCCCAGCCTCGGCCGCATGTTCGGCGGCTGGCTGCTGGCCGCGTTGATCGGGATCGCGGCGGGCATGCTGCTCGGGCGTTCGCGCTCGGCGACCGACTACGTGGACCCGCTGATCGAGTTCGGCCGGGCCATCCCGCCTCCGCTGCTGCTGCCGCTGTTCCTCGTGTTGTTCAAGGCGGGCCTGACCACTCAGCTGGCCACTATCGTGTTCGGAGTGATCTGGCCGGTGCTGCTCAACACGATCGACGGTGTCAGGTCCGTCGATCGCACCTACACCGACACGGCCACGGTCTTCAACCTGTCGAGGCCGCAGCGCCTGGGCCTGGTCGTCCTCCCCGCCGCCGCTCCCAAGATCTTCGCCGGGCTGCGGCTGAGCCTGTCGCTGGCGCTGATCCTCATGGTGATCTCCGAGCTCGTCGGCGGCACGGACGGCATCGGCTACCAGTTGCTGACGGCCATGCGCAGCTTCGACGGCGCCGGGGTGTGGGCGGCGATCGCCCTGCTGGGCGTCCTCGGCTACGTCGTTAATTCCCTGTTCGTGCTGGCCGAGCGCCGGGCGCTCGTCTGGCACAGGCAGGCCACCGGAAATTCGTGAACTCTCAGGACCGAGAAAGGCATTGGCGATGAAGCTGGCCAGGTTCGTAGTCGCGGGTATGACGATCGCGCTCACGCTCAGCGCGTGCGGCGGCGGAGGAGGGAGCCAGACGGGCACGAGCAGCACTTCGGCCGCAGGTGGGCTGGAGAAGACCCAGCTGCTGGTCGGCGTGGTGCCGGTCCCGTCGTCGGCGCCGCTGTTCATCGCGGAGAAGCGTGGCTTCTTCAAGGAGGAGGGCCTGACCGTCAAGACGGAGATCATCCAGGCGCCGCAGGCGGTCATGCCGAAGATCCTCAACGGCAGCATGGACGCGTTCCTCACGAGCTACGTGTCGCTGATGGCCATCAACGACTCGGGCGCCGCCAAGCTCAAGCTCTTCCAGCACAGCCAGGAGGCCGCCCCCAACATCGCCGGCGTCGTCGTGGCCAAGGGCTCCCCCGTCAAGACGCCGGCCGATCTCAAGGGCAAGACCATCGCGGTCAACGTGCTCAAGGCGCTCGGCCAGACGCTGACCAACGCCCACCTGCAGGAGGCCGGGCTCAAGCCCGAGGACGTCAAGTACGTCCAGGTGCCGTTCGCCGACCAGATCTCCGCGCTGGGCTCGGGCAAGGTGGACGCGGCCTGGCTGGTCGAGCCGTTCCTGACGGCGGCGAAGAAGAGCGGCGCCACGCAGATCATCGACACCACCGACGGCGTGACGGCCGGCGTGCCGATCGACGGGTGGGGCGTCACGGAGGACTGGCTGGCCAAGAACCCGAAGACGGCCGCTGCCTTCCACCGCGCCCTGGCCAAGGCCCAGCAGATCGCGGGCTCCGACAGGAAGGCGATCGACGAGGTGGTGCCGACGTACACGCAGATCCCGGCGGACGCGGCGGCGGCGATGACGCTCGGCAAGTTCTCGATGGAGGCCGACAAGGCCGGTGTCCAGAAGCTGGCCGACCTGCTGCACGGCTATGGCTACCTCAAGTCCAAGGTGGACGTGGCGCAGCTGTTCGCGCCTGTGAGCGGATGATCGAACACCCGATCGGGCGGGCGGTGCTCGGGGCCCTCGGGCTCGCCGTGTTCATCGCCCTCGCCGAGCTGGCCGGGCGGCTCGGGCTGGCCCCGGCCGGATGGCCGTACGTGTCGTCCGTGCTGGCCACGGCGGCGGAGCTGCCGCTGGAGCCGCAGTTCAGGACCGACGTGCTGGCCACGCTGGGCGCGTGCGCGAGCGGGCTGGTGATCGCGGTCGCGGTCGCCGTGCCCGCGGGGCTGCTGCTCGGCACGGTCCCGTTCGTGGAGCGGTCGGTGCGGCCGCTGGTGGAGTTCCTGCGGCCGATCCCGTCGGTATCGCTGATCCCTATCGCGATGTTCCTGTGGACCGAGAGCCAGGACGCCAAGACGGCGCTGGTCGTCTACACCTGCACGTGGCCGGTGCTGATCAACACGCTGTACGGCCTGACCGACGTCGATCCGCTGGCCAAGGACACGCTGCGGAGCTTCGGCTTCGGGCCGGTCGCCGTGGCGCTGCGGGTGAGCCTGCCGAGTGCGGCGCCCTTCATCGCGACCGGCGTGCGGATCGCGGTGTCGGTCACCCTGATCGTGGCCGTCAGCGCGGAGCTGCTGGCGCCGGGCGGGGGCGGGATCGGCGCCTTCCTGTCGCTGGCCGGCAGCGCGAACCGGCTCGACCGCATGCTGGCGGCGCCGCTGTGGGCGGGGCTGATCGGGCTGGCCGCCAACCTGCTGTTCACGGCCGCCGAACGGCGCGTGTTCCGCTGGCACCGGGAACGGACTGGGGACGCCTCGTGAATTCTCTGCGCAGGCTCATGTGGTACTGGCTGCTGCCCGTGGCCGTGCTCTGCTGGGAGCTGGCCACGCGGTCCGCGCAGGCGGCGTACTTCCCGCCGCCGTCGCGGATCGTGGCCAAGCTGCACGAGCTGTGGTTCTCGGGGCCGTGGACGCGGGCGTTCCTGACCGACGAGGCCGTCGCCGACCTGCTGCCCAGCCTGGCCAGGCTGTTCGCGGGCTGGGCGGTGGCCTGCGCGGCCGGGATGGCGATCGGGGTCGCGCTCGGACGTTCGCGCTGGTTGTCGGCCCTGGTGGAGCCGCTGCTGCACTTCGGCCGCTCGGTGCCGCCCAGCACACTGGTGCCGGTCTTCCTGGCGCTGTTCAAGATCGGCACCCCGATGCAGCTGGCCGCGATCGTGTACGGCGTCGTCTGGCCCGTACTGATCAACTCCATGGACGGCGCCCGCAACGTGGACCGGCAGTACATCGAGACCGGGGTCGTCTACCGGCTCGGCCCCTGGCAGCGGCTCACCCGGATCATCCTGCCCGGCGCCTCCCCCAAGATCTTCGCCGGGCTGCGGCTGAGCGTGTCGCTGGCCCTGATCATGATGATCATCTCGGAGCTGGTCGGCAGCACCGAGGGCATCGGGCACCGGATGCTGGAGGCGCAGAGCCAGTTCGACATCCCGGCCATGTGGGCGGGGATCGTGCTGCTCGGGCTGCTGGGCATCCTGCTCAACGCCGGGTTCCTGGGGTTCGAGCGCGTGGTGCTGTCGTGGCACCGAGGGGCGAGAGGCTGAGTCAGCTCACGCGGCGCTCGTTGATCAGGGTGCGCTTCACGCACACGCCGTCCTTGATCCACTGCCAGACGCGGTTGCGGGACTTGCCGTCCTCGCTGAGCACGATCATCTCGTAGAGGCGCAGGTCCTCGTCCTCGGCCTTGTACTGCCAGTTGAGGTAGATGGTGCTGCCGTCCAGCTCCCAGAACTCACCCTTGATCCGCTCGGTGTCGAACCCGCAGCGCCCGCCGCCCAGGTACGTACCCGGGAACTCGTGCACCTCGGTGCGCCCGTCGTCCCAGATGTAGCGGTTGGTCTGGTGGTAGACGGTGTCGTCCAGGATCGCGCAGGTCATCTGGACGCGGTGCCGGTCGATCGGGTTTCCCTCTCGGTCGAGGTGGAGGTACTCGCCCTCCCACTCGCCCTCGTGGCGGGCCAGCAGCGGCATGTCCGCGCGAAGTCCCATCCGCGGCTACTCCTTCGTCGTGTGCCACCAGGGATCGGCGGCGTCGGAACGGTTGACCAGGAAGGCCCTGCGGCGTACGAACCGGCGGATGGAGGCGGCGCCCATCCGCGAGCCGCCGAGCCCCGACAGGCGGAAGGAGTGCTTCTCGCCCTCGTGCACGAGCGCGGTCAGCGAGGCGTCGTTGACGCTGATCGCGCCGGCCCTCAGCCGCGCCGCCACCGCCATGGCCTGCTCCTCCGTGGCGGCGAAGACCGCCGCCGACAGCCCGTAGACCGAGTCGTTGGCCATCGCGACCGCGTCGTCGGGCCCGTCCACGGCCATGACCGGCAACACCGGGCCGAACGTCTCCTCCGTCATCACCAGCATGCCGTGGTCGACGCCGGACAGCACGGTCGGGCGGCACCAGTGGCCGCCGCCGTGCCGCTCGATCCGGCCTCCCGTGTGCACGGTCGCGCCCTTGAAGACGGCGTCGGCCAGATGCGCGGCGATGACGTCCTCCTGGCCCGGGCCGATGATCGGCCCGATCGGGCCGCCCTCGCAGGTCAGGCCCACCTTGGCGGCCCGCTCCACCAGCAGCGCCAGGAACTCGTCGTGGACCTCACGGGCGACGTAGACGCGCTCGATCGACTGGCACGACTGCCCGGCGTTGGCGGTGCCGCCCCACAGGACGGCCGACGCGGCCCGCTCCAGGTCGGCCCCGGCCAGCACGATCGCCGGGTCCTTGCCGCCGAGTTCCAGGAACGCGGGCACGAACGCGCGGGCGGCCGCCTCGGCGACCACCTGTCCTGTCTCCACGCTCCCGGTGAAGACCACGGCGTCCACCAGGTCCACCAGGGCCGCGCCGGTATCGCCGTCGCCCTCGACGATCTCCAGCGGCAGCCCGTCCGGGACCAGCCGCATCAGCGGCTCGATGAACCTGGGGGTCACCTCGCTCGGCTTGACCAGCACCGCGCATCCCGCGGCCAGCGCGGGCACGGCGTCGATGAGGCCCAGCAGCAGCGGGAAGTTCCACGGGCTGATCACCCCGACCAGCTCGTACGGAACCACGTCGCCGCCCACGAAGACGCCGGGCAAGGAGGCGGGGGTCTCGGCCGGGGGTGCGAGGAGGGCGGGCGCCTGGCGTACCCACCGATCGATGAGACCGGCGACGATCTGCCGCTCCAGGACCGACTCCCCCACCCTGCCGGTGTCGGCCACCAGCGCGGCGAGCAGCTCCTCGTCGGCGGCCAGCGCGGCGGCGAACCGGGAGAGGACCTCGCCGCGGTCGGCCTCCAGCCAGCTCCGCTGCCTTTCGCGCAGACCGGCCGCCAGGGCGGCGAGCCGGTCGGGCGGCACAGGGGCGAGCGGCCTGTCGGCCTGCCCGGTGATCGGGTTCCTCACGTTCATGTGGTGCGGCCACGGGACATGATGCTCCTGCGATGCTCGGCGGGAGCCATTGTGATCAGGAGAGGGCCGCGGCTGTCAACGCGCCCACGCGGGCGAAAGCGGCGCGAAAGTGGAGCTAACCACCCCAGCCCGGTACGGCCATGCGGACCGAGAGCGCGTGTTCGACCAGGTTGATCAGCGCGACCTTGACCGAGTCCTTGGACCTGGCGTCGAGCCGCACCAACGGGATGTGCGGCGCCAGCGTCAAGGCGTCGCGTACCTCGGCGTCGCTGTGCGGATATTCACCATCCCAGCCGTTGACGCCCACCACGAACGGCAGTTGAGCCTCCTCGAAGTAGTCGATCGCCGGAAAACTGTCGGAAAGCCGGCGCGTGTCCACGAGCACGACCGCGCCGATGGCACCACGTACCAGGTCGTCCCACATGAACCAGAACCGGTGCTGTCCGGGCGTTCCGAACAGGTAGAGGATCAGATCACGGTCCAGGGAGACCCGGCCGAAGTCCATGGCGACGGTGGTGGTCGACTTGAGCGGCGTCATGCCCAGATCGTCGATCCCCACGGAGGCGTCGGTCATGACGGCCTCCGTGGTCAACGGCATGATCTCCGACACCGCGCCGACGAAGGTCGTCTTCCCCACCCCGAAACCTCCAGCCACCACGATCTTCGTCGAGGTGAGACCGGGGCTAGAGCCTGCGAAGTCCACTGAGCACCCTTTCGAGCAGATTGACGTCCGGCCTGCCCTCGTCCAGCTGTGGCTGATGCACACGGACGAGACCTTCGGCAGCCATGTCAGCGATCAGCACGCGCACCACGCCGAGGGGGATCCGCAGCAGGGCCGACACCTCTGCCACGGACCGCACCTGCCGGCACAGTTGACTGATCGCCTGGTACTCCGGCGTGATGTGCGAGAACTCCCGGTGCTCGGCGGTCGCCGAGGACACCAGGGCCTCCATCGCCAGTTTTACCCGCGGCGCCGTCCGTCCACCTGTCACGGCGTAAGGACGGACGGGCGACGCGGGGTCGGGATTCAGCTGCGGCTGGGACTGGGGCACAGGCGGGGGCGCCCAACCGCCGCTGTTCCATCTCGGGTCTGACACGTACATCACCTGGTCTGGCTGGCACGCAACTCTGCGCGCACAGCCGGGGTCAGCACCTGACCGGCGCGATCAACCATCAGCGTCATCTGATACGCCACCAGACCCATGTCACAGTCCGGAGCCGCCAGCACCGCCAGGCACGAACCGTCGCTGACCGACATGATCAGCATCAGCCCACGCTGCATCTCCACGATCGTCTGATTGACCGCACCGCCCTCGAACACCCTGGCCGCACCCTGCGTCAGGCTCACCAGACCCGACGCGATGGCGGCCAGCTGGTCAGCCCGGTCGGCCGGAAAGCCCGACGAGGCCGCCAGTGGCAGCCCGTCGGACGAGACGACCACCGCGTGCGCGACGCCCGGGACCGTGCTGACGAAGTCAGTGATCAGCCAGTCGACACCACGTGCCGCATGGCTCAGATCGCTCATGCGCCCTCCTCCGTCGGTCGCATGAGCGACAATCGGCTGTGTCTAATTGATCGTTCGCTTCGCTCACTCATGCTCCCTCCTCCCTGTCGTTGTTCCTGGGGCCAGAGGGGAACGCCCTGCCCTCGGTGATGTCGTCACGCGCCGCCCGGAAGCCCTGCTGGAAGCTCGAGAGCCGGTTGCGTATACGGTCCGGTGACACCGACGGCATCGGTGTCACGCCCTTCGGGGTCGAGGTGTCGGCCGAGCCGGGCACCAGGTTGGCCTTGGGCACCCGCTTCGGCAGCCCCGCCGCCGTCTGGCCGTCACGTACCGGTTCCACCACTGCCTCCGCCGCGCTCCATCCTTCGTCCGCCTTGCTCGAACCCCAGCTCGCCCCGCTGTCGCGGCCGAACCAGGCCGACTCCACCGCGGCGAAGATGGGTAAGTAGTCGTCTCCCGCCGAGGCGGGCGGTGCGGCCGGGATGGAGCCCGGGTTGGCCGACTCGGTCTCGGGGAAGTCGAACCCCGGCCGCTGCGGCGGCATGGTGTCGCGGCCCCAGCCGCCCGGCGGGGGCTCGGGGACGGGTCGTCTGGGCAGTGCGCGGTCGCCGTTCCAGGACGGGCTGCGGGGTGGGGTCCACACGTCGGAGCTGTCGTAGCCGCTGCCGATGCGCGGCTCCGACGGCCACGCGTTCGCGTCCGGCTGCCACTGCTGCGTCGGTGGCCAGTTGCCGCTCATCTCCGGGTGCGACGGGAAGGACGGGTGGCCGGGCCCCATCTGGCCGGGGCCCATCTGGCCAGGGACCATCTGGCCGGGGCCCATCTGGTACGTGGGCGGCTGCGGCCAGTCCGTGGCCGGAGGGGCGGGGTGCGGCCCCGAGTACGGCTGCTCGCCCGGGCCGCCGGCGGCCGAGCCCGCGAGGGCCGGAGGCTGGTTGCCCGAGAAGGACGGCATGCCGGAGAAGTTGGGGGCCTGGGAGCCGAGCATGTTCTCCGGGATGAGCACCATCGCGGTCAGGCCGCCCGAGGCGTGCGGGCGCAGCTGCACCCGGATGCCGTGCCGGTGCGCCAGACGCGCGACCACGAACAGGCCCATGCGGCGCGACACCGACACGTCCACGCTCGGCGCGTCCGTGAGGCGGTCGTTGGCCTGGACCAGCTCCTCCTGGGTCATGCCGATGCCGGCGTCGGTGATCGACAGCATCACGCCGCCGCCGTCGATCCGGCTGCCCGAGACGGTCACCCTGGTCTCGCGCGGCGAGAACGACAGGGCGTTCTCGACGAGCTCGGCCAGCAGGTGGATGACGTCGTTGACGGCCTGGCCGGCCACCGAGACGCCGTCCGGAACCTGGAGCACCACCCGCTCGTAGTTCTCCACCTCCGAGAGGGAGGCACGGGCCACGTCCACCAGCTTGACCGGCTGGCTCCAGCGGCGCGGCGGGTCCTGGCCCGCGAGGACCAGCAGGTTCTCGCTGTTGCGCCGCATACGGGTGGCCAGGTGGTCCAGCTTGAACAGGTTGCCGAGCCGCAGTTCGTCCTGCTCGCCCTGCTCCAGCCCGTCGATCAGGGTGATCTGCCGCTCCACCAGCGTCTGGCTGCGCCGCGACAGGTTCACGAACATCGCGTTGACGTTGCTCCGCAGGCGGGCCTCCTCACCCGCCAGCCGGACCGCCTCACGGTGGACCTCGTCGAACGCCCGCGCGACCTCGCCGATCTCGTCGTGCGTGTCCACGCCGATGGGGATGACAGGCCCGGCCGCGCCCTCGCCGCTCTCGCGCAGCTGCTGCACGGTCTCCGGCAGGCGGTGGCCGGCGATGTCGAGGGCCTCGCCGCGCAGCTTGCGCAGCGGCCTGATGAGCGAGCGGGCGATGAGCGAGATGATCGCGGTGACCACGATCATCAGGAGCAGGATGAGGCCGCCGGAGATCAGGGCCGAACGGTTGGCGGCTTCCTCCAGGGCGCGGGCGCGCAGGATGACGGAGGAGGACAGGTCCTTCTCCACGCTGCGCAGCGCGTCGATCTTGCCGGTGCTGACCTCGAACCAGGTGGAGACGTCCTTGTCCGGCCGTACACCGATGCTCAGCTCCTTGCCCTCGGCGGACTGCGCCACGGCCCGCAGCCTGAACAGGTCGGTCTGGTCGACGTCCCTGCCCACGACCGTGTTGCGGTAGAGCTCGAGCTGGTCGAGGGTGGCCAGGGTCGCGAACAGCGTCTCCTCGCTCTCCTCACGCGACTTGGCGTCGGTGAGCGCGTCGAGCTCGCCGCTGTCGAAGCCCTTCTTGTCCAGCGCGCTGGCCAGGACGCCGCGCTGTTTGGAGGCCTGCTCCTTGCCCCGGGCGATGGCGGCCATCGCGCTGGCGCTGTGCGAGACCTCGTCGTCCACCGCCACCTGGCCGACCTGGTCGTGGAACTGGAGCAGGGCCGCGATGATCTGCGAGTACTTCTGGATCATCGGAAGGGGCTGGATCTTCCCCTTGACGGCCGTCTCCCGCAGCGTCGGGATCTCGTCCAGTCGCCGGAGCACGGGTCGTACGGCGTCGGCGTGGGTGTCCGTGAGCTCCCGCGCCCGCCGTTTGGCCTCGTCGATGAGGTTGTTCACACCGCTGTAGGTCGTACGGAGCTGGGCCTCTCGATTGCCCGGGCGGCCCTGGGCGATGTAGAGAGCGGTCTGGTCGCGTTCGAAGGACAGCTCATGGGTGACGGCGCCGAGCTGCTCGCTGAGCTCGGCCACCTCTCTGAGGGTCTGATAGGTGTTGGCGTCCCTGAGCGAGGTGAACACGTTCAGTCCGCCCAGAGCCACGGCCACCGCCGTGGGGACGACGATCAGCGCGATAAGGCGCGATCGCACGTGCCAGTTGCCCAGCCCGAACCTGCGTGAAGGAGGGTTGGGCAGCCGTCGCTTCTGATGCCCGTGCGGCTCGCGGTCGGCGGAAGCTTCAGCGCTCTGCGTTCTCACTTGCCTTCGCAACCTCTCGCCCCTGGAGGGGAATTCTCGGTGACCATGCAGGTAAATGCACGTGGGGCAATATCTACGTCTAGATAGGCGTCATTTGAGCACAGCAGTTGGCGCGAGCCAACCACTACTAGTGCCCCATTGGGGCGTTTATCCCCGATTGTCCAAATATTTCGGCAGAATCGGTAAGGCTGCCCTCTAGCTGGCGAAACAGGCAACGGAAGGGTGCCCAGCGAGCCTCCTCAGGACTCGTGGAATATTCGACTGACTGGCCTCACCAGTAACAGTCGTCCCGTCAATCCCCTCCTTTCACAAACCGGACAAACACCGATCTCTTACCGGTCATCAAATTTTCACGATAGAACGAGAACCCGACATTGCAACCACAGGCGTCGTTTTCGCGATAATGACTACGGATTTGGTGTTACGGTCTATCCCTGTTGTGCGTCAGGCACACAGCCCCCGGGAGCAGAAGCCACCCGGTCCCCCCGCCTGGCTCCATCTGAAGGGAGTCCCTGACATGAGGCTTGGCCGTCCCGCCAGGGCCGCCATCATCGGGTTAGCTTTGACACTCGGCGCCGTTGCGTGCAGCACGGGCGGCTCCACGACACCCAGCGCGGCACCGTCCGCATCCGCCGGCGGCCTGGAGAAGACGAAGATCAAGGTCGCCACCCTGCCCGCCATCGACAGTGCCGCCATCTATGTCGCCATCGACCAGAAGCTCTTCGAGAAGGAAGGGCTGGAGGTCACCCCGCAAGTGGTCCAGGCCGCGCCGGAGGCCATCCCCATGCTGGTCAAGGGCGAGATCGACGCGATGTTCGGCAACTACGTGTCGATGTTCCAGGCGCACGACAAGCAGGCGCTGAAGCTGCGCATCCTGGCCGAGGGCTCTCGCGCGGCCCCCGACTCGCTGAGCATCATGGCCCTGCCGAACTCCCCCATCAAGACCGCCAAGGACCTCGAAGGCAAGACGATCAACGTGAACGTCCTGCACAACTTCCAGGAACTGGCGCTGACGCAGGTGCTCAAGGCGAACAACGTCGACCCGTCCAAGATCAAGTACGTCCAGGTGACGTTCCAGAACATCATGCCCTCGTGGAAGGGCGGGCAGATCGACGCCGCGTACCTGGGCGAGCCCATGGTCACGGCGGCCACGTCCGCGATGGGCGCCCGCAAGATCCTCGACCCGGCGTCGGGTCCCGCCGCCGAGTTCCCGATCTCCGGGTACGTCAGCACGCAGGACTGGTACGACAAGAACCCGAAGACGGCGGCCGCGTTCCAGCGGGCCATCCACAATGCGGCCAAGCTCATGGAGAACAACCGCGAAGTGGTGGCCAAGGTGCTGCCGAACTTCACCCAGATCGACGCGGCCACCGCGGCCACCGTCACGTTCCCGTACTTCTCCAGCAACGACAACCCGGTCCGCCTCCAGCGGGTGGCCGACTGGATGCTGGAGGCCAAGTGGCTCACGAAGGCGATCGACGTCAAGTCGCTGATGTCGCCCACCACGTCCGGGTGAGCACTCAGACCCTGGCACCCGCCCGCCCGGCGTCCGCCGCGACACGCTGGTCACGCCGGGCGGGCGGAGCCCTCGCCTTCGCCGCCCTGATCGAACTGCTCAGCCGGACCGGGCTGGTGGACCCGGAGACCCTGCCGCCCGCGACGGCGATACTCGGGCGGGCGGTGACGCTGATGGCCGACCCCGCCTTCCGCGCCCACGCCCTGACGAGCCTGCTCGCCTGGGCGATCGGCCTCGGCCTCGCGGCGGTGATCGCGGTGCCGCTCGGGCTGCTGCTCGGCAGCGTGCCGATCGTCGACGCCGCCACGCGCTCGGTCGTGGAGTTCCTGCGGCCGATCCCGTCGGTGGCGCTGATCCCCTTGGTGTCCCTCCTGATCGGCACGGGCCTGCAGGTACGCGTCACGCTCGCGGTCTACGCCTCGTTGTGGCCGATCCTCTACAACACGATGTACGGCCTGCGCGGCGTCGACCCGCTCGCCAAGGAGTCGCTGCGGTCGTACGGCTTCGGCCCCCTGGCGGTGCTGCTGCGCGTGTCGCTGCCGTCGTCGGCGCCCTTCATCACCACCGGGTTCCGGCTGGCCGCCGGAGTGGCGCTCATCCTGATCGTCAGCACCGAGATCGTGGCCGGGCGGGGCGAGGGCATCGGCGTGTTCATCTTCTTCGCCGGCATCGCCGTACCCGCGCGGATGACCGACATCCTGGCCGCGGTGTTCTGGGTCGGGCTGTTCGGGGTGCTGGTGAACGCGCTGCTCGTGGCCGCCGAACGGCGGGCGTTCCGCTGGCACCACGCGCGCCTGGGAGAGACGGCATGAGGACCAGGGGCATGCGAGGGGCGGCGTTCCGGTCGCTGGTGCTGGTCGGGCTGATCCTCGCCTGGGAGGTGGCCACGCGACTGGCGGGCAGCACGTTCTTCCCCTCACCCAGCACGATCGTGGTCAGGATGCACGCGATGTGGTTCTCGGGCCCGCCGGGCACGCTGTTCCTGACCGAGGACGCCATCGGGAACATCCTGCCGAGCCTGGGCCGGATGGCCGCCGGGTTCGCGGGGGGCGCGCTGGCCGGGGTCGTGCTCGGGCTCGCACTGGGGCTGTCCGCGCGGGCGTACGACTATCTCGACGGGGTGCTGCAGTTCCTGCGGGCCATCCCGCCGCCCGCGCTGGTCACGGTCTTCGTGGTGGTGTTCGGGTTCGGGCTGCGGATGCAGCTGACGTTCATCGTCTTCAGCATCGTCTGGCCGGTGCTGCTCAACACCGCCGACGGCGCCCGCTCGGTCGAACCGCTGCTCCTGCAGACCGCCCAGGCGTTCCGGCTGTCGAGGGCCGAGCGGCTGTTCCGGGTGATCCTGCCGTCGGCGCTGCCCAAGATGTTCGCGGGGCTGCGGCTCGCGCTGTCGCTCTCCTTGATCGTCATGGTCTTCTCCGAGCTGCTGCCGGGCACCGTGAACGGCATCGGGTTCCAGCTCACGGCCGCGTACCAGACCTTCGACCTGCCCGCCATGTGGGGCGGGATCGTGCTGCTCGGCGTGCTGGGCTACGCCCTCAACGAGCTCTTCCTGGTCGTCGAACGACGGGTGCTGGCCTGGCACCATGCCGCCCAGCAACTTTCCAGCACGTAAGAGTAAGATCACACGCGTTTACAAGTATGCCGATTCCGGCTCGGATAGAGTATTTCCGGCTCCGAGTTGTCCATGGTCTCGCCCCTGAGGAACTCCATTGCTCGAGATAGACAACCTCTCCCACGTCTACGGCGGCGGTACCCCCAACGCGCACCACGCCATCGAGGGCCTCAACCTGAGCGTCGCCGCGGGTGAACTGCTGTGCATCGTCGGCCCCTCCGGGGCGGGCAAGTCGACCCTGCTGCGTTCGATCGCCGGGCTGCTCACGCCGACGGGCGGCCAGATCAAGGTCGAGGGCAACCTCGTACGCCAGACGCCGGACAACCTCGCCGTGGTCTTCCAGGACTACAGCCGCTCCCTGTTCCCGTGGATGTCGGTGGCCGACAACGTGGCGCTGCCGCTGCGCCGCAAGAACATGGACAAGCGCCAGCGCCGCGAGGCCGCCCAGGAGGCCCTGGAGTCGGTCGGCCTGGCAGGCGCGGAGCGCAAATACCCGTTCCAGCTGTCGGGGGGCATGCAGCAGCGGGTGGCGATCGCGCGGGCGCTGGCCTACCGTCCGGCGCTGATGCTCATGGACGAGCCCTTCGGCTCGGTCGACGCGCAGACCCGCGAGGACCTGGAGGACCTCGTCCTCAAGGTACGCGGCCACCACCAGATGACGATCGTGCTCATCACGCACGACATCGACGAGAGCGTCTACGTGGGCGACCGCGTGGTGGTCCTGTCCAAGGCCCCGGCCCACGTGGTCGGCGACCTCAAGGTCGAACTGCCCGGGCCGCGCGACCAGATCACGACCCGCGAACACCCGGACTTCGTCCACCTACGCGCCGAGGTCGGCCGCCTGGTCCGCGGCAGCCACGCCACCGTGTAGGTGGGCCGGGCTCCCCCACCCGTTGCCCATCTGGGTGGTGGGCCTGCTGACACCCGCCCCGAACAAAGGGCCTCGCTCCGCTCGGGCTGTCTTACCAGGGCGCCTCCGGCGCAAACCCACGCGCCTTCGGCGCCATCAGGCCCACCCGTTGACCGACGAGGCGGTGGGCCGACTGATGCCCACCCTGCCGTCTGGATCAGCAATGCTTGTCGGCCGCGACACCCGCTTCGATCTCGGCAACGGTGAGAACGCTCAACTAGAGATCCGGCCGGAAAATCGATCGAGCCCAGGCGATGCGATGCGTTGGGATCAGGCTTCGGCCTCGTGGTGAGCTCGGCGACGACATTGGTGCAGAGCAGATAGATCACTCGCCGCCCTGCCGCTCATCGTAGGAGCGGGCGCCGAACTCCACGCCCTCGAAGGGAGTCGAGAGAAGAAAGTCCATGAAACCGTCGTTGGCGAGCGTGGCCCAACGAGTGAGCGTGGACTCCAGCTCGGAGATGTCGGTCTCGGCGCCGAAGTGGACCAACTGGTCGTCGGGCAGGGACTCGCGGATCTCCCGAATGGTCCGCAGGGGATGCCTGTCATCCGGGCGAGCAGGAAGCGACATGCCATACATGGCACTCATCGTCACTCCTTCCTCTCGGCTTCGTTCCAGAACAGGGCCGATTGGCACCGACGTCAATCGGGCTGTATCGACTGGTCGCCTGCGTGCAAACACCAGGATCACCTTTGCCGATCGAGCTGCTCATCGGGCCCCACCACGCAGGATCTGCTCGAAGGTGTGCCTGGCGATCGCGGTCAATGTCCACACGGTTTCGTGGACGGTTCGCTTGTCGCGGTCGGTACGGCGGACGAAAGCCTGACCGGCCGCGGCGCGCAGCTCGTACGTCGTCGGCCGGCATTCGCACGTCCACGAGACGACGCGGATGCGCAAAGCCCGGCGGTCTGGTTGGTACCAGGCCAATATCAGGTGGCCCGGCTGGGGCGGTGCGGCGTGCGGGCCGTGGAAGTCGGAATCTCGCGCGCCATGTCACCACACCCTTCCTTCGAAGATCTCGACGAGGTTCTTGAGTGCGAGGTCGACACGGGCCATGACGAGTTCGCGGATGTGATCACCGCCCGGAGGCAGCCGGTATCCATGCTTCTCAAGCACGGCATGGATCTCAGCCGCCAAGGGTTCGAATCGTAGATCTGTGGTTGGACCTGCCATGGGCCGGACCTCCAGCGTCCGTTCTAGGGCCCCACTCCAGCGCTTCCACCGGCGTAGGCGATATAGGCATCATAACGAACTAGGCCATGGCTGGCCATGGCCGGGCCTACCTATCTCGGGATAATCCTGGCCGCCTAACCTTCCCATCGTGAGAATCGATCCCAATGGGCTGCGTGCGCCCTACCTCCAACTGGCGGACGCACTTCGTGCCCGCATCGAGGCCGGCGAGATTCCGCCTGGACGCAAGGTGCCGTCTCAGACGGAGTTGGAAGAGGAATCTGGTCTGTCCCGGAACACCGTGAAGAAGGCACTCGACGTGCTGAAGAACGAGGGCCTTCTGATCACCGCGCCCGGTCGCGGACTGTTCGTCACCGAACGCGACGACACCCAACAGGCCTGACGTCGAAGGCAGAGTACCGAGCCGGCTCTGATCGCGGAGATCGACGCACTCGGCAGACAGAAATACCGTTTTCGTTCGGCGGCATGACGTCGGGAATGGCGGCGTGGCAAAGTGAATCGGAACGAATTTGAGACTTCGATGGCACGGCTTGCGTACCACTTCGGTGGGAGGTCTTCATGACTACTCGTGCCGAGTTGATGAACGCGCTGCGCCGTGCACAGGAATTGTCTGACCAGCACTGGCACGCACTGGACCAGCCACTGTCGCAAATGTCGAGCGGGCGCACGTGGACGGGGCCGGTCGCCGATAGATTCGGCGGTGACCTGGCGCAGCAGCGTGCGGAGTTGTGGCGCGGACTTCGCGGGGTCATCGACCATCTCCACGAAACGATCTCCGACCAGACCGTGATGGGGCCGAGAGACGAATGACTTTCTCCTCGATCGACCCCAGAGAAATGCACCAGCTCGGCTCCGGCGTGCAAAATGCCGGAAAAGGCCTGGCCGAATGCGCGGCGCAGCTCCGGGCGATTCTGAACGAGGTCGAGCTCACCCACCCGGGAGTGGCGGCGATCGGCCGGATCGGGCAGTGGCTGACCGAGCAGGCCCCCGACCTCTACCGGCGGCGCGATCTCGCGTACGAGGCCGAGAAGGTCGACGTGGACGTGTTCGGCAACCCGCTCGCCGGTGCGGTCGCCCCTGCCGGGATGGCGCAGATCGACGAGTCGAGGATAATCCCGGCCAGGGTACGTGCCGAGGCGGCACAGGCGGCCCCGCTGTTCGCAGCCGCCGCGCGCGGGGACGCGGGCGCGCTGGAAAAGCTCGCCGCCTTCAAGGGGCGACTGTCCGACCCGCAGTTCGCCACCGCCCTCATCGAACAACTCGGCCCACAGGGTCTCTTGACGCTTCCCGCCACCATGGGAACGCGGGTACGCAAGGCGCTCGACGCCGATCGCGATTCGGCGGCGGCCATCCGGCGGCAGAATCGCGACGTGCTGTCCATGCTGAGCAAGGCCCTCGCCGCTGCCACCGACCCGACCAAGAACGCGCATGTCGGCCGGAAGTTCACGGAGGAGCTGAAGCGGCAGGGGCGCACGGAGATCCCGGCTCCTGACATGGGCGGGCTGACGAACCCTGGATATTGGTCACTCGGCCAGATCCTCGCGGCAGCGCCGAAAGAGGCGTACAGCGAGTGGTTCATGAGGACCATCGGCCAGGACATGATCCGGTGGGACCGCGACTACCTGAAAGAGCATCGCGTACGGTTCCTGCCGAAGGACACCGACGTCTACAACCTTCCCGCGCCCATCGACACGCGGCCGTTCCAGGATTCCGACGTCATCGGCGCCGCCGATCCGATCGCCGCGTTGATGACCGTTGCGAGCACGTCGCGAGAGCGCGCGCAGGCGCTGCTCGACAACAAGGACCTGCTGAAGTACCTGATGAGCGACCGCCGGCCCCAGTGGGAGATGGGCGATCGCGGCGAATCGCTGGGGGAGGCCATGGAGGCGGCGATGAAGGGCTCCGACGCCGACTCCAAGCGGCTGGCCGTCATGGCCACGCAAATACTCGCCGACGAGGTCAAGCCGCATGTGTCGTTCAACGACGCCGGAGAGCTCGAGATCAAGAACCCGTCGGAACTCGATCGCCTCTCCGGCATCCGCGACAACATGGGCCGCATCCTCGCGGAGCACACCGGCGACATCGTCAGCTCGTACTACAAGAACTACGCGCGGGCGAAGGACGGGGAGTTTACGGGCATCGTCGATGGGCGGCCGATCGCCGAATTCAGCCCGCCGGACATCGATCTTGTCCTGCTCGATGTGGCCGCCGATGAGAAGGGGTATCAGGCCCTGCTCTTCGGGCAGATCGCACACATGCGGGGCAGGATCGACCAGGCGATCGCGGCGCACGACAACACCTTTCTGCAAAACGTGATCACGAATGACTCCAAGGCGCTGGGGCACCTGCTCGAGGCCCGCAAGCTGGCGCTGGTCGGCCGAGGTAAGGAGGCCGACGCCGCGGACGCGGCCTTCCGGAAAATGGTCGAGGAGGGCATCGGCCTCGTCCCCATTCCCTTCGCCGGACAGGTGGGCAAAGTGGGACTCAAGGCGGCTGACACCATCTACGAGAACTTCGTCAAGGACGGCTACGCGAAGGCCGGAAACTGGCTGGTGGTACAGGCCGGACACGGCGGCGGGAAGACGGCCAAGGGCTTCGGTGCGGCCGCGTCTGATCAGAAGGCCGCCGAGCAGATGGTGAAACAGATGCTCGAGTCATCCTCTGTCGCCCACGGGTACTACGATCGTGGCGGTCTGAAAGAGCAACCTTTCGTGGAGAACGACCCGCCACAGGTCAAAGCTCCGCACCGGATGACCAGATACGAGTACGACAACTTCGTGAGTTGGCTGGACCGTCATTCCAGAGTGCCCGACAACTTCGGGAGTGCCCAAACGAAAGCCAAAACGGGGGCGGACGAATTCAAGATCAACATCGGTGGCCCTGAACAGAAGGCAGGGGACGATGACTAGGCGGCAGGCAGTGTGGCTCTGTCTGGCCGTCATGGTCCTGCCAACTGTCTCGTGCACGGCGAACGAATCAGTCGGCCCAACTCCTATACCCTCGTCTGCGCGGCGCGACGTCGCTGACCGCCCTCCCTATCTGTGTAATTTCATCCCACAGGCCGCAGTGGCCGAGTTGACCGGTTACACCGGCCAATACACGACTGGCCCCAGCAAGCGCTCCATTGCGGATAGCTGCGCGGTTATGAACGACGTGCAGAGCATCCTCCTCACGGGTTACGAGCGCTCAACCGAGCAGGAAGTCATCGAGAAGTGGATGCGGAACGGGGAGGTGAACGGCCAAGTCAAGCTCCCGCGGGAACTGGGCATAGGATCAATGGACAACTACGAGGTCCGTGGCTATCCGTTTCGTGCGGCTGGCGCCTTGTTCCATTGCGGGAACGAGAAGTCGCTCATCACCATCTACGTTAAGAAAAATCCAGCTCGGGACCAGGACCACGACCTCGTCCAGCTCATGCAGATCGCTCAGCGACGGTTCGCCGAGATGTTCAAGTGCACGCTTGGCGCCCTGCCATCCGGTTAACACATCGCCGACGCCGACCGATTGACCACATATGAGGATGGAAAGGCCCGATGCTGACTGACCGGGGTCGCGGCTCTTCCTGGGCCGTCTATCCACCTGACATCGCCGTCACCGTGTCGCCCGCCATCGGGCCCGGCCCCTTGACCGTCTTGGCGGTGGGCCTGCCGACGCCCACCCTGCCGTCTGGATCAGCTTCGCTTGGCCGCACCGGTCCAGGTGGAGCCGCCGACCTTCCGATGACGTTCGTACTCTCGTGGTGAAGCGTGGTTCGATGCACCCGGCGGGCCGTGGAGGCTGCCTCACCACATCAGCAAGAGCACTTCTGCGGTTCCGCGTTCGACGAGCCCGCCGAGTTCATCCCACAGACTTTTCAGCCGCCGAACGATCCGAGTCGATCACAGACTTCGAACATCTCCATGTGCCGCCATAGGCCCAGCCTGCCCGGCGCGCTCCGAACCTCGACTCCTCAGGTCGTCGGCATCGGACGACAACGTGATCGTGCACTGACGTAATACTTCCGCGGCTTCCGCCGACGAGCATGTTCCGCGTATAGCATTTCCAATGCCATAATGGTTCCATGGCTGACGACGTTGACTTTTTCCCTGGTGATGGCCCCGCCAGCGGCATCTCCGTCACCCTCACCGCCGGCACTCTGCAAGCGATCCGCGAGCGGGTCGGCAAGCGGGGCGTGTCCGCATACCTGGAGAGGGCTGCTCAGCGTCAGATCGAGCGAGACAATCTGGACGAGCTGATCGCCGACTTCGAGG
The DNA here is from genome assembly GCF_044593615.1 of Nonomuraea sp. NPDC051941. NCBI lineage: Bacteria > Bacillati > Actinomycetota > Actinomycetes > Streptosporangiales > Streptosporangiaceae > Nonomuraea > Nonomuraea sp. NPDC051941. Next base: position 88,600 of record NZ_JBIUCF010000014.1, read on the forward strand.
AGGTTCACGGCCCTGCCGATCCTGCGGCCGTGGCGGCCAAGCGGGCTCGACTCACCGGCGATGCCCCAGGGGCAGGGGCCGCCGCGTGAGCGGTGCCCTGGTCCTGGACAGCGAGGGCTTGGCGAAGGCCGTGCAGCGGGATCGGGAGGTGCATGAGTGGCTGGCGGCGGCCCGGGACGCGGACCTTCCGGTTGTGACCTCGGCGGCAGTGCTGGTCGAGGTGATTCACCCAAAGATCAACGACGTCGCGTTGAAGTGGACACTGTCGCGCCTTCGCGTGGAGCCGGTCACGCAGGCTGTCGCCCAGTCCGCCGCCACTCTTCTGCGGAGCGCGGGGTTGCACGGTCACAAGTACGCCATCGACGCCATGCTGTGCGCGACTGCCCTCCAGCATCCGGGCCAGGTGACGATCCTGACCTCCGACGCCGAAGACATTCGCCTGCTCATGGCCGATCATCCGCGAGTAGTAGCTGAGAAGGTCTGAAGCCCCGCTGGTTGTGCCCAGCGACGGGATGAATGCCATATACGGCCTCGATCGCCTAGCCTGTTTTCGTGGATGATGTCCTGGCGGGCCAGGGTTGCGCTTGGGTGTTCGAGGCGGATGCGCTGCGGATAAGGCCCGAAGGCGCCAAGGTCCCCAAACTCGTTTCCGAGCTCGGTGAACGTGTCATCCCCCATGGGGCGATCGCCGAGGTGACCGTGGCGGCGGGTAAGAGGGGCACCGTGGTGCTGCGCGTGGTGCCCAGGCGGGGTGCCGATCCGGTCATGACCGCGGCGGCCGGGCAGCTCAGGGAGGCGGCCGAGCCCTACCGGCTCGTGCTTCCCTCCGGACGGGAGACGCTCGCCGACTATTACGCGGATGAGTTGCGGGCGGCTATCGGCGAGTCCGGGCCGGTGACGCGGTTCATGGTGGAGGCGCCTTCGGTGCCCCGTTCGTTCAAGGGGTGGGACGGGGCGGCGACGTTCGACGGTGAGGCCATCACGTTCACGTGGTTCTGGTCGGGGGCGTCGACCGCCAAATACTCCGCGGGTGACCAGCGGTTCTCGGTCTCGGATCTGGAGAGCGTCGAGTGGCACGCGCCGGAGGGGGCGAGCGGCTGTCTTCGGTTGAGGGTTCGCGGGGGGCGGCCGGATCCCGATCCGAACAAGGATCCGGCCTCTGTCGTCTTCGGGCTCGGTTGGGGGGCGACGCACAAGTCCCTGCCCTTCGCGGCCGCCGTTCTCGCGTCGATCCCGGCCCCGGCGGTCCCGGAGGTGCGCCGGGCGCCGTCGGGTGCCGAGGTGGCCGAGCTGATCGCCAAGCTGGGCGATCTGCGGGACGCCGGGCTGCTCTCCGAGGAGGAGTTCCAGGCGAAGAAGGCTGAGCTGTTGTCCCGCATGTGAGTCCGGGTGAGGACGGGCCCGCACGTGAGTCGGGGTGGGGCCCGGCTCCCAGGTGAGCCCGGGTGCGGACGGGTGGGGACACGCGGGGGCGGGTGGGGGCGGGCGACGGGTCAGAGGGTGGTCAGGCGGATGGTTGAGCCGCCGTGGCCGAGCTTCAGCGACACCTGTCCCGCTGGGGCGTCGGAGTCGATCTCCGGGTAGTCATCGCTGGACACCGTGACGCTGATGCTGTGCCCGGCCGCGACACGATAGTGCGTGGGCCAGGTGCGGATGTCCAGGTCGTACGTCTTGCCGGGGCGTACCGGGACCGCGCGCTCGTGGCCGGAGCGGTGGCTCGCCTTCAGCCAGCCCTGGGTGATGCGGGTGGACGTGCCGTCGGGGGCGACGTCCTGCACCACGACCGCGAGGTTGCCGTCGGCCGCCGTGAACGAGGCCCGTACCTTGGCCTGGACCTCCCCCGCGAGGACCAGGTCGCGCTGGAGCGGCCCGGTCGCGAACGACAGCCGCTGACCCGGCCCGCCCGAGACCGGCTCGGTGTTGACCTCGAAGGTGCGGGTGGCGGGCCTGCCGGGGTCGGGGGCCAGGGTGCCGTCCGCCCCGAGGCCGAGCTTCACCGGCCGCGCTCCGGCAGGGGGCCAGCTGTCGAACTGCTGCCACCCCGTACCCGGCACCTCATAGGAGGTCACCCTGGCGGCGGGTAGCGGGGTGCCGGGGCGGCGGGCCAGCCAGCGGTCCCACCAGGCGAGATAAGCGCCGTTGCCGATGTCGGCGGGCTGCCCGGCCGGCCAGCCGTGCACCCAGGGGCCGGACACCAGCCAGACGTTGCGCTCGCGCGCCTGGAGGTTCTCCACCATGCCCTGGCGGTAGCGGTCGTACCAGCCGGCGATCTCCAGGACGGGGACGTCGAGGTTCTTCCAGCGGGACTTGACGCTGCGTTCGCGCCAGAAGTCGTCGTAGAGGGGGTGCTGGGCGTACGTGACGAGGGTGTCGGGGGCGACGGAGCGCTGCCAGTCGCGGATCCTGGCCGAGTAGATGCCGCCCCGGTAGATGGTGTTCTCGTACCAGTCGCTGATGCCGTCCACGGGGATGATGGCGGCCAGGTGGGGTGGCTTGTTGACGGCGACGAGCAGGGACGAGTGCCCGCCGTAGCTGACGCCCGTCTGGCCGATCCGGCCCGTCGACCAGGGCTGGGCTGGGCTGCCAGCCACTCGATGAGGTCGTAGTTGTCGCGCTGCTCCTGGCCGCTGAAGGGGTCGAGGTAGCCGGGCGAGTCGCCTGAGCCCCGAACGTTGCACACGGCCGCGACGTAACCCCGGGTGACGAAGTACGCGGCGGCCTGGCCCTGGGGGCCTAGCTGGTTGTAAGCGTTGTAGTCGTAGACGATGCCGGGGAAGCGGCCGGGGGCGGGGGTGCCGTCGGCGGTGGCGGGACGGTGCAGGTCGCAGGCCAGGTGGCTGCCGTCGCGCAGGGGTACGGTGACGCGTTCCCGGTGGACGCCGTACTCGGCGGGGCGGTCGTAGGCGAAGAACGGGTCGGGAGGGAGGGATGTGGGAAGAGCGGGTTCGGCGGCTGCGGGAAGGGCGGGGCCGCAGGTCAGGGCCAGGGCGGCGGCGGAAAGTGCGGCCATGATCTTGAGGGGTTTCATCTTCCGGTCCTCTGGGGTGAAGAGCGAGGGGTGGGTTAGAGGGGGTGGGAGGACGGAGGGGGGCCGAGGGGGGTGCCGCCGGGGCCGGTGGTGAAGGTGAGCCAGGGCTGTGGCGGCCGGAGGCGGCCCGTGGCCGGGTCCGTCTGGCCGACTCCGGGGCGGGAGTAGTCGCACACGCCCGCGGGGAAGGCCGAGCGCAGCCGCGCCCACTGCTCCCCCGTGAACGCGACGCCGTCGTAGTCCCCCCGCCGCAGCGGCTTGAGGCGGCATTTCAGCAGGTCGCTGGCCGGCCCCTCGCCGGCCGCGACCCGGGTGTCGGCCTTGTGCGGGTACGCCTGGTCGCAGGCGGCCTGGTCGGTGACCTTGGCGCCGGAGATCCAGCAGGCGTCCACGGCCTCGGTGGGCCGGTGGCGGACGACCTTGGCGGGCAGCGGGATCGGCCGGCGGTCGGCCTCGACGGCGGCGAGCCAGCGGTCCATGACGTCCAGGGGCGAGCCGTCGCTGCCGTTCGTCCAGAGCACCTGGTTGCGGTGGTGGCCGTTGGCCCGGTCGAGCCGGTTGCGGAGCACGAGGCTGCGCCACGGGTAGTGGTAGTCGTTGTTGTCGGTGCCGCGGACCACGAGGATCGGCACCTGGGCCAGCCCCCGGCCGAAGACGACGCGTCCGGTCCGGTGCGCGATCTCGACGGCCGCGGCGTCGGCCTCGCTCCGCGACGGGGTCCAGGTCATGTCGATGTCGAAGCCGCCGACCCGCTGGTTGAGGTCGACGAACTGCTCGGCGCTGATGCGGCCGTCGCGCAGCGCGGTCAGGCCGTACTGGACGCCGACGTTGTCCCACGGCCGCCGGGCGCACGGCACGCCGGCGCACCCCTGCGGACGGGTGCCGTAAATGGAGATCATGAAGTCCTGGAGGGTGCAGCGGACGCCGCCGGGGTTGCGTGCCGGGTCATAGCTCGCCTCGCCCGCGCAGGACGTGCCGTCGTCGGGCTTCATGTAGTCGGGGGCGCGGCCCGCGGAGGTGGCGCAGACGCCGGTGCCGCCGTGCCCGAAGACGGCGGTCCTGTCGTCGGGGTCGCTCCACAGCGGCGAGGCGTCCATGGCGCGGACCAGCGCGGCGCAGTCGCCGAACTCGCGGTAGGCCCCGACGATCTGGTCCGGCCAGTCCTGGGTCGGCAGGAGGCCGTCCAGCAGGCCCGGGTAGGCGTCGGCGACGAGGTACTGCTGGAGCGCCCCGCCCGAGCCGCCGCGGCCGATGGTGTAGCGGACCTCGCCGTACGTCTCGACGACGTGCTCCTTGACCATCATGACGGTCTCGGCGGAGGTGACGTCGTTGCTGTGCAGGGAGTTGTCGGTCATCGTGGACGACGCCACCGCGAACCCCCTGGCGGCCGCCTCCTGCGCCTCCGGCATGCTCAGCCCGCGGGAGACGCCCTGCCGGTACTGCTGGCCCGTGCCCGCCCCGAACACCCACACCAGCTTGTGGTTCCAGTTCGCCGGCACGAGCACGTCGTAGATCCCGCGGTTGACGGTGCCGCGTTCGAGGGTGGCCTTGACGCCGTTGCCGAGGGTGATCTCGCTGCGGACCGGGACGGCGTCGCACCGGTCGTTCAGCGCGGGGCCGAGGCCGTTCTCGGCGGTCTGGCACTGCCACGGCCGCACCTGCGGGCCCGAGAACACCGGGCCGCCCGGCGGGTGGTCAGTGATGGTCAGCCGCTCGGCCCGTCCTCGCGGCGGCCGGACGGTCAGGACGTTCGCGCCGGGCGAGAGGCCGTCGACCAGCCCGGTCAGGGTGCCGTCCGGCCCGGGTACGAAGCGGGAGGTGACGTCGGCGCCGTTGAGCTCGACCCGTACCCGTGCGGAGCCGGTGACCCTGACCAGCGCGTCACCTCCCGAGACCAGGTCGGCCCGGTTCGAGAGCACGTGGATGTCGAGATCCGGCTGCGGCGGGGACAGCGGCAGCGCCACCAGCGCCGGTATGAGGGCAAGCTCGCGCCAGGTCATGTCACTCTCCGGGGGTCAGAGGGAGAACGCGCCCGTGAGCAGCGCGACCACGGTCATCACGAGGGTGGTGGCGAAGGCCCACTTGAAGATGAAGCGCTGGTGCTCGCCCAGTTGCACGCCGCTCATCCCGACCAGGATGAACGTGGACGCGGTGAGCGGGCTCAGCGGGAACCCGGTGGTCATCTGGCCGAGGATGGCCGCCCTGGCCACCTCGGCCGGAGCGCCGCCGAAGCCGCTGACGGTCTCGGCGAGCACGGGCAGGACGCCGAAGTAGTAGGCGTCGGGGGTGAAGACCAGGCTGAGCGGCATGCCGGTGAGCGCCACGAGCACGGGCAGGTGCCCGCCGAGGGAGTCGGGGATGACGCTCACGAACGCCGACGCCATGCTGCTGATCATCTTGGTGCCGGTGAGGACACCGGTGAACACGCCGGCCGCGAAGATCATCGTGGTGACCAGGACGACGCTCTTGCCGTGCTTCTCCAGGAGTTCCTGCTGGCGTTCCCAGGTCGGGTGGTTGACCAGCAGCGCGATCGCGAACCCGACCACGAACAGCACCGGCAGCGGCATCACCTGCAGCACGAGCCCGACCAGCAGGGCGACCGTGAGGACCAGGTTGAAGGCGGTCAGAGCCGGGTGGACGGGCGCCCGCTGGGTGCCGGGGCCCTCGCCGACCAGCCGCTCTTCAGGCATCTCGGGGGCGGAGATCGTGCCGAGGCGGCGGCGCTCCTTGAGCCCGATCAGGTACGACGCCACCAGCACCCACGCGATGCCCGCCGCCATCGCGGGCAGGACCGGCGTGAACACCTGGGAGCTGTCCAGCTTCAGCGCCGCCATCGCGCGGGCGGTGGGCCCGCCCCAGGGGATGAGGTTCATGACCCCGGCGCCCAGGCAGACGACGCCCGACAGGACGAGCGGGCTCATGCCGAGCCGCCGGTAGACCGGCAGCAACGCCGAGACCGTGATGAGGAACGTCGAGGCGCCGTCGCCGTCGAGGGCCACGCACATGGTCAGTACGGCGGTGCCGACGGCGATGCGGAGCGGATCGCCCTTGGCCACGCGCAGGATGCCCCGGATGAGCGGATCGAAGAGACCGGCGTCGATCATCAGGCTGAAGTACAGGACCGCGAACGCGATCATGATGCCGGTCGGCGCGACCTTGGTCAGCCCGTCGAGGACCATCTTCCCCAGCTCGCCGCCGAAGCCCCCGGCCAGCGCCGCCAGAACCGGGATCAGCACCAGCGCGATCAGGACCGACACGCGCTTGGTCATGGTGAGCAGCAGGAACAGAACGATCGTGGTGAATCCCAGGGCCGCTAGCATCGGTGTTCGCCTTCTTCCTCGCCCGGCTCGCGGGGGGTGACGTGCCGGAGTGTTACGGAAGAGTTTCCGAGCGAGGAAATCTCAGGTCCAGCATCAAAGCAACATTTATCCATGCGTTCTGCGCAAAAGTTCGGGTCTATGCTCACGCCATGGAGGCGAACCTGCGGCTGCTGGCCGCGTACGCCGCCGTGGCCAGAGCGGCGAGCTTCACGGCGGCGGCGGCCGAGATGCACGTGTCGCAGTCGTCGCTCAGCCGCGCGGTGGCCGAGCTGGAACGGCTGCTCGGCGCGCAGTTGCTGGAGCGCGACACCCGCAACGTGCAGCTGACGGCGGCCGGGGTGGAGACGCTGCGGGTCGCCGAGCAGATCGTGTCCGCGCACCGGTCGGGCATGAAGGAGCTGGAGCGCTACCTGCTCGGCGAGTCGGGCGTGGTGGCCGTGGCCACGCTGCCGTCCGTGGCCGCGGTGCTGCTGCCCCGGGTGATCTCCGAGTTCCGGCTGCGGCGGCCGATGGCCGGATTGCGGATCATGGACGGCCTGGAGCAGGTGGTGCTCGGCCGGGTGCTCTCGGGGGACGCCGACTTCGCGATCTCCACCGTCGGCGCCGCCCCCGAGCAGCTCGAACACCGCCCGCTGATCAAGGACCGCTTCCACGCCGTGCTGCCCGAAGACCACCCGCTCACCGAGCTCCCGGAGATCACCTGGGAGGAGCTGGCCCGGGAGCCGTTCCTCGCGATCGGGCCGGAGTCGAGCGTGCGGCGGCTCACGGACGCGGCGTTCGCGCAGGCCGGGGCGGTCCCGACGCTGGCGGCCGAGGCGGGGAGCGTGGCGACGGTGGGCGGGCTGGTGACGGCCGGGCTGGGGGTCTCGGCAATGCCCGCGCTGGTGCTGCCGCTGATGGGGGCGGGGCGGCTGGTCTACCGTCCGCTCGCCGAACCCGTCGTGGACCGCCGGCTGGACGTCGTGGTCCGGGCCCGCCGCACGCTGCCGGTGGCGACGAGCGCGTTCCTGGACCTGCTGAACGGGTTCCGCCGCGAGCTGCGGGACCTGCCCGCGGGCGTCTCCTGGAACCGCGACTGAGGCCACCCCGTGATTCATGCGCAAAGCGCATTGAATGATGGGTTTCTTGTGCTGGACACGCATTTCACCGCCTCGGCAGGATGAAACGGATCGGGAGGCGAAGGAGCGCGGGTGACAGGCACGGGTCAGGAAACGGGCGGAAGCGGCCAGGGGCAGCTGCGCGGGCTGAAGGTGGTGGAGTTCGCGCACGTGGTGGCCGGGCCGATGGCCGGCTCCATGCTCGCCGACCAGGGTGCGGACGTGGTGCACGTGGAGGCCCCCGGCGCCGGCGACGCTGCCCGCGCGATGGGCCCGGTACGGGACGGCGTGCCCCTGTGGTTCAAGGTCGCCGGTCGCAACAAGCGTTCGGTCACCCTCGACCTGCACCACGCCGCCGGACGCGAGATCGCCCACCGGCTGGTCGCCTGGGCGGACGTCGTGATCGTCACCCTGCGGGCCGGGCGGCTGCGCGACTGGGAGCTGGATTGGGAGGCCGTGCACCGGCTCAACCCGAAGGCGATCCTGCTGCAGATCTCCGGGTTCGGGGCGACCTCCTCGCGGGCGAACGAGCCGGGCTTCGGCAAGATGGGCGAAGCCAGGAGCGGGGTGGTGCACCTGACCGGGTTCCCCGGCGGGCCGCCCGTGCACACGGGGTTCTCGCACGGGGACGCGGTCACCGGGCTGATGGGCGCGTACGCCGTGCTCGCCGCCCTCCACCGCCGCGCGGGCGACCCCGGCTTCGACGGCGAGTGGATCGACCTGGCCCTCTTCGAGCCCCTCTACCGGCTGATCGAGTGGCAGATCATCGCCTACGACCAGCTCGGCGTCGTACCCGAACGGGCGGGCAACCAGCTCGCCGTCGCGCCCGCCGCGGTGATCAACACCTACCGCTCGGGTGACGGCGAGTGGATCACCGTGACGTCCGCGACCCTCCGCTCGGTACGCAACGTGGCCCGCCTGCTCGGCCTGCCCGACGAGGACTTCGCCACGTCCGCGCAGCAGCACGAGGGCCGGGAGACCCTGGACAAGGGCCTGCGGGAGTGGGTGGCGGCGCGGACCACGGACGAGTGCCTGGCGGAGTTCGCCCGGGCGGAGGTGGTGGCCTCGCGGGTGTTCACCGCCGCCGACATCGCCGCCGACCCGGTCTACGCCGAGCGCGGCGACATCATCACCGTCGACGACGCCGACCTCGGCCCCGTGCGCATGCAGGGCGTGATCCCCCACTTCCACCGGCGGCCAGGGAAGGTCTGGCGCACCGGCCCCGCGCTCGGGCAGGACAACCACCTCGTCTACCACGAGTGGCTGGGGCTCGCCGAGGAGGAGCTGGCGGAGCTGGAGCAGCACGGTGTCATCTGAGCGTCCCCTGCTCCGTTCCCTGCTCTTCGTCCCCGGCACCAGGACGGAGTGGCTGGCCAAGGCGGAGGCGGCCGGGGCCGACGCGGTCATCCTCGACCTCGAGGACGCGGTCCCCGCCGACGGCAAGTCCGAGGCTCGCCGCGCGGTGGCCGCGGCGGTGGCCGGATATGCGGGGCACCTGGCCCTGTTCGTCCGCGTCAACCCGCTGGACGGGTGGGCGGGGGCCGAGGAGCTGCGGGCCGTCGCGGACGAGCGGCTCACCGGGGTCGTGCTACCCAAGGTGAGCGGCCCGGAGGACGTGCGCCTCGCCGACCGGCTGCTCGCCTGGTGCGAGCGCGAACGCGGCCTGCCTCGGGGGCACATCGCCCTGGTGCCGCTGCTGGAGACGGCCTCCGGGCTGCGGGCGGCGTACGACGTCGCCATGGCGGCCCCGTCCCGGATCGCCTACCTCGGCGCCGTCACCGCGCCGGGCGGCGACGTCGCCCGGGCCGTCGGCTACCGCTGGACCCCGGAGAGCACGCTCGGCCTGCGCTCCCGCGTGCTCCTCGACGTGCGCGCCGCCGGGATCCCCAACCCGGTCGCGGGCCTGTGGACGAGCATCGGCGACCTGGACGGGCTGCGCTTCTTCGCCGAGCAGAACCGCTCGCTCGGCTACGAAGGCATGATGGCCATCCACCCCTCCCACGTCCCCGTCATCAACGCGGCCTTCTCCCCCTCCCCCGACGAGCTGGCCCGCTACGCCCGGCTGATCGCGACGGTGGAGGCGGCCCAGGCCGGCGGGTCGGGAGCGGTGACGTTCGAGGGCGAGATGGTGGACGAGGCCATGGCCGCCACGGCACGCGCCGTCCTCGACCGGTACGGCGGATAAACCGGTTGCGGGCGCCGCGAGACTGAACGGCATGGAACGAACGCTGATCAGCTCCATCGCCCACCGTGACCATCCGATCGCCGCGCCCATCACGCCCGGCAACCTCGACCGCCTGCTGCTCCGGGCCGCGCTTCCGGAGGGGGCCCGCGTCCTCGACCTGGGATGCGGCGAGGGCGAATGGTCGCTCCGCGCGCTCGAACTCGTCCCCTCGGCCACGGCCGACGGCGTGGACCTCTCCGCGGAGGCCGTGTCCTCGGCGGGGCGGGCGGCGGACGCGCGTGGCCTGTCCGACCGGCTGAGGCTGCACGAGATGTCCGCGGCCGAGTTCTCCTCGGAGCAGCCGTACGACCTGGTGCTCTGCGTGGGCTCGACCCACGCGTTCCAGGGGTTGAAGGGCACGATGGACGCGGTCGCCAGGTTCGTCCGGCCGGGCGGGCTGGCGCTGATCGGGGAGGGCTTCTGGGAGCGAACGCCTGCTCCCGAGGTCGTGGAAGCCATCGGCGCGTACCCCGGCCTGGCGGGCACGGTGGCCGCCGCCGAGTCCGAGGGCTGGCTGGCGGTCTACGGCCACGTGAGCACCCTCGCCGAGTGGGACGAGTACGAATGGTCGTGGACCGGCACCCTGGCCCGATGGGCCGCCGCCAACCCGGGCCCCGACGGCGACCAGGCCCTCGCCGTCGCGCGGGAGCACCGCGAGCTGTGGCTCAACGGCTACCGGGAGGCGCTCGGCTTCGTCACCCTCCTGCTCCAGCGGGTATGAGAGAGCGGCCGGGCCTCTCGCCGAGAGGCCCGGCCATCGGGGACTAGCCGTTGATCAGGGCCACGGCCAGGTCGGGGTCGAACTGCCCGGCCGGCTTGGTGGAGGCGTTGCACACGCCGTCGGAGTCACCGGGCACCTTGACCCAGAAGATGTACTCGGCGCCGCTCAACTGCCTGACCGGCGAGGCGCCGAGCTTGCGCCCGGGCGGGTTGCACCAGTTGTCCTCGGGCGTGCTGTCCGAGTAGGGGCCGTTGCCGTTGCGGCTGGTGTCGATCACGTACTTCTTGGCGCCCACGGTGCCCGACAGCTGACCGTTGACCCCGACGGCGTACGTCTCGGAGTCGGTGGTCCAGAAGTAGTTCGACACGTTCACGGAGAAGCCGCGGGTGTTGGCGATGCCCGACTTGACCAGCAGCGGCGCGATGACGTCGGGCGCGAGCCAGGTGGCGTTGGCCGCGTCCAGGTAGACCCACGCGTTGGGGGCCTGGGCCTTCAGCACCTGCGTGGCGTCCAGCAGCATCGCGTACTGGTCCTCGGGGTTCTTGCCGATCTTGGTCACGCACCCGGCGGCGGCGACCGCGTCGGGCTCCAGCACGACGATCGCGTGCCTGGTGCCGATGGCCTTGGCGAACTCGGTGATCCACGCGTGATAGCCGGCCGCGTCGCCCGCGCCGCCGCCCGATTGGTTGGCGCACGCGTCCCGGTTGGGGATGTTGTACGCGACCAGCATCGGCAGCTTGTCCTGGGTCTGCGCCGCGCCGACGTAGGTGTCCACGGCCTGGGTGATGTCGCTGAACCAGCCGCCGAACCACTCGAAGATCGGCTTGTTGGCGATGTTCGCGGAGATGGCCGCGGTCTGGCTCGCGTTCGGATTGGCCGTGACGAACTTGGCCGGGTTGGACTGGTTCCACACGAACAGGGCGGTCGGGCGCGTCGTCTGCGTCTCCATCAGCGACACGTTGTCGAACCGGATCACGGGCGTCCCGCCGGACCCGCCGAGCTGGAACGTCACCTCTGCCGCCGTGTCCGTGGCGGTCGCGGCCGTGAACGGGATGCTGTAGCGCTTGCTCGACGTGGTGAGCTGCACGCCCGTGGCCAGCGACTGGTTGGCGCTGGGCGTGGCCTTGTACTGCACCGTGGCGGTGGCCTTGAAGGCGACGGTGGAGTAGGCGTCGAAGGAGAGGGTGTAGCTCTTGCCCGGGTTCAGGGCGGCGGTGGTGGGGGCGGCCACCATGGCGTCCCAGGGGTTGGCGACGACGGCCTTCACGTCCACCCGCAGCCGCTGGGCGTCGAGCGCGACCGTCGTCTGGCCGATCGCGGCCCAGGGGGCGGTGGAGCTGTCGAAGGTGCCGTTCCCGATGAGCTGGGCGGCGGCTGAGGCGGGCTGGGGGACGACGAGAACTGCTGTCAGGACGGCGGCTAAAGCCGCGGTCTTGCCTGCGATGAATCGCACGTGTGCACCTTTCGGCGGGAGTCGCGGTTGATCATTACCGACCCCGTCTGACAAGGTCAAGAGGCGAAGTATGAACGTACGCACCGGCACCGGCGGTGACGGAGCGTACGTGCTACGGCTCCGCTATGATCGGCCGCATGGTTCCTGGCACCTTGTTTCTCTGATCCGCGTCCCTGAGCGGACATCGCAGCGCCTCCGGCGACCCGTCGGCACGGGTCCGGCCGAGCGCTCTGTTCCGCGTTCTTCGACGCGTTGACCGCCGGCTTCCGGCATCCACCGAGAAACGAGTGCATTTCCATGACTTCCCGTTCCCTGTCAGGGCACACGACTGTCCTCAACACCCTCGACCCGGCCGACCCCGTTCTCGACGACCTCGAGCCGCTGCGCGGCGTGGTCGGTGACGCCCAGGTCGTGGCCGTCGGCGAGGGCGCCCATTTCGTCCGCGAGTTCAACCTCGCCCGTGCGCGGCTGCTGCGCTTCCTCCTCGAACGCTGCGGGTTCACCGACGTGGCGTTCGAGCTCGGATCCGCGGACGCCACCGCCGTCAACGCCTGGCTCGCCGGCGAGGGCGACGAGGCCGACCTCCTCCGGCTTGCCGGGCCCCTGACCCGCGGTGTGTTCGGAGAGCTGCTGCTCTGGCTGCGCCACTACAACCGGAGCAGGTCCCAGCCTGTCCGGATCGTGGGGATCGACCTGCCCAACACCCTCACCCTGCGGCCGGACCTCGACCCGGTCGCCGAATACCTGCGGCTGGTCGACCCGGACCTCGACGACTTGGTGGCCGGCGTCCTGCGCGCGGCCGACGAGATCACCGGCGGCTCGGCCGCCGTGTCGGCGCCCGCGTGGGGCGCTCTCGACCCGGCGTTCCGGGACTCCCTCACGGCGAGCCTGTCCCGGCTGTCGCTGCGGCTGCGGGCGCTCGAACCGCTCTACGTCTCCCGCGCCGACCGGCACCGATACGACACGGCCCGGCGCCACCTGGATGCCGCCTGCCACACCGACTACATGCTCCGGGCGATGAACGACCTGTTCTCCGGCGCGGGCCTGCCGGGCGACACGTCGGCGCGCGACCACTACATGGCGGCGGCCGTACGGTGGCATCTGGACAGGGCCGGCAACGGCGCGCGAGTCGTGCTGGTGGCCCACAACAACCACATACAGAAAACCCCGGTCACCTTCGGCGGCCACCTGGCCGGCCTGCCGATGGGCCACTACCTGGCACGCAACCTCGGCCCGCGCTACCGCGCCGTGGCGCTGACCCACACCGCCGGCCAGGTGCCGGAGATGATCGTCCCCGCCGAGGGCTCCCCTGTCGGGTTCACGCTCGACGTCGTCAGCCTCGACGCCCCGGCCCCTGGGAGCGTGGAAGGGGCCCTCGTCGACGCCGGGCTCGGCGGGGCCGTCACCCTGACTGACCTGCGTACGGGGCCGCCGCTGGACCGTATCCGGTCGCAGAGCGCGACCGTGGACACGCCGCTGCACCAGGCCTTCGACGCGGTCGTGTGCACTCCCACCGCGACGGCGGACTCGTCGACCATGTTTGGAGCATCTTCATGAACATCACCAACGCCGTCGTCACCGGCGCCGCCGGCGGGATCGGCAGGGCGCTGGCCGCCCGGCTCCGCTCGGACGGGGCACGGGTCGTGCTCGCCGACGTCGACGAGACAGCGCTCGCCGAAGCCGCGACCGTGCTGGGGGCCGAGGCCATCCGGACCGACGTCTCCGACGCCGCGCAGATGGAGGCGCTGGCCACCGCCGCCCCGGACGTCGATCTCGTCTGCCTGAACGCGGGCATCGTCGGCCGGGACCTGGGCGCGCCGTGGGAGGTGAGCCCGCAGGACTGGGACCGGGTGTTCGCCGTGAACGTGGGCGGCGTGGTCAACGGACTGCGCGCGTTCGTCCCGCGACTGCTCGCGTCCGGCCGGCCGGCGCACATTCTGATCACGGCTTCGCTGGCGGGGCTCGTCACGTTCCCGGCCGGTGGCGCGTACGCGGCCTCCAAGCACGCCGTCGTCGCCCTCGCCGAACAGGCGGCGCTGTCGCTGGCCGGCACGCCGATCGGCGTGACGATGCTGTGCCCGGCCCTGGTGCGCACCGGCATGTCGCCCGACGGCGAGGACCCCGCGGACATCGCCGACCAGGCCCTCGCGGCGGTGCGTGCGGGCGCCTTCACCGTGGTGCCGGACGGCTGGCCGGCCGCGATCACGCGGCGCGCCCACCGGCTGGCGACCGGAGCGCCTCCGGAGATGCCGGCCGCCGGGTGATTTTGACCTCCAGGTCCAGAAGCTGTTAGCGTCGTTGCCATGGGGAGGCCGAAGCAGTTCGATCCGGACGCGGCCGTCGGGCACGCCATGGACGTGTTCTGGCGCAAGGGCTACGCGGCCACCACGCCGCAGGACCTGGTGGACGCGCTCGGCATCGGCAAGGGCAGCCTCTACAACACCTTCGGCAGCAAGCACGCGCTGTTCGAGGCGGCGCTGAGCCGCTACCGCGACAGCCAGGCGGCGGCGCTGATCGAGATGCTGGAGGAGCCGGGCCCCGTCAAGGACAGGTTGCGCAGGGCGCTGCGCCTCCTGTCCGAGATGGACCTGGCCGATCCCGACCGGCGCGGCTGCATGGCCGTGAACACCGCGGCCGAGCTCGGCCAGGCGGACGAGAGCGCGGCGCAGCTCGTGCGGCGGATGTTCGACCGCACCGAGGACGCCTTCCGCGCGCTGGTCGAGGAGGGCCGGCGCACGGGCGAGATCGCCGCCGACCGGGACGCCCGGGCGGTCGGGAGCCTGCTGCTGAACACCGTCGTCGGCATGCGCCTGCTGGCGCGCGTCGCCGACGGCCCGGACCGCCTCACCAGAGTGGTCGACGCGGTCGTCGACTCCCTCTGACCCCACCCCCTGCCGGGATTTATCGCACCCTCATTTTGTACCTTGAGTTCAAGAAAATCGGAGAGATCATGAAGCTCGGACTCGACTCCAAGACCGCCGTCGTCACCGGCGCCAGCCGGGGCATCGGCCTGGCCACCGTGCGGACCCTGATCGACGAGGGGGTACGCGTGGCCGGCGCCGCCCGCACCATCACGCCCGAACTGGAGAAGTCGGGCGCCATAGCGGTGCCGGCCGACCTGAGCACCCCCGGCGGGGTCTCCACCCTCATCGACACCGCCCTCGCCGAACTGGGCGGCATCGACCTGCTGGTCAACAACGTGGGCGGCGGGGACGCCGTGGAGCCGGTCGGCTTCCTCGACACCGGCGACGCGGAGTGGGCCGCCATCTTCGACGTCAACCTGCTCAGCGCCGTCCGCGTCACCAGGGCCGCCCTGCCCAGCCTGATCGAGCGGCGCGGCTCGGTGGTGAACGTCTCGTCCATCAACTCCCGCCTTCCGGCCGCCGGCCCCGTCGCCTACAGCGCCGCCAAGGCCGCCCTGACCGCGCTCGGCAAGTCCCTCGCCGAGGAGTTCGGGCCGCGGGGCGTCCGGGTCAACACCGTCTCGCCCGGCGTCGTCCGTACCGCACTCTGGGACGATCCGGACGGCTTCGGCGGCAAGATGGCCGCTCTGGCGGGCGCGGACCACGGCGCGTTCCTGGAGGGGATCCCGGCGGCGTTCGGCATCACCACGGGCCGCATCACCGAGCCGCGGGAGGTGGCGGCGCTGATCGCGTTCCTGCTGTCGGACGTGGCGGGCAACATCACGGGCGCGGACCACGTCATCGACGGCGGCACCGTGAAGACCCTCTGACGCCCAGGACTTCTTTGGGCGGTGCAGTGGTGACAGCCGGCCCTTACCCGGCGAGCTCCCGTTGCCGTAGCGCCCAAGTAGACGGGCCGACGCCGCAAGCCCCAGGAACTATCCAGGTAAGCGGCCCATCTGATCGAGGCTGGCGGCAGTGAAAATCCAGGTCTATGGCCAACCGGGATCCGGGTGCCCGGTCACCGTAGCTCACCCTCCAAAAGGCCCATCAGGACCATGTC
Organism: Nonomuraea sp. NPDC051941; assembly: GCF_044593615.1. Classification (NCBI taxonomy): domain Bacteria; kingdom Bacillati; phylum Actinomycetota; class Actinomycetes; order Streptosporangiales; family Streptosporangiaceae; genus Nonomuraea; species Nonomuraea sp. NPDC051941. The sequence goes on from NZ_JBIUCF010000014.1 coordinate 104,409, forward strand.
ATGCCACGCGCCGTCCCGGCGGAAGGCTTCTCGTTCACGGCCCTCCACGACGAAGCCGACCTTTTCATAGACGCGGAGGGCGGCGGCGTTCTCCGCGACCACCGAGAGCCGAATTCTGTGGAGTCGCATCTCCGCGAAGCCGTATCGGCAGATCACTCTCACGGTGTCGGTGGCATAGCCGCGCCTCCAATACTCCTTGTCCCCGATCCGAAGGTCGAGTTCGGCGGCGCCGGTCTCGGGTTCGGCATCGCGGAGCCGTACTGAGCCGATCAACCGCTTTTCGTTGAGCGGCTCGACGCCGAAGAAGGCGCTGGCATAGGAGTTGCGGGGCAGGTCCTCGAAGCGTCTGGTGATCTGTGCGAGCGACTCGGGATAGCTGCCGAACATCCAGCGCCCGACCTCGGGGTCATTGTTCCAACGCCACATCGGCTCGGCGTCGGAGGGTTCAAGGGAGCGTAGCCGTATGAGATCGCCGGTCAGCAAGAGCCTCTCCATTCACAATGGATCATCTGGTCAACCGATCGACCCTTCCTCGATCTTCGACAGGAGCGGATCGGGGCACGCCCGCAAGATCGAGAGACTACATGGCCATTGAGCAGGATTTCCGATGACCGACCGCTTGGACTCTTATGTCCGCGTACGTGGAACCCGGTGACGACCAACCCGGAGATCCTGATGGCCCCCACCCAGGCATACTGCCCTGCAGCCTCGGGCGGAGGAGCCCCGATCGGGGAATGCGAGGGAATCCGCCAATCGGGGCGTGAAGTGGGTGCCCCTGAGCCACGCCCCCGTCTCTAGAAGCGGTCTATGGCAGCGGCGCCCAGGGAAGCGGAGGCCCGTATTTCTCCTGCGCGGACTTCAGGCAGGAGATGCCTCCGATGGATCTGTGATGTCTCAGCCAACTGACCTTGGCGTAGTGACGCCACTGACGAACAAGCGCGACAGTTCGTGATCACCGAGGCCCGTCACGGGCTTCGAGGGCTGCTGATGACCCTGCCGAACAGCCGACGACGGGCCCCGCTTCCGGTTATCGCCCCGGGGCGGGGCCTCTGCATACGCCACGCCTGGGCGTGTCAGAGCGAGGGGTGACATTCGCCTATCGGCGAAGACCGGAACCGGCACTACCCCCTTGCCCACTCCGCACCGTATCCATACGATCACAATGAGCAACTCATCTAGACGTAGGAGGCAGGCATGGGAAAGCACAAGGGCGAGGAGCCCAGCCTGAAGCCGTTCACTCCCCCAAAGGAGAAGAAGAAGAGCCAGGGCGACGGAGACGGCAGCGCGGGTAAGCGCGGCAGCGGGGACGGGGACAAGAAGGACGGCAAGTGACCCTCGACTTGGGCGCCCGCATTGACGGCCTGATCGACGCCATCAGCGAGCGCCGCCGGGTCAGCGGCGCCATCGACAAGGCGCTGCGGGCCGTGCCCCGGCATCGGTTCGTGCCCCCCACCGGGGTCGTTCTCACCGGAGGCGGCCCCCGCCTCATCGACCGGCACGCCGACCCGGACACCTGGTGGGCCATGGTGTACGGACCGGACGCCATCGTGACTCAGCTCGATGCCGGCGCAACCGACATCCGCGAGGTGGACGGGCGCTACACCTCCTCCAACTCTGCTCCGGGGACCGTCGTCGATCTGCTCACCCTGCTCGATCCGAAGCCAGGCGATCGGGTGCTGGAGATCGGCACAGGGACGGGCTGGACCGCCGCGCTGCTGTCGCACCTGGTCGGGGAGCACGGCATCGTGACCTCGATCGAGGTCGACCAGGCCGTCGCCGAGCAAGCGGGAAAGACGCTGGCCGCGGCCGGCGTGCACCCGCGCCTGATCGTCGGTGACGGGGCGGACGGGTGGGCCGAGGGAGCACCGTACGACCGGGTCCACGTCACCTGCGCCGTCCACACGGTGCCGTATGCATGGGTCGAGCAGACTCGGCCGGGCGGCGTGATCGTGGCGCCGTTCTCGCCCGGCTTCGACGTCGACCTCTCCGTGCGGCTCGTGGTGATGCCGGACGGGGTCGCCGCCGGCCGGTTCCCCGGCTACACGTCGTACATGATGATGCGCTCGCAGGACGGATCCCCTGTCTCCGACGACGACGGCAGCGGCCGACGGTCCACGACCCAGGTAGACCCGCGCACGATCGCGCACGCGCCGGCGGGGGCGGGGCTGGCCATGTCGGCTCTCAGCGGCCTGCATATCCGCGAGGTGGACGAGGGGGACCGTTTCGTGCTGTACGTGGTCGACCCGGCCCACCCGGCCCACTGGGCGGCGGCGGTTCACGACCCGGACGGCGATCACCTCGCATACCAACTCGGCGATCGGTCCCTGTGGGATGAGATCACCGACGCTTACGCACAGTGGGTGTCCTGGGGCGAGCCGGACCGGGAGCGGTTCGGCATGACCATCACGCGGGAGGGCCAACGGATCTGGCTGGACACTCCGGAGCGTACGCTGGGCCGCGCCGGGGCCTGAGCAGGTGGAGAGCGGCCGCCTCTGGCCAGGTGTCAGGACCTCAACCAGGGAGATCGTGCCCCGGGCGCACGCGCCGTTGTCGCGGAACCGCCGACGACCGCCAACCGGGTTCCGCAGGGCTTCCAACCGCGATGAGGCGTGGGGTGCCGGAAGAGGTCCGTCAGGCGCGTGCCACGGCAGACGCTCCGGCCTTCGGTCATCGCGGCGTGCTCGTCCCCTGTGCCATGAGCCGAAGGTACTGATCGCGTCGGTCCGCGACCGGCGCGGGTCCCCGCTTCTACCTGTCCGACACGCCTCGTTCATGGCAACGCCCCCTCAAGGTCAGGTGTTGCGATCGCCTTCAGCACCCAAGCCGCCCAGGTGAGGCCGCTTCAAGTCATCATGACCACCGGCGAGTGTTCATGGGGGGTTCACGCCGGTCTTGTCTGGGATGGAGATGATCAGCCCCGATTGTGGAGGTGTGCGTGTATACGCGAAAAACGACTGGCCGTGTGGCCTTGACCATGTCCATCGTGGTGTCTCTGTTATTGGGCCTGACACCCCCGGCGACAGCGGAAACGGGTTCTGAGTGAAACCGAGAGGCCGGCGCGGCATGATCAGCTTCGCCATTCGTGCGATCGCGAGCGGGTTGGTCCTGGTCCTGACCTTGAGTCTTCTTCGCGTTCCCGCCCAGTCGCAGTCGGCGACGACCGACTGCGGCCTGCCACGCGCGCTGCAGACCACCGCGCCCGCGGGCACGACGGGGATGGAGGTCCTCTGCGGCGAGGACGCCGTCCTCGCCGATGCCACGCTGGTGGCCGCCGACGACGACCTGGTGCTCCGCTTCGCCTTCGAGGGCGTGACCCAGGCGATGATGCAGGACGCGATCGAGAAGGTGTACCAGCCCGGCGTCTCGCTGAGCGACCAGGCGCTCGCCGTGCTGAACGGGCAGCGGGAGCACTTCGAGGACGCGCCGACGGATATCGTCGACATCAGCGACTATGACGACGTCGACGTCGACGGCAAGCTCCAAGCGACGAGTGACGGGCTCGCGATCGTCATCCCGTCCGCGGACGTCGGTGAGGCGTCCTGGGGGTGGTGGTGGCGATCGGTCGTCGTCATGATGGCCACGCTCGGCGTACGCGTGGCCACCTTCGCGTTCTGCGTCTCCTTCGCCGCCCCGCCCGCCAGCGCGCTGTTCATCAACGTCTGCTCGGCCGTCTCCCAGGGCATAGCGGCCTTCAGCGGGTACATGGTGGCCTCCTACTTCGCGGGTAGAGCGCCCAGCGATCCGCAACTGTGGGCCGAAGCGCTCGCGTTCGGGCTGGTCGCGGCGCTGCTGCCCGGAGCCGGCTGGGACCTGGGCAAGAACTGGATGAGCAAGGCGCTGCCCGGCACGGCGGTCAGGGTCGGCAAGACGCTCAAGGACGTGGCCGTGGCCATCAGAGGATGGGCGGGCGAGACCCTCAGCAACCTCGTCAACAGAGCCGGCGAGAAGTGGACGGAACTCTCCGAGCGGGTCTGGGACGCGATCGTGCGCGAGGCGCACCGGCGTGGCATCCCCATGACCGCCTCCTCGCTGCGGGTGATGCCGCTCGGAGACTCGATCACCTACGGCGTGGAGAGTTCCGACGGGAACGGCTACCGCGACGAGTTGTACGCCTACTTGAAGGCCATCGCGCCCGAGGTTGACTTCGTCGGGTCGGTGCAGGCCGGCTCGATGAGCGACCGCGACAACCAGGGGCACCCGGGCAAACGGATCGGCCAGATCGCGGCCTTCGCCTACTGCAGCGTGCCGCGGTACCAGCCGAACGTGATCACCCTGCACGCTGGCACCAACGACATGAACCAGGACTACAACCTGCCGGCCGCGCCCACCCGGCTCAAGAAGCTGATCAACCAGGCGCTGACGCACTCACCACGTGCCGCGGTGCTGGTCGCCAAGCTCATCCCGACCGCCAAGGCCGGGCTGCAGCCGCGCATCGACGCCTACAACGCGGCGCTGCCCGGCATGGTGGAGGACCTGCAGAGCGAGGGCAAGCACGTACTTCTGGTCGATATGAAGCGGGTGCTGGTCAGCGACGGACTGGAGAACGACGCGCACCCGACGGACGCGGGCTACGCCAAGATGGCCGACGCCTGGTACAGCGCCGTGCTCCAGGCGGACGCCAAGGGCTGGATTCAGGCCCCGCTGCCCGAGCGGGCGGCCAACGGCTGCGACCCGGCGGACTCCCCTGTCGACGACGACCCGGGAAACTCTACCGTCGAACCCGGCGACCCGAACCCGGGGGGCCTCGAGCCCGGCGAGACGGCTCTCGGCGAGGGATGGCGCAGGCTGGGCGTGATCGCGCCCGGATACGGTTACGACGTAGGCCGTACGATCATCGCCGAGCTCAACGGCGACAAGCGGGCCGACTATCTCCAGGTCCGGGACGACGGCAGCATCCGCACATCGATCAACACCGTCGGCACACCCGGGTTCCCCGACTGGGTGGACGTGGGTGTGTACGACCCGGGGGCCCATCCTGGTGACGGGGGCCAAACAATCGACGTCCATGGGGACGAGGTGCGCTTCGCCGACCTCAACGGGGACGGCCGCGACGACTACCTCGTGGTCAGCTCCGACAGCAAGGTACGGGCCTACCTCAACTTCCCCGGGACGGGCAACCAGCTCAAGTTCGTCTACAAGGGGATCGCCTTCGACGAGGAGTCGTTCAACCGGGCGAACCTCCGCTTCGCGGACGTCACCGGAGACGGGCGCGACGACATCCTGCGGGTCAGCGCGGAGGGCGCGGTCCACGTGTACCGGAACCTGTGGAACCCCGACGGCGGCGGAGGCAATGGCAACGTAGAGCCCGAATACTGGCCGCTGTGGCTCAACTGGGCCGGCGGCACCCGGGGCTCATCGCTGGAAGCCGTCCGGTTCGCCGACGGCGACGGTGACGGCCGGGCCGACTATCTGCAGGTCAGCGTCGAGGGCGCGGTGCACGCCTTCCTCAACCGCGGTGGCGGGGGCAACGGCAGCTTCGAGGCCCGCTACGACTGGGCCCACGCGTCCAACTACCCCCGCGAGTACGTCCAGTTCGCCGACATCAGCGGTGACGGCAAAGCGGACTATCTGGTCGTCTACCAAGGAGGCGCGGTCCGCGCCTGGCTGAACCGCGGCGGCAACTAGAAGCCCACGGCCCGGTCCAGATAGTCGCCGCAAGAGTGAGTGCGGCCTGGCGGCCTCCGGCGACCTCGTCGCCCCGGACAGCCAGGCCGCACCTCTGCCAGGCCCGATCTACCGACACGGGCCTGGCAGATCCTCCGTGCGATCTCGCGTCAGTGACGATGCGCCGGCGGGCGATCTCAGCTAGGCGATCGCTCAACGAAGCTTGCCTGATCCGGTAAGCAGGCTGGGTAGAAGTCGGCCCACCGCCTCGTAGGTCAAGGGGTGGGCCGACCAGTCGCCGAAGGCGTGGGGTGCGCCGAAGGCGCCCAGACAAGAACGTCTGAGCGCCTTCGGCGCGAAGCGCCCCATTGCGAAGGCCGTTGGCCTCGGGGCGGGATCCAGCAGGTTGAACCCGGACGGGCCGCTGTCCGCCTACACCGGGGTGTGCATGTGGCGGGTCAGGGCGTGTTCCACCAGAGTGATCAAGGTGGATTTCACCGACTCCCGCTGCCTGGCGTCCAGGCGCACGATCGGGATGTGGCCGCCGATCGACAGGGCCTCGCGGAGTTCGTCCTCCGCGTGCGCGAACTGCCCGTCCCAGCCGTTGATGCCGATCACGAACGGCAGCTTCGCCTCTTCGAAATAGTCGATCGCGGGGAAGCTGTCCGCCAGGCGGCGCGTGTCCACGAGGACGACCGCGCCGATCGCACCGCGTACCAGGTCGTCCCACATGAACCAGAAGCGGTGCTGTCCGGGCGTGCCGAACAGGTAAAGGATCAAGTCGCGATCGAGCGAGACCCGGCCGAAGTCCATGGCCACGGTCGTGGTGGTCTTGTTCGGTGTGAGGGAGACGTCGTCCACGTGCGCGGAGGCGTCCGTCATGACCGCTTCGGTGGTGAGCGGCAGGATCTCCGATACCGCACCCACGAATGTCGTCTTCCCCACGCCGAAGCCCCCGGCCACGACGATCTTCGTCGAGGTTAGGCCGGGGCTAGAGCCTGCGAAGTCCACTGAGCACCCTTTCGAGCAAGTTGAGGTCCGGCTTTCCGGCGTCCAGCGCAGGCTGGTGCACGCGGATCAGGCCCTCGGACGCCATGTCGGCGATCAGCACCCGGACCACCCCAAGGGGCTGGCGTAAAAGGGCGGAGATCTCGGCAACCGACCGGACGTTCCGGGTCAGTTGAATAATCGCCTGATACTCCGGACTAAGTAGGGAAATGTCTTGGTATTCCGACGTCACGGAGGACACCAATGCCTCCATGGCGAACTTCATCCGCGGAGCGGTGCGCCCCCCGGTCACGGCATAGGGCCGTACCAGGGAGCTCTGCTTCTGCGGACGGGGAGCCGCCGGATGCGGCGGAGTGCTATCACCAGCCCAACCCTGACCTGACACCATGATCTCCTGTCACCGCCCCACTAACGGGGGCGGGCCGCTTGCAGCTCGGCGCGTACGGCCGGCGTCAGCACCTGGCCCGCTCGCTCGACCAGCAGGGTCATCTGGTAAGCCACCAGGCCCATGTCACAGTCGGGAGCAGCCAGGACCGCCAAACAGGACCCATCACTGATGGACATGATCATCAAGAGCCCACGCTGCATCTCGATAACGGTCTGGGTCACCATACCGCCCTCGAAGACCCGCGCGGCGCCCTGGGTCAGGCTGATCACGCCGGACGCCACAGCGGCGAGCTGGTCGGCCCGATCCTTGGGAAAACCCTCGGAGAAGGCCAGCGGCAAACCGTCGGACGACACCACGACCGTGTGGGCGACGCCCGGCACGTTGTTCACGAAGTCCGTGATCAACCAACTGATGCCGCGCGCTCCCTGGCTCATTTCTCTCATTTGTCCTCCTCATTCTCTTCGCCCCGGGTGAACGCTCGGCCCTGGCGGACGCCCTGCTGGAAGCTGGAGAGCCGGCTGCGCAGCCGCTCGGGTGAGATCTGCGGTGCCGGTGACGAAGCCTGGGGTTCGGCGAGGCTGGCCGTACCGGGCACCAGGTTGGCCTTGGGCACGCGACGGGGCAGACCCGAGGACGTCGTGCCGCCCTGCGCGGGCTGCGCGGCGGCCTGCGCGGCCTGGAAGCCGGAGTCCGCGGGCGAGGACCACGTCGCGCCCGCCCCGGACGCGCCGGGCGTGCGCCGCGGCAGCCCCGACGGGGACTGCGCGGGAGCGACCGGGGCCGGGTCGGCGGGCACGGCCGGATGCACGACCGTGGTCTCCGGCTCGGGCTCGTAGGAAGCGGCCTCGTAGGAAGCGGGCTCGTAGGAAGCGGCCTCGTAGGGAGCGGGCTCGCTGGGCGGCTGCAGCACCTCGGGCTCCGGCCGCCGGAACCAGTCGGACCCGACCGACGAGAAGATCGGCAGGAACTCGTCGCCCTGCTCCTCCATGGGCGAGTTGCGCACCACAGGGAGCGGGCCGGTCATGTCCTGCGAGGAGTAGTCGCCGGGCCCGAACCTGTCGTAGTTGGACTGCCCGTTCTGCTGGAACTGGTCGGCGGGCTTGAGGTCATCCGCGAACGGCGAGCGGTACGACTCCCCGAACTGCGGCTGCGGACGATCCTCGGACTCGAACAGCGACCTGCGCGGCGTCGGGTCGGCGAACGACGACCACCGCGGCTCCTCCTGCGGCTGCTTGGGCGGCTCGGTGGCGAAGGACGGCCAGCGCGGCTCCTCCTCCTGCAGGGGCGGCGGCTGCTCCGCGAAGGACGGCCACCGGTTCTCCGCGAACGAGTTGGGCTGCGGCGCGGGAGGCGGCGTCTCCTCGGCGAACGACGGCCAGCGCGGCTCCCCGAACGGCTGCTCCCCGAACGGCGGCTGCGCGGGCGCAGGGGGCTCCTCGGCGAAGGACGGCCAGCGCGGCTGGTCGCCGTTCTGCGAGCTCTGCGGCTGCTCGGCGTAGGGCGGCTGCCGCTCCCCAAAAGGCTGCTCACCGAACGGCTGCTCACCGAAGGGCTGCGGCTCACTGAACGGCTGGTCCCCGAAGGGCTGCTCACCGAACGGGCGATCCGCGGCGGGCCGGTCGTTGAACGCGGCGGGCTGCTCGTTGAACGGCGCCTGCTGGTCGCCGCCGAAGGGAGCCCAGTTGCCGCTCCCCGGCACCGGCAGCGACCCCGGCCACTGCGTGTCCACCACGTGCTCGGGACCGTCGCCGGAGGGCGCCGCGCCGTAGGAGCTGGACCCGTTCCGCGACGGCTCCGCGAACATGCTCGGGTCGAAGTCCGTGAACGCCTCGTACTGCCCGCCCTGCTGCGGCCCGCCCAGGCCGTTGCTGATCAGCATGTCCGGCATGAAGACCAGCGCGCTCAGGCCGCCCGTCTCCCGGGGGCTGAGCTGCACGCGGACGCCGTGGCGCAGGGCCAGGCGGCCGACCACGAACAGGCCCATGCGCCGCGACACCGACACGTCCACGACGGGCGGGTTCGCCAGGCGCCAGTTGGCCTCGGAGAGCTCCTCCTGGTTCATCCCGATGCCCAGGTCGTTGATCGACACGAGCACGCCGCCCTCGGCGGGGGTGCTGGTGACCTGGACCTTGCTCTCGCGGGGGGAGAACGAGATCGCGTTCTCGATGAGCTCGGCGAGCAGGTGGACGGCGTCGGTGACGGCCGGGCCGACGATCAGCGTGCCGGACGGGATCTGGATCTGGACCCGCTCGTAGTTCTCGACCTCGGACAGCGAGGCGCGGGCGATGTCGACCAGCGGCACCGGCTCGCTCCACTTGCGCGCGGCCTCCTGGCCGGCGAGGACCAGGAGGTTTTCGCTGTTGCGGCGCATGCGGGTGGCCAGGTGGTCGAGGCGGAACAGGTTCGCGAGCCGCTGCTCGTCCTCCTCGCCCTGCTCCAGACCCTCGATGAGCTGCAGCTGCCGCTCGACCAGCGTCTGGCTGCGGCGGGAGAGGTTGACGAACATGGCGTTGACGTTCGCCCGCAGTTTGGCCTCGTCACCGGCCAGCCGGATCGCCTCGCGGTGGACCTCGTCGAAGGCCTGCGCGACCTCGCCGATCTCGTCGCGGGTGTTGATGCCGACCGAGGGTGTCTCGGGTATCTGCGCGTTCTCGCCGGACTCGCGCAGCACGCGGACGGTCTCGGGCAGCCGGGTCGTGGCGACCTGGAGCGCCTCGGCACGCAGCCGGCGCAGCGGGCGGACCAGCGAACCGGCCACGCGGGTGGTGAAGACCAGGACGAGGAGCAGCAGGACCAGGATCACCGCACCGGAGATGATCGCGTTGCGCTGCTCGGTGTCGCTCAGCTCCCGGGTCCTGGCCACGATCCTGGTGGCCAGGCCGTCCTCGACCTTGCGCATGGCGTTGCCGGACAGCGTGGTCGACTCGTACCAGTTGCCGAGGTCGCGGCGGGTGGTGACGTCGAGGTCCCGGATCTCGTTGTACTCGCGCATCTGGGCGAGCGCGCGCTGGCGCATGGCGTCGGCGAGGTCGATCTGCAGGCCCTTGACGCCCTTCTGGTACGCGTCCAGGTCCTTGGAGTCGGCCTCCTGCTCGAAGGCGGCCAGCTCGGCCTGCTGCTTGTTCCAGGAGCCCAGGAAGTCCGACAGGTCGTCGTTGTCCAGCTTCCGCTGGACGAGCGCCACGATCAGGATGATCTGCTGGCGCGAGATCTCCTCCTTGACCCGCTGCAGCGAGCCGAGCGCGGCCACGTCACCCTGGAGGGTGTCGTCGTTGACGCCGGAACCCAGGTCGCCCTCGATCGCGGAGAAGACGCCGATCATGGTGGTGTACGTGCTGATGGCGGCACGCGGCGGCACGTTCGAGACCATGGACTCGCGGAGGCTGTCGAGACCGGCGAGCCACCGGCGCATGTTGTCGACGCCCTCGATGACACGGGCGGAGTGCGCGGCGTCGATGGCGTTGGCCGCGCTCAGCACCTGCTTCTTGGCCGTGTCCGTCGCCTGCCGCTGCGTCTTGAGCTGGACGAGGCGCTGGCCTCTGCTGCGGTCGGAGACGTACCACGCGGTGAGCGTTCGCTCTTTGCCGAGCTCGTGGTTGAGCGCACCGATGCGCTGGACCAGCTCGGCGACCTGGGTGAGCCGGCGGTACTCGGCGTTGGTGCCGATGGCGTTGGCCAGCTGCACGCCGGCGAGCAGCACACCCACCACCGTGGGGATGAGGATCAGCGCGACCAGCCTGGAGCGCACACGCCAGTTCCCCAGCCGGAAACGTCCGCCTGTGTACTCCCCTGACCTCGTGTGCCTGGGGTCTTTCGTCCTCACTGACTCTCGCAACCTCTCGCCGGTACGTGCTCGAAAGAAATCAGACACGCGTGTGGCGCATGGGATTCGTTCCGGCTGGGTAATTGGAACACAACCCGTACCAGATCGGCCAACCGAACATATCCCATCACACGTGCCCAAAGGGTCACTTTGGGCAACATATCGCCGTACACGTCTTCAGGCGGGCCGGAACGAATCCCGCTCGACCGGTGCCGCGTGCTTCACCATCAGGTGCCGCGTCACCGAATACTCCTGCACCGCCTCCTGGCTCATGTCCTTGCCGAACCCGCTGCCCTTCACCCCGCCGTGCGGCGCCTCGCTGGCGATGGGCAGGTGGTCGTTCACCCAGGTCACGCCCACATCGAGCCGGTGTGAGACGCGCATGGCCCTGGAGACGTCACGCGACCACACCGACGAGGCCAGACCGTACCGCGTGTCGTTGGCCAGTCTGACCGCCTCGTCCTCGCCGTCGAACGGTAGCGCCACGAGCACGGGTCCGAAAAGTTCACCTTGGACGATCTCGCTGTCCTGGGCGATGTCGGTCACGAGCGTGGGCGGGTAGAAGAATCCGGGGCCTTCGATCGGGGCGCCTCCGTGGAGCACGCGCCCGCTGGCCCTGGAGACGAACCCGTGCACCCGGTCCCGGTGCGCGGCCGAGATCAGCGGGCCGATGTCCGTGGCCGGGTCCCAGGGGTCGCCGACGGTTATTTTGGCAAGAGTTGCCCGCAGTGCCTCGATCGCGTCCGCGTACACCTCGCGGGCGACGTAGACGCGGGTGGCGGCCGTGCAGTCCTGCCCCGTGTTGTACGTCGCCCCCATCGCCACCCCGCGGGCCATCTCCGCGAGGTCGGCGTCCTCGAAGACCAGCGCGGGCGCCTTGCCGCCGAGCTCGAGGTGCACCCGCTTGAGCGTGGCCGCGGCCCCGGTCATGACCGCCCGGCCCGTCTCCGTGGACCCGGTGACGCTGACCATGTCCACGCCCGGGTGGGTGACCAGCGCCTGGCCGGCCTCGGCGTCCCCGGTGATCGCCTGGACGAGCCCGTCGGGCGCGCCCGCCTTGGCGAACAGTTCGGCCAGCCGCAACGTCGTACGCGGCGTCTGAGGGGCCGGCTTGATCACCACGGCGTTGCCCGCGGCCACCGCCGGCCCGACCTTCCAGACGGCCATGACGAACGGGAAGTTCCACGGCGCGATCGACCCCACCACCCCGACAGGGCGGCGCAGCAGGACCGAGGTGTAGCCGGGGCTGAAGACACCGGCGCCCGAGCCTTCGAGCGAACGGGCGGCCCCGGCGAAGAAGCGCAGGTTGTCGGCGGCGAACGGCAGCTCGCCGTCCCTGAACACCGACGCGGGCTTGCCCGTCTCCTCCACCTCGAGCCTGGTCAGCTCCTCGGCGTCGGCCTCCACCAGGTCGGCCACCCGCAGCAGCAGCCGCGCCCGGTCGGCCGGGGTGGTCTGCGACCACTCCTCGAAGGCCGCGCGGGCCCGGTCGACGGCGGCCGCGACGCCCTCCACCGGCGTGTCGGGAATCTCGGCGCACGGCAGCCCGGTGGCGGGGTTGATCAGTTCACGCATGGAAATTCATGTCCTCACTGGCCGAGCTGCTCGATCAGGTCGGCGGCCTTGCGCAGGCCGTCGCGACCCCTGATCTCCTCGCCCGCGGCGGCGAGCCGGGCACGCAGCTCGGTGTCCCCGAGCAGCCGCTCGACCGCGCCCTTCAGTTCTTCGTCGGTGAAGGTGTAGGTGGAGAGCCTGACACCATAACCCAGCTCGTCGGCCCGCTGGGCGTTGTCGTACTGGTCCCAGAAGAGCGGCAGCAGGATCATCGGCTTGCCGAAGTGCAGCGCCTCCGTGGTCGTGTTGTTGCCGCCGTGCGTGATGACCAGGTCACACAGTGGGATGATCTTAGTCTGCGGGAGGAACTCCGCGCCCCACATGTTGTCGGCGAGCTTGATCTCCTCGTGCAGCGGGCCCTTGGAGACGATGTACTGGTGCGGCGTGGTGGCCAGCACGTCGATGACGCGCTGCATCAGCTCCACGTCGGAGGAGCCCAGCGAGCCGAGCGAGAAGTAGACCAGCGAGCCCTCATTGCGATCGAAGGGCAGCGTGAACGCCTCGTCCGTCTCGCGCACCGAGGAGTCGAGGCGGTGCCAGGAGTCGCCGAGCGGGCGGGCGTCGGCGTAGTCGAGGATCTCGGGGTAGACGTAGAGGTTCAGGTCGCCCTCGTGGATGAAGTCGAGGTCGGGCAGCGGCTCGGTGCCCTGCTCGACGCACCACTCGTTGAAGGCGGTCCACAGCTCGCGGTGGGTGCGGTCGTACTCGGCGCGGAAGGCCTCCCACTCCGAGCGGTCGTCGGCCGGCAGGCCGGAGAAGACCGGCGCGATGTTCTCGCCGCGCACCTCCAGCGGGTTGCAGGAGACGATGCGGACGAACTTCTTGCCCGCGGTGAGCAGCGCCGGGAACGTGATCACGTTGTCCTCGACGATCACGTCGGGGTTGACGCGCTCGATGATCGCCTTGAGCTGCGGCTCGCAGTACTTCACGCCGTCGATCAGCGAGTCCCAGATCGGCTTGGTGACGGTGTCGAGCTGCTCCAGAGTGCTCTTGCGGTACTCGGGGGCGGTCTCGCGGATGAAGTCCTTCCAGAACTGCCCCGGGTCCTGCTCCTCCGCGGCGTCCTCGGGCGGCGGGGCGAGGTCGACGAGGTCCTCCTCGAAGCCGAGCGCTTCGAGTTTGCCCTTCCACGACGCCTCCGCGGCGAAGACGACGCGGTGGCCGCGGCGGCGGAGGATGTCGCCGATGCCGATCGAGTTGTTGGTCGGCCCGTAGGCGCTTTCCGGCATGAACAGGATGGTGAGAGACATCGAGGCTCCGGGGAAACTCATCAATTTGAAGAGGAATTCAAGAACTGATCTAGCGTGAAGGTCAAGTAACGGGCACTATGGTCACGGCTAACTGAACAGCAGCCAAACGAGTGAAGGCGGTGGGGGTGGCTCAGCGTAAGAGCCGTAGTGACCGGCGCATCGACTTGATCGAGGCCGCGCGCAGGGCCATCATCCGTCACGGCATCGACGGCGTACAGCTCTCGCACGTCGCCGAGGAGGCCGGTCTGACGTCCGGCGCGGTGCTCTACCACTACCCCGACCTCAGCGAGCTGCTGGTCGAGGCGCAGCACGCGGGCATGGAACGTTTCTACGAGCAGCGCGTGCGGCAGCTCAACACCCTCACCGACCCGGTCGAGAAGCTGGTGCTCACGATCAAGTCCGGGCTGCCGACCGGGTCGCTCGACCCCGATGTCCGCCTGCTCAACGAGCTGGGCGGGGCCGCGGGCCGCAACCGGGTCTACGGCGTGCTGCTCACCTCCCTCTACGACCGCCAGGTCTCGATGTACCAGGCGGTCCTGGACACCGGCGCCGCGCTGGGGGTGTTCAGGCTGAGCGCCGACTCGCTGACGATCGCCCGCAACCTGGTGGCGCTGGAGGACGCGTACGGCTACCGCATCACGGCCAGGCACCCGGTGATCGGCCCGGCCGAGGCGGCCGAACTGATCCTCTCGTACGCCCGCGCTGCCACGGGCAACGACCTGGCCCGCTGAGCTCACCGGTCGACCGCCATGATGACCGCGTCCTCGGCCTTCCAGCGCACCTTGACCTTCGCGCCCGCCTTCACCGTGCTCGCGCCCTGCACGGCGACCAGCACCGGCTTGACGTGGCCCGGCACGTCCACGGAGATGTGCGACACGCCTCCGTAGAAGCTGACGTCCAGGACGCTGCCCTTGAGGCCGCGGGTGGCGCTCTCGCCGGCCAGCTCGACCTTCTCCGGCCGGATCGCCAGCAGCGCCTTGGCGCCTGCCTCGAGCTCTTCGAGCGGGGCGCCGGCCAGCATGCCGAAGTCCTCGGTCTTGATGCCGTCGAGGCCGCCGGCCGTGCCGTGGAAGAGGTTGTTGGCGCCGACGAAGTCGGCCACGAACGCCGTGCGGGGCCGCTCGTAGAGCGCGATCGGCTCGTCCACCTGCCGCACCTTGCCGCTGTCGAAGACCGCGATGCGGTCGGCCAGCGACATGGCCTCCTCCTGGTCGTGCGTGACCACCACGAACGTGATGCCCACCTCGTGCTGCAGCCGCTTGAGCTCCAGCTGCATGTCGGCGCGGACCTTCTTGTCCAGGGCCGACAGCGGCTCGTCGAGCAGCAGCAGACGGGGCCGCTTGACGATGGAACGCGCCAGTGCGACCCGCTGCCGCTGGCCGCCGGAGAGCTGGGCGGGCTTGCGGTCCGCGTGCGCCGACAGCCCGACGGTCTCCAGCACCTCGCCGACGCGCTGCTTCACCTCCTGGCGGGGCAGCCGCTCGCGCTCCAGGCCGTAGGCCACGTTCTTGGCCACGGTCATGTGGGGGAACAGCGCGTACGACTGGAACATGAGGCTGATCGGCCGCCGGTTCGGCTGCTTGGACAGCAGGTCCTCGCCGTCCAGCGTCACCGTGCCCCGGTCGGGCGTCTCGAACCCGGCGATGATGCGCAGCAGCGTGGTCTTGCCGCAGCCCGAAGGGCCGAGCAGCGCGAAGAACTCGCCCTGGCCGATCTCCAGCGACACCTCGTCGAGCGCCGTGACCTCCCCGAACCTGCGGGTGATCCCGTCAATCCTGAGCACGTCTCTCCCCGATCTTCGTCATGCGCTGCCCGGCGATCACCGCCGTGAAGCTCACGAGGAGCAGGATCGCGGCCAGCGCGTTGATCTTCGGGGTGACCCCGAAACGGATCATCGAATAGATCACGATCGGCAGCGTCTGGTCGCTGTTGCCGATCGTGAAGAACGCGATCACGAACTCGTCCAGCGACAGCGTGAACGCCAGCAGCGCGCCGGCGACGATGCCCGGCGTCAGCTGCGGAAGCGTGATCTTCAAGAACGTCGTGACCGGCCCCGCGCCCAGATCCCGCGAGGCCTCCTCGAGCGAGGTGTCGGAGTTGGTCAGCCTGGTGCGCACCACCGCGGCCACGAACGCCATCGCGAACAGGCCGTGGGCGAGGATCACCGAGTACAGGCCGAGCGTGAGCTGGATCAGGCCGTAGAACAGCAGCAGGCCGATCGCGATCACCAGGTCGGGCAGGACCGCCGGCATGAGCGCGATGGCGTCCAGCGTCTTGGACCTGGTGTGCCGGGCCAGCCCGACGGCCAGTAGCGTGCCGAGCACGGTGGCGATCACCGTGGAGCCGGTGGCCACGATCAGCGTGTTGACCAGGCCGTCCCTGACCAGCTTGTCGTTGACCAGCTCGCCGTACCACTTGAGGCTGAAGCCCTCGTACGTGTACGCCGACTTGCCGGAGTTGAACGACATGACGACGAGCACGACGATCGGCAGGTACAGGAAGACATACGTGGCCCAGAACGGGACGTACAGGAGCTTTGACCTACGCACGGCGCGCCACCCTGGCCTGCACGATGAGCAGCACGATCAGCACCGCGATGAGCGCCAGCGCGAGCGTCGAGCCGAACGGCCAGTCGCGGGCCTTCAGGAACTGGTCGCGGATCAGATTGCCCACCATGATCGACTTGCTGCCGCCGAGGATCTCGGGGATGACGAAGTTGCCGAAGCTCGGCACGAACACGAACAGGCACCCGGTCATCACGCCCGGGACCGTCATCGGCAGCGTGACCTTCCTGAAGGTGGTGAACGCCGAGGCGCCCAGGTTGGCCGAGGCCTCCCTGAGCTGCGGGTCGAGCCGCTCGATGGCGGAGTACAGCGGCAGCACCATCAGCGGCAGGTACGAGTAGAGCAGCCCGGTGACGATCGTGCCCTGCTTGTAGAGCAGCTCCAGGTCCGTGCCCAGCAGCGAGTTGACCACGCCGGGGCCGCTCAGCAGGATGATCCAGGCGTACACGCGGATGATGAAGTTCGTCCAGAACGGCAGCACGATGGCGACCAGCGCCACCGTCTTCCACTTCGGCGGCAGCTGGGCGATCAGGTAGGCCGTCGGATAGCCGATCAGCAGCGCGATCAGTGTCGTCAGGGTCGCGATCTTCAGCGAGGTGCCCACCACGCCGAGGTAGAGCGGATCGACCAGGCGCTCGAAGTTCTCGGTGGTGAACTCGTAGACGACGCCGCCGAAGCGGCCACGCTGGAACACCGTGTTGCTGAGCACCAGCGCGAGCGGCACCAGCAGCAGCACGATCAGATAGGTGACGCCGGGTGACAGGAAAACGAACGCGCCCAGCCGGCGTCCCTTGGACGCCGGCCGGGCCTTGACCTCAGACTTCACCGCTTTACTGCTGCGCCGTGATTTCGGTCGACAGGCGCGTGAACTTGGTCGACGCCTGGCCCAGGTCGATGATCGACTCACCGTTGAGCAGCTCGGCGGGCTTGACGTCCAGCAGCGAGCCCTTGGCGACCTGCACCCGCTCCATGGCGGCCTTGTTCGGGACCTTGTAGTTGATGTTCTCGGCGGCCCAGCTGTGGATCTCGGGGTCGAGGACGTAGTTGATCAAGGCGTGCGCGGCCTCCTTGTTCTTGGAGGACTTCATGATCACCATGGTGTCCACCCAGAGGTCGCTGCCCTCCTTCGGCACCTTGAACTTGATGTTGCCCTTCGGGTCCGTGGTCGGGCACCAGCCGTCCCACGCCTCGACCATGACGGCCTCGCCGGACTTCAGCTTGTCGCCGAACGTGGTGTCGTCGTAGGTGAGCAGGTGGGGCTTCTGCGCGACGAGGAGGTCCTTGGCCTTGGCGATCTCGTCGTCCTTGTCGGTGTTCACCGAGTAGCCGAGGGCCTTGAGCGCGGGCAGCGCGAGCCAGCGCTCGGTGGTCATCATGGTGACCTTCTTGTCGGCCCAGGCTGGGGGCTTGAGCAGATCGTTCCAACTCGTCGGCTCGGACTTCACCAGGTCGGAGCGGTAGCAGATGCCGGTCGTGCCCCAGGTGTAGGGCACCGAGTACTTGTTGCCCTTGTCGTAGGAGAGCTGGGTGGCCTCCGGGTAGAGGTTGGCCAGGTTGGGGATCAGCTCGGGGTGGATCGGCTCCAGCAGGCCCGCCGCGTTGAGCGCCTGGGCGTACTGGCCGGACACGAACGCCACGTCGATGCCGCTGTCACCGGGGGCGGTGAGCTTGGTCATCGCGATCTCGTTGGTGTCGTGCAGGGCGACCTTGATGTCCTTGACCTTGAGCTTCGCCTTGACCTTCGCCGGCAGCTCCTCGGGGGTGTAACCCGGCCAGACGGTGATCTGGAGCGTCTGCTGCGACAGGTCCGCGTTGGGCTTGAGCTGGTCCGCCGCCGCCGGCGTCGTGCCTTCTGAGCTGGTCGACGACTCACCGCCGCACGCCGCGACGGCGAGCGCGAGGCCGGCCGCTGTGACAGCGACCGGGAGACGACGGGTGAACCGGATACGGGACACGGCCGCTACTCCTTCTGGATTTTGTGCAGTTTTGAGGGGTCGCGCGACCTTACCGGACACAGCAGACCAGAGCAGGAGTGTTGCAGGGGAAATCAACATGAGCAAGACTTTTGCTGACATTGCTACCTGGAAGTTTGGTCTACGAGTTGAATTGGGATTCAATAGCAGATCGGCTGCTCTCTCTCGGTGAGAGGCCCCTCACGGCCCGAGACCGGGGTGTCAGCGCCACACTTCTCCCGCTGCTGGAGGGTGAGGTGCCGCCGCCGTTCGCGGTGCGGCGCTTCCTCCCGCTGCCCACCCTCTCGTACAGCCTTGGAGATCTCCACACTGGGGCCCCAGGTGAGCGGGAGTTCGGCGCGCACGTTGACCAGACGAACTACTCGGTGATCGTCGACGAGAAGGTCGTCGTCAAGTGGATCACCCCACCCGTCCCCCTGCCCCACCCCACCCCAGAGGTCTTCGCCCACCTCGTTGAGGCGGGGTTCAACGACACAGCACCCCCTTACGCGGCCCTGACCCGCGATGTGGACGGGAACGAGCAGCTCCTGGCCCTGGTCACGGGCTACCTTCCGGAGGCCCGCGACGGCTGGGAGTGGTGCGTCGACGAGGCCGAGGCCGGCGCCACGGACTTCGCCCCCGTGCTCGGCCGCCTCGCCGCCGACCTGCACCTCGCTCTCGCCACGCTCCCCACCCCCGCGCAGGAGCCCGGCGCCGCGGGTACGGCGGCCAGGGCGGAGGCCGCGCTCGCGGAGGCGCTCGCGCTCACGGACGGCGAGGACGGCGCGTGGCTGGCCACGCGGACCCCGGCGATCCGGCGCGAGCTGGCCGCCCTCCAGGAGCCGATCACCGGCCCCCGCATCAGGATCCACGGCGACCTGCACGTGGGCCAGATCCTCAAATGGCGGGACGGCTACGCGGTGATCGACTTCGACGGCAACCCCACCGTCACCGACGCCGACCCGTGCCAGCCGGCCGCCAGGGACGTGGCCCAGCTCACCACGAGCATCGAGCACGTGGCCCAGGTGGCGATCAAGCGGAGGGGCACCGACCCCGGCGCGGCGGCGGCCTGGGCAGCCGAGGCCCGCGCCGGGCTGCTGGCCGCCTACAGGGCCCGCCTGGCCGAGAAGGACCGGCCGGACCTGCTCGACGAGAGACTGGTCCGGCCGTTCGAGGTGGAGCAGGAGTGCCGCGAACTCATCTACGCCGCCCGCCACCTGCCCCGCTGGCGCTACGCCCCCATGGGCGTCCTGCGCACCTGGTACCAAGAGGAGAACATCACGTGAATTCCGAGCTCTACCTGTCCGACCTGGAGGCCAAGCCGGCGGCGCTCAGGAGCCTGGCCGCCGCCCTGAGGGAGGAGAACCCGTTCGCGGCGCTCCCCTCGGGCCTGACCCGGGTGCTCTTCCTGGGCATGGGCAGCTCCCGGTACGCCGCGGGCGTGGCCGCGCTGCGCCTGCGCCGGGCGGGCGTGGACGCGTACGCCGACTACGCCTCCGCGGAGGCCACCTACCCGGCCGCCGCGGACACCCTGGTCGTCCCGATCTCGGCCGGCGGTTCGAGCAGGGAGACCCTCGACGCCGTGGAACGGTACACGGGCGGCCCCTCCTACCTGGCGGCGCTCACCAACATCCAGGGCTCCCCTCTCGCCGAGCGGGCCGACCTGGTGGTCGACATGCGCGCGGGCGAGGAGCGCGGCGGCGTCGCCTGCCGTACGTTCCAGCACACCCTGGCCCTCCTCCTGGCGCTGGAGGCCCACCTCACCGGGAGGGGCCGCGACCTGCCGAAGCTGCTGGAGCGGGCCGCCGAGGCCACGACGGACCTCCTGGACAGGAGGGACGAGTGGCTCCCCATGACCATGGAACTGCTGGACGGCGACCGCGGCGTCTACACCGTCGCCCCCGCCGAGCGGCTGTCGTCGGCCGAGCAGTCGGCGCTGATGTTCCGCGAGGGCCCGCGCCGTCCCGCCGACGCGTGCGAGACGGGCGACTGGGCACACGTGGACGTCTACCTCACCAAGACCCTCGACTACCGCGCGCTGCTCTTCCCCGGCTCCCGCTACACCGAGCAGGCCATGGACTGGGTGCGCGAGCGCGGCTCCACGGTGGTCACGGTGGGCGGCGAGGTGAAGGACGCCAGGGCCGCCGTCAGGTACGCGCACGACGACGACCCGGACGTCGCCCTGCTCACCGAGACGCTGGTGGCCGAGCTGGTCGCCGGGAATTGGTGGTCGGCGCGGTAGTCAGTGCGGTAGTCAGTGGGCCCGCGCGGCGAGCGCGTGCTCGACGAGCGAGATGAGGGTGTTCTTGACCGCCGGCCGCGCCCGCGCGTCGGTGCGGATGACCGGTATGTGCGGGGAGAGCGTGAGCGCCTCCCGCACCTCGCCCTCGGTGTGCGGGAACACCCCGTCCCAGCCGTTCAGCCCGATGACGAACGGGATGCCGGACTCCTCGAAGTAGTCGATGGCCGGGAAGCTGTCGGCCAGCCGCCGCGAGTCCACCAGCACCACGGCCCCGATGGCGCCGCGTACGAGGTCGTCCCACATGAACCAGAACCGGTGCTGCCCCGGCGTGCCGAACAGGTAGAGGATCAGGTCCTGGTCCAGCGAGAGCCGCCCGAAGTCCATGGCCACGGTGGTGGTGGTCTTGCCCGGCGTGAGCCCGATGTCGTCGATGCCCTCGGACGCGTCCGTCATCACCGCCTCCGTGGTCAGCGGCATGATCTCGGACACGGAGCCCACGAACGTGGTCTTCCCTACACCGAACCCGCCCGCCACGACGATCTTCGTGGAGGTGAGCCGGCTAGAGCCTGCGAAGTCCACTCAATACCCTTTCGAGCAGGCCCCTGTCGGGAAGGCCCGCGTCCAGCTGGGGCTGGTACACCCTCACCAGCCCATCCGCCTCCATATCGGCCACCAGCACCCTCGCCACCCCGAGAGGAACGCCCAGCAGCGCGGAGATCTCCGCCACGGAGCGCACCTGCCGGCACAGCTCGCTGATCGCGCGATATTCACGGGTGTACGTCATGCCGAGTCGTGCCGAGGTGGCCGACGATACCAGGGCCTCCATGGCGAGCTCCGTACGAGGAGTCGTCCTGCCACCGGTGACGGCGTACATCCGGACGAGCGAGCTGCGCTCCGACTCCGGTTCATCGTTGTGCCACGATGCCAACGTCCACTCCCATCACCCTGTCTGTCCGGCCGCAGCGGGATCCATTACGGACGCGCCGCCGACAGTTCCGCCCGCACGGCAGGCGTGAGCACCTGCCCGGCGCGCTCGACCAGGATCGTCATCTGATAGGCCACCAGGCCCATGTCGCAGTCGGGCGCGGCCAGCACCGCCAGGCAGGATCCGTCGCTGATCGACATGACCAGCAGCAGGCCGCGGTCCATCTCGACGAGCGTCTGGGTGACCCCGCCGCCTTCGAACACGCGCGCCGACCCCTGCGTGAGGCTGACGAGCCCGGCCGCGATCGCGGCCAGCTGGTCGGCGCGGTCTTTGGGGAAGCCCCTGGAGTACGCCATCGGCAGCCCGTCGGCGGACACGACCACCGCGTGCGCCACGCCGGGGACCTCGTCGACGAAGCTGCTGACCAGCCAGTTCATGTCTCTGGCCGCCTGGCTGAGCTCCTTCATGAGTCCTCCTCGAGCTCGGCGCGACCCTTGCGCACACCCTGCTGGTAGCTGGCCAGCCTGTTGCGCAACCGGTCGGGCGACACCGGAGGAGCGGAAGCGGTCGGGGGTTTCGGACTCGCGGTGCCCGGTACCAGATTCGCTCTCGGGGTCCGCTTCGGCAAGCCGGAGTTGGTCATGCCGTTCTGCGCCGGTTCGGCGGCCGCGCCGGCCGCCTGCCAGCCCTGATCGGCGGGTGAGGACCAGGCCGGGTCCCGGTGGTCGGCCGTGGGCGTCGTCTTGGTGAACCAGCCGCTCCCCTCGACGGCGGAGTAGATGGGCAGGAACTCCTCGTCCTTGGACGGCGCCGGCGGGGTGGCGAACGACGGATAGGAGTCCGCCGGCCCGCCCAGGTCCGGCGGTAGCTGCTCGACCGAGTGCGCCTGCGACGAGCTGAACCAGGACGACGGCTCGGGCGCCGCGGGCACGATGTCCAGCGACGGATGCCCGTACGAGGGCCCGGGAAAAGGGTCGGCGGGCGGCAGGGTCCCGAAGGACGGGTGCCCCGGGAAGGGCGCGGCCGGTGTCGGCGGGTGGGCCTGCCTGGGCACCGGAATGCGCGCCGGCACGGGCACCGCACCCGGCATCGCGCCCGACACGGCCGTGAGCAGCGCGGGCGGGATCAGCACCATGGCGGTCAGCCCGCCGATGTCCTGCATGCGCAACTGGACGCGGATGCTGTGCCGCAGGGCCAGCCGGCCGACCACGAACAGGCCCATGCGCCGCGACACCGACACGTCCACGACGGGCGGGTTCGCCAGCCGCCAGTTGGCCTCGGCCAGCTCCTCGGCGCTCATGCCGATCCCGTGGTCGGTGACCGACAACATCAGCGAGCCGGTGTCGATGCGGCTGCTGGAGATGATGACCTTGGTGTCCCGCGAGGAGAACGAGACCGCGTTCTCGACCAGCTCGGCCAGCAGGTGCACCACGTCGGTGACGGCCTGGCCGGCGATGGCGACGTCCGACTGGACCTGGATGCTGACCCGGTCGTAGCTCTCGACCTCGCCGAGCGCGGCCCGCACGATGTCCATCAGCTCGACCGGCTCGCTCCACTTGCGGGCCGCCTCCTGGCCGGCCAGGACCAGGAGGTTCTCGCTGTTGCGGCGCATGCGGGTGGCCAGGTGGTCGAGCTTGAACAGGTCGCCGAGCCTGGTGTCGTCGCGCTCGCCGCGCTCCAGCCGCTCGATCAGCGTGAGCTGCCGCTCGACCAGCGTCTGGCTGCGCCTGGACAGGTTGACGAACATGGCGTTGACGTTCGCGCGCAGCTTGGCCTCGTCGCCCGCCAGCCGTACGGCCTCGCGGTGCACCTCGTCGAACGCGCGGGCGACCTCGCCGACCTCGTCCCTGGAGAAGATCCCGATGGGCGGGACCTCGGCCTGGACGGCGCCGTCGCGGGACTCGCGCAGGTGCTGGACGAAGTCCGGCAGCCGCCTGCCCGCGATCTCCAGCGCCTCGCCGCGCAGGCGGCGCAGCGGGCGCACGAGCGACCTGGCCACCCCGGTGGTGATGAGCAGGACCGCCACGAGCAGCGCAAGCACGGCGCCCGCGGTCACGAACGCCTGCTGCCGCTCGTCCGCGCTGAGCGCCTCGCTGCGTGCCACGATGCCCTGGGCCTGGCGCTCCTCGACCTCGCGCATGGAGTCGACGACCACGTTGGCCGCGTCGAACCACTCCTTGGCGTCGTCGCGCTTGCTCAGGTCGAGGCCGCGCAGCGGCAGCCCCTTCGTGCTCCTGATCAGCACCAGCTCGCGCAGGAACAACATGCGGTCGGCGGACCTGCCGTTGACGGTCTCGTCGAAGAAGCGGCGCTCGTCGGCGGTGGCCTCGGTCGAGTACGCCTTGCGCTCGTTCAGCTCCTTGGACTGCTCGCCGAGGAAGCGCTTGAGCTGGTCCTGGTCGAACGCGCCCTCGACGAGCACCGCGGTGACCAGCGCCTGCTGGTAGGAGACGCTCTCCTTCGCCCTGGCCAGGGCGTTCAGCATGCGGGTCTGGCGGAACAGCTCGTCGTCCACGCTGTCCTTGATCAGCTCGTTGTGGACGGAGAGCAGGTCGCCGATCACGGTCGTGTAGAGCTCGACGGCGGGGCCCGGCAGCAGGTTGGCCTCCAGCGCCTGCTTGCGCAGGGCGGTCAGGTCGTCCATGCGGCTGAGCAGGTTCTCGAGCTGGTCGGCGCTACGGCCGCTGACCTCGGTCAGCAGTTGCCCGGCGGTGCCGCGTACCTTCCTGACGGCCAGGTCGGCCTGGTCCATCTGGGCCTGCACCGTGGAGAGCATGCCCGCCGGCCGGTTGCGCGCGATGTACCAGGCGGTCGTGGCCCGCTCGGCCGCGACCTGGTGGGTGAGCGCGCCCAGCTCGGCGGAGAGCTGGGCGAACTGGTTGGTACGCGCGTAGTCACCGGCGGCGGACGTCCTGGCGAGCACCTGGATGCCGCCGAGCAGGACGGCGGCGGCCGTCGGGATCAGGATGAGGGCGACAAGGCGCGCGCGGACGCGCCAATTGCTCAGCCGCCAGTTGCCGTTACTGGCCTGCCTCTCACCCAACGCTGTAGTCACCGAACGCACCTCGCCCGAATCGGCGTATTTGAGGGGGCTGTGTCCCATGGGAAATCAGCTAAGTGCCGGCCAATTAGAACACATCCCACAGCAGTGTGGCCCACCCGAACATAACGCTACAAAAAGCGACTCGTGTGACTCAAGTGCCAAAACCTGGAGCTCCATGATTCATGATCGGAAAGCGGGAAATAAGCCTTTAAAGAGTTGAATGTCCCCATGTGGGGCTTTAGTACGTTCCAATCCCATAACACCACAGGAGCATGGAGGTCTCTGGAGTGTCACGGCGTTGAGATTTCCGTTAATCGCGCCATATGTTGTGGCGGTCAAAGAAGGAGGCGAGGGTGGGGGATTCTCCCGACAGCGCGGCCATCACTGTTGAGGGCCTTTGGAAGATCTTCGGATCCAGGGCACAGAAAGTCCTGGACAGCGAGGACAGGCATCTCGACCAGGCCGCATTGAGAGAGAAGACCGGCTGCACCGCCGCCGTCAGGGACGTGAGCTTCGAGGTGCGACCGGGCGAGGTCTTCGTGGTCATGGGCCTGTCCGGCAGCGGCAAGTCCACCCTCGTACGCTGCCTCACCCGGCTGATCGAGCCCAGCGCGGGCGAGATCAGGATCGGCGGCGACGACATCGGCCGTGCCTCCCCCGCCCGGCTCCGCGAGATCCGCCGCCATCAGGTCAGCATGGTCTTCCAGCATTTCGGCCTGCTGCCGCACCGCAAGGTGATCGACAACGTGGCGTACGGGCTGGAGATCCAGGGCACCGCCAAGGCGGCCAGGCACGCGCGGGCGGCGGAGATCCTCTCCCTCGTCGGCCTCGACGGCTACGCCGACGCCTACCCCGACCAACTCTCCGGCGGCATGCAGCAGCGCGTCGGCCTGGCCCGCGCGCTGGCCGTGGACCCGCAGGTGATGCTGTTCGACGAGCCGTTCAGCGCGCTCGACCCGCTGATCAGGCGCGACATGCAGGCCGAGGTGATCCGCCTGCACCGGGAAGTCGGCAAGACGATGGTGTTCATCACGCACGACCTGTCCGAGGCGCTGAAGCTGGGCGAGCGGATCGCGATCATGCGGGCGGGCTCGATCGTGCAGCTCGGCACCGCGGAGGAGCTGGTGGGCGCGCCCGCCGACGACTACGTGGCCGACTTCGTCCGCGACGTGCCCAGGAGCCACGTGCTGACGCTGCGCTGGATCTGCCGCGAGCCCGAGCCCGGCGAGCCGCTGGACGGGCCCGTCCTACCGGCCACCACGCTCATCATGGACGCCATCAGCGCCTCGTCCGCCTCCTCCCGCCCCATCAGGGTGGTGGACGGCGACGACCTCGTGGGCGTCGTGGACCGCGTTGACCTGCTGACCTTCCTGTCCGGCGCGGACGTCACGGTGAAGGCATGAGCTCCACCGTGGTCACCACGCCCTCGTCCCGGCTGAAGGTGCCGAGGTGGGCGGTCCCCGCCGGGGTGGCGGTCCTCTTCGTGGTGGCGTACCTGGTCTTCCGCGGCACGGCGACGCTGCCGCACGACAAGGAGGCGCCGCAGTTCCTGGCCGTCACCGACCTGCGCGAGTGGATCGACGACCACCGCAACGACAACCCGCTCTTCCTGTACTTCCTCAACTACATCCGGCTCTTCGTGGGCTGGCTGTACGGCATCTTCCAGTCCGTCCTGTACGCGCTCGGCTGGCCCGGCATCACCGGCGTCATGGGCGCGCTGGCCTGGCTGGCGGGCGGCTGGCGAATCGGGCTGGCCGCGGTGGCGGGCGTGAGCGCGTTCGGCTTCCTGGGGCTCTGGCAGTCGAGCGTCGACACGCTGGCCCTGGTCGCAGTCTCGGTGCTGCTGTCGCTGGCGATCGGGATCCCGCTGGGCGTCTGGGCCGGGCTCTCGGGCCGCGTCCGGCGGGTGATCACGCCGGTGCTGGACGTCATGCAGATCATGCCGACGTTCGCGTACCTGGCGCCGCTCGCGCTGTTCTTCCACATCGGTGCCCCGGCGGGGGCCATCGCGACGATGATCTACTCGATCCCCCCGGCCATCCGGATCACCGCGCTGGCCATCTCCGAGGTCTCGCCCACGGCCGTCGAGGCGTCCGGCTCGCTGGGCGCGACGGGCCGGCAGACGCTGTTCAAGGTCTACCTGCCGCTGGCCAGGTCGACGATGGCGCTGGCGGTCAACCAGACGATCATGATGGCCCTGTCCATGGTCGTCATCGCCAACCTGATCTCCGCGCCCGGCCTGGGCGGCGACATCATCCGCGGCCTGTCGCGGGCGCAGGTCGGCATCATGCTCCCGGCGGGCGTGGCCATCGTCATCATGGCGGTGCTGCTCGACCGGACCATGATGGCGATCGCCCACCGCGGGCCGCACGCCAGGCTTCGCACGGTCGATCTCGTCGCCGCCGGCGTGCTGGCGGTGGCCGGGGTCGCGCTCATCCCCGTGCTGCCCAGGACGTGGCCGGACGGCCTCACGGTCAACTTCGTGGCCGAGGTGAACGACGCCGTCCGCTGGGCCGAGACCAGCTGGTACGGGGTGACCACGTTCATCAAGGACCTCTCGACCGGCGTCCTGCTCAACCCGCTGGAGACGCTGCTCACCTCGTCCCCGTGGTGGCTGGTCGCCCTGGCGGTGCTGGCCGTGGCCTGGCGGGTGAGCGGGGTACGCGCGGCACTGACGGCGCTCGTCTGCCTGCTGGCCATCGCGCTGCTCGGCGTCTGGGAGCACACCATGCAGACGCTGACCACGGTCGTCGTCGCGGTGTTCGTCACGCTGCTCGCCGGGCTGCTGCTCGGCGTGGCCGCGGCCCGCTCGCCGCGATATTCGGCCGTGCAGCGGCCCATACTCGACGCCGCGCAGACCATGCCGGCGTTCGTCTACCTGCTGCCGGCGCTGGCGCTGTTCGAGACCACCCGGTTCACGGCGATCTTCGCCTCCGTCATCTACGCGGTGCCGCCGGTGGTGCGGCTGGTCGAGGACGGCATCAAGGGCGTGCCCGCCACGGTCGTCGAGGCGGCCACCTCGGCGGGCTCGACCTCGGGCCAGCTCCTGTGGAAGGTGCAGTTGCCCATGGCCAGGCGGGCGATCCTGCTCGCGGCCAACCAGGGCATCGTGATGACGCTGGCCATGGTGGTCGTCGGCGGTCTGGTCGGGGCGGGGGCCCTCGGCTACGACGTGGTCGTCGGATTCTCCCAGCGACCCGACTTCGGCATGGGCTTCGTGGCCGGCATCGCGACCGTGCTGCTCGGCGTCATGCTCGACCGCATCACGCAGGGCGCCGACAGGCGCCCCTCCCCCCGAAAAAGGAAATCCACATGAAGATTCGCCTGCTCGCAGGCCTCCTCGCCCTTGGACTCGCCGCTGTCGGTTGCGGCGGAGCCAAGGTCGAGACCTCTCCCAGCTCCTCCGCCGCCCCGGCGGCCTCCGGATCGAGCGCCGCCACCGGGACCGTGAAGATCGCGATCAACCCGTGGGTGGGCTACGAGGCCAGCGCGAACGTCGTCGCGTACCTGCTGAAGAACGAGCTCCACTACAACGTCGAGCTGCCCGAGATCAAGGAGCAGCTCGCCTGGGAGGGCTTCGAGACCGGCGACGTCGACGTCATCATCGAGAACTGGGGCCACCCGGACCTGAAGAAGAAGTTCATCGAGGAGAAGAAGGTCGCGGCCGAGGCCGGCTCCACCGGCAACAAGGGCATCATCGGCTGGTACGTACCGAAGTGGATGGCCGACAAGTACCCGGACATCACCGACTACAAGAACCTCAACAAGTACGCCTCCCTGTTCAAGACCTCGGAGTCCAGCGGCAAGGGCCAGCTCCTCGACGGTGACCCCAGCTACGTCACCAACGACGAGGCCCTGGTCAAGAACCTGAAGCTGAACTACAAGGTCGTCACCGGCGGCAGCGAGGCGGCCCTGCTCAAGTCCGCCACGCAGGCGCAGGAGCAGCAGAAGGCGCTGCTGTTCTACTTCTGGACGCCGCACTGGCTCTTCGACAAGGTGGACCTGGTCCGCGTGAACCTGCCGGCCTGGACCGACGGCTGCGACGCCGACCCCAAGAAGGTCGCCTGCGACTACCCGGAGATGGACCTCGACAAGATCGTCAGCAAGAAGTTCGCGGACACCGGCGGCAAGGCGTACGAGCTGGTCAAGAACTTCAGCTGGACCAACGAGGACCAGAACGCGGTCGCCAACGACATGACCAACAACGGCCTGACCGGCGAGCAGGCCGCCAAGAAGTGGATCGAGGCCAACACCGCCAAGTGGCAGGCCTGGATCCCCAAGTGACGCCCTCTTGACCGCGGCCCCGGGCGGGGCCGCGGTCACCGGGAGACCCTCATGTTGCGAACGAACAAGCTCGTCGGGCCGCTGGTCGCGGCCCTGCTGCTGACGACCGCCTGCTCCGGCGAGGAGCCCGGCTCCGCCAAGGTGTCGAAGGGCGTCGTCAACATCGACATCCACGGCTGGGTCGGGTACGAGGCCCAGGCCGCCGTGCTGGCGTACCTGCTCGAACACGAGCTGGGTTACTCGGTGCACAAGCGGCCCATGAAGGAGGGCGATTCCTGGGAGGATTTCGAGGACGGCAAGGTCGATGTGATCGTCGAGAACTGGGGCCACAACGACCTGAAAAAGAAGTTCATCGAGCAGAAGAAGGTCGCTCTGTCGGCCGGGCTCACGGGGAACCAGGGCATCATCGGGTGGTACGTCCCCGAGTGGATGGTGAAGAAATACCCCGACATTACGGACTACCGAAACCTTAATAAGTACGCGCACCTTTTCCGGACCGACAAAACCGGAAATGCCGGACAGGTTCTGGACGGAGATCCGACGTTCGTGACGAATGACGAGGTTCTCATCAAGAACCTCGGACTCAATTACAAGGTCGTCTACTCGGGCAGCGAGGCGGCGCTGATCAAAGCGGCCGAGTTCGCCACCAAGAATCGGACACCGCTGCTGCTGTATTTCTACGAGCCGCAATGGCTGTTCACCAAGGTCAAACTGGTCAAGGTGGCGCTGCCGCCCTACGCGCTCGGCTGCGACGACGACGCCAAGCGGGTCGCGTGCGACTACCCGCCGTACCTGCTCGACAAGATCGTCAGCAAGCAGTTCGCGCAGACCGGCGGCAAGGCGTACGAGCTGGTCCGCAACTTCACCTGGACCAACGACGACCAGAACTCCGTGGCCAGCGACATGATCAACGAGAAGATGACCGCCGAGCAGGCCGCCGAGCGGTGGGTGCGGGACAACAAGATCGTGTGGAAGGACTGGATCCCGCGCTGAGGCCCGGCGATCGAGGTGGCATGGGTGACAGTTGTTTCAGCCTAAACTGAACCCATGGCTCCTTCCGACGACCGCGAGCGGACGCTCGAGTGGGTCGAGCGCGTGGCGACCTTCTGCGGCGACGCCTGGGGCCTGGCGCCCATCACCGGCCGCGTGCTGGGCTGGCTGCTGATCTGCACCCCCGCCGAGCAGTCCGCCGGCGAGATCGCCGACGCGATCGGGGCCAGCCGGGCGTCCATGACGTCCAACCTGCGCCTGCTGACCTCCATCGGCCTCGTCCGGCGGCGCACCCGGCCGGGCGAGCGCACCACGTACTACCGCATCGAGGACGACGCCTTCGAGAAGGTCGTGCGGCAGCGGCTGGCCTCGTTCGCCGCGTTCGGGGAGATCGCGGAGGAAGGGCTGGAGCTGGGCGGGGAGGACGAGGAGCGGATCCGGCGCATCCGCTCGGCCCAGCACTCCATCGCCCTCCTCACCGGCCGGGTGCAGTGACGCCCTACCGGTCGAGCCGCTGGTAGAGGCGTACCGACAGGACGAAGAAGACGGCGGTGATCACCACCGGCCAGATCACCGCCATCAGCACGGCGTGCTGGGCCACCCAGGAGTCGCCGCCCCAGCCGGGGTTCCCGAAGAGCTCCCTGGCCGCCGCCACCGTGGACGACAGCGGGTTCCACTCCGAGATCGCGCCCAGCCAGCCCGGCATCGTGTCAGGGGCGACGAAGGCGTTCGACAGGAAGCCGACCGGGAACTCCAGCACCTGGATCGCCACCACGCCGCCCGGATCCCTGAGCAGCAGCCCCAGGTACATGCCGGCCCAGAGCAGCGAGAAGCGCAGCAGGAGCAGCAGGCCCACGGCGGCCAGCGCGCCCGGGAACGAGGACGGCCGCCAGCCCACCGCCAGGCCGCAGACCAGCAGTCCGCCCAGGATCAGGACCGAGTTGAGCAGGTCGGCCACGGCCCGGCCGATCAGCACGGCCGAAGGCGCCATGGGCATCGAGCGGAAGCGGTCGGTGACCCCCTTGGAGACGTCGGTGGCGACGGCCATCATGGTGGCGCTGAGACCGAAGAGCATCGTCATGCCGTACATGCCGGGCATGAGGAAGGCGAAGTAGTCGGCCCCCGAAGGCACCTTGACCGCGCCGCCGAACAGATAGCCGAAGGCCAGCGTGATCACCACGGGGAAGAGGATCCCGAACACCACCGTCATCGGCTGGTTCGCCCAGTGGATCAGGTCGCGGCGGGCGACGGTCCAGCCGTCTGCCAGAGCCCATCTCATACGGTGCCCCCTCGGCGGTCGGTGAGGTTCAGGAAGACTTCGTCGAGCGTGGGGCGGCGCACCGCCACGTCCTCGGCCTCGATCCCGGCGGCCGCCAGGCCCGCGAGCGCCTCCGTGAGCGCCCGCACCCGGTCGCTCACCGGCGCGCTCACGTGCCTGGTGTCCCGATCGACCTCGGCCGGCCCCGAGGCCGCCCCGCGGACGATCCCGGCGGCCTCGTCGAGCCGTGCCGGGTCGTGGATCACCACGTCGAGCCGGTCGCCGCCGAGCTTGGACTTGAGCTCGTCCGGCGTGCCCTCGGCCACCACCCGGCCGACGTCGATCACCGCGATCCGGTCCGCGAGCTGGTCGGCCTCCTCCAGGTACTGCGTGGTCAGCAGCACGGTGGTGCCGCCGGCGACGAGGTCGCGCACCGCGCGCCAGATCTCCGTGCGGCTGCGCGGGTCAAGCCCCGTCGTCGGCTCGTCGAGGAACAGCACGGGCGGCGCCAGGATCAGGCTGGCCGCGAGGTCGAGCCTGCGCCGCATGCCGCCCGAATACTCCTTGGCCGGCCCCTTGTGATCCAGCCCGAACCGCTCCAGCAGCTCGTCCGCCCTGGCCCGGGCCCGCGACGGGCCGAGGTGGTGGAGGCGGCCGAACAGCTCCAGGTTCTGCCGCCCGGTCAGGATCTCGTCCACGGCGGCGTGCTGGCCGACGAGACCGATGCTGCGGCGTACCTGCCGGGGCTGGGTCGCCACATCGAACCCCGCCACCTCCGCGCGGCCGCCCGAGGCGCGCAGGAGGGTGGTGAGGATGCGGACGGTCGTGGTCTTGCCAGCGCCGTTGGGGCCGAGCAGGCCGTAGACCGTGCCCCGGCCCACGTCGAGGTCGATCCCGTCGAGCGCCGCCTTCTCGCCGTACTTCTTGCGCAGGTCCTGCGCGAGCACCGCCGGCATGCGTGTCCCCTCCCTTAATTCCGTACGCCGTACCGTACAACATACGGTTCAAGACGGCAACCGTACGGTGTACCGTACGGATGTGACCGTTGAGTACCCGGGAAAGGGCGACCCGGCGCGCAGCCTGGCGCTGCTCTGGCGCACCAGCGAGCGCGTCAGCCGCAAGGGCAAGCCCGAGCTGAGCGTCGACCGCATCGTGCGCGCGGCCATCGAGGTGGCCGACGCCGAGGGGCTGGCGGCGCTGTCCATGCGCCGCGTGGCCGAGCGGCTGGGCGTCGGGACGATGTCGCTCTACACGTACGTGCCGGGCAAGCCCGAGCTGTTCGACGTCATGCTCGACACGGTCTACGGCGAGACGGCCAGGCCGCAGGACGTGCCCGGGGGCTGGCGGGGCCGGCTGGAGCAGATCGCCAGGGAGAACTGGGCCCTCTACCTGCGCCATCCGTGGCTGCTGCAGGTGGCGTCGAGCCGCCCGGTGCTCGGGCCCAACGTCACCGCCAAGTACGACTACGACCTGCGGGCCGTGGACGGCATCGGGCTGACGGACCTGGAGATGGACTCGGTGATCACGCTGGTCGCCGGGTTCGTGCACGGGGCGGCGCGCGGCGCGGTCGAGGCGGCGCAGGCCGAGAGCCTGACGGGCATGACCGACGAGCAGTGGTGGGCCGCGCACGCGCCCTTCCTCAGCCGGATCACCGACGCCGCCCGCTACCCCACGGCCGCGCGCGTCGGCCAGGCGGCGGGCGAGGCGCTCAACGCCGCCTACAGCCCGGGGCACGCCTTCGAGTTCGGCCTGCAGCGCGTCCTCGACGGCGTCGAGGCCCTCATAAGCCGCCGATCAGCCTGATAGGGCCTTTTCGTAGGCCATCAGGGTGTCCACGAACATCCGCCGCTGCTCCGGCGTGAGCGGCTCCAGGGCCTCGCGCCAGGCCTTGGCGCCGTAGCCGAGCCACTCGTTGATCGACTCCTGGTGCCGGTCCGCGATGCTCACGATCGTACGGCGCCGGTCCGCGTCGTCCTCGCGCCGGTCCAGCACGCCCTTCCTGCTCAGGTCCCCCACCATCAGGCTGACCGTCGCGGGCGCCACCTCCAGCCGGGCCGCCAGCTCGTTCACCGTCGTCGGCCCGTCGAACAGCAGGTAGGCCAGCAGCGACAGGTGCCGGGGCGCCAGGGACAACGACTGCAGCTCAGAGGGCACCCCCAGCCGCTTGGCCCGCCCGACCATCCGCGGCATCAGCAGCAGCAGCGTCCTGATCCCGTCGTCCACGCTCAAGCCGTCTGTTGACATGTCGAACACCTTGATGTCTAAATTAGCTTTGCTTGCAAAGCAAATACGAAGCCTCGTCCAAGGATATGACGTGACCGATTTCAATCAGCAGGTGATCGAGGAGTTCCGGGCGAACGGCGGCAGGGTGGGCGGCATGTTCGAGGGCGCGCCTCTCGTGCTGCTCACCACCACGGGCGCCAAGACGGGCCGGCGGCGCACCAACCCTGCCGTCTACCTGCGGGACGGCGAGCGGGTCCTGGTGTTCGCCTCCAACGCGGGCGGCGCCGCCCACCCGGCCTGGTACCACAACGTGCTCGCCAACCCGCGAGTCATCGTCGAGCTGGGAGAGGACCGGTTCGCGGCCCGGGCGGTGCCGCTCGAAGGTGAGGAGCGCGACCGCTTGTACGCCCGCCAGGCCGCGATCGATCCCGCCTTCGCCGCCTACCAGCAGAACACCGAGCGCGTCATCCCGGTCATCGCGCTGTACCCCGAGCGCGAGCGGCTGGAGGCGTTCGGGGACGAGCTGGCCAGGATCCACGACCACCTCAGGGGCGAGCTGGCCAAGGTCCGCCAAGGGGCGCCCGCCGGCGACCTGCGGGCGCACTGCCTGGCCTTCTGCGACGCGATGACCTTCCACCACAACGGCGAGGACCGGGTGGCGTTCCCGCACCTGGAGAAGCTCTTCCCCGAGCTGAAGGAGCCCCTCGACCGGCTGCGCGCCGAGCACGCGGTGATCGCCGGGCTGGTCGCCGAGCTGCGGGAGGCCCCCGGGCCGGCGACGCTGGAGCGCATCGCCGGCGAGATGGAGGCCCACTTCGCCTACGAGGAGGAGCAGCTGGTGCCGGTGCTCAACTCGCTGGAGAGCGTCCCCTGGGGTTAGCGCACGGGCGCGGCACGCAGCCGTACGACGTGCTCCACCAGCGAGATCAGCGTCGCCTTGACCGACTCGCGGTTGCGGGCGTCGGTACGCACGATCGGCACGTGCGGCGACAGCGCGAGCGCCTCCCTGACCTCCTGTTCGGCGTGCGGGAACTGCCCGTCCCAGCCGTTGACGCCGACCACGAACGGCAGCTTCGCCTCTTCGAAGTAGTCGATGGCGGGGAAGCTGTCGGCCAGCCGGCGGGTGTCGAGCAGCACCACCGCGCCGATGGCGCCGCGGACGAGGTCGTCCCACATGAACCAGAACCGGTGCTGCCCGGGCGTGCCGAACAGGTAGAGGATCAGGTCGCGGTCGAGCGAGAGGCGGCCGAAGTCCATGGCCACCGTCGTGGTCTGCTTGTTGGGGGTGAGACCGAGGTCATCGATGCCCGCGGACGCGTCCGTCATCACCGCTTCTGTGGTGAGCGGAAGGATCTCGGACACCGCCCCCACGAACGTCGTCTTACCGACGCCGAACCCACCGGCGACGACGATCTTCGTCGACGTCAGCCCGGGGCTAGAGCCTGCGTAGTCCACTGAGCACCCTTTCGAGCATGTTGAGGTCTGGCTGTCCCTGGCTGAGGCGTGGCTGGTGCAGGCGGACGAGTCCTTCGTCGGACATGTCCGCCACGAGCACCCTGGCCACGCCCAGCGGGACGCGGAGCAGGGCCGAGATCTCGGCGACCGACCGGAACGACCTGCACAATTGCATGATGGCCTCCTGCTCGGGGGTGAGCATGGCCATCTCGTCGTCCGGGATCGACATCGACGAGATCAACGTCTCCATCGCGAGGTGATAGCGCGGCTCGGATCGGCCGCCCGTCACCGCGTAAGGACGGAACAGGGGCTCTTCGTCCCCAGCTCCGTCAACGCCGTACACGGCCCTCTCCCATCAGTTCCATCACATCACCGGGTCCTGGCGGCCTGGAGTTCAGCCCGCAGGGCCGGCGTGAGCGCCTGCCCGGCCCTGTCCACCAACAGCGTCATCTGGTACGCGACCAGGCCCATGTCACAGTCCGGGCCCGCGAGCACCGTCAGCACGGAGCCGTCGCTGATGGCCATGACGATGAGCAGGCCGCGCTGCATCTCGACGACGGTCTGCGTCACAGAGCCGCCCTCGAACACCCTGGACGCTCCCACGGTCAGGCTCAGCAGGCCCGCGGAGACCGCGGCGAGCTGGTCGGCCCGGTCCGGCGGGAAGCCTTCGGAGGCGGCCAGGCACAGGCCGTCGGCCGATACGACGACGGCATGCGCGACTCCGGGCGTGTTACGCACGAAGTCGGTGATCAGCCAGTCGAACCTGTTCGCCTCGTGGCTAAGGGTTGTCACGCATCCTCCCCGGCGGGACGCTCACTCACTCTGTTCCTCCTGTCCACGTACTTCCTGGCGGCCCCGTCGCACACCCTGCTGGTAGCTGGCCATCCGGCTGCGCATCCGATCCGCCGAAACGGGCGGCATCGGAGCCGGCCGCTGCGGCTGCTGCGGCTGCGCCTGCTGGTTCGCCGTACCGGGAACCAGATTGGCCTTGGGGGTGCGCTTCGGGAGCCCGGCGGCGGTCATGCCGCCGAGGCTGGGCTCGGCGGCAGCGGCCGCCGCGCGCCAACCGGCGTCGGCCGCCGTTCGCCACGCTTCCTCCCCAGAGGGTACGGCTTGCGAGGGCTTGTCCTCACCATCTCCGGTCACCCGCGGCGCCGCCTCCTCCGGCGGCCTGCGGAACCAGGCGGACTCCACCGCCGCGAAGATGGGCAGGAACTCCTCCTGCTCCGGCTCCATCGGCGACACCTCGACCGAGGGCGTCGGGTCGGGCCGGCGCACGTCGTTCGTTGGGTACGACTGGGGCGGCGGAGGCGTCTGGAACGCGCCATTTCCGGATGGGTAGGAGCCCGTGCTGGGGAGCGACGGGTAGACGTTGGAGTCGAACGAGGATGGCTGCCTGCGGTAGGAGCCGCCGTCGGTGTCGGCGGTGAATCCGTTCACGCCCGCCCTGCCGGGGTCCGAATGGTACGGCCCGCTGTCGAACGAGCGCGGTCCCGGCGGCGTGCTCTCGGAAGTCTGGAAACCGTGCCTGGGAGCGGGCCCGTTGGGACGCCGGCCGCCGTCGAAGGAGTCGAAGCTGCCGAACGATTTGAACGTCCCGTTCTGCGCTGGCGGGCCCGCCGGGGTGGGCACCGTGCCGCCGCCGAACGCGGGCCGCTGCGGCAGCGGCTGCTGCTGCGTGCCGTCGACGATCAGCGTGGGCGGGAGCAGCACCATCGCGATCAGACCGGCGCCCTCGCCCCTCCTGAGCTGGACCCGGATGCCGTGACGCAGCGCCAGGCGGCCGACCACGAACAGGCCCATGCGCCGGGAGACCGACACGTCCACGACGGGCGGCTCGGCCAGGCGGCGGTTGGCCTCGGCCAGCTCCTCCTCGGTCATGCTGATGCCGGTGTCGCTCACCGACAGCAACGCGCCGCCGCCCTCGATGAGGCTGCTGGTGACGACGACCTGGGTGTTGCTCGGGGAGAACTGGATGGCGTTCTCGACCAGCTCGGCGACCAGGTGGACCAGGTCGTTCGCGGCGCTGCCGAGCACCGAGGTGGCCCGGTGCACCTTGACCTGGACGCGCTCGTAGCCCTCGACCTCCGACAGCGCGGCGCGTACGACGTCGACCAGCTTGGCCGGCTGGCTGCGCCGGCGGGTGGCCTCGTGGCCGGCCAGGACGAGGAGGTTCTCGGAGTTGCGGCGCATGCGGGTGGCCAGGTGGTCGAGCTTGAACAGGTCGGCCAGCCTGGTGCCGTCCTGCTCGCCCTTCTCCAGGCCGTCGATCAGCGAGATCTGCCGCTCGACCAGCGTCTGGGTGCGGCGCGAGAGGTTGACGAACATCGAGCTGATGTTGCTGCGCAGGTCGGCCTCCTCGCCCGCCAGCCGCACCGCCTGCTGGTGCACCTGGTCGAAGGCCCTGGCGACCTCGCCGATCTCGTCGTTTCCGTCGACCTCGATCGGCCGTACCTCGCCGACGGACGCGTCACCGCTGGCCCGCAGCCGGTGCACCACGTCGGGGAGCCGGAAGCCGGCCACCTCCAGCGCCTCGGTACGCAGCCGGCGCAGCGGGGTGACCATGGAGCGGGCGATGGCCACGGTGAGCAGCAGGACCAGCAGCAGCAGCGCCAGGATCAGGATCCCCGCGATGATCGCGCTGCTGATCTCGGACTCGCGCAGCTCCTTGCTGCGCAGGCTCACCTGGCCGGCCAGCTGCTGCTCGATGCCGTGCAGCACGTCGATGGCCACGGAGTTCTCGTTGAACCACTGCTCGCGGCTGCCGTTGGCGGAGATCAGGTTGTCGCTGATCCGCGCGCCCGGCGCCCGGCCGCTGGCCAGCGTGACCGCGCGCGCCTTGGTGAGCTGGACGTTGACGTACTCGGGCTGCGAGGTGAGCGCCTTGGACAGCTGGAGCCCGACCTCGACGCCGGCCTCGGCGCCGACCTGGGAGATGTCGCTCTGCTCGCGGGCGTTGGAGGCGATGAACTGCTCGACTTCCTTGGCGTCCACGTGCTGGGTGTCGTAGGAGGCCTGGAGCAGCTGGACGCGCTGCCGGGAGACCTCCTCCTTGGCTGCGGCGAGCGCGCTCAGCGCGCGGAACTGGCCGATGATCTGCGGGTCGTCGGACAGCAGGCTCAGCTCGTCGTGCAGCTTGAGCAGGGTGTCGGTGAGGAAGTCGTACCGGATGGTCTCGGTCTGGCCCTCGGCGCGGATCCTCGGCAGCCGGCCCAGGTCGTACTTCACCTGCTGGGCGGCCTTCACGATGCGGGGGCCGTACGAGTCGTCGATCGTGTCGAGGTCGGTGTTCACGGTCTTGACGAGCGTGTCCACCGCGGCCTTGCGCTGCGCGAGCGGCTGGGCGAGCTTCTTACGCATGGCGCGATTGGCGCCGATCCAGCCGCCCGTGTCACGCTCCAGCCCGATCGCCTGCAGCAGGTCGCGGATATGGGCCGCCTGCTCCGCCCCGGTCGCCGTGCGGTCGTAGTCGCCGATGCTCTGCACCGATCCGACGACTCGCGCTCCCCCGAGCACGACGCCGGCCATGGTGGGCACCAGGATCAGGGCGGTGAGCCGCCACCGTACGCGCCAGTTTCTCAGGCCCAGGCGTGGCAGTGGCCGCTTTACGCGGTCCCGCTTCACGGCTGGGCCGCTGTCGGAGTTCCCCGTCACTGCTTCCGCTACCCCTCAATCGTCCCGTCCCCGACGGGCCTTCAAGCCGTCCACAAGGTATCCGCAGGTTCTGACTTACCGGGCATTTCGGACACAATCGTTACACATGTGACCGGTAGTCGTGTGCTGTTGGTTATCGCAGTGCGGCCAGGACTTGATCGCGGACTTGTGCCCTCTGCGCGGCATCGCTGAGGGGGCGACCGGCGCGATCCACGACATAGAAGACGTCCACCGCCTCCGCGCCGAGAGTCTCCACGCGAGCGGCCCTCACGTCAAGACCACACTCGCCGAACGCCCGCCCGATACGCCACAGAAGCCCCGGCCTGTCATGGGCCCTGACTTCCACCACGGTGGCGGTCGCGGAGGCGTCGTCGACCAGTGTCACCCGAGGTGGAGCCACAGGTACCCGGGGCGGCCGCATGGCCCGCGCACGGCGGGCCAGCCGCTGCTCGATGTCAAGACGGCCAGCAAGGACGAGACGGAGATCGGACTCCAGCGTCGCGGGGTCGGGCGGGGAGCCGTACTCGGGGATGACGGAGAACTCGATCACCGCGGTGGAGCCCGCGGAGGCGGACGAGGCGGAGCGCACGATGAGCCGGTGTGCGGACAGCACGCCCGCGGCGCTCCAGAGCAGCCCCACCCGGTCGGGGGCGACGACCGTGACGGCTCCGCCGTTGACGCGGACGGCACCGCCGCCGTGCCGGGCGAGCGCGGTCTGGTCGGCCGACAGGGTCGGCGGCTTGGGCGGCGGCGAGCCGGCCAGCACGGACCTGACCCGGCGCACGAGGTCGGCGACGAGCCCGGCCTTCCAGCTGTTCCAGGCGGCCGGCCCGGTCGCGTTGCCGTCGGCGACCGCGAGCGCGGCCAGCAGGTCGAGGACCTCACGGGTGCCGACGGTGGCGGCGACCTTCTCGATCGTGACGGGGTCGTCGAGGTCCCTGCGGGTGGCGGTCTCGGGCAGCAGCAGGTGGTGGCGTACGACGGTGGCGAGGGTGTCGACGTCCTGCGCGGGCAGGCCGATGCGGGTGGCGATGTCGCGGACCACGACCTCGCCGGTCGCCGAGTGGTCCCCCGGCCAGCCCTTGCCGACGTCGTGCAGGAGCGCGCCGATCAGCAGGAGGTCGGGACGGGAGACCTCGCGCGTGTGGCTGGCGGCGTTCGCGGCGGCCTCGATCAGGTGCCGGTCGACCGTGAAGCGGTGGATCGGGTTGCGCTGGGGACGGTGGCGTACGCGTTCCCAGTCAGGAAGCAACTTGACAAGGATGCCCGCCTGGTCGAGCTCCTCCCACACGGGCACGGCGGCGCGGCCCGCGCCGAGGATCGACACCAGCGAGTCGCGTGCCTCCTCCGGCCACGGCACCGGCATGGGAGGCGACTGAGCTGCGAGCACGGACACCGTCGCGGGAGCGAGCGGCAGCCCGGAGTCGGCCGCCGCGGCGGCGGCGCGCAGCACCAGCACGGGGTCCTTGCGCGGGTCGATCCCCCTGGCGAGCACCACCTCGCCGCCGTGCTCGACCACGCCGTCCGCCAGCGGGCGGCGGCCTCGGGGAGCGGGGCCTGACACGAGCCTGTCAACGGTGCGCCAGGTGCCGTCGAAGGCGTGGGAGATGGTACGGCCCGCCTCGGCGAGCCTGCGCATGAGCGCCTCGGCGTCGAGCAGGCCGAGCACCCCCGCCACGGCGTCCTGCTCCTGCAGCACCAGCCGGTCGGTGCCGCGGGCGGTGACGACGTGCAGCGCGTGCCGCACGTCGAGGATGAACTCGTACGCCTCGCGCGCCCTGGGGCCGGGCGCCGATGCGACCCAGGCGGCCGCCACCGCCTGCATGGCCTGGACGTCGCGGAGGCCGCCGCGCCCGTCCTTGAGGTCGGGTTCGAGCAGGAAGGCCAGCTCGCCGCTCACCTGCGCCCGCTTGTCGGCCGCGTCACGCAGCTCGCCGAGGCGGCGCCGGGAGTCGGCCCGCCACTCGGCCAGCACCGCTTCCCTGGCCTTCTTGGTCAGCTCGGCGTCGCCGGCCACGTGCCGGGCCTGGATGAGGCCGAGCACGGCCTTCAGGTCCTTCCTGGCGACGGTCACCGCTTCCTCGACCGTCCGCACGGAGTGGTCGAGGTTGACCGCGGAGTCCCAGACCGGATACCAGATCCGGTCGGCGATCCTGGCCACGTCGGCCCGGCCGTTGTGCAGCAGGACCAGGTCGAGGTCGCTGCCTGGTGCCAGTTCGCCCCTCCCGAGGCTCCCGACGGCGACCAGTGAGACGTGGTCGCCGTCGCTCGCCGTACGGAAGAGATCCTTGAGCCAGCGGTCGGTGTCCGCGGTCCGCTCCTTGCGGGCCGCAGCGTACGAACGGGCCTCTCCCCTCAATGCTGTGCCCCCTTGCCGAGCCCTTTGCTGGGCTCAGCCCGGACGCCGTCGTCCGGGC
This sequence comes from Nonomuraea sp. NPDC051941, assembly GCF_044593615.1. Taxonomy (NCBI): domain Bacteria; kingdom Bacillati; phylum Actinomycetota; class Actinomycetes; order Streptosporangiales; family Streptosporangiaceae; genus Nonomuraea; species Nonomuraea sp. NPDC051941. The sequence continues at coordinate 145,103 of NZ_JBIUCF010000014.1, forward strand.
GTCGCCGTGGATCCGTCGTTTCGGCCGAGCCCCGCCGGGTCACAGGGCCTCAGGACCCCGCTCTCCCGTGCGAACACGGACGATGGTGTCCACCGGGACGGACCAGACCTTGCCGTCGCCGATCTTGCCGGTGTGCGCCGCCTTGACGATGACGTCGATCACGTCCTCGGTGTCATCCTCTTCGGCGAGGACCTCCAGGCGGACCTTCGGCACCAGGTCGACCTGGTACTCGGCGCCGCGGTAGACCTCGGTGTGGCCGCGCTGACGGCCGTAGCCGCTCGCCTCGCTGACCGTCATTCCCTTGATGCCGAACTGCTCCAGTGCGGCCTTCACGTCATCGAGCTTGAAGGGCTTGATGATCGCCGTGATGAGCCTCATGCGTCCACCTTCTTAGCTGCCGGGGCGGTGGGCCCGTTGGGGGAGGTCACGCCGGAGGCGTAGACCGTGCCGAGGTCGTACCCCGTCTCGGCGTGCGCGGTGACGTCGATGCCGGTGCGCTCGTCGTCGGCGGTGATCCGGAAGCCCATCGTCTTGTCGATGATCTTCCCGAGAACCCAGGTGATGACGAAGGAGTAGCCGCCGACCGCGACCGGGCCGAGCACCTGCAGGCCCAGCTGACCGAATCCGCCGCCGTAGAACAGGCCCTTGCTCTGCTGGTCGAGGAAGGGGTACGCGGCCAGGAAGCCGAGCGAGACGGCGCCGATGACGCCACCCACCAGGTGCACGCCGACCACGTCGAGGGAGTCGTCGAAGCCGAGCTTGTACTTCAGGCCGACGGCGTAGGCGCAGAGGACACCGGCGAGCAGGCCGATGAGCATCGCGGCCCACGGGTCCACGAAACCACAGGCGGGAGTGATGGCGACCAGGCCGGCGACCGCGCCGGAGGCGACGCCGAGGCTGGTGGCGTGCCCATCGCGCATCTTCTCCACGACGAGCCAGGCGCCCGCGGCGACCGCGGTGGCGATCTGGGTGTTCATGAACGCCAGGCCGGCCGTGCCGTCGACGGCCAGCTCGGATCCGGCGTTGAAGCCGAACCAGCCGAACCACAGCAGGCCCGCGCCGAGCAGCACGAACGGGAGGTTGTGCGGCCGCATCGGCTCCTTGCGCCAGCCGGTGCGCTTGCCGAGCACGAGACACAGGGCCAGGCCCGCGGCACCCGCGTTGATGTGGACGACCGTGCCGCCCGCGAAGTCCTCGATGCCCATCGTGTTGAGCCAGCCGGTGCCCCACACCCAGTGGGCGATCGGGAAGTAGACGATCGTCGCCCAGAGGATGGAGAAGAGGATCCACGCCCCGAACTTCGCCCGGTCCGCGATCGCGCCGCTGATCAGCGCGACGGTGATGATGGCGAAGGTCAGCTGGAAGGCGGAGAAGACCAGGCTCGGCATGCCGGTGCCGTCGTCCTTGGTGGCCGTGTCCACCAGGCTCTGCAGGCCGAGCGCGTCGAAGCCGCCGACCACGTTGTTGATCGCCGAGCTTGCGTTGTCGGTGAACGCCAGCGAGTGTCCGAACAGCACCCAGGCGATGGTGACCGTGATGATGGCGCCGAACGACATCATCATCATGTTCAGGACACTCTTGGCCCTGGTCATGCCCCCGTAGAAGAAAGCGAGACCCGGAGTCATCAGCAACACCAGCGCGGTGGCCGCGAGCATCCAGGCTGTGGTGCCGCTATCGATCTTCACGACGCGACCCTCCTTACATGTGACGTGTGGCCACAGCGTGTTCGTCCGGGGTTTCATGACTCGACCAGGCGTGTTTCACATTCGTGAATCTCGCCACACTGGTGTTTCGGACGCGTTTCGGTGTTCTCACTCCTCCCATTTCGGCTCAGCAATATCAGGCGTGAGATACTTAGGTTTGCCTAACCTTCGATCAAGGAATGCCGAATGCGTCTTCGCCTGGCCGTCGCCGCCATGCTCCCCGTCCTCGCCCTCGCCGCCTGCGGCACTTCCACGTCCTCGCAGGAGGCGGGACCGACCCGGACCGTCAAGCACGCCATGGGCGAGACGAAGGTGCCGATGACCCCCAAGCGGGTGGTGGTGCTCGACACGGACAAGCTCGACACGATGGTCTCGCTCGGCCTGGCGCCCGTCGGCGCGGCGCAGGCGTCCCAGAACCAGAAGTGGCCCGCCTACCTCGGCTCGGCCCTGTCGGCCACCAAGGCGGTCGGCACCACCCAGGCTCCCAGTATCGAGGCCATCATGGCGCTCAAGCCGGACCTCATCCTGGGCAGCAAGTTCCGGCAGGAGGCCTTCTACGACAAGCTCAGCAAGATCGCGCCGACCGTGTTCACCGAGAAGGTGGGCATCACCTGGAAGGACAACTTCCTGCTCGACGCCGAGGCGCTGGGCAAGAAGGACCAGGCCCAGCAGCTGCTGTCGGGTTATGAGACGCGGGCCAAGGAGGTGGGCGCGAAGTTCTCGAAGCTGAAGGTGAGCATCGTGCGGTTCATGCCCACCGAGATCCGCATGTACGGGCCCGAGTCCTTCAGCGGCATCGTGGTGGGCGACGCGGGCATCCAGCGGCCCGAGGCGCAGAAGCTGGCCGACCAGGCCGACAAGCGCTTCGGCAAGCTGAGCCAGGAGAACATCGCCCAGGCGGACGCCGACGCGATCTTCTACACCGCGTACGGGGAGGCGGCCGTCAAGTCGCAGACCACGGTCACCGGCGGGCCGCTGTGGAAGAACCTCGGCGCGGTCAAGTCGGACAACGCGCACAACGTGGACGACGAGATCTGGATGACCGGAATCGGCGTCACGGCGGCCGGCAAGATCCTGGACGACCTGGACAAGTACCTCACGCCGCTGGCGTCGTAGGCCGCGTCAGGCGTACCCGGTCGCCTTTCCTGACCCGCCCGGGCCGCACCACTCGCGCGTACACCCCCGCGCAGGGCTGCGGCCCCATGTCGAACACGGGCACCCGGTTGTGCCTGGCCACCGTGCGCAGCGCGTCGGCATCGCGCCCGAGGCTCCCGTGTTCGAGCGTCGGCACCGCGCAGCGCGGGCTGGCCACGATCACCGCCAGCACCACCTCGTCACCGATGCGCAGCTCGCGTCCCACCCAGTCGTTCTCCACGAACCCCTCCGTCTCCGTCCCGATCACCAGATTGGGCCGGTAGCGGAGGGCCTCGACGGTGCCACGCGGGCCGAACGCGCCGATCCGCGCGACCGCGGAGGTCGTGATGAGGTGGATCGGGGCGAAGTCGAAGAACGTCCCGGCGGGTGAGGCGCCGCCGAGCGTGCCGACGGTGTGGGGGACCTCCGCCTCGATGCCCTCGGCCAGCACCCGTTCCGGCACCGAACGCTCGAACTCGGCGCCCTCCGGAGGCACGTCGATCAGCCGCACCTCGCGCCCGAGCAGCGTCGACAGCTCCTCGTCGCCGGGGACCCCGGCGCCCTCGATCGTGAGCAGGCCGCGCCAGAGGCGAGGGTTCTTGGCGCTGGCGATCTTCCCGGTGGCGACGTCGAGCACCGCCCGCGCACGGTCCCCGGCCAGCCCGCGCTCGGTGACCTCGCTCTCGGTCAGCTCCTCCCCCAGCATCGACTTGACGGGGTAGCGCCGCACGGCCTCCAGGTACATGGGGCGATCTTACGGCTGCGCCCAGAACCGCCTCAGATGCGGCACCAGCTCATCCGCCCGATCGTCGGGGAAGAACAACCGCCCGCCCTCGATCTCGACGATCTCCTTGACGCCGGGGATCGTGTCCCGCAGCCACCGGGCCCAGCTCACGTCGAAGAAGACGTCTCCCGTACCCCAGACCAGGAGCGTCGGCACGGTCAGCACGGTGAGCTGCGGCTCGATGGCGATCATGTCCTTGGCGTCGATGGAGGTCAGCAGGCGCTCGAAGGCACGGCCGCCATCGGGCTTGGCGAAGATCGGCCGCAGGTACGCCTCCACCAGCGCCGCCGGATCGTCGAGCCGCTCGTAGCCCTCGCCGTACGCGGTCTGGGCCAGGAGCTCCGGCTGCTCCAGGACGAGCGCGGTGAGCGGGGCCAGCTCGCCCCTGGCGGCCAGGTCGACCGTGGGCTTGAACGCCTCGGGCGGGGTGTTGGTGTGGACGTCGCAGTTGGTGAGGGTGAGCGTACGCAGGCGCTCGCGGTGCCGTACGGCGAAGACCTGGGCCACGGCGCCACCGGTGTCGTTGGCGACGAGATCCACCTCGGTGAGCCCGAGCCCTTCGCACAACTCCTCGACGGCCTCGGCCAGCGCGGGGATGGACAGATCGTCGCGCGGGGCGCTGCCGCCGTGCAGCGGCAGGTCGATGGCCACGCAGCGGCGCTCGTCGCGGAACGCGGCGATGACGTTGCGCCACAGGTACGAGCTGGTGCCGACGCCGTGCACGAACAGGCTGACCGGCCCGTCCCCCACGTCGACGTAGCTGATGCCCTCCATGGGACCCTCCTCGGGCAGATTACAAACCGACTGTCGGTCTACGAAATTACCGACTGACGGTCGGTTTGTCTACAGTGGGTCCATGAACCTCAAGGCGGAACGCGGCGCGGCCACCCGCGACAGGGTCCTGGCGATCGCCACGCGGCTGTTCGCCGACCGGGGCTACGACGACACCTCCATCGAGGTGGTGCTGCAGGAGTCGGGGCTGAGCCGGGGGGCGCTGTACCACCACTACGCCGGCAAGGACGCCCTCTTCGAGGCGGTGCTGGAGGCCACGGAGTCGGCCATCGGCGGCAAGATCCTGGCAGCCGTCCGCGGCATCACCGACCCGGCGGCGGCCCTCCGCGCCGGCGTGCTGGCCTGGATCTCACTCGCCGGGGATCCGGTCATCCAGCGCATCGTCCTCATCGACGCGCCCGCGGTGATGGGCTGGGAACGGTGGCGGGCCATGGAGGAGCGCTACTCGTTCGGGATGCTGAAGGCGGCGCTGGGGGCCACGGGGGCGGTACCGGCCGAGTTCCTGGACCTGCACGCGCACATGCTGCTGGCGGCCGTCAACGAGAGCGCCCTGATGGTGGCCCGCGGCGGCGACCACACCATCGCGGTGGCCGCCGTCGAAGAGTTCCTCCGCCGCATCCTCCAGCACTGAAGTCCAGCGCCTCGGCCAACGCCCAACGCGGGCCGCCCGCCGTCGAAGGCGCCGGGCTCCACCGCACACCGACCCACCGACGCGGCGCAACAAAAGCGCGGCGGCACCGCTCCGGCGCACCACGCACCAGGGTCGACGCCCGCGACGACGGCCTCCCCGGCCGAGCACCGCGACGCCAAGCGTCGTTACGACCGACGTGCCACACCACCACGCCCTCCCGCGCCCGCCATTCCCAGGCGCCGCGTCGGCGGGGCGTGGTACGGCGGGGCCCGGCGCCCACCGCGGCGGGCAATCCGGGCAACCCGCGGGCCCCGGGTGGGGCCGGTCAGGCGGCGGCGGTGGCCATTTTGCGGAGGCGGGCCAGGGCGTCGCGTTCGATGCGGCGGGCGCGGTCGCGGCCGATGCCGTAGCGTTCCCCGACCTCCGTGAGCGTGTGCTCGCGCCCGTCCACCAGCCCGTACCGCCACCGCAGCATCTCGCTGGTGTCGCCCTCGAGCCCCGTCAGCCACTGGTCCAGCCGCTCGCGCTCCAGGATGTCGATGGCCTGCTGCTCGGGATCGGCCCACGTCTCGTCGGCGATCATGTCGCCGAGCTCCGTCTCGTCCTCGTCGCCCACCCCGAGCTGGAGCGAGACCGGGTCGGAGGCCCAGCGCCGCAGCTCGCGTACGCGCTCGATCGGCAGGTCGAGGATCTCGGCGAGATCGTCGTCCGTGGGCTCGGCGTCGAACTCCGCCAGCATGTCGCGGCGGACCCGCATCAGCCGCGTCATCTGCTCCCCCGCGTGCGTGGGCAGGCGCACCGGGCGGGCCTGCTCGTGGATGGCACGCCCCACCGACTGCCGGATCCACCACGTCGCGTACGTGGAGAACTTGTACCCCCGCCGGTAGTCGAACTTCTCCACCGCCCTGACCAGCCCCAGGTTCCCCTCCTGCACCAGGTCGATCAGGGGCATCCCCCGCCCCGAGTATTTCCGGGCCACCGCCACCACCAGGCGCAGGTTGGCCTGGATGAACTCGTCCTTCGCCCGCTGGCCGGAGATGGCCAGGCGCTCCAGCTCCTCGTCGGCCGCGTCCCCGATGCGCGGCTCCGAGCCCCCACTGTCGAGCAGCTGCTCGGCGAAGAGACCCGCCTCGATCCGCTTGGCGAGCTCCACCTCCTCCTCCGCCGTGAGCAGCGGGACCCGGCCGATTTCGGCCAGATATGTCCCCAGCAGATCGCGCTCAGCGATGTGCTGCTCCTGCGTGCGACTCCCCGTAGGCCTTGCCATCCCCTGGCACCTCGTTCCGCAGCTGCGTTCTATATCCGGCCAACGTGCGGCCAGACGCAAAGATTCCCTAAAGCAGTACGTCGCTGGGATGGTTCTGGATGTCCTCCTAAAGGAGGAGACCGCCGCGAAACACCTGGTGAACGAGGGGGACGCCGGGCCGGTAGGCAAGGTGTACATAGGAGGGGGCATCGAGCACGACGAGGTCCGCACGGGCCCCGGGTCGTAGCCAGCCTACGTCCGTACGGCGCAGCGCGCGCGCCCCGCCGTACGTCGCCGCCCTGATCGCCTCCAGCGGCGTCATCCGCATCTCGCGTACGGCCAGCGCCACGCAGAACGCCATCGACGACGTGAACGACGACCCCGGGTTGCAGTCGGTCGCCAGCGCCACGGTCGCCCCCGCGTCGATCAGCCGCCGGGCGTCCGGGTACGGCGACCGCGTCGAGAACTCCGCCCCCGGCAGCAGCGTCGCCACCGTGTCCGACGACGCCAGCGCGTCCACGTCGGCCGGCGTCAGATGGGTGCAGTGGTCGGCCGAGGCGGCGCCCAGCTCGCAGGCGATGCGCACGCCGGGCCCCTCCCCGAGCTGGTTGGCGTGCACCCGCACCCCCAGCCCCGCCTTGAGCCCGGCGCCCAGGATCTCGCGGGTCTGGTCGCCGTCGAAGGCCCCGCGCTCGCAGAACACGTCGACCCACCTGGCGTGCGGGGCGCACGCGTCGAGCATCTCCCCGGCGACCAGCCGTACGTAGGAGTCGGCGTCCATGCCGGCGGGCACGACGTGCGCCCCCAGGAACGTGGTCTCGCCGGTCAGCCCGGCGGCGATCTCCAGCGAGCGCCGCTCGTCCTCGACGGTCAGGCCGTACCCGCTCTTGATCTCGACGGTCGTGGTGCCCTGGGCAAGCATCTCGTCCACCAGCGCACGCGCGTGGGCGGCCAGCTCGGCGTCGCCGGCCTGCCGGGTGGCGGCGACCGTGGTCCTGATACCGCCCCCGGTGTACGGCTCGCCGGACATGCGGGCCTGGAACTCGGCCGTCCGGTCACCGGCGAAGATCAGGTGGGCGTGGCTGTCCACGAAGCCGGGGATGACGGCGCGGCCCTCGACGTCCACCCGCTCGTCGGCGTCGGGGGCCTGCGCGGCGGGCCCGGCCCAGGCGACCAGGCCGTCCGCCACGACCAGCGCCGCTTCGGGGATCTCCTCGCGCTCGGGGTCGCCGGTGTACAGCGAGCCGATCCCGTCGATCAGCGTCGTGCTCATCTCACCCTCCGTATCGCCTCTGCCAGCAGGGATCCGACGTCGCCGAGCCGGTGCCGCCCGTCCGTGACGACGCGGCGGCCGCCGGAGACCACCGAGTGCACGTCCGCCGCCGTGGCCGCGAACACCACGGCCTCCGGCCCGCCCGCGCCCGCAGTCCGTACGGAGTCGAGCCGTACCGACACCAGGTCGGCCCACGCGCCGGGCACCAGCAGCCCCGCGTCGGGGAAGCCGAGGGAGGCGTGGCCGTTGACGGTCGCGGCGGCGAGCAGGTCGGCGGCGCTCCAGTTGCCGCGCTTGCCGCTGCGCAGCCGCTCGTCCAGCTCGACCCCGCGCGCCTCCTCGAACAGGTCGATCACGGCGTGGCTGTCGGAGCCGAGCGTGATCTGCGCGCCCCGGTCGACCGCCGCCCTGGCCGGGCCGATGCCGTCGGCGAGGTCGCGTTCGGTGGTGGGGCACATGCAGATGTGCGTGCCGGACTGGGCGATCAGCTCGATGTCCACGTCGGTCAGGTGGGTGGCGTGCACGGCGGTCGAACGCGGCCCCAGGGCGCCCCGCTCGTGCAGCACCTGGACCGGCGTGGCCGCGTACATCTCCACGCAGGCGGCGTTCTCGGCCGGCTGCTCGGACACGTGCATGTGCAGGGGGCCCGCGTGCCGGTGGGAGAACTCGGCCACGACCGGCATCTGCTCCGGCGGCACCGCGCGCACGGAGTGGATGGCCGCGCCGATCTCCACGTCGGGCTGCCCCTCGTAGGCCGCCGCCAGGTCGTCGGCCCTGACCGCCCAGCGCTCGGCGTCGCCGTCGGTGAAGCGCAGCTGCGCGCCGGTGAGCGGGGCGCCGATGCCGCCGGTCAGGTAGCAGGTGTCGAGCAGCGCGATGCGCAGGCCCGCCTCGCGGGCCGCGCGGACCAGCGCGTGGCCCATCTCGTTGGCGTCGTCGTACGGGCGGCCGTCCGGCCCGTGGTGCAGGTAGTGGAACTCGCCCACGCAGGTCACCCCGGCCAGCGCCATCTCGGCGTAGACGGCCCTGGCCAGCTGGAGGTAGGAGTCGGGGTCCAGAGCCCCCGCCACCTCGTACATCCGCTCGCGCCAGGTCCAGAAGTCGCCCTTGCCCTCCTGGGCGGAGCCGCGCAGCGCGCGGTGGAAGGCGTGGGAGTGGGCGTTGGCCAGGCCGGGAACGATGATCCCCGGCAGGCGCTCGGCCGTGCCGGGCGGGCCCTGGCCGACGCTCGCGATCCGTTCGCCCTCGACCTCGATGAGCACGCTCTCCGCGACTCCGCCGGGGAGCCAGGCCTGTTCGCACCAGTAGGTCAGCGGCACAGGTCCTCCAGCACGTCCGCGAGTGCGACGACTCCCGCCTCGCAGTCTGCCCGCTCGGCGTGCTCGTCGGGGGAATGGGACACGCCGGTGGGGTTCCTGACGAACAACATCGCGCTCGGGACGCCCGCCGAGGCCAGGATCCCCGCGTCGTGACCCGCCCCCGTGGGCAGGACGGGCACGGGCGTGTCGCCTCCCGCGACCCTGGCCAGGCGGTCCCTGAGCGGCACGTCGAAGTCGACGACCGGCGTCCACGACTCCTCCCGCACCGTGGCCCCCGCCTCCTCGGTCAGCTCGGCGACGAGGGCGCGCACGGCGGCCTCGTCCGCCCCGCGGGCGTCGAGCCAGGCCGAGACCAGGCCGGGGATGGCGTTCGCGTTGCCCGGCGAGACGCGTATCTTGCCGACCGTGGCCACCACGTCGCGGCGCGCCGCGGCCGCGCGGGCGGCCAGCACCATGCGGGCGAACGGCAGCATCGGGTCGTCCCGGTCGGCCAGCCGGGTGGTGCCCGCGTGGTCGGCCCGGCCGTGGAAGTCGAAGCGCCAGCGTCCGTGCGGCCAGATCGCCGCGGCCACGCCCACCGGCCGCCCCTCGTGGACGAGCGCCTGCCCCTGCTCGACGTGGAGCTCCACGAACGTGCCGACCGTCGCGAGCGTCTCGTCGTCCCGCCCCAGCTCGTACGGCGCCCGCCCGGCCTTCGTCATGACATCGGCCAGCGTGTCGCCGGAGTCGTCCGTGAGCGCGAGGGCCCGCTCCGGCGACAGCACGCCCGTGAGCAGCCTCGACCCCATGCACGGCACCCCGAACCTGGCGCCCTCCTCGTCGGTGAAGCAGGCCACGCCGACCGGCTTGGACGGTGTGGTCCCGCGCTCCCTCAGGAGGTCCAGGGCGGCGAAGGCCGACACGACCCCGAGCGGACCGTCGTACGCGCCGCCCTGCCGTACGGAGTCGAGGTGACTCCCGGTCACCACGCCGGGGCGGCCGGAAGGGTCGCCCCACCATGCCCAGAGGTTGCCGTTGCGGTCTTCGCGCAGGTCGAGCCCCCGTCGCCCGGCCTCGCCCGCGAACCACTCGCGTAGCTCCATGTCAGCGGCCGACCAGGCGTCCCTGACGTAGCCCCCGGTCGCCGGATCCCGTCCTATGTGCGCGAGTGGTTCAAGCATGGCCCCACTGTAGTGAATGGATCCATTCAGTTGACAGGCCCTCCCCTGGGACGGAGGGTCAGCTCGGTGAGGTGGGCGTCGGGGCCCGCGGTGACGGCGGCCAGCACGGCCCGCGCCACGCTCTGCGGCGTCAGGTACTTCTCGGGCTCGAACTCGCCGCCCTCGTAGCCACGCAGCTCGCGCTGCATGTCGGTGGCCGTCCGGCCCGGGTAGACGGTCGTCACCCTCAACCGCGGCTCCTCCAGCCGCAGCGCGTCGGCGAACGCCTTCAGCGCGAACTTGCTGGCCGCGTAGGCGCCCCACTCGGGGTTGGCCCGCTGCCCCGAACCCGAGTTGACGCAGACCACGTGTCCCCCGGACCCGCGCAGGGCGGGCAGCAGCAGCCGGGTCAGCTCGGCGACCGCGACGACGTTCACCTCCAGCGTCTCGCGCCACGCGGCGGCGGGCAGGTCGGCGATCCGGCCCATCCGGTTGATCCCGGCGGAGTGCACGAGCACGTCGAGCCGTTCGATCCCGGCGACGTCCGCCTCCGTGACCCCCGTCAGCTCCGCCGGCCAGACCCGCGCGTCGGGCAGCGCGGCTGCCACGGCGGCCAGCGACTCCTCGTCGCGGCCGTTGAGAATCACGTGGTGCGTGGGGCCCAGCGCCTCGGCCACGGCCGCGCCGATCCCACGCGAAGCGCCTGTGACCAGCGCAGTCGGTCGTTCGTTCATGGATATCAGCTTATTGATGTTGACGGATGCTCAAATTTGAATACAAACTTGTACCCATGTCTGCTTCGACACGCATCCTCATCCTCGGTGCTCTGCTCGACGGCCCCATGAACGGCTACGGGGTCCGGCGGCGGCTGGAGGTGATGGGCGCCGACCAATGGGCGAGCGTCGCCTTCGGGTCGATCTACCACGGGCTGAGCAAGATGGCCGACGAAGGACTCCTGGCCGTCGTCGAGGCGGGCAAAGGCGGCAAGGTCGTCTACGAGCTGACCGAGCTCGGCCGCGAAGAGTTCCACCGGATGTTGCTGACCGCCTGGCACGAGGTCAAGCCCATCGTCGACCCGTTCCAGGTGGCGCTGACGTTCATGGACCGGCTGGAAAAACAGGAGATTCTGCAGGCGCTGTATGGCAGGATGCAGCAGCTCAGACTGAGCGTCGAGATCCTTGGACACGCCCTCGGCGCCAAGCAGCGCTACGGCGCTCCCCAGCACATGGACGAGAACCTCCGTCTCAACAGATCCATGGTCCAGGCCCAGCTCGACTGGGTCGAGAAGGCCATCGAACGGGTTGAGGCCGACGAATTGCCCTAAGGAGCTGAACCCCCCAATGATCATTCAGGCGCAGGGCCTGCGAAAGACGTTCACCACCAGGAGCAGGAAGGGCACGCAGACCGTCGAGGCCGTCCGCGGGGTGGACCTCGAGGTCGCGCAAGGCGAGATCTTCGGCGTGCTCGGCCCCAACGGGGCCGGCAAGACCACCACGATCAGGATGCTCTCCACGCTGATCGCCCCCGACGCGGGCACGGCCACCGTCGCGGGCCACGACCTGCTCAAGGAGCCGAGCGCCGTCCGGCGCAAGCTCGGGTACGTCAGCCAGGCCGGCGGTGTCGAGGACACCACGAGCGCCAGGGCCCAGATCATGATGGCCGCCAAGATCCACGCCATGGCCGACCCGAAGCAGGCCACCGCGGAGGTGCTGGAGCGCTTCGACCTGACCGAGATGGCCGACCGCCCCGGCCGTACCCTGTCGGGCGGGCAGAAGCGGCGCGTGGCCATCGCGATCGGGCTGGTGCACAACCCGCCGCTGCTCTTCCTCGACGAGCCCACCACCGGCCTCGACCCGCAGAACCGCGCCAACCTCTGGGACCGCATCAGGCAGCTGCGCGAGGCCGGAACGAGCGTGCTGCTCAGCACCCACTACCTCGACGAGGCCGACGCGCTGTGCGACCGCCTCATGATCGTCGACCACGGCCTGGTCGTGGCCGAGGGCACCCCCGGGGAGCTCAAGCGGGAGGTCTCCGGCGACGTGATCACGCTCAGGGTGGACGACCCGGAGCGCGCGGCGGACACGCTCAAGCCGTACGCCCGCGAGACCCGCGTCGACGAGGACCTGCTGCGCGTCTACGTCGACGACGGCGAGCACACGCTGCCCGCGCTGCTGCGGGCCCTTGAGGAGCAGGGGCTGGGGCTGAGCTCGATCGCGCTCGACCGCTCCACGCTCGACGACGTCTTCCTGGCCAAGACCGGCCGTTCCCTCCGCGACACCGGAGCCGCCTCATGATCCGCCACACCGTCCTGTTCACCGGCTACGAGCTGAAGAAGTCGTTCAGCAACCCGATCTGGCCGCTGTTCGGCATCATGCAGCCGGTGCTGTACCTGCTCATGTTCGCGCCGCTGCTGAAGTCGCTGACGCCGGGCGGCTCGACGGTGGACGCGCTGCGGATGTTCACGCCGGCGTCGATGATGATGATCGCGGTCTTCGGGGCGCTGTTCTCGGGGTTCGGGCTGATCGCCGACCTGCGCAACGGCTCGCTCGAACGGTACGCCGTCAGCCCCGCCTGGCGGCCGGCCATCGTGCTCGGGCGGGTGGCCAAGGACATGGTCGTGCTGGTGTGCCAGGCGATCCTCGTGCTCGTCGTGGCCATCGCGATGGGCGTGCGCATCGGGGCCGTCGAGCTGCTGCTGGTGCTGCTGCTCATGGCCGCCACCGGACTGTTCGCCTCGGGGCTGTCCCAGGGGCTGGCGCTGACCGTACGCGACGAGAACGGCATGTCGCAGACGCTCAACCTCTTCATGCTGCCGATCATGCTGCTGGCCGGGCTGTTCATCCCGATCTCGTACGCGCCCGGCTGGATGCAGACGCTCGCCCCGATCAACCCGCTCTACCACGCGGTCGAGGCGGGGCGGGCGCTGTTCGCCGGGCGGTTGTCGGACTCGTCGATCCCGATCGCGTTCGCGGTGTTCATCGTGCTGGCGCTGCTCACCACGATCTGATCGATGCGCTCGCTACGCAGGATCGCCGGGTAGGAACGTACCGGTCTCGTCGGTCATCCGCTCGTACTCCTCGAGCCTGGCCTGGGTGCGCAGCGGCGCCGCGTCGGCCATGGCCTCGACCAGGGCCATGGCCAGGGCGAGCGGTGCCGCGTGCGAGTCGAACACGAGCCGGTCGCCGACGGGGGCGTCCAGCACGACCTCCGCCGGAAAATCCGACTTATCCGTTATGGCCGCCACCCGCAGCCCCATCTTCTCCGCGTACTCCAGCGCCTGCACGGCCTCCGCCGGATACCTCGGCAGGACCACGGCCACCACCCACTCCGCGCCCGCCCTGCGGGCCGCGTGCAGCCCGTCGACCAGCTCCGACCCGCCGTGCGTGAGCAGCCGCACGTCGGGGTGGATGCGGCGGGCGTAGTAGGCGAAGGTGGTGGCCAGCCCGCAGGAGACCCGCAGCCCCACCACGGGCAGCGGCTCGGTGGCGGCCAGCTGCTCGCCGAGCTCCTTGAGCGGGAAGGCCGGCAGCCGCTCCCTGACGATCGCGAGGTTGCGGATCTCGCACTCGATGGCCCCGCGCAGCAGGCTCTCCTGCGGCTCCGCCACCGTCGCGCCGCCCAGCACGAGCGGGCGCAGCGCCTGCCGCAGCTCGGGGTATCCGGCGAACCCCAGCACCATCGCGAACCGGGTCACGGACGGCTGGCTCACCCCGGCCCGCTCGGCCAGCTCCACGCTGGACAGGAAGATCGCCTCATCGAGATGCTCGGTGAGGTAGTGCGCGATCCTCCGCTGCACGGGCGACAGCCTCCGGCCATCCAGCAGCACGCTCAGCCCACCGTGATATCCGTCCGCCACGCCACCTCCAACGCTTCCCACCCCGCATTCTCATCCCACCACCCTCACGACCCCCACCAGATGGGTGGCGGAAGCGCGGTGGGTCAGGATTCGCGCATCGGGATGCGGACGCCGCGGGCGGCGGCCACGTCGGCGGCCTCCTCATAGCCCGCGTCCACGTGCCGCATGACCCCCGTCCCAGGGTCGTTGGTCAGCACGCGGTTGAGCTTCTCCCCCGCCAGCGCGGTCCCGTCGGCCACCGTCACCTGGCCGGCGTGGATGGACCGGCCGATCCCGACCCCGCCCCCGTGGTGGATGGACACCCAGGCGGCCCCCGAGGCCGTGTTGAGCATGGCGTTCAGCAGGGGCCAGTCAGCGATCGCGTCCGACCCGTCCGCCATGGCCTCCGTCTCGCGATACGGCGAGGCCACGGAGCCGCTGTCGAGGTGGTCGCGCCCGATCACGATGGGCGCCTGCAGCTCGCCCGAGGCCACCATGTCGTTGAAGCGCTCCCCCGCGACGTTCCGCTCGCCGTACCCGAGCCAGCAGATCCGCGCGGGCAGCCCCTGGAAGTGGACCTTCTCCCCGGCCTTCCTGATCCACCGGGCGAGTCCCTCGTTCTCGGGGAAGAGCTCCAGGATGGCCCGGTCGGTCGCGGCGATGTCGGCGGGGTCCCCGCTCAGGGCGGCCCACCGGAACGGGCCCTTGCCCTCGCAGAACAGCGGCCTGATGTACGCGGGCACGAACCCCGGGAAGTCGAAGGCCCGCCCGTAGCCGGCCAGCTGCGCCTCGCCCCGGATGGAGTTGCCGTAGTCGAACACCTCCGCCCCGGCGTCCTTGAACCCGACCATCGCCTCCACGTGCCGCGCCATCGAGGTCCGGGCCCGCTCGGTGAAGCCGGCCGGGTCCTTGTCCCGCTCCGAGGCCATGTCCTCGAAGGCGACCCCCAGAGGCAGGTACATCAGGGGGTCGTGCGCCGAGGTCTGGTCGGTGACGATGTCGATCTCGGCCCCGCGGGCGAGCAGGTCGGGCACGGCCTCCGCGGCGTTCGCGACGACCCCGATGGACAGGGGACGGCGCTCGTCGCGCGCCGCGTAGGCCAGCCGCAGCGCCTCGTCCAGCGACGACGCCTCCACGTCGAGGTAGCGGTGCTCGATCCGCCGGGTGACCGAGCGCGGGTCGCAGTCGAGGCAGATCGCCACCCCGCCGTTCATGGTGACGGCCAGCGGCTGGGCGCCGCCCATCCCGCCGAGCCCGGCCGTCAGCGTGATCGTCCCGGCCAGCGACCCGCCGAAGCGCTTGGCGGCCACGGCCGCGAACGTCTCGTACGTCCCCTGCAGGATGCCCTGCGTGCCGATGTAGATCCACGACCCGGCGGTCATCTGCCCGTACATGGTGAGCCCGGCCGCCTCCAGCCGCCGGAACTCCTCCCAGTTGGCCCAGTCGGGCACGAGGTTGGAGTTGGCGATGAGCACCCGGGGCGCCCACTCGTGGGTGCGGAACACGCCCACCGGGCGCCCCGACTGGACCAGGAGGGTCTCGTCGCCCTCGAGCGTCGTCAGCGTCCTGACCATCGCGTCGAACGACGCCCAGTCACGCGCGGCCTTGCCCGAGCCGCCGTAGACGACCAGCTGCTCGGGGTGCTCGGCGACCTCCGGGTCCAGGTTGTTCTGGAGCATGCGGAGCGCCGCCTCCTGCGGCCACCCCTTGGCGGTGATCGTCGTGCCTCGCGGCGCGCGCACGCTGCGGCTCATCGTGACCCTCCTGAATGAAAACATTCACATATGTCACCCGCAGAGTACATGGATTAGCTGACGAGGAACTGGGTGGCCGCCAGCTCCCGGTAGAGCTCGTCCTCCCCGACCAGCGAGTCGTGCGTCCCGATCGCCCGTACGCCACCCCCTTCCATGACCACGATCCGGTCCGCGTTCGTCACGGTGGACAGCCGGTGGGCGATCACCAGCACGGTCGTCTCCGCGGCCACCTCGGCGATGACCTCGCGCAGCCGCAGCTCGTTGACCGCGTCGAGCTGGGAGGTGGCCTCGTCGAGCAGCAGCAGCCGGGGCTTGCGCAGCAGCGCCCTGGCGATGGCGACGCGCTGGCGCTCGCCGCCCGACAGCAGCACGCCGCGATGCCCGACCGGCGTCTCCAGCCCTTCGGGCAGCCTGTCCACCAGGTCGTCGAGCCTGGTGCGGGCGACGGCCCGGCGCAGCTCGTCCTCGGTGGCGTCCTGGGCGGCGAAGAGCAGGTTCTCCCGGAGGGTGCCGGCCAGCACGGGGGCGTCCTGCTCGACGTACCCGAGGGCGGCCCGCAGCTCGCCCAGCGGCCAGTCGCGGATGTCGCGCCCACCGATGGCGATGAGCCCCTTCTGGTGGTCGTAGAAGCGCTCGATCAGCGCGAACACCGTCGACTTGCCCGCGCCCGACGGCCCCACCAGTGCGGTCAGCCCGCCGGGCGGCACCTCGAAGGTGACCCCGTCGTGCACGGTCGGCCGGTCGTCGCCGTACTTGAAGACCACGTCCCGGAACGTCACCCCGACCGGCTCGGAGGCCCCCGCGACGGCGGCGCCGACCGGCTCCGCGGGCAGGTCCTCGATCTCCTTGATCCGCTTCATCGCGGCCAGTCCCTGCTGGAGCTGGACGCCGCCCTGGACGAGCTGCCCGATCGGCGGCACCAGGTAGAACAGGTACAGCAGGAACGCGATCAGCGACGACACCTCCAGCGTCCCCGACGCGACCCGGGCTCCGCCGACGGCCAGCACGGCGAGGAACGCGATCTGCACCGCCATCCACGTCGCCACTCCCGCGAGCGACGTCCACCCGGCGACCTGCAGCCCCCGGTCGCGGGCGCGCACCGCCGCGTCGCCCACCACCGCGATCTCCCGCTCCTCCGCGCCGCTGGCCTTGACGGTCCGGTACGCCTGCAGCGCCCGGTCCAGCACGGCCCCCATCTCGCCCACGGCCTCCTGGGCATGGGTCTGCGCCCGCTGGATCCTCGGCATGATCAGCGCGACGAGCCCGCCGATCACCACCACCACGAGCAGCGTGACCAGCAGCAGCACGCCGTCCATGGTCGCCATCATGATGATCGCCCCGACCAGCATGAACGTGGCGCTGACGGACTCGACGATCCCGTTGGTCAGCACGGCCCGCAACAAGGTCGTGTCACCCGTCACCCGCGACAGCAGGTCGCCGGGCTTGAGCCGGTCCACGTCGGCGACCTTGAGCCGCAGCATCCGGTCGACGAGCTTGCGCCGGGCACCGAGCACGATGCCCTCGCCCGTGCGCTCCATCAGGTAGCTTCCGGCGGCCGACACGACCGCGCCGATCAGCACCGCCGCGGTCAGCCCCAGCAACGGCCCGGCCATCGAGCCGGTCTCGCCGAACGCGTCCACGACGTATTTGGCCAGCAACGGCATGGCGAGACCCGCCGCCGAGCCGATCAAGCCCAGTAATCCGCCCAGGATCAGGATCTTCCGGTGCGGGCGGACGTGGGAGAGCAACTCCTTGACCACCACATCTCCTTCCACGACATGTCTCGACTTGCTCTAACGAACGGGACCGCGCGATCCGCACCGCTTCGACAGGGTCAACCTAGATTGACGACTTAAGTATGTCAACTTTCGTTGACCCTCATTCTTGAGGAGGAGACGACATCCGGAAGCGTCCGGCGGACGAATAGGGCGTCGAGGAACCCGGCCGGAACCTCGCAGTAAACGATCAGCCCTTCCGAAAGGACCGAAAATGGAGCTCCGGATCAACCGGCGCGCTCTAGTCGGACTTGGCCTCGCCGCAGCTGTCGCCGCGTCGTCGTTGGCCGTGCTCCGCACCGACTCCGGCATCGCTTCCTCGCACCGCGAGGCTCCCATGATCGCGGGCGACCCCCAGCACGACAACACGGACGTGTACGCGTTCGTGAGCCCTGACAAGGCCGACACGGTGACCTTGCTGGCCAACTGGATCCCGTTCGAGGAGCCCAACGGCGGCCCGAACTTCTACCCGTTCGCCACCAAGTCCCGCTACAACATAAAGATCGACAACAACGGAGACGCCAGGCCCGACATCACGTACGAGTGGACGTTCCGCAACGAGGACAAGCGCGGCAACACCACGTTCCTGTACAACAACGGCCCCGTCACCTCGCTCGACGACCCGAACCTGCTCTTCCGCCAGCGCTACACGCTCAGGAAGATCACTCCCAGCGGCACCCGGACGCTGGTCGGCGACGGCATCGTCGCGCCGAGCAACGTCGGCCCGGCCTCGATGCCCGACTACGGCACCCTGCGCGCCCAGTCCATCAAGAGCCTGCCCGGCGGCGGCAAGTCGTTCGCCGGCCAGGCGGACGAGGCGTTCTTCCTGGACCTGCGCGTGTTCGACCTGCTCTACGGCGGCAACCTGTCCGAGGTCGGCCAGGACACCACCCGGGGCTACAACGTGAACAGCGTGGCCCTCCAGGTGCCCTCCTCCGAGCTGGCGCTCAAGGGAGACGTCAAGCGCAACCCGGTGATCGGCGTCTGCTCGACCACCGACAAGTTCAACGGCAGCAGGTACGTGCAGGTCTCGCGCCTGTGCAACCCGCTGGTGAACGAGGTCGTCTCGCCCGCCGGGCTCAAGGACGCCTTCAACGCCCTGCCCCCGGAGAAGGACGCCGATGTGGCGCCGCTGGTCAAGCGGGTCATCGACCCCGAGGTGGCCAGGCTGCTGGAGGCCATCTACGGCATCAAGGCCCCCGCGACCCCGCGCAACGACCTGGTCGAGATCTTCCTGACCGGCATCGCCAAGCAGAACGGCCCGATCAAGGCCGACCTGAACTCGCAGGTGCTCAACAAGGACGCGGGCAAGCTGCGCCCCTCCGAGATGCTGCGGCTGAACATGGTGATCCCGCCCGCGAAGGACCCGAACCGCCTCGGCGTGCTGGCCGGTGACCTCCAGGGGTTCCCGAACGGCCGCCGTCTCATCGACGACGTCGTGGACATCGAGCTGCAGGCCGTGGCCGGCGCCGCGGTGACCGGCAAGCTCGTGCCCGGGCTGACGGACAAGGTGGACAGGAACGACAAGCCGATCCTCCAGTCGTTCCCCTACATCCCGCTGCCCAGCAACGTCGCGGTGAACCAGCGCTGACTCCCCGACCGGCCTGCTCCCTCTCCAAGCGGGCCGGTCAGCCCCCGGCGGCAGACCACCCTTCTCCCACCGTCTGCCGCCGACATGAGGCCGGCCGGCCGTGCTCCCCGTCACGGCCGGCCGGCCAACTCCCCAGCACCCTGGAGCCTTGGACATGCGTGCCTTCGTGATATTCGCCGGGCTTGCCCTCATCGGGGCCATGACCTTCACGATCCTCTCGTTCTCGGCGGCGCCCGCGCCGGGGCCGGTGGCGGACAAGCCGTCCACCGAGACGCTGCAGGATCGGCTCAAGCGCCTGCCGGGCGACTACCGCGGCTGGGCCCAGCTCGCCTCCCAGTACGTCGACCAGGCCAGGATCACCGGCGACCCGTCGTACTACACGAAGGCGGAGGGCGCGATCACCACGGCCGCCAAGCTGAGGGCCGAGGACGACGCGGTGCTCACCGGCCAGGCGGCGCTGGCCGCCGGACGCCACGACTTCGCCGAGGCGGTGCGGCTGGCCGAGCGCGCGATCGACGTCAACCCGTACGGCGCCCCGGCCTACGGCGTGCTGGCCGACGCGCGGACCCAGCTCGGGGACCTGCGCGGGGCGCGGCGGGCCGTGGACGAGATGCTGGGCCTGCGCCCCGGAGTGGCGGCCTTCGCCCGCGCCTCGTACGCGGCCGAGCTGCGCGGCGACAGGGCCGGAGCCCGCAAGTACCTCGAAATGGCGCAGAACGACGCGTGGCAGCCGGCCGACCTCGCCTACGCCCGCTACTACCTGGGCGAGCTGGCCCTCCACTCCGGCGACCTGGCCACGGCGGCCGGCTGGTACGCCAAGGCCCTGCAGGCCTACCCCGGCTACACCCCGGCGCTCGCGGGCCAGGCCAGGACCGCCGCGCTGAGCGGCCGGCTGACCGAGGCGCTCGGCCTCTACCAGAGCGTCGTCGAACGCCTCCCGCTCCCCCAATACCTGATCGAGCAGGGCGAGACCCAGATCAAGGCGGGCCGGCCCGCCGACTGGACCCTGCTGAAGGCGCAGCGCAAGCTGTTCCAGGCCGCGGGCGTGCGTGACGACCTGACCTGGGCCGAGTTCGAGGCCGACCACGGGGACCCGGCGCTGGCGGTCGAGCACGCCAGGGCCGAGTACGCGCGCAACCCGAACCTCGTCGCCGCCGACGCCCTCGCCTGGGCCCTGTTCAAGGCGGGCAAGCCGGCCGAGGCGCTGCCGTACGCCAAGAAGGCCACGGCGACCGGCTGGCAGAACCCGCTGCTGAAGTACCACCGCGCCAAGATCGAGCAGGCGCTGGGCCGGTCCGTCAAGGTGGACGCCGGCTTCGACCCGACACTGTCCGCACTGGCGAGGTTCTCATGAGAGTCATCCGGCTCGGCCTGCTGTCCATCGCGATGGGCCTGGTGCTGTCGCTGGGCCTGAGCGTCGTCCTGGTCGCCGCGGCCAAGGCCGCGCCCGTGGCGATGCACCCGCTGGGCAACTTCACCGTCAACCACTACAACGGGCTGCGGATCTCGCCCTCCGACGTGCGCAGCCTCGCCGTCGTGGACGCGGCCGAACTGCCCACGCTGCAGGCCAAGCCGCAGGTGGACACCTCGTACGCGGCCCGCCGCTGCGGCGCGCTGGCCGCCGCCCAGCGGCTCTCGGTGGCGGGCCGGACGGTGCCGTGGCGGGTGGCCGGCTCCGCCTTCGCCTACGCCCCCGGCCAAGGGGGCCTCCAGACCAGCCGGCTGACCTGCCGGCTCGTGGCCGAAGTCCGCGCCTCGGGGGCCGTGGAGTTCGCCGACGGGTTCGAGCAGGACAGGATCGGCTGGCGGGAGATCACGGCGGTGGGCGACGGGGTGCGCCTGGTCCGCTCGTCGGTGCCGTCGGTGAGCGTGAGCAAGGAGCTGCACGCGTACCCCGAGGATCTGCTGGCGAATCCGCTCGACCAGCGCACCGCGACGATGACCGTCGCGCCCGGCGCGGGCCTGCCCGGCCAGGGCGGCTCCGGCGCTCCCGGTGGCACCGTGTCCGGCGGGATCGGCATCGGCGGGCCGATCGGGGACGCGCTGGCCGCCCTGGACCGGACGTTCGCCGGGCTGATCGGCTCCGACTCGCTGACGCTCCCGCTCGGGCTGCTGGCGGTCGGGCTGGCCGTGGTGCTGGGCGCCGGGCACGCGCTGATCCCCGGGCACGGCAAGACCATCATGGCCGCGTACCTGGCCGGACGGCGGGGACGCCCGCGCGACGCGCTCGTGGTGGGCGCGACGGTGACGGCCACGCACACGGTCGGGGTGCTGGTGGTGGGGCTGCTGCTGAGCGCGTTCACGGCGCTGGCGGGCGAGTCCGTGCTGGCGTGGCTGGGGGTGGCCAGCGGCGCGCTGATCGCCGTCATCGGCTTCCGCCTCCTCCTGAACGCCCGCCGCGGCACCTCCTCGCACGGCCACGGCCACGGACACGGGCATGGCCACGGCCATGGCCATGGACACGGCCACGGGCACGGGCACGGGCATGGGCACGGGCACGGGCACGGGCACGGGCACGGGCACGGGCACGACGGCGAGGAGGCGACGAAACGGGCAGGGCTGGTGGGGCTCGGCATCGCGGGCGGGCTCGTCCCCAGCCCGTCGGCCCTCGTCGTGCTCCTCGGCGCCATCGCGCTCGGCCGCACCTGGTTCGGCGTGGCGCTGGTGACCGCGTACGGCATCGGGATGGCCGCCACCCTCACCGCCACCGGCCTCCTGCTGGTCAAGCTGGTGGACCGCCTGGAACAGCGCGCCTCGGCGGGTCGCCGCCTGGCCGCCAGGCTCTCGGGCCTGGCCCCGGTGGGCACGGCCGCGATGGTGGTGCTGCTCGGCGCGGGCCTGGCCCTCCGCTCGGTGGCCACCCTCTAGCGTCCCTACATCTACGCCTTTATAGTCATGTCCATGACTACTCATGGACATGACTACTCATGGCTCTGAGGCATGCCGTGCTGGCGGCCCTGCTCGGCGGCGAGTACAGCGGCTACCAGCTCACCAAGATCTTCGACGTCGGCGTCTCCAACTTCTGGTACGCCGCCCCTCAGCAGCTCTACGCGGAGCTGACCAAGCTGGAGGCCCACGGGCTGATCGCGGGGCGGGAGGTCGTCCAGACGGGCCGGCCCAACAAGCGGGTGTTCACGGTCACCGAGGCCGGTGCCGCCGAGCTGGCGGCCTTCGCCGCGACCCCGCCCAAGCCCCTGCTCATCCGCGACGACCTCGCCGTCAAGGTGCACGCCGTGGACCACGTCGATCCGGGGCCCGTGATCGAGCAGCTCCGGGAGCGGGCGGAGGAGGCCGCGGTCAGGCTCGCCTTCTTCGAGCAGACCCTCCTGCGCATACGCGGTGACCTGGACGAGGAGACGTTCCTGCGGGGCGAGAACGTCGGCCCCTACCTGTCCTGCCTGGCCGGCTGCCGCCTGGAGCGCGAGATGCGCGACTGGTGCCTGGAGACCGCCCGGACCCTGACCGAACGCGCGGCCCACGCGGAGAGGACGACGCCATGACCTACGTGCGTTATGTCGCCATCGGCGACAGCCAGACCGAGGGCCTCGGGGACGGCGACGACGTCACCGGCCACCGCGGCTGGGCCGACCGCCTCGCCGAGCACCTGGCCGCCGCCGACCCGGACCTGCTCTACGCCAACCTCGCGGTCCGCGGCCGCCAGGCGGCCGAGATCCAGGCCGAGCAGCTGCCCGCCGCCCTGGCGCTGCGCCCCGACCTGGTCACGGTCATGGCGGGCATGAACGACATCATCCGCCCCGGCTTCGACGCCTCCATAGTGGCGGGCATCGTGGAGGACATGATCGTCCGGCTGACCGCCGAGGGCGTGCACGTGGTCACCATGACCTTCCCCGACATCGCCAGGATCGCGCCGATGGCCCGCCCGCTCCGGCCCAGGCTGATCGAGTTCAACGCCCGTGTACGCGCCGCCGCCGCCCGCCCGGGGGTCACGCTGCTGGACACGTTCCCGCTCGACTTCACGGACGCCCGGATGTGGAGCGCCGACCGGCTGCACGCGAGCCCGGCCGGGCACACCCGCTTCGCCGCCGCCGTCGCCCACGCCCTGGGCCTGCCCGGCAGCGACGACACGTGGATGGCGCCCCTGACGCCGTTGCCCGCCCCGGGCGCCTGGCGCGCGGCCTCGACGGAGCTGCGCTGGCTGGCCACCTTCGCCGGCCCGTGGATCGGCCGCCGCCTCCGCGGCCGGTCCTCCGGCGACGGCCGCACCGCCAAACGCCCGCTGCTCACCCCGGTGATCGCCGGAGGTCAGCCGATGTCCGGCACATCCGGGTCGTCGTAGCCGATGTCCCCGTTATCCGGCTCAGGTGTGCCGACGGCCGCGCCGCGTGGAAGGGAGATCGTGACGCCCTGAGAGGAACTCCTGGAAGGCGATCTTGGCCCTGATCGCCGGCCGGCGCCACCGTTCCTCCCGGTGGATGGCCTTGGCCATCTTGCGCGGCGAGCGCTGGGCGAAGAACCAGCGGGCCCACGGGGAGCCGGGGCGGGCCAGCCGTAGCGCGCCCACCACCAGCATCGGCGGCACGAACAGGCCGGCCATCCCCGTCCAGATCTTGCCCTTGAGCAGGGTGACGACGGCGAGCGCCAGGTTGGCCACGATGAGCGCGCCGGGGTTGACCAGGGTGCCGTAGTCCCAGGTCAGGGGGCGCAGGCCGATGAGGAGCAGGCCGGTGACTGCGATCGCGATGAAGACCGCGTCCACCGAGGTGCGCCCCTCCTCCTCCCAGTACACGTCGTGCAGGTGCAGGATCAGCGCGAACTCGTCCAGCACGAGCGCCGATCCGATGCCGAAGATGGAGGCCGCGACGGCGTAGCCGACCTGCGAGGCGGAGGACACGATGAGCCCGCTGACCCCGCCGACCAGCATCAGCACGACGCCGAACACGATGTGGTGGATGTGCATCTCGCCCACGTTCAGGTTGCGGAACCAGCCGATCTTCGCCCTGATCAGGCGGACGTTGATGCGCGTGGCGATGAACGCCACGATGAGCGTGACGAAATAACAGAACAGCGGCAGCCGTCCTGTAGCGACGATGTTGTGCTCGAACCAGTTCCCCATGACTCTAGAAAGAGATGGTACGAGGGCCCCTGCACCTTCTAGACCGTCAAGCGAGGAAGGCCCGCAAAAGAGCTGCTGTGCCCTCCAGGTGCTCGGTGACCGCCCGGCGGGCCCCGTCCGGGTCACCGGCCAGGATGGCGTCCACGATCGCCTGGTGCTGGCTTGCGGCATGATCGAGGTTGACCTGGAGCATGGGGATCGCGTTCAGCAGGTCGCTCACCCGCGAGCGGGCGTCCGCGCACGCCGTGGCGAGCAGGGTGGAGCCGGTCAGCTCGGCGATGGACAGGTGGAAGGCCGTGTCGAGGCGGCGGTAGTCCTCGATCGGGGCCTCGTTCAGCTCCGACAGCCGGCGGAGCAGCACTTCCCGCCTGTCCTCCGCGAGGCGGGACGCGGCCAGCACCTGGGCCGCCCCGCACTCCACCGCCAGGCGGAACGTGAGCGCGTCCGACAGGTCGTCGCTGCCCATCTCCGCCACGACCTGCCGCAGCTCTCCCGCATCCGGTTTGGGGGGAACGTACGTGACGAAGGCTCCCCCGTAGCGGCCCCTCCGCACGTCGAGGTAGCCCGCGTCCGACAGCGCGCGGATCGCCTCGCGCAGCGTGACCCGGCTGATGCCGAGCCGCACGGCCAGCTCGCGCTCCGGCGGGAGCTTGTCGCCGGGCGGGACCACACCGAGCTTGATGGCCTGGAGCAGCCGTTCCACCGTCTCCTCGAAGGCGTTGCCGGCCCGCACCGGGCGCAACACCGTCATCAAACGCGCCGACTCGTCCAACGTGTCCTCAGGTCTTGACAACGGATCCCGCGTACACATCAATGGTCTAAGACTAGCCCAATCAACGGGAAAGCGCCTCTGACCAGATCGGAGCGGGGATAGCGTGAGCGAGCGATCGAGCACCGGGTTCCTTTCCGTCAGCGAGCTGCGCGACGAGGTGGCGCTCGGGCGCATCGACACCGTGCTCCTCGCGATCGCCGACATGCAGGGCAGGCTGCAGGGCAAGAGGCTGTCCGCCCGCTATTTCCTCGAAGAGGTGCTGCACCACGGCTCCGAGGGGTGCAACTACCTGCTCGCCGTCGACGTGGACATGAACACCGTCGGCGGCTACGCGATGTCGTCCTGGGAGCGGGGCTACGGCGACTTCGTGATGAAGCCGGACCTCGCGACGCTGCGCAGGGTGCCGTGGCACGACGGGACCGCCATGCTGATGGCCGACCTCGCCTGGGAGGGCGGCGGCGACGTGACCGCCTCGCCCCGGCAGATCCTGCGCAGGCAGCTCGCCCGCCTCGCCGAGCGGGGGCTGGCCGCGTACGTCGGCACCGAGCTGGAGTTCATCGTCTACGAGGACAGCTACGAGGACGCCTGGAAGCGCGGCTACCGGGACATGTCACCGTCCAACCTCTACAACGTGGACTATTCGCTGCTCGGCACCGCCCGCATCGAGCCGCTGCTGCGGCGGATCCGCCAGAACATGGAAGGCTCCGGCCTGTACGTCGAGTCCGCCAAGGGCGAGTGCAACCTGGGCCAGCACGAGATCGCCTTCCGCTACGACGAGGCGCTCAGGACCTGCGACCACCACGTCATCTACAAGAACGGCGCGAAGGAGATCGCCGCCCAGGAGGGCAGGTCGATCACCTTCATGGCCAAGCCCAACCAGCGCGAGGGCAACTCCTGCCACATCCACATCTCGCTGCGCGGCGGCGACGGAGATCCGGTGATGGCGGGCGACGGGCCGTACGGGCTCTCCCCACTCGGCGCCCGCTTCATCGCCGGGCAGCTCGCCTGCCTGCGCGAGCTCACCCTCCTGTACGCCCCCAACATCAACTCCTACAAGCGCTACGTCCCCGGCAGCTTCGCGCCCACGGCCGTCAAGTGGGGTGTGGACAACCGCACCTGCTCGCTCCGGCTCGTCGGCCACGGCCCGTCGCTGCGCGTGGAGAACCGGGTGCCGGGCGGCGACGTCAACCCGTACCTCGCGGTGTCCGCGCTGATCGCGGCCGGGCTGCACGGCATCGACAACGAGCTGCCGCTGGAGAGCGCGTTCGAGGGCAACGCCTACGACTCCGGCGCCGAGAGCGTGCCCCACACGCTGCGGGACGCGCTGGCGCTGTTCGAGGGGTCGAAACTGGCCCGCGAGACGTTCGGCGAGGACGTGGTCGAGCACTACGCGAACAACGCGCGCGTGGAGCTGGCCGCGTTCGACGCGGCGGTGACGGATTGGGAGCTGTTCCGTGGTTTCGAGCGGATGTGAAAGAAGCACATGAAGATCGTTAATCCGGCGACGGAGGACGTCCTGGCCGACGTCGAACTGGCCGACGCCGCCGAGGTGGACCGGGCGGTGGAGCGTGCCAGGGCCGCGTACGCGACCTGGCGCGAGGTGTCGCCCGGGGACCGGGCGCGGCTGCTGCGCAGGTTCGCCGGCCTGGTGGACGAGCACGGCGAGGAGCTGGCGCGGCTGGAGCTGGCCAACTCCGGGCACCCGATCGGGAACGCCCGGTGGGAGGCCGGCAACGTCCGCGACGTGCTGCACTTCTACGCCGGCGCCCCCGAGCGCAACCACGGCAAGCAGATCCCGGTGCCGGGCGGCGTGGACATCACGTTCCAGGAGCCGCTGGGCGTCGTCGGCGTCATCGTGCCGTGGAACTTCCCCATGGTGATCATGACCTGGGGCGTGGCCCCGGCGCTCGCGGCCGGCAACACGGTGATCGTCAAGCCGGCCGAATGGACCCCGCTGACCGCGCTGAGGCTGGCGGAGCTGGCCCTCGCCGCGGGCCTCCCCGAGGGGGTGCTCCAGGTGCTGCCTGGGGCAGGGGAGGTCGCGGGGGCCCGGCTCGTCGAGCATCCCGGCGTGGCGAAGATCGTGTTCACCGGCTCGACCGAGGTGGGCAAGGAGATCGCCGCCAAGGCGGCCCGGCAGGTCAAGCGGGTCACGCTGGAGCTGGGCGGCAAGTCCGCCAACATCGTCTTCGCCGACGCGGACCTCGACAGGGCCGCGAGGACCGCGCCGTACGCGGTCTTCGACAACTCGGGCCAGGACTGCTGCGCCCGCTCCCGCCTCCTCGTCCAGGCCGAGGTGTACGACGAGTTCATGGAGCGCCTGACGGCGGCCGTGCGGGGCGTCACGGTCGGCGACCCGCTCGACGAGGGCACCGACATGGGCCCGCTGATCAGCGCCGAACACCTCGACCGGGTGCGCGGTTTCGTCCAGGGCACCCCCTACCTGCAGGGATCCTGCCCCGAGGGCAAGGGCTTCTGGTTCCCGCCGACCGTGCTGACGCCGGAGCTCACCGACCCGGCCTTCACCGAGGAGATCTTCGGTCCTGTCATGTCCGTGGTGCGCTTCGAGGACGAGGCGGAGGCCGTACGCATCGCGAACGACACCCCGTACGGCCTGAGCGGCTCCATCTGGACCCGCGACGTCGGGCGGGCGCTACGCGTGGCCAGGGCCGTCGAGTCGGGCGCGCTCTCGGTCAACTCGCACTCGTCGGTCCGCTACTGGACCCCCTTCGGCGGCTTCAAGCAGTCCGGTCTCGGCAGGGAGCTCGGCCCTGACGCCCTGGCGGCGTTCACCGAGACCAAGAACGTCTTCATCTCCTGGGAGTGAAAGTGCAGCGTTTGCAGGATCGGGTGGCCGTCATCACCGGCGCGGGCAGCGGCATCGGGCTGGCCACGGCACGCAGGTTCGCCGAGGAGGGCGCCAAGGTCGTCTGCGTGGACGTCGACGAGGAGGCCGGCGTCAAGGCCGCGAACGAGGTCGGCGGCCTCTTCGTCAAGGCCGACGTCACCGACGAGGACGACGTCGTCAGGATGTTCCGGACAGCCTTCGACACCTACGGCAGCGTGGACATCGCCTTCAACAACGCCGGCATCTCGCCGCCCGACGACGACTCGATCCTGGAGACCGGCATCGACGCCTGGCGCCGGGTCCAGGAGGTGAACCTGACCAGCGCCTACCTCTGCTGCAAGCACGCCATCCCGTACATGCGACGGCAGGGCAAGGGCTCGATCATCAACACCGCGTCGTTCGTGGCCGTCATGGGGTCGGCGACCTCGCAGATCTCGTACACGGCGTCCAAGGGCGGCGTGCTGGCGATGTCACGCGAGCTGGGCGTGCAGTTCGCCCGGGAGGGCATCAGGGTGAACGCGCTGTGCCCCGGGCCGGTGAACACGCCGCTGCTGCAGGAGCTGTTCGCCAAGGACCCGGAGCGGGCGCAGCGGCGGCTGGTGCACATCCCCGTCGGGCGCTTCGCCGAGGCCTCGGAGATCGCGGCGGCGGTGGCGTTCCTGGCCAGCGACGACGCGTCGTTCATCACCGGTAGTGAGTTCCTGGTGGACGGGGGCATCTCCGGCGCCTACGTCACGCCGCTCTAGCTCTGGTCCGGTCTGGTTTCTCGGGGGTCATATCGTGCAGCGTCCCGTCATCGGCATCACGTCGTACGTGGAGCCGGCGAAGTTCACGGTCTGGGACATGACCGTGGCGCTCCTGCCGTACATGTACGTGGAGCAGGTCGTACGCGCCGGCGGGCAGCCGATCGTGCTGCCGCCGGCCGGCGAACCCGCGCAGGTCGTCGGCCGCCTGGACGGCCTGATCCTGGCCGGTGGCGGGGACGTCGACCCGGCCCGGTACGGGCAGGAGCCTGGAGATCAAACCGGCTATATCCGCAAATTTCGGGATGAGGCGGAGTTTGGGCTGATCGCGGCGGCCCTCGACGCCGGCCTGCCGTACCTCGGCATCTGCCGTGGCCTCCAGGTGCTCAACGTCGCCCTCGGAGGCAGCCTCCACCAGCACCTCCCCGAGGTCGTGGGGCACACCGGCCACTCCCCCGCCCCCGGCCGGTTCGGCCCGCTGCCCGTCACGCCCGTCCCCGGCAGCCGCCTGGCCAAGGCGCTGGGCACGGAGCCCGTGACCGTCCCCCACTACCACCACCAGGCCATCGACCGGCTCGCACCCGGCCTCACGGTCACCGCCACCGCCGGCGACGGCACGATCGAGGCGGTCGAGCTGAACTCGGCCCCCTTCGCCGTGGCCGTGCAGTGGCACCCCGAGGCGGCCGAGGACGGCGCCCTCTTCGAGGCACTCGTCGAGGCCTGCTGATCAGCCGGAGCGCCTCACGCCACCGGTTTGAGCACGCCGTCCAGCGCCACGGCTCCGGCGCCGTGCTTGGCCTCGATGCCGCGGCGCTGCTCGTCGGTGGCCACCCAGACCAGCACGTCCACCTGGTTGCGCAGCACGTTGGTCGAGGCCGAGACGAGAGCGCCGCCCAGCTCGGCCTCGACCTCCCGCTGGATCTCCCGCAACTCGCTCTCGCTGCGCGCCGCGCCGCTGACGCACAGCGCGCCGCCCCACACCTCGCGGATCCACGCCTCACGACCGGACAGGTCGCCGGTGAACTTCAGGTTGAGCACCAGCCGCAGCGGGTCGTTGGCCTCGGGTGACTCCGCGGGCTTGCCCTCCATGTAGCTCTGGTCGATCCAGGCGCCCGCGAACTCCTCGACCGCGCCGGCCCGCGACATCGCCTGTTCCATCGCCTGCTGCGTGGCCCTGGCGGGATCGACGGGCCGCCAGCCGCCCTCCGGCGCCGGGCACGGGCTGGTGAAGTCCACCTGACGAGCAGGGGCCGCCTTCGCGGACGGGCCGGGCGGCTCGGTGAGCGTCAGCCGGGCGCCGTCCCAGGTGCCTACGACGCGGTAGTCGCCCCACTTCACGCCGCCCTGCGACTCGTGATCCACCTTGTTCCAGTCCCAGCCGACGACGTCCGGACCGCCGCACTGCGGTGGCAGCGACTCCATGATCATCATGCACAGCTGCGGCCCGTGACCGCCGCCTTCGAGCACCGTCAGGCTGGCCTCGTACCGGGGTGGGGCCGCCGCCTCCGACGCGCCGCAGCCCGCCAGGGCCAGGGTGGTCAGCAGGCCGAGGGCCGCCGTTCGCCGATTCATACCCCTTCGACGTCGGCGACCCCCGGAGTGGTTCATGAGTCCTCAGAACGCGACAACAACCCCATCGCGGCACTAGGCTGACGGACATCACCGGCGAAACCGTGCGGGAGAGTGCCCTGACAGCCGGTCAGGGTCCCTGAAGGAGCAAGCCCTCCCCGCAAACCTCTCAAGGCAAAGGACCGCACGGCCTATGGTGACCTCTGGAAAGCAGGCCCGCGGGGCCTCGCCGAAGGTGAAAGTCCGGCAAAACTCGGGCGAAGCTCTCAGGCATCGATGACAGAGGGGGAGGATGCTGGCATCCAATCCTGTCCAGAGGTGCGACAAATGTCCCGACCAACACCGCTACGAGACGTTCACGAGAGCCTCGGCGCCACGCTCACCGACTTCGCCGGGTGGCTCATGCCGCTCCGGTACGGGAGCGAGTCCGCGGAGCACAACGCCGTTCGCCAGGCGGCCGGGCTGTTCGACCTCTCCCACATGGGCGAAATCTTCCTGACCGGGCCGCAGGCCGGGCAGGCGCTCGACTACGCGCTGGTCGGCCACCTGTCGGCGCTGGCGACCGGGCGGGCCAGATACACGATGATCGTCAACGAGCGGGGCGGGGTGCTCGACGACCTCATCGTCTACCGGCTCGACGACGACGAGTTCATGGTCGTGGCAAACGCCTCGAACTACGAAAAAGTGGCAAAAGAGCTGATTGAGCGGTCGAAGGCGTATGACGTGCTGGTCGAGGACCGGTCGGACCAGTACGCGCTGATCGCCGTACAGGGGCCCCGGTCCCAGGAGATCCTCGCCACGCTCACCGACGCCGACCTCGACGGGCTCAAGTACTACGCGGGCCTGCCCGACCTGGTCGACGGGCGGCAGGCGCTGATCGCCCGCACCGGCTACACCGGCGAGGACGGGTTCGAGCTGTTCGTCGCCAACCAGGACGCGGTTCCGCTCTGGCACGCGCTCATGGCGGCGGGCGAGCCGCACGGCCTCAAGCCCGCCGGCCTGTCCAGCCGCGACACCCTCAGGCTCGAAGCCGGCATGCCGCTCTACGGCAACGAACTGAGCGTCGAACTGACCCCGTTCGACGCGGGGCTGGGCAGAGTGGTGAAATTCGACAAGCCGGGCGACTTCGTCGGCCGGTCGGCGCTCGAGGCGATCAAGGACGACCCGCCCCGGCGCCGGCTCGTCGGCCTGGTCGCGCGGGGACGCCGGGTGCCGCGCCACGGCTACCCGGTCACCAAAGACGGCGCCGTCGTCGGCGAGGTCACCAGCGGTGCGCCCTCCCAGAGCCTGGGCAGGCCCATCGCGATGGCCTACGTGGACACCGAGGCCGAGTCAGGCCTGGCCGTGGACATCCGGGGCAGCCATGAACCTATGGACCTGGTAGAGCTGCCCTTCTACAGGAGGAACAAGTGAGCAACATCCCTGACGACCTGAGCTACACCAAGGAGCACGAGTGGGTGGCCGGCCTCGACGACGGCCTCACCGTGACCATCGGCGTCACGGCCTTCGCCGCCGAATCTCTTGGTGACGTCGTCTTTGTGCAGCTCCCCGACGTCGGCTCGACCGTCGAGCCGGGCGACTCCATCGGCGAGGTGGAGTCGACCAAGTCGGTGAACGAGATCTACACCCCCGTCGGGGGTGAGATCGTCGAGGTGAACCAGGCCGTGGTCGACGACCCGAGCCTGGTCAACAGTGACCCGTACGGCGACGGTTGGATGTTCCGGGTGCGCGTCGAGGGCGACGCCGAGGACGTGCTCTCCGCCGAGGAGTACAAGGCACTCACCTCAGGCGATTCCTGACCTTTTGCCGGGGCCCTGCGACGGGCCCCGGCACCAGCATGAAAGGCGCCATCAATGGCGATCAGCGTCTTCGACCTCTTCAAGATCGGCATCGGCCCGTCGAGCTCCCACACGGGAGGCCCGATGGCGGCCGCGCACAAGTTCGCCCGCGGGCTGCACGACGACGGCCTGCTCTCCCGGGTCGCGCGGGTCGAGGCCATCCTGTACGGCTCGCTCGGCCTGACCGGCAAGGGCCACGGCAGCGACAAGGCGGTCCTGCTCGGCCTGTCCGGCGAGAAGCCCGAGCTCGTCGACGTCGACTCCATCGACGGCCGCCTGGCCGAGATGCGCGAGTCGGGCACGGTCAAGCTGTACGGGACGCACGAGATCCGCTTCGTCGTGGGCGAGCACCTCGTCTTCGAGCGCAAGATCTCGCTGCCCGAGCACCCGAACGGCATGCGCTTCACCGCGTACGACGCCGACGGCGGGCAGCTGAGGGAGAAGGTCTACTTCTCGGTGGGTGGCGGCTTCGTCGTCGACGAGAAGGCCACGGGCGCCGACCGCATCAAGCCGGACGACACCGTCCTGCCCTACCCGTTCACCACGGGCGAGGAGCTGCTCAAGCACTGCTCCAACACGGGCCTGTCGATCTCGGCGCTGATGCTGGAGAACGAGAAGGCGTTCGGCCGCACCGAGGAGGAGATCCGCTCGGGCCTGCTGCGGCTCTGGGCGGTCATGTCGGAGTGCGTGCGCCGGGGCATCTCCAAGGAGGGCGTCCTGCCCGGCGGTCTCAAGGTCAAGCGCCGCGCCAACCAGCTCCACCGCCGCCTGCAGTCGGAGCCCGCGGAGAAGGACCCGCTGCAGGCCATGGACTGGGTCGCGCTGTTCGCGCTGGCGGTCAACGAGGAGAACGCCGCCGGGGGCCGCATCGTCACCGCCCCCACCAACGGCGCCGCCGGCATCATCCCGGCCGTCCTGACGTACTACACCCGCTTCGTCCCGCACGCGGACGAGGAGGGCGTGGTCCGCTTCCTGCTGACGGCGGGCGCGATCGGCGTGCTGTTCAAGGAGAACGCCTCGATCTCGGGCGCCGAGGTGGGCTGCCAGGGCGAGGTCGGCTCCGCCTGCTCGATGGCCTCGGCCGGCCTCACGGAGGCCCTCGGCGGCACGCCCGAGCAGGTCGAGAACGCGGCCGAGATCGGCATCGAGCACAACCTGGGCCTGACCTGCGACCCGATCGGCGGCCTGGTCCAGATCCCGTGCATCGAGCGGAACGCGGTGGCCTCCAACAAGGCCATCACGGCCGCCCGGATCGCCCTGCGCGGCGACGGCCGCCACTTCGTGCCGCTGGATCGTGCCATCAAGACGATGCGGGACACCGGGCGGGACATGCTGGACAAGTACAAGGAGACCTCACGCGGCGGCCTGGCCGTCAACGTGATCGAGTGCTGACCTCACCCTGATGGCCGCCGGGTCAGCGGCGGACGTGCAGGCGGACGACGGTGCTCGCCTCGTCGTCGCGGACCTCGCGGCGGATCCTGCCGACGATGTCGTGGTCCAGCTTGCTCACCACCGCGCCGACGTCCGCGGTGGACGGGCACGTCAGGGTGACGCGCAGGCCGTTCTCGGTGACCCGCACCGCCGACCGGCCCAGCCCTTCCACGCCCTTCAGCCCGACGAAGAGCATCGCGGTGCCCGTGCCGTTGCGGGCGCCGCGGCGGCCCCAGCCGAGGCTGAGCAGGAGCCAGCGGAGCGAGACCAGCGACAGGAGCAGGAAGCTCAGGGCCAGCACCCACAGGGGCCAGGGCTCGTCGGCCAGCACCCGGCGGACCTGGTTCGGGAGGACCTTGGCGGTGGCGGGCAGGTCGAAGAAGCGGCCGTGGCCGCGGAGCCAGGCGTACACGCCCAGGCCCAGCAGGGTGCCGCCCACGATGGCCAGGCCGACGCGGTTGCCCGCGTACTGCCGCATCGCGGCCCCCTTGCCGCGCGGGGGTGTCCGTTGCGCGTCCGTACGTTCGGGCATCAGGCCCCCTCTCCGCGTGGCCGGGGCCTCTCGGCGCGTTCGGGCATCAGGCCCCCTTTCTGCGCAGCCGGACCACGACCTCGCCCGTGCCCAGCGTGCCCACGCCCGCCAGCCGGTCGCCCACCGCCGTGCCGACCTGCCTGAGCATCGTGCCGGAGCTCTCCGTCCCCGTCATGACCGTGACCTCGATGGTGCTCCTGCGCAGCCGTACCCGGGCCCGGTCCACCCCCGGCACCTGCTGGGCGGCCGCGCGGAGCGTGCGGCGCAGGCCCGAGCGGGTGATGCCGATGACGGTCCGCGGGTCGGACGTCTCCACCGGCACCAGCCTCGACTGGCCGGGCACGATCGCCAGCAGCAGCATGAACGTGCCCGCGCCCACCATGCCCGCGGCGGCGGTGGCCAGCTCGGGCCAGGTGGTCCTGCTTGCGAGCTCGACCAGTCTGTTCACGGGGACCCAGCCGAGCCGGTGGCCGAGCAGCCCTGACACGATCTCGGCCGCCGTCGCCCCCAGCCCGGCGGCCAGCGTGAGCGCGACGAGGGCTCCAGGGAGGGTTCGCGCCGGCCTGAGCGCCCTGCTCGCCCGGCGCAGCCCGGTGTGCCGCGCGGGGACGGCGGCGCCGGGGACTGTCTGCTGAAGCGTGGTCATCACAACGACACACGTACACGGGTCCCCCGGGGCCGGAACCGCGCCCCCGCCGCCCGTTTGCCCGAACATTACGGGGCGGCCAACAAGGTGAACAACACTCATATTCATTTGCCCGATATGCCGTTACGCTGCCCATATGGACGACCGCCAGCGCTATGACCGCGCCACAGCGGTCCTCGAGCCGCCGTTCGCGATCCTCGATCTGGCGGCCATGCGGGCCAACGCGGCGGACCTCGTACGGCGGGCGGCGGGCAAGCCGATCCGGGTGGCCAGCAAGTCGGTCCGCAGCCGCCCCGTGCTCGAACGCATCCTGGCCATGGACGGCTTCCGCGGCATCATGGCCTTCACGCTCCCCGAGGCGCTGTGGCTGGCCTCCCACGGGTTCACGGACATCCTGGTGGCCTACCCGACGGCCGACCGGCACGCGCTGGCCGAACTGGCCGGGGACGAGAACGCGGCCAGGCACATCACCCTGGCCATCGACTCGACCGCCCACCTGGACTTCACCGAGGCGGCCGTGGCCGGGGTGAGCCCCCGGGCCGAGATCCGGACCTGCATCGACATAGACGCCGGATATATCGCCTTTGGCGGGAAATTTCGGGCTGGGGTGCTCCGCTCGCCGATCCGCGAGCCCGACGAGGCCGCCGACCTGGCCGCCGCCGTCGCCAAGCGCCCCGGGTTCCGGGTGGCCGGGCTGATGGCGTACGAGGCCCAGATCGCCGGGCTCGGCGACGACCCGCCCGCGAACGCCGCCTACACCCGCGCCGTCCGCATCATGCAGGCCCGCTCGGCCAGGGACCTCATCCTCAGGCGCGGCCGCATCGTGAACGCCGTCCGCCAGATCACCGACCTGGAGTTCGTCAACGGCGGCGGCACCGGGTCCGTCGAGCGCACCGTACGCGAGAAGGCCATCACGGAGGTGGCGGCCGGATCCGGCTTCTTCCACCCGAGGTTGTTCGACTTCTACCGCCGCTTCACCGGGCACCCGGCCGCGCTCTTCGCATTGCCGGTGGTGCGCCGCCCGAGCGTGGACACCGTGACCGTGCTCGGCGGCGGTTATCTGGCCTCGGGCACGCCGGGCCAGAGCCGCCTGCCGCAGCCGTACCTGCCGGCCGGGCTGCGCTACGCCCGGGACGAGGGGGCGGGCGAGGTGCAGACCCCGCTGCTCGGCCAGGCGGCCCAGGACCTGCGGATCGGGGACCGGGTGTGGTTCAGGCATGCCAAGGCGGGCGAGATGTGCGAGCGCTTCGACGCGCTCCACCTCATCGACGGCGACACGCTGGTGGAGTCGGTGCCCACGTACCGGGGCGAGGGCCGGACCTTCCTCTGAGGGCCCCCGGCGAGCCCCTGCGGGTCAGCGGCGCCTGCGGCGGCGCCAGAGCATGACGGCCGCCCCCACGACCAGCACCGCGCCGATCCCGATCAGCACCGGCGCCAGGTCGGGCCGCTCCTCCTCCCACATCTCATCGGGATGCTCGCCGGCTTCGACCGGCCGCGACGTCACCCCCAGCGCGTCGCCCACGGACGCCACGAAGTGCGTGGCCCTGCTCTTGACGTCGGACACCGTGCGCTCGGCGACCCGCTTGGGGCTCACCCGGTCGGCTATGGCGTCGACCGTCTGCGCCAACTCCGCGCGTGTCCGCGCGATCCGCCGCTCCAACTCGTCCGGATCGGTGTCAGCCATGGCTCTCCTCTCGGCCTCATGCGTGGCCGCGCCCGCTCCGCGTGCCGTGCGAGCTCCGTCGTTCGTGGTGCTGATCAGTCTGTCAGGTCGGCGCGCCGTACGGCACGGCGGCCAGGCCGGTAGGTTGGCGGGAAGGAACTCAGGAGGGCCCATTGACCGAAACCAAGCTCGCGCCCGGCGACGCCGCGCCCGAGTTCACGCTACCCACCGCCGACGGCGAGGCCGTCTCGCTTGACGCCTACCGCGGCAAGCGGGTGATCCTCTATTTCTACCCTGCCGCGATGACGCCCGGCTGCACCAAGCAGGCCTGCGACTTCCGCGACAACCTCGGCCAGTTGACGGCCGAAGGTTTCGTCGTTCTCGGCGTGTCTAAGGACAAACCGGAAAAACTTGCCAAATTCGCCGAACGTGACGCCCTGACCTTCCCCTTGTTGTCCGACCCCGACCTGACCGTGCATCAGGCCTACGGCGCGTACGGCCCGAAGAAGCTGTACGGCAAGGAGGTCGTGGGGGTCATCCGCTCGACGTTCGTCATCGACGCGGACGGAAAGGTGGAGCAGGCGCTCTACAACGTGAAGGCCACGGGCCACGTGGCCGGGCTCAAGAAGAAGCTCGGCCTCAGCTGACCACCCGGCGGGCCCTCCAGGAGGGCCCGTTCCACAATAAATGTGGCAATTGCCCAGATATGACATCTCTTTAGGTCGCCAAAAAATGTCGGTCGCGTTTTCCAGGCTTGCGCCGTGGCAGCTTATATCAAGCATTCCCACGAGTTGCTCGCGGAGGCGGCGGCGAAGTCTCGCAGCGTCGCCGATGTGCTCCGCCGCCTCGGCATCAAGTGGACGGGCGGCAGCCATGCCCACATCAGCAGGCGACTGAGACACTTCGGCATCGATACGTCTCCCTTCGTCGGTCAGGCCCACGGCAAGGGACGTCGCTCCCCTACCCTGCGCCCCTACCAGCAGGTGCTCGTGCTTCGCCCACCCGGGTCCATCCGCGAGAAGGCACCCGTACTTCGCCGCGCATTGCGCGAAGCCGGGGTCTCGTACGCGTGCGCAAGCTGTAGAATCGAGGGTACGTGGCAGGGAAGGCCGCTGACGCTCCACGTTGACCACGTCAACGGCGATTGGCTCGACAATCGAAGGGAGAATCTGCGCTTCCTGTGCCCGAATTGCCATTCTCAGACCGGGAACTACGCAGGAAAGGGAAAGGCGAAAAGGGGTCGTAGCCCAATGGCAGAGGCGCAGTCTTTAGGTGGCTGTTAGTGTGGGTTCGAATCCCACCGGCCCTACCAGTGTGATGTCTCATTGCATCGAAAACCCTCGAACCTACGGGCTCGAGGGTTTTCTCTTGTTCTGGAGCCGGCAGTCGCGGATGGGGTTCGACAGTCAGCTCGCGGAAGAGTTCTTCGTGGCATCGACGACGCCACGCAGGTCGGCACCCAGGGGCATGACGTGCTTCGTCCGTCACCGATGCGGTGAAGCCCCTGGGCACGAGACCAAGACTCTTGATCGTCAGGGTCAGCCGGCGGCGAGCGAGCCGACGATCGAGGCGCGTGCCGCGCGGCGGGCCGGGAGCACGGCGGCCAGCACGCCGGCCGCCCCGGACAGCAGCACGAACAGCGCGATCTGCCCGGTGGGCACCGACAGGACGGCCCCGTCCAGCATCACCCTGATCGCGGCCCAGCCGAAGACCCCGCCGAGCACCACCCCCACCAGCGCTCCGATCAGCCCGAGCACCAGCGCCTCGACGGACAGCATCCGGCGCAGCTGCGGCCGGGTCAGGCCCAGGGCGCGCAGCAGCGCCGACTCCCGGGTGCGCTCGTGGACCGACAGGGAGAGCGTGTTGGCGATGCCCAGGAGCGAGATCAGGATCGCCAGCCCCAGCAGCCCGGTGATGATCATGAGCAGCATGTCCAGCGTCTCGTCGAACTGGCCGCGTACCTCCGTCGAGCTGGACACCTGCACGGTCGGGTAGGCCGCGACGGCGGCGTCCACCACCTTGCGGGCCCGCTCGGGCGCCACGCCGTCCTTGATGTTGATCAGGACGCGGGAGTCGGGCAGAGCGCCGAAGTACGTGTCGAACGCCGCCTCCGCGACCATGACCGACGGCAGCGTCGACTGGGCCCCGTCGAGCAGCGCCACCACCTTCAGCGAGACGACCCCGGCCTCCCTGGTCTTCATCGAGACCGAGTCGCCGAGCCGCACACCCCGCTCCGTGGCCACGTTGTCGGCCACCGCCGCCTGCCCGGGGCCGAAGCCCTTCATGGAGCCGGCGGTCACGGACGGGTCGATCGCCCCGCTGAACGTGCCGACCTCGAGCCGCCGGTCCGAGAATTCGGCCTTGGTGGCGCGCACCTGCGCCACGGAGGCCAGCTCCGGCCTGCCGCGCAGCTCCGTGGCCACGGACCGGGGGATGACCGCCTCGCGCTGCTGGCCGGCCAGCATGTAGTCGATCGGGAACTGGTCGTCCAGCTTGGCCGTCAACGTCAGCCTGGTGGACGCGGTGACCACCGAGATCAGCGTCATGAGCGTCACGCCGATGGTCAGCGCGACCGTGGTGGTCGCGGCCCGCTTGGGGTTGCGGCCCGAGTTGTCCACCGCGAGCCGTCCCGGGACCCCGAAGAGCCTGCCGGGGATCCAGCCGACCAGCGTGCTCAGCGGCTTGACCATCACCGGGCCCAGGATCAGCACGGCCAGGAACGTCAGCGCGCCCCCGGCCATGACGACGAAGAGCGAGATCTGCTGGCCGGGCGTGAGCGCGAAGACGCCGACGGCCGTCGTGCCGAGCCCCGCCACCAGGAAGAGCGCGGCGAAGACACCGCGTACGAGGCTCG
The DNA here is from genome assembly GCF_044593615.1 of Nonomuraea sp. NPDC051941. NCBI lineage: Bacteria > Bacillati > Actinomycetota > Actinomycetes > Streptosporangiales > Streptosporangiaceae > Nonomuraea > Nonomuraea sp. NPDC051941. The sequence goes on from NZ_JBIUCF010000014.1 coordinate 184,049, forward strand.
CGCGGAACGTCTGCTCCTCGGCCTGGCTCCGCAGCGCCGCGATCGGCGCGACCCGGGTGGCCGACCTGGCGGGTAGCAGGGCCGCGCACATCGTGACCGCCAGGCCGACGGCCAGGCCGATCCCGATCGTGGCGGGGCTGAGGGTGACGGCCGCGTCCGTGGGCAGCGGGGCGTCGAACGAGGCCAGGACCATCAGGGTGAGCGAGGCCAGGCCGTACCCGATGACCAGGCCGAGCGCGGAGGCGATCAGCCCCACCACCGTGGACTCCAGCACGATCGAGCCGAACACCTGCCCGCGCGTGGCCCCGATGCACCGCAGCAGCGCCATCTCCCTGGTGCGCTGCGCGACGAGGATGTTGAAGGTGTTGTAGATGACCAGCGCGGCCACCATCATCGCCACGACGCCGAACATCAGCAGGCCCAGCGTGAACATGCGGGTCTCCACCCCGGCCGCCCTGGCCAGGTCGTCGGCCAGCTCGCCGCCGGTCTTGACCACGTACGCGCCGCCCACGGCCGCCGCGACGGCCTGCTTCAGCCCGGGGACCCGGCCCGCCACGTCGATCTCGCGGTAGCCCTCCGCGCCCGTCATCCGCTGCGCGGTGGCGGTGGTGAAGCCGACCGCGCCGGTGTAGGAGAGCTCCTGGTCCACGCCGGGGTCGAGCAGTCCGACCAGCCTGAACTGGTGCTTGCGCTGCTTGGCGTCGAGCACCGTGAGCGTGTCGCCGAGCTTGAAGCCCTGGGCCTTGGCGGTGTTCTTGTCGAGCACGGCGGCCTGGTCGTCGGTGCCGGGGCCGGTGCCCGAGACGATGTCGGTGCGGTCGAGCGGCCCCTGGACGATGGACAGGGCCGTGGTGGGGGCGTTCCCGACGGTCTTGCCGTCCTTGCCGAGCACGGGCGCGGCGGCGCGGATCAGGCCCTGCGCCTCGGTGACGCCGTCCAGGGCGCGCACCTGTTCCAGGACGCGCTCCGGCAGCACCGCGCCGGGGCCTTTGACCAGCACGACCACGTCCACCTTGCCCGCGTCGGCCGTGACGCGCTGCGCGAACCCGGCCTGCACGGTGTCGTTCAGCACGAACGTGCCCGCGATGAACCCCACGCCCAGCGTGATCGCCAGCGCGGTGAGCAGCAGCCGGAGCTTGTGTGCGCGCAGCCCGGCCAGTGCCGTCTTCAGCACCTCGTCACGCCCTTTCCAGCTGTACGAGCGTGTCCAGCACGGACTGCGGCGTCGGCGCGCCGATCTCGGTGACCAGCTCGCCATCGCGCAGGAACACCACGCGGTCGGCGTACGAGGCGGCCACCGGGTCGTGCGTGACCATGACGATGGTCTGGCCCAGCTCGCGTACGGAGGTGCGCAGGAAGGACAGGACCTCGGCGCCGCTGCGGGAGTCCAGGTTCCCCGTGGGCTCGTCGGCGAAGATCACCTGCGGCTTGCTGATCAGCGCCCTGGCCACGGCCACGCGCTGCTGCTGGCCGCCGGACAGCTCGCTCGGCCGGTGCCCGAGCCGGTCCTTCAGCCCGACGGTCTCGATCACCCGGTCGAACAGCTGCTGGTCCGCCTGGCGGGCGGCGATGTCCAGCGGCAGGCGGATGTTCTGCTCGGCGGTGAGCGTGGGCAGCAGGTTGAAGGCCTGGAAGACGAAACCGATCCGCTCGCGGCGCAGCAGCGTGAGCTGCCGGTCGGTCAGCCCGGTCAGCTCCACGTCGCCGATGTGCACGGTACCCGAGGTGGCGGCGTCGAGCCCGGCCAGGCAGTGCATCAGCGTGGACTTGCCGGAGCCCGACGGGCCCATGATCGCGGTGAAGGCCCCGGTGGCGAAGGACACGTTCACCGCGCGGAGGGCGTGCACCTGGGCGTCGCCTTCGCCGTACACCTTGGTCAGATCTCTGGCCACCACCGCGGGCGGGGCCTGGCGCCGGGTATCGGTGAGCGTCACTTTCACTCCTTGTCGCGGTTTTTCAACGCGAACCACGCTAGGAGTGGAAAGTTCAGGATTCGTGGGACCTGCGGATGGACTTCGTGTAGGACTACAGATGACTCCGGTCAGACTTTCGGCCGATGACTTCCGGCCGATGACTTTCGGGTCGATGCGACGGCACGATCAGCCCGGCCTCGTACGCGTACACCACGACCTGGGCCCGATCCCGCAGCCCCAGCTTGGCCAGCACCCGCCCCAGGTGCGTCTTCACCGTCGCCTCCGCCACCTGCAGGCGGCCGGCGATCTCCATGTTGGACAGGCCGCGGGCCACCATGAGCAGCACCTCCCGCTCGCGCGGTGTCAGGTCGGCCGTCGCCACCGGGTCGTCCGTCGGGAGCTGCGCGGCGAACCTGTCCAGCATCCGCCGTAACGTGCTCGGCGACACCACCGAGTCGCCCGCGTGCACGATCTTGATCGCGTCGACCAGGTCGGCCGGCGGCACGTCCTTCAGCAGGAACCCGGCCGCGCCCGCCTTGACCGCGGCGAACGCGTACTCGTCGAGGTCGAACGTGGTCAGGATCAGCACCTTCGGCCCCTGGATGCGGCTGGTGGCCTCGACGCCGTCCATGACCGGCATGCGCACGTCCATGAGCACGACGTCCACCTCGGTGGTCTCCAGCCGCTCCAGCGCCGCGGCGCCGTCGCCGGCCTCGGCCACCACCTCGATGTCCGGCTGGGCCGCGAGCACCATCCTGAACCCGGCGCGCAGCAACTCCTGATCGTCGACCAGCATCACGCGGATCACCCGGCCACCTCCTCTATGCCGCCTTGACCATGGGCAACCTGGCCAGCACCTCGAACCCGCCGCCCCGCAGGGGCTCCGCCGACACGGCGCCGCCGTACATGCCGACCCGCTCGCGCATGCCGATCAGGCCGTGACCGTCGGCGCTCCTGGGAGCCGCCGCGCCCCTGCCGTCGTCGGTCACGCGTACGACGAGCTCGGGGCCGCTGTAGTCGATCTCCACGAGCGCCTGGGCGCCCGGGCCGCCGTGCTTGAGCGCGTTCGTGAGGGCCTCCTGGACGATGCGGTAGACCGCGAGCTGCTGGCCCTCGGGCAACTCGACGGGCACGCCGCCGACCTGGAGCCGCGCGGGCACGGCCGAGCCGCGTACCAGGTCCTCCAGCTGGCCGAGCCCCGGCTGCGGGGTGTAGTCGGTGCCGTCCTGCTCGCCCTCGCGCAGGACGCCGACCAGCCTGCGCATCTCGGCGAGCGCGGCGCGGCCGGTCTTGGAGATGGCCCGGACGGCCTCGCGGGCCTGCTCGGGATCGCTGTCGAGGGCGTAGCCCGCGCCGTCGGCCTGCACCACCATCACGCTGACGTTGTGGGCCACGACGTCGTGCAGCTCCCTGGCGATCCTGGCGCGCTCGGCCGCGGCGGCCATCCTGGCCTGCTGGTCGCGCTCGCGTTCCGCCCGTTCCGCGCGCTCTTCGAGCCCTTCCAGGTATCGCCTGCGCGTGCTGGCGTACAGGCCGGTCAGCCAGACCGTCACGGTGAAGATCGAGGCGCTGAGGAACATCCCCAAGGTGGGCGTGTCCCACCTGGCCAGGGCCAGGAACACCCCCAGCTCCGTCACCAGGCCCGCGGCCAGGCTCCAGCGGAACGAGCACCGGTACGCCACCGCCCAGAGCGCGACCAGCACGGCGAGGTTGGCGGCCAGCGGGTTGACGCCCGCCAGCCACTGCCCGAAGCTGATCAGCGCGATCGCGGCGAACGAGGCGACCGGGCGGTCGCGCCAGAGCAGCGGCAGCAGCAGCATCGCCGAGAGGGCCAGATATCCGGCCACGCCGAGGTGTGGGCCAACGGTCGCGGTCGGGGAGACGGTCGCGTACGGGATCGCCAGGATCGCGCACAGCGTGGCGAGCGGGGCGACCCGGAGGACGCCCGCCAGCTTCTCGTGGCGTCTCGACCACGCCCGCACCTTGCCGAACACACCATCACGATATGTACCGCCGTCTGACCGTTGTTCCGCCTGTAGGTGGAAGTGCGTCTACGACCCAGGTCTTACGTGGCGGTGAACAGACCGGGGTCTTACGCCGGGCTTACGGTGACTTGGGCATTCTTGTCTCTGGGAGCGCCCCTCTAGTGGGCGAGTAAAGGGAGATCGTGATGGCGGATCATGATCGCGACGCCGGGTCGCGCGGTGAAGAGGAAGCACCGCGCGACCCGACCCCTGACGACGATCTTCACGAGTCCGGGGCGCGGAGCCGGCTGAAGTACGGCGAGGCCCCTCCGGGCCCCGGGTTCACCATGCCTCTCGCACCGCCTCGGCATCCCGACTCCTACCGGGAGTTCTTCCGGCAGAAGCAGGCCCAGGTCCTCGGCGCCGGACTCATCGGCCTCGTGATCGGCGCCCTGCTGGGCGGCACCGCCGTGGCGATGGTCAGCGGATTCGCGCACCGGGACGAGGTGCACGGGATGTACTGGCAGGAGCCGGACCGGATGCCCAGGCGTTTCCAGGTGCCCGAGCGCCTCGACTCCGCCTGCGAGGAGAACGGGAAGGACGGCGTCTTTTGCAGCTGGGTAGTGCCGAAGGCCCCGCGTTCTGACGTCCCACCGGCCCCGATCCCGGTCCCCACGAGCAGCGGCTAGACCGCTCAGCGTGGTGTGCGGCCGGGCCAGAGGTCGGCGACCGACTCGGGGTCGAGGAGCGGGCGGGCCACCACCTCGCCCGTTGCACGGTCGATCACGATGCACCCGCCCCCGATCGTCTCCGGCAGCGTGGCCGGGTCGTCGGGTTCGAGCTCGCGTACCCACGCCACATATCCGTCGCGGAACCCATGCACCCCCACCGGCACCGCCTCGTCGGACGCCAGCACGCCGTTGAAGTACTCCTCGGCCAGCGCCCGGGCCTGGTCGAGGTTCATCGCGGCCATCCCTGCCGGTCGAGGACCACGCAGAACACCCCGGTCACCGTCATATAGGCCGGTTCGACGGACATGTGCCCCCTCTGAGCGTCGATCCAGATCACCTCGCCGTCGTAGTTCACCGCGTTCCAGGCGTGGGAGCCGCCTCCGGGCCAGCGCACCACGATGGCGGCAGCGGCCCCGTGCCCGGCGTCGCGCAGCCGCCGCGCGATCATCGGATAGGCGTGCCGCCCCTGCCCCGCGCACTGGAAGCGCTGCCCGACCCACCGCTCGATCCTGGCCAGGCTCCCCTCCTCGCCGGTCAGCAGGGGCCGGCCGATCCGGTCGTACTCCGGGAATCTGGGCGCGGCCGCGGCGGGCTCGCCGTGCCAGGTGGACAGCACGGCCAGCGCGCAGTCGGCCGCGTTGGAGGCCCGGAACGGGTCGTCGGCGGGCCCGCCGCCGTTGATCAGCCGCACCCAGGTGCCGCGCGGGTCGGGGAAGCGATCGCCGGGCCGCAGCGCCTCGGCGAGGTCCTGCTCCACCTGCGGGTCCGGCTGTGCGAGCCCGCCCGGCATCCCGTACGGCCTGGAGTCGGCGAGCCTGGACGGCCGGCGCGTCCGGTCGAACCAGTCGCCCTCCTCGGCGTCGAGGAGGTCACCCGGCATATCGGATATGTCGGGGCGCTCGGACCGCTGATCACCGTCGGGCCAGCGATCGTGCCCGGACCGGCGATCGCGATCGGAGCGAGGATCACGATCCCCGGTCCGGTGGTCACGGTCGGATCGAGGATCATGGTCCTCCGTCCGGTGATCGCGGTCGGGCCGAGGGTCGCGGTCGGATCGGGGATCGGGACCGGTTCGGGGGTCGGCGGGTGCTTCGGGCTCTAAGGTGGCCGGGCCTCCCGAAGAGCGCGCGGGAGCGGTGCCGGTCTCGGCGGCGCGCTCGTAGTCGAGCCACCGCACCCCCTCCGCCACCACAGGGTTGTACTGTCCGTCTGGAAGGACCCACCGGACGCCCGGCTTGCGCTCGCGGAACACGTCCTACCCCCTGTCCTGCTCGACGACCGATCGTAGAGGGGTCGCCGGGGCAGGGAGGGGAAGTCGGCAAGATTCTCCGCCAGAACCATGGGCCGTACCTGCGGAAACAGGGACAAGCGGGGCTCAGGTCACCTTCACCGTGATGGTGTGCCAGCCGGTGGCGCCGTCGGGCGGGGGCGGGGCCCCCTGGTCGGTCTGGGTACGCCCGGCGGCGTCGGTCGCCCGCACCTGGATCGTGTGCTCCCCCGCCGTGGCGTCCCAGTCGATCGACCACTGCCGCCAGGTGTCGGGCCCCGGCACCTGGGCCAGCCTCGCCTGCCGCCACTGCCCCCGATCGACCCTGACCTCCACGGCGTCCACCCCGGTGTGCTGGGCCCAGGCCACACCGGCGATCGTGGCTCGCCCGGCCTTCAGGGAATCGCCCGACTTGGGCACGTCGATCCGTGACTGCGTCTTGATGGGCCCCTTGGCCGCCCAGCCGCGCGGCGTCCAGTACGCCTCGTCCTGGTCGAACCTGGTCACCTTGATGTCCACGACCCACTTGGTGGCCGACACGTACCCGTACAGACCGGGCACCACCTGGCGCACGGGGAAGCCGTGGGCCACGGGGAGGGCCTCGCCGTTCATCGCGATCGCGAACAGCGCGTCGCGGCCGTCCATGACCACGTCAACCGGGGTGCCGCAGGTGAAGCCGTCGGCCGAGGTGGACAGGAGCATGTCGGCGCCGGACCGGAGCCCGGCCCGGCGCAGCACCTCGGCCATGCGGACGCCGAGCCAGCGGGCGTTGCCGACGTACTCGCCGCCGACCTCGTTGGAGACGCAGGTGAGCGTGACGTCGGCCTCGGTGAGCGGCATGCCGAGAAGCTCCTGGTACGTGAGCTCGACGGGCCGGTCGACCATGCCGTGGATGCGCAGCGTCCAGGAGTTGGGATCCACCTGGGGGACGACCAGCGCCGTGTCGACCCTATAGAAGTCCCGGTTATTCGTAATAAATGGAGACAAGCCCCTGATGTGGAGGTCTGCGCCCGCCGGGAGGGGTTTGGCGGGGGTCGCGGGCCTGGGCAGCGCCACCCTCACCCGCGCGGCGTCCACGGCCCGCCGCCCGCCGAGCGCCTGCCCGAGCATGGCGCCGCCGATCGCGACCACCGCCCCACCGGCGGCTCCGGTCAGCAGCCGCCGCCGGTCGAACGTCCACAGGTCCGCCCCGGCCAGCATGACCGCAGGCCGCTCCACGCCGTCACGGGCCGCACCGCTGCCGTCCCTCCTGGCACCGGCGGACTCGGTGGCACCGGTGGGCCGGGGAGCGCCGGTGGGCTCGGTGGCGTCAGTGGGCTCGGTGGACTCGGTCGCATTGGCGGACTCGGCGACACCGGCGGACCCGATCGCGGCGGTGCTGGGGGGCTGGGTGGCGTGGGCGGGCGGGGACGCCGGAAGGGTGAGGGGCTCGCCTGCTGCCCGCCGTACCAGCCATCGCAACGTCCAGGCGCCGGCCGCCACCCCCACCAAGGTCGGCAGCGCGTCCAGGATCCCGGCCTCCGGCCGGGTCAGCACCGCCGCCAGGCCGATCGCCGCGAAAACGGCCAGCCCGGCGAAGCCGTAGGCGAGCCTGCGGACGGCCAGCGTCCCGATGAGAGGCGCGATCACGCCGAGCACCACGATCAGCACGCCCGCGATGAGGACCGTCTTGTCGTTCTCGCCGAACGTCCTGATCGCGAAGTCCTTGACCGGAGCGGGCGTCAGGTCGATCGTCGCGTCGCCCACCGCCACCACGGGCGACGACTTGGCCCCGGCGAACGCGGCCACGAGCTGCGCGATCCCGAGGGCCACGCCCCCGGCCACCAGCCCCATCAGGGCCCGCGCCCAGGCGGGCACCACCGAATTACTCTGCACAGTCCGACGTTACGCCGCCCGGCCCCGAGCGGTTCTTACACGGTGGTTACGAGCTGAGCAGATCGCGCACGACGGGCGCCAGCGCGCGGAAGGCCCGGCCCCGGTGGCTGATCGCGTCCTTCTCCTCCGGCGACAGCTCGGCCGTCGTGCGCTCCTCGCCGTCGGGCACGAAGATCGGGTCGTACCCGAACCCGTTGGACCCCCGGCGGGCGGAGATCAGATGGCCCTGGAGCGCGCCCTCCACCACCCGGGACTCCCCCGAGGGCAGCGCCAGCGCGGCGGCGCAGGCGAAGTGCGCGGTCAGCTTGTCGGCGGGCACGTCGGAGACCTGCGCGAGCAGCAGGTCCAGGTTGGCCTGGTCGTCGCCGTGCCGCCCCGACCAGCGGGCGGAGAAGACGCCCGGCATGCCGCCCAGCACGTCGACGCAGAGCCCCGAGTCGTCTGCCACCGCGGGCAGCCCCGACCCCTGAGCCACGGCGTGCGCCTTGAGCAGCGCGTTTTCCTCGAACGTGACGCCGGTCTCGGCGACGTCGCCGATCGAGGGGAACTCCTCGAGCCCGACGATGTCGAACCCGGACAGGATCCGGCGCAGCTCCGCGATCTTGCCCGCGTTGCGGGTGGCCAGCACGATCCTCATGAGCCCAGGGCTTCCTGCTGGATCAGCGTGAGCTCCTCGCAGCCGGCCGTCGCCAGGTCGAGGAGCTGGTCGAGCGCCGCGCGGTCGAAGGGGGCGCCCTCGGCGGTGCCCTGCACCTCGACGAAGCTGCCCTCGCCGGTCATCACGACGTTCATGTCGGTCTCGGCGGCCACGTCCTCGGTGTAGCAGAGGTCGAGCAGCGGCACCGAGCCGACCACCCCGACGGACACGGCCGCGACCGAGCCGATCAGCGGCTCGCCCGGGCACATGCGGCGCTCGCGCATCCAGGCGATCGCGTCGGCGAGCGCGACATAGGCACCGGTGATCGCGGCGGTCCTGGTGCCGCCGTCGGCGTCCAGCACGTCACAGTCGAGCAGAATGGAGTTTTCCCCCAACGCCTTGTAATCGACGCAAGCGCGGAGGGAACGCCCGATCAACCGGGAAATCTCGTGGGTCCGGCCGCCGATTTTGCCGCGGACCGATTCGCGATCGTTACGAGTATTGGTCGCCCGGGGCAGCATGGCATATTCGGCCGTAACCCACCCCTGGCCGCTGCCCCTTCGCCACCGGGGCACGCTGTCCTGGACCGAGGCCGCGCACAGCACCCGCGTGTTGCCGAATTCGACCAGCACCGATCCCTCGGCGTGAGCGAGCCACTGCCTGGTGATGGTTATGGGACGTAGCTGGTCAGGGTTGCGGCCATCCTGTCGGGACATGCAGATCACCCTATCTCCGCGCCACGACACTCTTGACCAAATGTGTCCGCCACATGGATCCTTACGCAATGACAACGGGGGTGTTGCGTAACCCTGACTTCCTGCGGTTCCTCAGTTCGCACGTTGCCAGTGAACTAGGCGCGAATATCTCCCGTGTTGCGCTTCCGCTGGCGGCCGTGCTCGCGCTGAACGCCGGTCCGGTGGAGATCGGGGTCCTGTCAGCGCTGCAGACGACGGCCTTCCTGCTGATCGGTCTGCCCGCGGGGGTGTGGGTCGACCGGATGCGCCGGCGGCGCGTGATGCTGGCCTCCGACCTGGCCAGGTTCCTGCTGCTCGCCAGCATCCCGCTGGCCGCGGAGCTGGGGCTGCTGACGATCGGCCTGATGTTCGCCATCGCGCTGCTGGCCGGCGTGGCCCAGGTCTTCAACGACGTGGCGGACCAGACGTACCTGCCGGAGCTGGTCGGCACCGGGCAGCTCACCGACGGCAACTCCAAGCTGGAGATCGTGCGGTCGGGCTCGTTCCTGTCCGGGCCGGCCGTGGGGGGCGCGCTGGTGCAGCTGCTGGGGGCGCCGCGCACGCTGTTCGCCACCGCGCTCGGCGCGCTCGCCTCGGTGGTCTTCCTGGGCACGATCAAGGCCCCCGACAAGCCGCCCGCCGTCACCGAGCGCACCCCGCTGCTGCGCGGCATCCGCGAGGGCCTGTCGTTCCTGTGGCGCGACCGGCTGCTGCGCATGTTAGCCACCTCGACGGTGGCCGGAAACCTGTGCACCAGCGCCGTGCTCGGCCTGTCGGTGCTGTTCCTGGCCCAGGTGGTCAAGCTGCCCCCCAGCACCATCGGCCTGCTGCTCATGTCGGGCGGCATCGGCGGCCTGATCGGCGGCTTCACCGGCTCCTGGCTGTCCAGGCGGTACGGCACCGCCAGGATGACCTGGCTGGCGGTCATCCTGGGCTCGCCCTTCGGCCTGCTGCTGCCGATGACGCAGGCCGACTGGCGGGTGGTGTGCTTCGCGATCACTTCGATCGCGCTCACTTGGAGCGCGACATTGTTGAACGTGGGCCAGGTCACCTACCGCCAGACCGTGACCCCCGAGCATCTGCTCGGCCGGGTCAACGCGTCGGTGAGGTTCATGACCTGGGGCATCATGCCGCTGGGAGCGCTGTTCGGCGGGCTCTTGGCCCAGCAGATCGGGGTGCGCGAGGCCCTGTGGGTGATCATGGGGGCCCGGCTGCTGACCTTCGTGCCGCTGCTGTTCTCCCCGTTGCCCCGCATGCGCGACTTCACCCAGGCTCAGGCCAGGTCGTAGACCGCGCCGCTGCGGGCCAGCTCGATCGGGCCGTCGAAACCGCCTCCCATCGCCTCCTCGAGCACGGTGGCCTGGTCGTTCCACGGGACGAGGTGGGTGAGCACGAGCCGTCCGACGCCGGCCTCGGCCGCGTGCCGGGCGGCCTGGCGGCCGGTCAGGTGCAGGTCGGCGGGCAGGTCCGGGCCCTCCACGAACGACGCCTCGCACAGCAGCAGGTCGGCGCCCGTGGCCAGCTTCACCAGTTCGCTCGACTCGCCGGTGTCGCCGGAGTAGGCCACGCACCGGCCGCCGCCGGTCACGCGGAAGCCGTACGCCTCGACCGGGTGGTTGACCAGCCCGGCGGTCAGCGTGAACGGCCCGATCTCGAACGAGCCCGGCGCCAGCGGCACGAAGTCGAACGCGGTCTCCAGGCCCGGCTCGTCCGGCATCCCGTACGCGGCCGACAGCCGGGCGGGCGCGTCGGCCGGCGCGTAGACGGGCAGGGTGGGGTACGGCGCGCCGGGCCCGTACGTGCGGACCACGTGGTAGGAGCACAGGTCGAGACAGTGGTCGGCATGCAGGTGCGACAGGCAGATCGCGTCCACGTCGCACACGCTGATGTGGCGTTGGAGCGCGCCGAGCGACCCGTTGCCGAGGTCGAGCAGCAGCTTGAACCCGTCCGCCTCGATGAGGTAGCAGGACGCGGGGCTGTCGGGCCCGGGGAAGCTGCCCGAACACCCAACGATGGTCACCTTCATGTGGGCTCCTTCCCGATGCGACGCTCCGCGTCGCTACCCGGCCGCCGGAATCCGGTGTCGTCGCTCGTCAGTCCCGACACCGGCGCGGCCGAGTGGCCGTTAGAGGTAGTACCCCCCACTGGTGCGACTTCGACCGCATCGATCTCCGGCCCCAGGAACCGTCGCCCGAGCCGGGCGAAGAGCAGGGAGTCGCCGGTGGCGCGGAAGCGGTGCCGGGGGGTGGCCTCGCCTCCTGCCGCCAGATCGCGGTCGTGCAGGATCCGGTAGACGTCCTTGGCCGTCTCCTCGGCGCTGGAGACCAGCGTGACACCGTCGCCGACGACATAGGAGATGGCGCCGGTGAGCAGCGGGTAGTGGGTGCAGCCGAGGATGAGGGTGTCGCACCCGGCGGCCCTGATGGGCTCCAGGTACTCGCCCAGGACCTCGATGAGCTCGTCGCTCATCGTCTCCCCGCGCTCGACGTACTCCACCAGGCGTGGGGCGGCCACGCCGGTGAGCTGCACGTCGGGCGCCGCGGTGAAGGCGTCGTGGTAGGCCATGGACTCGATGGTGGCCCTGGTGGCGATCACGCCGACCCTGCCCGTACGGGTGGCGCGCACCGCCCGCCTGGTGGCGGGCTGGATCACCTCGACGACCGGCACGTCGTAACGCTCGCGGGCGTCGCGCAGCACGGCGGCGCTGGCGCTGTTGCAGGCGATCACGAGCATCTTCACGCCGTGGTCGACGAGGTGGTCCATCACCTCCAGGGCGTAGGCGCGGACCTCGGCGATGCGTTTCGGCCCGTACGGCTGACGGGCCGTGTCGGCCACGTACGTAATGGACTCATAGGGCAACTGGTCGATGATCGCGCGCGCGACCGTCAGGCCGCCGACCCCGCTGTCGAAGATCCCAATACTCGCGTCCGGCACGCTCTAGAGGGTAGGCGACCTGCACGATCAACTCTGCGTAAGAATGCTCACAGGTACGACACGGCGACGTGCGAGGGGTGTTGTCTTGGTCACATCCGGGCCGGTCAGCCGCGTCCGACCCGGGCGAGCTGGCGCGACTGGGCCACGAGGCGGCCCGTGGAGTCGCGTACCTCGACCTCCTCGTCGAACCAGCCGTCCGAGACCAGCCGGCCGCTGCCGAGCAGCGTGAGCCAGCCGGGGGCGGGCAGCGCCCGCAGGTGCCAGGTGAGGTCCACGGTCGGCGCCCAGCCGCGCGCGCCCGCCGAGAACACCACCGGCGGCAGCGCGTCCACGGCCAGCGCCAGCACGTACGGGTCCGGGTCCTGCGGCTCGGCCATCCTGAAGTACGCCCGCGACTCCGGCCTGCCGGAGGGCTCGCCCTTCAGCCAGCCGATCGTGGGCGGGTCGAAGAGCAGCTCCATCCGGGCGTTCAGGTTCATGCCCGACTCGGGCTTGGGGTCGGGGAGCTTGGCACAGTCCTCGATGCCGGGCATGTCATACGCCGATTTTTCGGCATAAATCGGCTCGACCTCGTGCAACGTGGCCGTCGTGATCAGCCCCTCGATGTGCGCCACGTCGTCCTGCACGAGTGTGGCCCTGGCGAACGCGGCCGTCCTGCCCGCCTTGAGCGGCTCGATCCTGATCTGCGCGGGCCCGGCGACCGGCGCCTTCAGGAACTGCGCCGTCGTGCTCACCGGATGCTCGAACGGCGAGGCGTCCACCGCCGCGCGCAGGATCACGGCCATGAGGTAGCCGCCGTTGAGGGGGCCGCCGATGGCGTATCCGGGGTCGAGGCACACGTCGTACGTGCCCTCGTCGATCCTGATCGCCTGAGTCGCCTCGTCGAACTTGGTCATCCGCGCCCGCCTCAACTCCGGAATTATGTTCTAGCGCCCGCATAGTCTATGGCATCCCCCTATCAGCGTGCCTACCTGCGAAAACATGATTCGGTTGAGAAAGTTCGATCATGGCAAGTGTCACCGAACTCCTCGGTCAGTCCGTTTGGGACTCCGACGGGATATGGGTCGGCCACGTGGTCGACATCCGCGTGATCAAGCACAGGGGCGAGCTCCAGAAGAGCCACACCGTCTACGGGCTGATCGTCTCCAGCCGCCGCGCGCCGCTGCTGCTCGGCCTCACCCGGGAGAACCAGGGCCGCGCGTCCTGGTTCTCCCGCTCGCTGTCCCGTCTGGTCTATGTGGGCTGCACATTCGTGCCGTGGTCGTGCGTGATCGACTACGGAAGCGGCGAGGTCCACATCAATGCGCTCAGAAAGGAACTCAGCAGGGTCTGAATCTCACTTCAGCACATTGCAAGCGCCCGTCTAGCAACATCAGCTAACTTCTCTGTGGTCAAAAGTCCACATTGTGAGTTGAGTGATGTCTGCGAATAATCCCCCCTACGGCCAAGATCCTGACCGGACCACGGCGTACAACTGGAACCAGGGGCAGCAGCCGGAGAACCCCCCGACGATGCCTCAGTCATCGGGACAGCCGTACCCGCCGCAGCAGCCCCACCAGCAGGGGGGCTACGGCCAGCAGGCGTCCTACGGACAGCAGCAGCAGCCGTACAACCCTCAGCAGGGGTACGGGCAGCAGCAGCCGACCTACGACGCCGGCTACGGCCAGCAGGGCTCGTACGGCCAGCAGCAGAACTGGCAGCAGGGCCAGCAGCAGGGCCAGCAGCAGAGCCAGCAGGCCCAGGGCGGCTGGCAACAGCAGCAGCCGCAGCAGGGTTGGCAGCAGGAGCAGCAGGGCTGGCAACAGCAGGGCCAGGGCTGGCAGCAGGAACAGCAGCAGCAAGGTTGGCAGAACGACCAGTACGCCCAGAGCGGCTGGCAGCAGCAGGGGCCCGAGGGGTTCGGCCCGGCGCAACCGGCCAAGAAGGGCCGCAAGACCTGGATCATCGCCGCGGCCGCCGCGCTCGCGGTGATCCTGCTCGGCGGCGGCACCGTGTGGGCCATGGGCGCCATCGGCGGCGGCGGTACGCAGCCGAACGAGGTCCTGCCCGCCAACTCGATCGCCTACGCCCGGCTCGACCTGGACCCGGCCGCGAACCAGAAGCTGGCGCTGTTCCAGATCGCCAGGAAGTTCACGGTCACCAAGGACTCCTTCACCGGCGAGGACCCGCGCAAGGCGCTCTTCGACACGATCAACTCCGACTCCGACTCCAAGGTCGACTTCGCCAAGGACGTCGACCCCTGGCTCGGCAGCAGGGTCGGCTTCGCCGCCGTGCCGTCGGGCAAGGAGGATCCCGACTTCGCGGTGGCCGTCCAGATCAAGGACGAGGCGCAGGCCAAGGCCGGCATCGCCAAGCTGATGAAGGGCGAGAAGTACGGCCTCGCCTTCCGTGACGACTACGCGCTGCTGAGCTCGACCCAGGCGCTGGCCGACAAGTTCGCGAAGTCCGAGGGCAGCCTGGCCGACAACGCCGAGTTCAACGACGACATGGGCGCGGTCGGCGAGCAGGGCGTGCTGTCGTTCTGGGCCGACATGGGCGGGCTCATGGAGGTGGCCAAGAAGGAGGTCCCGGCCGAGCAGGCCGCCCTGGTGGACCAGGTCAAGGACGCCAGGTTCGCCGGCGCGCTGCGCTTCGACAGCGCGTACGTCGAGCTCGCCGGCCTCGTGCGCGGCGCCAAGGGCATGACCCCCGAGGGTGACCTGCCCAAGGCCAACCTGGGCACGCTGCCCGCCACCACGGCGGGCGCGGTGTCGATCTCCGGCCTCGACCAGATGGTCACCAAGCAGTGGGACCAGATCCAGAAGCAGGCCGCGGCGAGCGGCGGCGCCGAGGTCAAGCAGATGCTGGAGTCGGCGCAGAGCCAGCTCGGGATTCAGCTGCCCGGCGACCTGGCCACGATCTTCGGCAAGAACTTCACGCTCGCCGTGGACAGCCAGGGCCTGGGCGGCGACCAGATCAAGGGCGGCGTGCGCATCGTCACCGACCCGGCCAAGGCGCAGGCCATCGTCGACAAGGTCCAGCAGGCGCTGACCTCCCAGGGTCAGGGCGCGCCGCAGATCGCCAAGGTCGCCGGCGACGGCGTCTTCACCGTGGCGACGTCGGACGAGTACGCCAAGCAGCTGGCCGGTGAGGGCACGCTGGGCGACTCGGAGACGTTCCAGACGGCGATCCCCAACGCGGACGACGCCAACTACGCGGTCTTCGTGGACCTGGACAAGGTGGAGAGCCTCTACCTCAAGTCCATGCAGGGCGACGACAAGGCCAACCTCCAGGTGCTGCGGGCCGTCGGGATGAGCGGCACGCAGACCGACACCGAGGCGACGTTCTCGCTGCGGGTCCTGTTCAACTGAGCGACGAACGGAACAGGCGGCCGGCCCTTTGTGGACCGGCCGCCTGTTTCCTGCTGTCTCAGGCCCAGAGCTGGCCTTCGAGGCGCTCTTCCGCCTCCTCCAGGGTGCCCTCGTAGGCGCCCGTGGACAGGTATTTCCAGCCGCCGTCGGCCACCACGAACGCGACGTCGGCGCGCTCGCCCGCCTTGACCGCCTTCTTGGCCACGCCCAGCGCCGCGTGCAGCGCCGCGCCGGTCGAGACTCCGGCGAAGATGCCCTCGGAGGCCAGCAGCTCGCGCGTGCGCCGCAGCGCGTCGGCCGAGCCCACGGAGAAGCGGGTGGTCAGCACGGACTCGTCGTAGAGCTCGGGGATGAAGCCCTCGTCCACGTTGCGCAGCCCGTAGACCAGCTCGCCGTAACGCGGCTCGGCGGCGACGATCTGCACGCCGGGCACCCGCTCGCGCAGGAACCGCCCGACGCCCATCAGCGTGCCCGTCGTGCCGAGCCCGGCCACGAAGTGGGTGACGGTGGGCAGGTCCTCGAGGATCTCCGGGCCGGTGGTCTCGTAGTGCGAGCGCCAGTTGGCCGGGTTTCCGTACTGGTAGAGCATCACCCAGGAGGGATTCTGGGCCGCCAGCTCCTTGGCCACGCGCACGGCCTCGTTGGAGCCGCCCGCCGCGGGCGAGGAGATGATCTGCGCGCCCCACATGCGCAGGAGCTGACGGCGCTCCTCCGAGGTGTTCTCGGGCATCACGCAGATCAGCTTGTAGCCCTTGAGCTTGGCCGACATGGCGAGCGAGATGCCCGTGTTACCGCTGGTGGGCTCGAGGATCGTGCAGCCGGGCGTGAGCCGGCCGTCCTTCTCGGCCTCCTGGATCATCCACAGGGCGGGCCTGTCCTTGATCGACCCGGTCGGGTTGCGGTCTTCGAGCTTGGCCCAGATCCGCACGTCGGCGGAGGGCGACAACCTCGGCAGCCCCACGAGGGGCGTGCGGCCGACCGAGTCGATCAGCGAGTCGAACCGCATGTCACCCGCCGGCGACGGCAGGCAGCACGGTCACCGTGTCGCCGTCGGACAGCGGCGTGCCCAGGCCGCCCAGGAAGCGCACGTCCTCGTCGTTCAGGTAGACGTTGACGAAGCGGCGCAGGCTGCCCGCGTCGACCAGGCGCTCCTTGATGCCGGGGTGGCGCGACTCCAGATTGCTGATCAGCTCTTCGAGGGTGGCGCCCTCGGCGTCGACGGCCTTGGCGCCGCCGGTGTAATTACGCAGGATGGTCGGAATGCGAACCTCGATGGCCATCGCGCTCAGTCTCCTCAGATCAGGTCGTCGTCCCATCGGCAGCAACGCCGATGGCTACATGCGGATTCCGCGGGATCTTCCGGTAAGAAACCTGCTCGTCAGGGCTGCCGCCTTAGCGGCAGTGGAGCTGCAGGTCTCGCATGCGACAGTCGTAGACGACGACGGCAGGAGTATGCGCGAAGAGGAAACTCTGCACCGGCCTGACCATCATGGGAGAAACCTTACCTCTTCCTCGGTAATCACTCCGTCGAGGATCCGGTACGAGCGGAACTCCACCTTGTCCTCGTCGTCCTCGTCCCGCGTGGAGACCAGGACGTAGTGGGCGTCCGGCTCGGAGGCATAGGAGACGTCGGTGCGCGACGGGTACGCCTCGGTGGCCGTGTGGGAGTGGTAGATCACGACGGGCTCCTCGTCGCGGTCGTCCATCTCACGCCAGACGCGCAGCTGCTCCATGGAGTCGAAGCGGTAGAAGGTGGGCGAGCGTTCGGCGTTCTCCATCGGGACGAACCGCTCGGGGACACCGTTCCTGCCGGCGATCACCCCGCACGCCTCGTCGGGGTGGTCGGCACGGGCATGGGCGACGATCTTGTCCACCAGTTCCTGCGAGATCGACAGCATGCCCGGAAGTTACCAGAGCGCCCGGACCAGGCTGTCCTGGAGGTAGGTCAGCCAGTCGTAGGTGAGGTAGGCCGGGTAGCGGGGGTCGTCCTCGGACATCACGGCGATCTCGTCGTGGACCTCCTCGGTCACGTCGAGCTTGGTGCCGAGCGTCAGGCGCACGTCGTTGAGCGAGCGCAGCCAGGCCTGGGCCTGCTCGGGCGTGAGCTCCGCGCGGCCCGACCTGGCGGTGTCGAAGACGGTCTGCGCGTCGGCCCGCTTGCCGTCGCGCAGGGTGGCCTCGGTGTAGCGGCGGAACTCCGCCGAATCCTTCTCGTCCTCGTACGCCGACGGGAACAGCCTGGCCAGCACCGGGTCGGTCGGCGCCTCTCCCCCGCCGATGCCCAGCGCCCGCTCCAGCGGGTCGTCGCTGGTCCGCCCCGGCTCCACGATGCCCAGCATCATCGACACGAGCGAGCGCAGGAGGGAGACCTCCGCGGCCTCGAACTCCGCGACGACGACGCCGCCCTTGCCCGACGAAAACCCCGATGTCACGCGTGCCGCCTCACTGACCTCATGTGCCTCACTTGACCGAGTCCGGCTGGACCGTCGCCCACAGGCCGTAGGAGTGGAGAATCTGCACATCGCGTTCCATCTCTTCCCGCGTGCCACTGGACACGACGGCCTTGCCCTTGTGGTGTACGTCCAGCATGAGTTTTTCGGCCTTCTCTCTCGTGTAGCCGAAGACCGATTGGAAGACATAGGTCACGTAGGACATGAGGTTGACCGGGTCGTTCCAGACGATGGTCACCCATGGCAGATCGGGCCGGACGTCCGATGACGGACGCTCAACGGCGATTGGAGCGGTGCTACCCACATCCCCGAGTCTGCCCTATCTGGGCCGTAGTCTTCGAGTCGTGACAATGACCATGAGCACTGCGTTGCTCACAGATCACTATGAGCTGACGATGCTGCAGGCGGCGCTCCGGAGCGGAGCGGCGCACAGGCGCGCCGTTTTCGAGGTGTTCGCCAGACATCTGCCGGGTGGCAGGCGCTACGGGGTTGTCGCCGGGACCGGACGTGTCCTGGACGAGCTAGAACGCTTCCGTTTCAGTGAGGAAGAACTCACCTATTTGCGGAAGAGGCAGGTCGTCGACGACGACACTCTGGCGTTTCTCGCCGATTACCGGTTTTCCGGGAACGTCTACGGCTACCGCGAGGGCGACCTCTACTTCCCCGCCTCCCCGATCATGATCGTGGAGGGGACCTTCGCGGAGGCCGTGCTGCTCGAGACCCTCACCTTGTCGATCCTGAACCACGACTGCGCCATCGCCTCAGCGGCCTCCCGCATGACCAACGCCGCGGGCAAGCGGCCGATCATCGAGATGGGCTCGCGCCGCACCCACGAGGCCGCCGCCGTGGCCGCCGCCCGGGCCGCGTACATCGCCGGTTTCGCCTCCACCTCCAACCTCATGGCCGGGTACGCCTACGGCGTGCCCACGGCCGGCACGGCGGCGCACGCGTTCACGTTGCTGCACGACTCGGAGAAGGACGCGTTCGAGGCCCAGATCGCCTCGCTCGGCCGCAAGACGACGCTGCTGGTGGACACGTACGACGTGGCCGAGGCGGTGCGCACGGCCGTGGAGCTGGCGGGGCCGGAGCTGGGCGCGGTCCGCATCGACTCCGGCGACCTGGCCGCCGCCGCGCAGGAGGTGCGCGAGCAGCTCGACGCGCTCGGGGCCTTCGAGACCCGCATCCTGGTCACCTCCGACCTGGACGAGTACGCCATCGCCGCGCTCGCCGCCGCCCCCGTCGACGGTTACGGCGTCGGCACGTCCCTGGTGACCGGGTCCGGCGTCCCCACGGCGGCCCTGGTGTACAAGCTGGTGGCGAGGGAGACGGCCACGGGCAAGCTGGAGGCCGTGGCCAAGCGCTCGGTGGGCAAGCCGTCGCGCGGGGGCCGCAAGCAGGCGTACCGGCTCCTGGACGACGTGGGCAACGTGGAGACCGAGCTGATCACCACCGGCGGTCTGGCCCCGGAAGGCGGCGTCCCCTTGCTGCACGAGCTGGTGCGCGACGGGCAGGTCGTGGGCAGGGAGCCCCTGCCCGCCGCCCGCGAGCGCCACGCCGCCGCCGTCGCCACCCTCCCCCAGGAGGCCCTGCACCTCGGCAGGGGGTACGCGGCCATCCCCACGGAGTTCGCCTGACCCTCCCCGCGGCAGCGGGGCGACGGGCCGGACGGCGGGCCCTGTTATTAGAGTGCTGAATATGGGGACCGCACTGATCATCGTCGATGTGCAGAACGACTTCTGCGAGGGCGGCAGCCTGCCCGTGGCCGGCGGCTCGGAGGTGGCGGCGGCGATCACTCGCCACATGGCCGAACACGGCTATGACCACGTGGTGGCGACCCGCGACTACCACATCTCGCCCGGCGACCACTTCGCCGAATCGCCCGACTACGTCTCCAGGTGGCCGGCGCACTGCGTGGCCGGGACCCCGGGAGCCGACTTCCACCCGTCGTTCGACGTGGCGGAGGTGGAGGAGGTGTTCAGCAAGGGCGCCTACGCCGCCGCGTACAGCGGTTTCGAGGGCCTTTCGAGCGACGGGGTCCCGCTGGCCGAGTGGCTCGGGCAGCGCGGGGTGCACGAGGTGGACGTGGTCGGGATCGCCACGGACCACTGCGTGCGCGCGACGGCGCTCGACGCGGTCAAGCACGGGCTGGCGGTGCGGGTGCTGCTGGACCTGACGGCCGGCGTGGCCCCGACGACCACGGAGGCGGCGCTGGCGGAGCTGAAGGACGCGGGCGCCACCCTCCGGGGGGCGCCCGTTCTGGGGTGACCGGGATCACCATTGATCACGAGGCGTATGCGGTAGGCAACGCTGCGTTCATGTGATATTCAAGAGGACGAACCCCCTCCGGAGCCGTAGTAATACGGAGAGTCACAAACTCCTTTTCGCGGGAGGTAGATTCATGCTGGCCATCTCCCTGGGTGCGGCCTGGCTCGTCCTCGGTCCTCTCTGCCTGTGGCTGCTCGTCCGGGGGAGCGCCGGCGAGCGGGTGGCCGCGGTCGTCACGCTGGCGCTGCTGGAAGGCGGGACGATCGCGATGGGCGCCGAAGAGCGGCCCGCCCCCGCCCCTCCGGCGATCGTGGCCAACCTCGTGGCCTCCTGCCAGGAGCGCGTCCCGGTCCCCCATGCGGCGAAGGTGGCCCACGAGATCGTGCTGACCTGGGCGGCGGCGCCGCAGGAGTGCGGGGCGGCCGAGGTCGTGGTCCGGGCCGAGGGGCGCAGACTGCGTCTATGGCTGTACGAGGGGCCCAACGTCGGCAGCCACCCGGCCGCGCTCACGGGCCACCACCAGCGCGTGTTCACGCTGCCGGTGCGCGTCGAGAGCGGCCGGGCCGCGCTGAAGCTTCCCCTGCGGGAGAAGCCGGATTACGTCCTGACCGATGGCCGCACCGGGCGGCGCATCCCCCAGACGTAGTCAGGGCTTGGCCACGGCGAGCCGCAGCGCGTCGTCGAGCCGGGCGAAGACCTCGAACGCGTGCCGCAGCCCGGTGATCGACAGCACCCTGGCCATGACCCCCTGAACCCCACCGAGCAGCAGCCGGGTCCCTCTGGACTCGCACCGCTGCATGACGCCGACGAGCTCGTTCATCCCCATGGAGTCGCAGAACGAGAGCTCGCCCAGGTCCAGGATCAGGAAGGGCTTGGGAGGAAGGGCCCAGACGGGTTCGAGGTGCTCGCGCAGCACCTGCAGGACGTTGACGTCGAGCTCGCCCTCGAGCTTGAGGATGACGGCGTTTCGCGAGAGGCCGGAAGTCACGGTCAGCATCGGCTTTCTGGTGACCTCAGACGACATGGGCAAAGTCCTTCTGCGTATCCCGAGACAAGCCAAGAGTGGTTGTTGCCTCTTCCGTCGAGTTTCTAACAGATGAGCGCCGCTCTGTGGCCAAACGCACAGAGTCACCCATCGTCACACGCGACCGGCACGCGCGCAGCGCCGGGGGGCGGAGCGCCGCGCGCGACGGCTCCCTCAGGCTGTCCCGAAGGTGATCACGTAGGCGGCGAGCAGCACGGACAGGACGATCACCAGGACGCCCGTGCCACTGATCACCATGACGACGTTCGCCCGCTTCACCGTCCAGCGGATGGCCGCCGCTGCCAGTGTGATCAAGGTCGTCAGGAGGAAGAGGGTCAAGGCTCTGGTATCGGTTGATGTTGGTATTGCCACCGAGAGGTGGAGGACTAGTGTGGTCATGAAGGTTTTCCCTGGTGCGGAGACGCGCTCTGACAGAAACCTCGCTCGCGGGCACCTCCGCCGATGATTGGGCTCGTCGCGGGGGTGTTCCGCTGTCTTTCTGCATGGGGATGCCGCTCCTGCCGGGTGTGGCTCATCGGACCCTCGCCACGAACCACCTCCACCCATATTCAGCTAACTTCAGTGAATCTTCTCCAATTAGAGGTTTACCCCGACTGAACCGCCCTATTCGTACACGGCGGTGACAGCTGAATGGTTAGACTGATGGCTCTTGTGCTCACCCGTTTGTGCACGTTGGCTGTTCTGTTAGGCCTTAGCTGCGGATTCTTCATCGATTCCGCCGCCAGGTTGATGTTCACTAGAGATTACTGAAGTTCACACCAATGGGGCTGGCATGAGCGGCGTCAATTCCGCGCTGGCGCGCCGACTGCGCGAGCTGCGCGAAAGCCACTGGCCTGACCGGCGCGTCACCCAGGCACAGCTGCGCGAGGCGTTCCAGGTCAGCGTCGCGCTGATCTCGTCGTGGGAGTCGGCTCATGCGAGCAAGATCCCGCCTTTACACCGGCTGGAGAAGTACGCCGCGTTCTTCGCGACCAAGCGATCGATCTCCAACGGGACGGCACGCGTGCTCCCCGTGTCCGACCTGACGGCGGGCGAGCTCGAGGACCACCGCCACCTGCTCGCCGAGCTGGACCGGCTGCGCCAGGCCGCACTGAAGTCCCAGGCATCGGGTGAGAACGCCGAGCCGGCGGCGCGGGACGCGCTCCAGGCCGGCCCCTGGCACTTCCGCGACGGGGAGCCGATCACGGTCATCTGCTCGCAGGTCCCGGAGGAGGACCGGACCAAGATCCCGTACGCGGACCCGTCGAGCCCCGACTACATCGAGCTGTACAAGTACTCCGACCTCGACTCCCTCTTCGAGCTGTGGGGCCATCTCCGGGCCGCTAATCCGCGCAGCCCGGTGAAGCTGGTCTCCACCGAGGATCTGCGTTCCGACGACCTGACGACGCACGTGGTGCTCCTGGGCGGCGTCGACTACAACGCGGTGACCGGGGCGGTGCTCGCGCAAGCAGAACTCCCGGTGCGGCAGGTGCCCGACTGGGAGGGGGAAAAGGGTCCGTATTTCGAGGTCATCGAGGGGGGCGACACGCGCCGGCACTACACCGTCACCGCCGGGTCCGGCGATAATCTGCAACTCCTTGAGGACGTCGGGTTCTTCTACCGCGGCGTCAATCCCGACAATGTCGAGCGCACGTTGACCATTTGCAATGGGATGTACGGCAGAGGCGTCTACGGTGCGGTGCGGGCCCTGACCGACGAGCGATTCCGCGACCGCAACGCCGTCTATCTGCGGGCACGTTTCGGCACCGCCGCGGCCTACAGCATTCTCACGCGCGTCAGGATCAGGGACCGCGTGGTCGTCACTCCTGATTGGACCCTGAACACGTTCCGGCTGCATGAGTGGTCGGAGCCCTCTCGTGGGGACTGAGGTCGGATCGGAGCATCACCACGGCTCCCACCGGGATCTGATCGAGGTCTACCCGCGAGTCGCGAAGTCCGGCCGCGTCGACGCCATCGTCGTGCCGACCATCAGGCATCCGGTCTGGCTGAGCCACGCGATCCGGCTGGCGATCGCCCTGGACTGCCCCCTCGTGACCCTGCACAGCAAGTGGAGCAAACCGGACCTCCTCCTGATGCCGGCCGGCCTGCAGTTCATCTCCGTGGACATCGACAACGTGGCCCGGCTCAACCTGCCGGACTTCGCGACCACGGCCCTGCTGAAGGGCACGCCGTTCGCCCGCGCGACCGACCTCAGCGCCAAGCGGAACACGGGGCTGCTGCTGGCCCGCCTGATGGGCTGGCGGCGCATCGTCTTCCTGGACGACGACATCGAGGTCGGCGGGCACGAGGAGGTCGCGCACGCGGCCGCCCTGCTCGACTCGTACGACGCCGTGGGCATGCACATCGGCGGCTACCCGGACAACTCGGTGGTGTGCCACGCCCACCGGCTGACCGGCGGGCATCAGGAGTCGTTCGTGGGCGGCGGCGCCCTGGCCGTCGAGACGACCCGCGGCCCCTCGTTCTTCCCGAACATCTACAACGAGGACTGGTTCTACCTGCTGGGCGAGAAGTCGGTGCGCCCGCTCGCGGTCACGGGCATGGTCAAGCAGCGCCCGTACGACCCTTTCGACCGCCCCATGCGCGCGCGGGACCAGGAGCTCGGCGACGTGCTGGCCGAGGGCGTCTACTGGCTGCTCGACGGGGGCGAGGGCACGGGCTGGCAGGCCGCCGCCGATCCGGCGTACTGGGTCGGCGCCCTCGCCAGGCGCGGCGACTTCGTCAAGGACGTGCTGCGCCGCGTCAGGGAGCTCCCGCCGGACGCGACGACGAGCCGCCGGGCCATGGAGGAGTCCCTGCTGGCCGCGCTGGGCCGCCTCAACCGCATCACGCCGCAGTTCTGCGTCAACTACCTGGAGGCGTGGGCGGCGGACCGCGACCAGTGGGCCGATCACTTCGCCAGGATCCCGCAACTCGGGCCGAGCGTGGCCGATGCCATGAAATGGCTGGTCAGACCTGGTGCACCACTATTGCGCCAGTGGACCTCATTTGATTCATAAGTGGGCGAACCGGGAATCTGTCGTCCGTGGGGCCACGTGATATCCGTCAGGCCGTCCATACGGACCTCCCTGCGATGGTCGACTCGCTCGGGCAGGAGGGCTACTTCACCGACCGGCTCGCCAGGCAGGACTCCGGTCACGGGGCCCTGCTCGTCGCCTGGGAGCGCGGGACGGCGGTCGGCGACGTCTACATGTGGCTGGGGCCCGCGGAGGAGCCCGAGCTGCGTACCCATTTACCGGGCGTGGCGCTGCTCACGCACCTGGAGGTCGTGCCCTGGATGCGCAACCGGGGCATCGGCACCGCGCTGCTCTGGGCCGCCGAGGAGCGGCTCCTGGCCGACGGCCACGACCAGGTCGCCCTCGGCGTGGGCCTGGACAACCCCGACGCCCTGAGGTTGTACCAGCGCCGCGGCTACGCCGAATGGCCGCACGGCGAGGTGGCGACGACCGACGTCGTCTACCACCCGAACGGCGGGCTCGAGCTCCGGCCCGAGCTGTGCCGCATCCTCGTCAGAAAGCTCGGCTGAGCGCGCCGGCTAGCGGCGCTGGGTGGCCCAGCGGCGGATGGTGTCGATCCGCTCCTGGATCTGCTCCGCCGTCGCCTGCGCGATCGGCGGCCCGCCGCACGAGCGGCGCAGGTCCGAGTGGATGACCCCGTGCGGCTGACCCGTGCGGTGGTTCCAGGCGCCCACCAGGCCGTTGAGCTCGCGCCGCAGGTCCGCGATCTGCTCGTGCGGCGCCAGCGTCTCGCGCGGCTGCTCCTCCTCCTGCTTGCGCCTGGCCGCCTGCTGGTCGGACTGCCGCTTGCGCAGCAGCGTCGCCACCTGGTCGGGCTCCAGCAGCCCGGGCAGGCCCAGGAAGTCCTCTTCCTCCGCCGAACCGACCGCCGCGCCCGTGCCGAACTCGCCGCCGTCGAACAGCACCCGGTCGAACGTGGCCGACGTCTCCATCGTCTCGAACGGGAGCTCGTCACCCAGGACGTCGGGATTGTCCTTCTGGCGGTTGGCCTGCTCCAGGAGGCTGTCGTCGAGCCCGTCCTCGGGAGGCCGCTTGTTGAGCACGTGGTCGCGCTCGACCTCCATCTCGTTGGCCAGCCCCATGAGCGTGGGCACCGAGGGGAGGAAGACCGAGGCGGTCTCGCCGCGCTTGCGGGCCCGCACGAAGCGGCCCACGGCCTGGGCGAAGAAGAGCGGGGTGGAGGTGGAGGTGGCGTAGACGCCCACGCACAGGCGGGGGATGTCGACGCCCTCCGACACCATGCGCACGGCCACCAGCCAGCGGTCCGGCGAGGCCGTGAACTGCTTGATCTTCTTCGACGCGCCGGGGTCGTCGGAGAGGACCACGGTGGCGCCCTCGCCGGTGATGTTGCGCAGGTGGCGGGCGTAGGCCCGGGCCGTCTCGTGGTCGGTGGCGATGACCAGGCCGCCCGCGTCGGGCACGCCCCTGCGCACCTCGGTGAGCCGCCGGTCGGCGGCCTGCATGACCTGGCGGATCCAGTCGCCCTTCGGGTCGAGCGCGGCCCGCCACGCCTGCGAGAGCTGGTCCTTGGTGAGCGGTGTGCCGAGCGTCGCGGCGATCTCGTCGCCCGCCCGCGTGCGCCACTTCATCTCGCCGGAATAGGCCAGGAAGATGACCGGGCGCACGACGCCGTCGTCGAGCGCGGGGCCGTAGCCGTAGGAGTAGTCGGCGACGCTGCGCTTGAGGCCCTCGGCGTCCTCCTCGTAGCCGACGAACGGGATCGGGTTGTCGTCGGACCTGAACGGCGTGCCGGTGAGCTGGAGGCGGCGCGTGGCGGGCTCGAACGCCTCGCTCACGCCGTCGCCCCACGACTTGGCGTCGCCCGCGTGGTGGATCTCGTCGAAGATCACCAGCGTCTTGCGCGCCTCCGTGCGCGCCCTGTGCAGCGCGGGGTGCATGGCGACCTGCGCGTACGTCACCGCCACCCCGGTGTAGTCGCGCGAGGTCGTGCCCTGGCTGTTCTTGAACTCGGGGTCGATGCCGATGCCGACCCGCGCGGCGGCGTCGGCCCACTGCCGCTTGAGGTGCTCGGTGGGCGTGACGATCGTGATCGACCTGATCACGCCGTTGGCGAGCAGCTCGCTGGCGATGCGCAGGGCGTAGGTCGTCTTGCCCGCGCCCGGAGTCGCCACGGTGAGGAAGTCACGCGGCTCGCGCCTGAAGTAGAGGTCGAACGCCTCCTGCTGCCACGCGCGGAGCTTGGGGGCGGTGCCCCATGCTGCTCGGTCGGGATAGGAAGGCGAAAGGTGGGACGCGGCGAAGGTGCTCACCGCATCACCTCTGGGGTTAGTGTGCTTCGCTCTCTCACAGTGACCCGATAGTAATCGGGCCGACCGACAAGACGTGCCGTGAGTTGAGGATTCTGGCCAAGCTCTTCCCCGCGTGCTATGCGGGTCATTTGATCTTCGTCATGACCGTGTCGAGGGCCTGTCTGCGTGCGGTTTCCTCGGGTTGGAGCAGCCCGAGGAGCATGACCGCGGAGCCCGCGCGAGTGAGAAGCGTCACTCTCAGGAAGGCCGGCCGGTTGGCCACATCCTGATATTCCGCCCGCAGCGCCCGGGTGTGTCCTCCGGGGAGCTCCTTGTCCTCGACGACGGTCACCCGGTCTCCTTTGAGCAGCAGCCGGGAGTAGAGCTCCGCCGCCTCCGCCGTGGCCTTCTTGGCGTCCGCCACGGCCCCTGTGACCGGCCTGGCCATGACGAGCCCGCCGCCGCCGTCCCTGGCCACGGAGGTGAATCCCGTCACGGGCGGCACCGGCGCCTGGCTCCACCCCTGTGGCAGCGCCACCGACACCTTGGCCAGGGAGTCGCTCAGCTGCCCGCTCTCCGCCGAAGGCGCGGTGATCCGCAGCACCACGACGGTCG
The DNA here is from genome assembly GCF_044593615.1 of Nonomuraea sp. NPDC051941. Classification (NCBI taxonomy): domain Bacteria; kingdom Bacillati; phylum Actinomycetota; class Actinomycetes; order Streptosporangiales; family Streptosporangiaceae; genus Nonomuraea; species Nonomuraea sp. NPDC051941. The sequence goes on from NZ_JBIUCF010000014.1 coordinate 211,092, forward strand.
CCCCCACCACCAGGCCCACGCCTGCCAGCAGGGCCACCGACACGACCGCCCAGCGCCGCAGCGTCCTCCCGGACACGCCCGTGCGCCGCCCGGGGTCCGCCGGAGAGCCGTAGAGGCGCGCGGACGGGGGAAGCGACTCCCAGGGCTCGAACTCGCGGTCCAGGCCGTACGAGGCCGTCCTGCGGATCTGCGGGTTCCACGGCTCCTCGGGCCCGAGGTCCAGCGGGTCGGGCTCGCCGCGGACCGGCTCAGGACCGCTGGACCGGGCATGCCGCCGTACCGGCTCCGGGTCGGGGTCCGGCACGGCCTCAAGAGGGCCCGTGCGCCCCCGCCGCGGCTCCTCCGCGTGGGGCGCGCCCCACGCGTACCGCGGAGGAGTACGGCGATGCCTGGGAGCGGGCTGAGGCGGCCAGACCCGGCGGTCGTCCTCGGTGTCATCCTCCATGGCACCTCCCTGACCGCTGTCCTATCACCCCGCGCGGCGATGGTCAGGAGAACCGTGATCGGTGTGACAGGAGGGGCGGAAATCAGCGGGTGCGTCCGGCGAGGAGCGTGGCGCCGAGGGCGACGGCGGCCATGAGGAACGAGATCACGACGAACCCGGTGGCGATCTCGTCCGGGGCGTGACCGATCAGATTGACCAGCGCGCCCCCGACCCCGATCGCCAGGGCGGACCCGAGCATGTCCGTGACCGACAGGGCGGCGGAGTTCGCCCCCTGCTCGTTCAGAGGGGACTGCCGCAACGCGGTGACGCTGACCGTGGTCATGCCGAACCCCATCCCGAACCCGGCCACGATCCACGCGGGCACCGCGACCCACCCGGTCACCCCGGGAACGACGCACAGCATGCAGATCAGGATCGAGACGGTGACGCACCCCGCCCCCAGCCGGATCCGCCTGTACGCCTCCCCCTCCCGCCTGCTCTGCAGGAACGACCCCGCGGACCACCCCAGCGCCCCGGTCGTCAGCGCGATCCCCGCGAGCTTGAGGTCGAAGGACTTCACCTCCTGCAGCGCGAGCGGGATGAAGGAGTTCACCCCGAAGAAGGCGGCCGAGAAGAAGCCCCGCATCAGCACGGTCGTGGGCAGCCCGCGCGCGAACCGCAGCGCGTCGGGAGGCAGCAGCCGGTACAGCCCGTAGACCAGGAACGCCAGGCCCGCGACGGCCTCCAGCGCCCCGACCACGGGGCGTCTGTGCAGGAGGTCCACGCCCTGCAGCAGCGCCCCGGCCCCGCCCGCCGTGGCGGTGGCGGCCAGCGTCATCGCGACCGGCCTGGAGCGCGGGCCGGTCGACGGCTCATGGGAGGAGGACGGCATGCGCAGCGCGGGCACGAGCATCACCAGCGCGGGCACGACCAGCGGGATGATCCCGTAGAAGACGTACCGCCAGCCCCACTGCACGGCCACGAACCCGGCCACGGCCGGCCCCACCATGGCGGGCACCACCCAGGCCGCGGAGACGGCCGCGAAGACCTTGGGCCGCAGGGCCTCCGGATAGACCCGCGCGATCATCACGAGCAGCGCCACGATCGAGGCGCCCGCGCCCAGCCCCTGCACGGCCCGCGCCACGAGGAACATCCCCGCCGAGTGCGCCGCCCCGGCCAGTGCCATCCCCGCCACGAACAGCACCACCCCAGACAGGAACGGCAACTGGTAGCCGCGGCGGTCCGACCAGAGGCCCGCCACCACGTTCGCGAAGAGGCTGGCGATGAGGAAGGCGGAGAAACTGATCCCGTACAGGTCGAGGGCGTTCAGCTCGTGGGCCACCGCCGGCATGACGACCCCGACGGACATGCCCTCGAAGGCGACCAGGGTGATCGTCAGCACGATACCGACTGTCGCGACGCGGTATTCGGGGCTGAGGATGCGGGTGGATTCGTAGGGAGTGTCGAGTGCCTTTGGACCTGTCACCTACATATCGTAATTTGCCGGAAATCTAGGCTGCCGGGGTGGTCGCGGTCCGGTACACCGCCCACATCTGGTGCATGCGCTCCGCCTGCCCCGCGGTGAACTCCGACATGCACTTGTCGTGCGCGTAGTCCATGAAGTTGTGCGCCGGGTCCAGGCCGGGGTGCTGCGCGCAGCTGTCCTTGTCCGCCGGGCAGGCCTCGGTCGGCCGGGCTTCCATCGGGGTGTCGGCGATGCCGTCGCCGGGCAGCTCGCAGCCGTTCTCGAACGTGTGGAAGAGGCCGAGCCAGTGCCCGATCTCGTGCACGCCGGTGAAGCCGCGGTTGTAGTTGGTCATCGCGCCACCGGGCAGGCTGCGCCAGTCGATCACGACGCCGTCCAGCCTGGGCGTCTCGTCATACCAGTACGGGTAGCTGGCGAAGCCCAGCATCTGCTCGCTGAGCTGGGCGATGTAGAGGTTGAGCGTGTCGGCGCCGCCCTGGTGCAGCGCCACCTTCATCGGCCGCTCGTTGCCGACGGGGTCGTTGAACCACAGGGCGTTGTCGGTGACCGAGATGCCGTCCAGGCGGAAGCGCACGCCGGTGTCGACGCCGCCGTAGGTGCCGCCGTACGCGGAGTTGAGCGCGCCGATCTGGGCCTTGACGTCGTCGTCGGTCACCTTGCGCTCACCGCGCGTGATGACGTGCACGCGCGTCGGCACGGTGACCTGGGTGGGCGTCGTCACGCCGGCGAGCCGCTTGCCCAGCTCGACGAGGACCTTGGCCACGTCTTCGGGCTTGGGTGAGCGCGGCCCCGTCCTGCGGGGGACGTGGCCCGCGCAACGCGACGCCTGCGCCGCCTCGGTACGGAGCGGCGGCGTGAACCCGACCGCGAGCAGACATGCCAACGAGACGGCGGTCACGCGCCGGACCATGCAATCCCCCACTACGTATCGAGCCGGTCTGGCTACCGACCGTAGCTTGACCTGGGGAGATTACCGGTCAGCAACACTCACTGCTTGTTGTCGCCGCCGTCGCCGCCACCCGGGGGCAGGCCCTCGTAGATCTCCTTGCACTCCGGGCATACCGGATATTTCTTCGGATCGCGGCTGGGCACCCAGACCTTGCCGCACAGCGCCCGGATAGGCGTGCCCGTGACCATGCTCTCCGTGATCTTGTGCTTGTCCGCGTAGTGGGCGAACCGCTCGTGATCGCCGTCGCCGTGCGACGTCCGGGGCGTGGTCTCCTGCTCTGGGAGGATCTTCGTCGTGCTCACCCCACAGAGTTTATGCCCGACGACGACCAGGTCCCCCATATAGCGATACGGCCCCCGCCGCGTGGCGAGGGCCGTACGTGGGATCAGGCTCAGCCCATGTGGACGGGCGCGCCCTCGGTCTTCCTGCCGGCCTTGACGAACAGCGTCAGTACGGCCGTCAGCACCGCGATGCCGGTGCTGACCAGGAAGGCCACGTGCATGCCGTCCATGAAGGCGTTGTGCACGGCGTCGCCGATCTGCTGCGGCACGCCGGGCGGGACGGTGCCGAACGCGGCGGCCTTCTCCAGCCCCGTCAGCTGGGCGGGCGGGATGGCCTGGGCCGCCGGGCCGAGGTAGCCGGGCAGCTTGTCGGAGATCTCGCCGGCCATCACGGCGCCCAGGATCGCGGTGCCGAGCGCGCCGCCGACCTGCATGGCCGACTGCTGCACGCCACCCGCGACGCCGGTCAGGTTGACCGGGGCGTTGCCCACGATGATCTCCGTGGCGCCCACGAACACCGGCGACATGCCGAAGGCCAGCAGCAGGAACGGGATGCCGCTCTCGATGAACGACGCGTCGATGCTGAGCTGGGACATGAGGAACATCGAGAACGCGGTGATCAGCAGGCCCGTGGCCATCGTGATCTTCGCCCCCAGCCTGCCGATCGCCATGCCCGCCAGCGGCGAGGCGACGATCATGCCGGCGCTCATCGGCAGCATGCGCAGGCCGGCCTCCAGCGGGGACAGGCCGTGCACGCCCTGGAAGAAGAAGCCGAGGAAGAACATCGCGCCGAACATGGCGAACGCGACCATCATCATCAGCACGGTGCCGATGGAGATCGAGGCGTTCTTGAACAGCGACAGCGGCACCAGCGGCTGGCTCGCCCGGCTCTGCCAGAAGATGAACGCGCCGATCAGCACCACGAACAGGCCCGCGAAGGTCAGCGTCGTGCTGTCGCCCCAGCCCCACTCCGGAGCCTTGATGATCGTCCAGACGAGCGAGAACATCGCGCCGGACAGCAGCAGCACGCCGAGCCAGTCGATCCGCGCCAGCGTCTGCGCGCGGTTGTCCTTGATCAGGATGGTGCCGAGGACGAGGGCGGCGAGGCCGACGGGGGCGTTGATGAAGAAGACCGTCTCCCAGCTCGCGTTCTCGACCAGGAGGCCGCCCACGATCGGGCCGGCGGCGCTGGACAGGCCGATGATCGCACCCCAGGCGCCCATGGCCTGGTTGAGCTTCTCACCCGGGAACGCTCCACGCAGCAGCGCCAGGGCGGCCGGCTGGAGCAGCGCGCCGAACAGGCCCTGCAGCACCCGCAGGGCGATCAGCGCGCCCACCGGGGAGAGGCCGGGAATGATGTCGGCCAGCTCGGCGCTGAGCCCGATGCCCACCGAGGAGATGGCGAACCCCGCCACGCCGATCAGGAAGACCCGCTTGTGCCCGAACAGGTCGCCGAGCTTGCCGGCGGTGATCAGGAACACCGCCAGCGCCAGCAGGTAACCGCTGGTCACCCACTGCAGGTCGGACAGCGAGGCCTTGAGGTCGGCCTGGATCGACGGGTTGGCGATGCCCACGACCGTGCCGTCGAGCATGACCATGATGACGCCCAAGCTGACCGCCAGCAGCACGAGCCAAGGATTGCCGCCGGCCCCCGTTTTCACCGGGCCGTGCGATGACGGCGCATCCACCGCCTTCGCGTGAGCCATGAAGTCCCCCTAAGTACACGAACCGCCCCATACCGGGGCATAGATCTCGTAAGCCTCAGGTAATCTATGACAGTCGCTGACTAATGACAAACGAGTTTTATTCGTCGTCGTATGACTTATGGCACACTGTGACAGAAAGGTTTCGAGGGAGTGACTGCTGTGGGTCTACGGGAACGCAAGAAGGAGAAGACGCGCCTGGCGATCCTCGACGCCGCGCTCGACCTGTTCCTCGAACAAGGGTACGAGTCGACCACGGTGGAGCAGATCGCGGGGGCCGTCGAAATCTCCCCGCGCACCTTCTTCCGCTACTTCAACAGCAAGGATCACCTGGCGCTGTGGCACCACGACCACGGCGAGGAGATCATGCTCGAGACGCTGGCGTCCCGCCCGGAGGATGAGTCGTCCTTCACCTCGCTCATGCACGCCATGCGCGCGGTCGTCGGCGACCTGGAGGGTTCAACGGGCGAGGACAGGGCGAGGTTCCTGAAGCTGCGGCGGCTCATGGAGGACCACCCGAGGCTGGTGGGCATGTCCGTGGCCAGGGGCGCGGCGACCGAGCGCCGCCTCATCGAGGTGATCGCCGCACGCAGGGGCGTGGACCCCGACGAGGACATGCTCACGCCCTTGATCGTGGCGTTCGCCGCCTGCACCCTGCGCGTCGGCTTCGAGTGCCCGCGCCGCGACAGCGGCCTGCCGGAGATCACGCAGCGGATGGCGGAGACCATCGAGCTGGCCGAGCGCTCGCTGCGGCCCGGCTGGGACCGCTAGTCAGTTCATCGTCGGGTCGTCCGGGCAGGTCGCCACGAAGGCCAGCTCGCCGGGCTGCCGCCGCAGCACGTGCCGCCAGAGCGCGCGGGGATCGGCGTGGAAGGTGTCGCCGACCTCCGAGTCGACCACGTACCAGGCGCCTTCGGCGATCTCGCTCTCCAGCTGGCCCGACGACCAGCCCGCGTACCCCGCGAAGATGCGCATCTGCGCGATCTCCCCCTGCAGGATCTCGGGCGGCGCGTCCAGGTCCACCGTCCCGATCCTGGAGACGGCCGGGGTGCCCGCGTGCAGCCTGCGCCAGCCGAGCGGCTCCTCGCCGCTGGGGACCGCCGCCAGCGCGAGCGCGCTGTCCGTCTGCACGGGCCCGCCCTCGAAGAGCACGGAGGGCCCGGTCACCAGCGGATCCCACACGGGCAGCACCTGGGTCACGGAGATGTCGCTCGGCCGGTTGAGCACCACCCCCAGGGTGCCGCCGTCGTGGTCGTGTTCGAGGATCAGCACGACGCTACGCCGGAAGTTGGGGTCGTCGAGAAGCGGCGTCGCCACCAACAAACCGCCGACGTAGATCGCTTCCGCCATACCTCCATCATGAAGGGTTCGCGAGGCTCGCGCTCCCCCAGTGCGTCGATGTTACTTTTCGTGGTCACTTGGGCACCTTCTGTAGCAAAGATCACTCGTTGGGGGGAGCTCATGCATATCAGGACACGTCTCGTGCTGGCCGCACTACCGGTCTGTGCGGTCCTGTTCCTCCCCCAGAGCGCGCAGGCGTGGCCCTGGCATGAGGATCACGGCGACCCGTTCACGATGACGGTGGACGACGTTCACTGCCGTTCGGGACGCGCGCACGTCACCCTGCACAACCTGACCCAGGAGGCCGCCCGCTTCGACGTCCAGGCCGACGGGGTCAGCGTGGCGAAGGGGGCCATCCCGGCCCACAAGTCGATCGTCAGGCAGGTGCCGGTGGCCAAGGGCAGCACCGCGGACGTGGAGGCGTACTCGCTGGGTGACCCGCAGCGGGAAACGCTCGTCGAATCCAGCCGCGTCAAGAACGACTGCCCCTGGGGCCACCACCTCGACAACCTGCCCTTCACCGGCCCGCCCGCCGACCTCATGGGGAAGCTGGCGACGGCGGGCGGCCTGATCGTGGTGGGCGGCATCCTGTGGTGGTACGGCTCCATCTGGCCGCGTTCGACCCCGTGAGCTAGGGCTCTTCCACGACGAACGCGCCGGCCCTGGCGGCGGCCAGCGTGCGCGCCACGGACCGTTCCGCGTCCTGCTCGGTCACCGGCTCCCTGGTGACCACCAGCCGGTAGTAGAGCGGGGCGGAGATCGCGCGGATCACCTCCGCGCCGTCGGTGCCCGCGGGCAGCTCGCCCCGCTTGACCGCCAGGTCCACGACGTTGGCCCACTCCGCGATCCTGCGCAGGTAGAAGGCGCGCAGCGCGCCGGCGGCCTGCTCGTCGCTGGTGGCGGCGGCGATCACCGCCTGGAACGTGGCGCCGAGCCGCCCGTCGTTGATCGCCCCCAGTACGGACAGCGCGTTGGCCCGCAGGTCGGCCTCGACGCCGCCCGTGTCGGCATGGGGCGTGGACTGGTTGGCCAGCTCGGTCATGAGATCGGTGACCAGGCCCGCCCTGCTCCCCCAGCGCCGGTAGACCGTGGTCTTGCCGACGCCCGCCCTGGCCGCCACCTGGTCCATGGTCAGGCCATGGAAGCCGTGCTCGACCAGCTCGTCCTGCGTGGCCTCCATGACGGCCGCGCGCACCCGCGCCGTGCGGCCCCCTGGCCGCACGGTTCCCGCCGAACGGGAAGGTTGGTCCATCTACGCTCCTTGTCGCAACGTTCCATTTTAACGGAACTGTCATCCCATTAAGGATTGACGGCGCATTTCCCCCACCTTCTGGACGCGGCCATGCGAAGATCGGTTCCATCCCTTCGACCGTTCGGCAATACCGAACGAATCTGCGCTATGGTGCGGGCTGTGGGAGAGACGATTCAGTCGGTCGAGCGGGCGGCCGCGATCCTGAAGCTGCTGGCCTCGGGGCCGCGCCAGCTCGGGGTGGCCGAGCTGGCCAGGGCGCTGGGCCTGCCCAAGGGCACGCTGCACGGCATCCTGCGCACGCTGGTCCACGTCGGGTTCGTCGAGCAGGACCCGGCGAGCGGGAAATACCGGCTCGGCGCCACGCTGCTCCATCTCGGCAGCAGCTATCTCGACGTCAACGAGCTGCGCACCCGCGCCATCAACTGGGCCGACGCCCTCGCGGGGCGCAGCAGGGAGAGCGCCTGGATCGGCACCCTCCACGAGGGCCACGTGCTGGTGATCCACCACGTGTTCCGGCCCGACGACAGCATGCAGACGCTCCAGGTGGGCACATACCTGCCGACCCATGCCAGCGCGCTCGGCAAGGTCCTGCTCGCCCACGACCCGTACGGCGAGCCGCCCGCGCCGCCGCTGCAGCCGTACACGAAGAACACGATCGTCGACCCCGCGGCGCTGGAGAAGGAGCTCGGCCTGGTCAGGACGCGCGGCTGGGCCTCCGAGACGGAGGAACTCACCGAGGGCGAGGTGGCCATCGCCGCGCCCATCAAGGACCCGCGCGGCCTGGTGGTGGGCGCCATCGGCATCCGCGGCGCCGTCGAGCGGCTGGCCCCCGACGGCGCCCTGCACATGGAGTTCGTCTCGTACGTACGGGACGCCGCCCGCGCGATCACCCGCTCACTTGAACATCCCTAAGACCACGAAATAGCATTCGTTCGGCATTGCCGAACCAGAACCAAGCGAGGAACCCCGTGCCTCGAACTCAATACGTCGCCGCCATCGACCAGGGCACCACCTCCAGCCGCTGCATCGTCTTCGACCAGGCCGGCAACATCATCTCCGTCGCCCAGCGCGAGCACCGCCAGATCTTCCCCAAGCCCGGCTGGGTCGAGCACGACGCGGCCGAGATCTGGCAGGCCGTGCAGGGCGTGCTGGCCGAGGCCGTCAGCGGCGCCGGCATCGAGGACGGCCAGATCGCCGCGCTGGGCATCACCAACCAGCGCGAGACCACCGTGCTGTGGGAGCGGGCCACCGGCCGGCCCGTCTGCCCCGCGATCGTCTGGCAGGACACCCGCACGGATCAGCTGACCCGGGCGCTGGCCGAGCACGAGGGGCTGTTCAAGGAGAAGGCCGGGCTGCCGCTGGCGACGTACTTCTCCGGGCCGAAGATCCGCTGGCTGCTGGACGCCTACGGGCTGCGGGAGCGGGCCGAGCGCGGCGAGGTGCTGTTCGGGACGATGGACAGCTGGCTGCTGTGGAACCTCACCGGCCGCCACGTCACCGACGTGACCAACGCCAGCCGTACGATGCTGATGAACATCCACACGCTGGCCTGGGACGACGAGCTGCTCGACGCGCTGGGCGTGCCCCGCGCGATGCTGCCGGAGATCCGCCCGTCCGCCGAGGTCTACGGCCGCACCGCGGCGGGCGTCCCCGTCGCCTCGGCGCTCGGCGACCAGCAGGCGGCGCTGTTCGGCCAGACGTGTTTCGCGCCCGGCGAGACCAAGAGCACCTACGGCTCCGGCAGCTTCCTGCTGATGAACACCGGCCACGAGCCCGTCGTCTCCAAGCACGGCCTGCTGACCACGGTCGGCTACCAGATCGGCGAGGGCCCGGCCACGTACGCGCTGGAGGGCGCGATCGCGGTCACCGGGTCGCTGGTGCAGTGGCTGCGCGACAACCTGGGCCTGATCTCCAGCGCGGCCGAGATCGAGACGCTGGCCAGGACGGTCGACGACAACGGCGGCTGCTACTTCGTACCGGCCTTCTCGGGGCTGTTCGCGCCGCACTGGCGCTCGGACGCGCGCGGCGTGATCGCGGGGCTGACCGGGTTCGTCACCAAGGGGCACATCGCGCGGGCCGTACTGGAGGCCACGGCGTGGCAGACCCGCGAGGTGGTCGACGCGATGAACGCCGACTCCGGGCTCGACCTGACCACGCTGCGCGCCGACGGCGGCATGACCGCGAACAACCTGCTCATGCAGACCCTCGCCGACGTCCTCGCGGTGCCGGTGATCCGGCCCATGGTGGCCGAGACCACCGCCCTGGGCGCCGCCTACGCCGCCGGGCTGGCGACCGGCTACTGGCCCGACGTCGACAGCCTGCGCGCCAACTGGCACAAGGCCGCCGAGTGGCGCCCGGCCATCGACGAGGCCGCGCGCGAGCACGAATACCGCAACTGGAAGAAGGCCGTGGCCCGGACCCTCGACTGGGTCGAGCAGTAGGTCAACAGGTAGGGAGCATGGCAATGACGACGACGACCGCCGCAGACCGCGCGCAGACCCGTGAGGAGCTCTCGCGCACCGCCTACGACCTGCTCGTGATCGGCGGCGGCATCCTCGGCACCTCCGTGACCTGGATGGCCGCGCAGGCCGGGCTGCGGGTGGCGATGGTCGACGCGGGCGACTTCGCCGGCGCGACCTCCAGCGCCTCCTCCAAGCTCGTCCACGGGGGCCTGCGTTACCTGCAGACCGGCAACGTCCGGCTGGTCGCCGAGAACCACCGCGAGCGCCGCGCCCTGGCCGCCGACATCGCGCCGCACCTGGTCAAGCCGCTGACGTTCCTGGTGCCGATCTACAAGGGCGGGCCGCATGGGGCGGCCAAGCTGGGCGCGGGGGTGTTCCTGTATTCGGCGCTGTCGGTGTTCGGCGACGGCATGGGCAAGGTGATCACGCCCCACCAGGCGCTGGCCAAGGTGCCCGCGCTGCGTACCGAGGGGCTGCGGGCGGCCGCCGTCTACGGCGACCACCAGATGAACGACAGCCGCGTCGCGGTCATGACCGTACGGGCCGCCGCGGACGCGGGCGCGGTCGTGCTCAACCACGCCGAGGTCGTCGGGCTGCGCAAGACGGGCGGCACGGTCACGGGGGCCGACCTGCGCGACCGGCTCGACGGGGCCGAGTTCGGGGTCTCCGCCCGGCTCGTCCTGAACGCCACCGGGCCCTGGGTGGACCACCTGCGGCGCATGGAGGACCCGGACGCCGCGCCGAGCATCCGGCTGTCCAAGGGCGCCCACCTGGTGCTGCGCCGCCACGAACCGTGGAAGGCGGCGCTGACCACGCCGATCGACAAGTACCGCGTGTCGTTCGCCATCCCGTGGGAGGACCACCTGCTGCTCGGCACCACGGACGAGGCGTACGAGGGCGATCCGGGCGGGGTGCGCGCCACCGAGGCCGACATCGCGCAGATCCTCGACGAGGCCGGCCACGCCGTACGCGACGCCCAGCTCAGCCGCGAGGACATCACCTACGCCTTCGCCGGGCTGCGCGTCCTGCCCGGCGGCCCCGGGCAGGTGACGGCCGCGAAGCGGGAGACCGTGGTGACCAGGGGGTCGGGCGGCATGCTCTCGGTCGCGGGCGGCAAGTGGACCACCTACCGCCATATCGGCAGGCACGTCCTCGACACGCTCGCCCACCTGCCCGGCCGGCCCCTGGGCGACGACCTGGCCGACATCCTGCCCGCCGTGCCCCTGCCGGGCCTGGCCAGCCCCGACGCGGTGGCCCTGCGGCTGTGGACCGACCGCGACCCGGGCGCGCGCATGGATCCGCTGGTGGCCAGGCACCTGGCCACGCACTACGGGTCGATCGCGTTCGACCTGGCCCGGCTCATCCGCGAGGACCACGCCCTCGGCGAGCGCATCCACCCGGACGGCCCCGACATCTGGGCCCAGGCGGTCTACGCGCGCGACCGCGAGTGGGCGGCCACGGTGGACGACGTCGTACGCCGCCGCACGACGCTGACGGTACGCGGGCTCGACACGCCTGACGTGCGCGATCGCATCGCCGCCCTGCTCACCTGACCCGGATCTGGGCAGGGGGTAGTCATGTGCACTCCGATGAACGAAGCCCTGCTCAGGCACTTCCGCGACCTGCGTGACGGCGACCACGGAGGGGCCGTCACGCGGGGGGACAAGGAACACGTTTTCGCCACGGCGGCCGAGCTGCTCGACCCGGTGGCACGCAGAGCCCTCGACGAGCTCAACGCCGACCTGCTGCTCGGCACCGGTGAGGTGGTGGCCAGCGGGGTCACCCGGTCGCGCGAGGGCGGGCTCAACGCGATGTGGTCGCTGACGTGGCCGGAACAGCGCGCCACCCACAACCAGCCGATCGCGATCGTCGCCCACTACGGCTGCGACTTCCACCACCCGCATTTGCGGGGCAACACGGTCGGGGACTGGCCGCTGAACGTCTTCGGCCGTGCGGACGCCGAGGCCCAGCTCGACACGCTACGCGCGATCGCCGCCGGCGACGCCCACAACCTCGTCTTCCAGGAGAGCTACCACCTCATCCCGGCCATCACCGCCCAGGCTCCGAACCAGCCCGTCTGACACCGCTTCGGCCGACCACTCCACGGGGGGCACGACGGCCCGAACGGGCACCACTGAACGGGCGCACCACCGGCCACACCCGGCCACCGGACGCCCACGCCTCCAGGCGGACGCGACCATCCGACGGGCACACCATCCCACGCGCGCCACCGGCGGATCACGGGTCAACCACGCCCCACCAACCACTCACGTCGCCGACACCACGAGCGCCGCTGCGGTGAGCAGTCGATGCCTCGACGAACGCTCACCCCGCTGCCAGGTAGGCTCGCCAGCCGCCGTGAACCGTGATGTCGGTCGCACCGGCCAGGCCATCCGGCGTGCACACGAAGCCGGTCGCCGTGCTGCCGCCGGCCAGCTCGACCTGGCCGAGCGCGAGAGGCCGGGGAACCTCGGCGAGCAGGCTGCCCAGGCCGTCGGGTGGTAGTTCCCACACCTCGACCTCGATCGGCGCTCCGCCCTCGGCCGTGCGGACCAGGCCCGGCTTGGGCGGGGTGGTCGGTAGGGCGTACAGGCGGTAGGCCGAGGCGGTGGTGGTGGTGACGACGAGACCGGCGCCGCGTTCGGTCAGCTGGTGATTGAGTGGCTGGCCGCTGAGGTGAGCGCCCACGACGGCCAGGCGCAGCGGCAGGTTGAGAGTTTCGGCGATCGCCGCCAGGTGGTCGTCGGCGTGTGGACGGCCCAGCAGCATCACGCCGAAGGGCAGCCCGCCGGCCGTGCCGGCCGGCACGGCCAGGGCGGACAGGCCGAACAGGTTGGTGGAGTTGGTGAAGCGGCCGAGCCTGGAGTTGGCGGTCAAAGGCTCGGCCGCCACCTCGGCGAGCGTTGGATGGCCGGGGGTCGTGGGCAGCAGGAGGGCGTCCGCGTCCCCGAGGTTCGCCATGGCCTGGGCTCGCAGGCCCGCGAGAGCTTCCTGGTCGGCGAACAGCCGGTGTGCGGGGATCGCAGCGGCGGCCGTGATGATCCCCGCGACGGTGGGGTCCAGGTCGGGACCGCCCTTGGCGACGAACTCGCCGACCGCGCGGTAACGCTCGGCGACGAAGGCGCCCTGGTAGAGCAATTCGGCGGCCTGCAGGAAGGGAGCAGGGTCGATCGGGAGCAGTTCCACGCCGCGGAACGAGCGGGCCGCGCGCTCGAAGGCCTTCGCCCAGCCGGCGTCGAGCTCGCCGAGCGCGTCCACCGCCGGCACGGCCACTCGCCAGGGCCCCGGCCGCCTGGGCGGCACGGCCACCTCGCCGGCCGCCGCGGTGCCCGGCGAGGCGGGCGCGGCCGTCACCGACGAGGCGGTCATGACGGCGAAGGCGCGGCGGGCCTCGAGCAGGGAGCGGGCGAAGACGGTGACGCAGTCGAGGCTCCCGCAGGCGGGCACGACACCGTCGGTGGGGACGAGGCCGAAGGTCGGCTTCAGCCCCACGATCCCGTTGAATGCTGCCGGGACCCTCCCGGACCCCGCGGTGTCGGTGCCGAGTGCGAAGTCCACGATCCCGAGCGCGACCGCGACCGCGGACCCGGAGCTGGATCCACCCGAGATGTAGGAAGGGTCGATGGCATTGCGCACCGGCCCATAAGGGCTGCGCGTCCCGACCAGCCCGGTGGCGAACTGGTCAAGGTTGGTCGTGCCGAGCACCACCGAACCCGCCGCCCGCAGCCGTGCCACCACCTCGGCGTCACGCTCGGGCAGGTAGGCATAGGAGGGACAACCCGCCGTGGTGGGCAGGCCCCCGACGTCGATGTTGCCCTTGACCGCGAAGAGCGTCCCGGCCAACGGCAGGGCCGGGTCGATCGCGGCGGCCTCCGCCTCTGTCTCTTCCTGCGGGCGCAGGGTGATCCATGTCTCGGGCCGGTTCACCTCGGCGATCCGGGCATAGGCCCGCCGTATCCTGTCGACCGCCGCAGCGCCGCGCCCATCCGCCCGCTGAACGCGGCTCGTCGCGGTCACGCCCGCTCTCCCTTCACCACGACCAGCGCGGTCCCGGCATCGACCTGGTCGCCGGGCTTGACCAGGACCCGCTCCACCACCCCGGCCACCGGCGCCAGGACAACCGACTCCATCTTCATGGCCTCCAGCACGACGAGCCTGTCCCCTGCTTCGACCCGCTCGCCGGCCGTGACGGCCACCTGCCAGACGCCGGCCGCGAACTCGGCCACCACCCCGCCCGAGAGAACCTCCGTCGAAGCAGGCGGCGCGTCGGGGGGTTCGGAGCCCCGGGCGAACTCGCCGGAAGCCTCCCAGGCGGCACGCTCGGTGGCGAAGGCCGCGGCCTGCCGCTCCCGGAAGGCGGCGATGGACGGCGAGTGGGCGGCCAGGAAGCGGCGATGGTCGGCCAGCGAGAACGAGCCGTCCTCGATCTTCAGCTCCAGTCGCCCGGCCGCCATGTCCGCCCTCAGGTCGAGCAGCTCCTGCGCGCTGACCGGGTACCAGCGGATGCGGTCGAAGAAGCGCAGCAGCCAGGGTGTGTCCTGCCCGTAGGTCGACCAGACCTGGACCGTACGGCCGACGAACTGGTAGCCGCCAGGCCCTTCCATGCCGTAGACGCACAGGTAGGCACCGCCGATGCCGACGGAGTTCTCCGCGGTCCAGGTCCTGGCCGGGTTGTACTTGGTGGTGACCAGCCGATGCCGCGGGTCGAGCGGGGTGGCCACGGGCGCGCCCAGGTAGACGTCGCCGAGCCCGAGCACGAGGTATTCGGCGTCGAAGACGGTGTCGTAGACGTCCTGCACGCTGCCGAGCCCGTTGATCCGGCGGATGAACTCTATGTTCCACGGGCACCAGGGGGCGTCGTCCCGTACACCCGCCATGTAGCGTTCGATCGCCTCGCGTGTCGCCGGGTCGTCCCATGACAACGGTAGGTGCACCGTGCGCGAGGGGACCACCAGTTCCTCGACGGGTGGCAGCCCTGCTTCGAGCTCCATCAGTACGTCCAGCAACCGCTCCTGCGCCAGTGCGGCCGGATCGAGGTGGACCTGGAGCGAGCGGATGCCGGGGGTGATGTCCACGATGCCGGGCAGCCGGGCCGCATCCACTGCCTCGGCGAGGGCTTGCACCCGCATGCGCAGGGCCAGGTCGAGCTCCATGGGGCCGAACTCGACGAGGAGGTTGTCGTCGCCGCTTCGCCGGTAGGTGACGTCACCCCGGCGGGCCAGCACTCCTCCGTCGCCGGGCCGGCCGACCGCTGAGGGCAGGCGGACGAAACGCAGTGTGTCACCCGGCCGCAACTGGCCGAGTTTCCATCGTTCGCCCGTCACGACGGTGGCGGGGCAGACGAAGCCGCCCAGTGAGGGCCCGTCGGGTCCGAGGATGACCGGCATGTCGCCGGTGAAGTCGATTGCCCCGACCGAGTAGGGAGTGTCGTGGATATTCGACGGGTGCAGTCCCGCCTCGCCGCCGTCGGGCCGGGCCCAGCGCGGTTTGGGGCCGATGAGCCGGACGCCGGTGCGTGCCGAGTTGTGGTGCACCTTCCATGTGGTGGCGTAGAGGTCGGCGATATCGTCGTCGGTGAAGAACTCGGGCGCGGCGTGCGGCCCCTCCACGACGCCGATTTCCCAGGTGCCCGGCTCCCAGGCTCCGCTGGTCCCGGTGAGCCCCCGGCGGACCGCCCCGCCGCGCAGCACGTCGCCCGCGCGCAGCGCACGCCCGCCGTGACCGCCGAAGTTGCCGAGCGTGAAGGTGGCGGCGCTGCCCAGGTAGGCGGGCACGTCCAGGCCTCCGGCGATCAGCAGGTAAGTGCGCATGCCGGTCGGCGGGGCGCCGATGTCGAGCGTGGCGCCCGCCGCGATGGTCACCGGCTCCCACATCGCGATGGGCGTGCCGTCGAGTGTGACGGAAGCGGGTGCGCCGGTGACGCAGAGCGTGGTGGCGTGGGTGAAGCGCAACGTTGGACCCTGCAGAGTGCACTCCAGCCCCGGTGCGCCCGGCTCGTTGCCGAGCGCCTGGTTGCCCAGGCAGAAGGAGCGGTCGTCCATCGGGCCCGACGGCGGCACGCCCACTTGCCAGTACCCGGTGCGGCCTGGCCAGTCCTGGACCGTGGTCAGCATGCCGGGCCGGATGACCTCGATGCGCCGCGAGTTGTCGCCGATCCCGGTGAGGGTGGCGGTGTGGTGCGTGGCCGCCAGCACAGTGGGGTCCTCGACGACCGCCTGCAACAGGGCGAGGTTGGTCTCGACGCCGTCGATCCGGGTGGCCTCCAGGGCCGTGCCCAGCCTGGCCAGCGCCGTCTCGCGGTCAGGCCCGGACACGATCACCTTTGCCAGCATGGGGTCGTAGGAGGTGGTGACCATGGTCCCGGTCTCGATCCAGGTGTCCACGCGGACGTCGGCGGGGAACTCCACCCGGGTGAGTAGCCCGGCGCTCGGCCGGTGGTCCTTGCTCGGATTCTCCGCGTAGACACGCGCCTCGACCGCGTGGCCGCGCGGCTGGGGCACTCCCGCGTCCAGCGGCGAGCTGTCCCCCTGCGCCAGCCGCAGCATCCATTCGACCAGGTCGACGCCGTAGCATGCCTCGGTCACCGGGTGCTCGACCTGCAGGCGGGTGTTGACCTCCAGGAAGTACGGCCGGCGCCGCACGGGGTCGTAGATGAACTCGACCGTCCCGGCCGATCGGTAGCCGACGGACTCGCACAATCGCAGCGCACTGTCGGCCAGCAGGTCACGTACCGAGTCGGGCAGGCCGGGGGCGGGCGCCTCCTCCAGCACCTTCTGGTTGCGGCGCTGCAGCGAGCAGTCCCTGTCGCCGAGGGCCACGACGCGCCCCCGGCCGTCGCCGAACACCTGCACCTCGACGTGGCGGGCGCCCTCGACGAGCCGCTCCAGGAACACTCCGGCGGTGGCGAAGTTGGCCGAGGCCACGTGCTGCACGCTCTGCCACGCCTCGGCCAGTTCCGCCGCGTCGCGGCAGGCCCGCATCCCGATCCCGCCGCCGCCTGCGGTGGCTTTGAGCATCACCGGGTAGCCCATCCGCTCGGCGGCGCTCCGCGCGGCCGACAGGTCGGCCAGCAGCCCGGTGCCGGGCAGCAGCGGGACGCCCGCCGCGCGGGCCGTGGCACGGGCGGTGTGCTTGGCACCGAACAGCTCCAGTTGCTCCGGGGTGGGGCCGACGAACGCCACACCAGCCGACTCGACCCGGCGCGCGAAGGCGGCGTCTTCCGACAGGAAGCCGTAGCCGGGGTGGAGCGCGTCGGCGCCGGACGCGATCGCTGCGTCCAGCACCCGGTCGGCGTCGAGATAGCTGTCCTTGGCCGGAGCAGGGCCGAGCCGTACGGCATGGTCGGCCAGCCGGACGTGTGCGGCGCCGCGGTCGGGGTCGGAGTAGACCGCGACGGTCCGCAGGCCCATCCGGCGGGCGGTGCGAATGATCCTGACAGCGATCTCGCCGCGGTTGGCGACCAGAAGGGTCATGCTCATTGGATCGTGATCCTCACCGGGCTCGGGTCGAAGCCGTTGCACGGGTTGTTGATCTGCGGGCAGTTGGAGAGGAGCACGAGTACGTCGGTCTCCGCGCGCAGCGTCACTCCCAAGCCGGGGGCGGAGATGCCGTCCACGATGCCGAGGGTGCCGTCGGCCTCCACCGGGACGTTCATGAACCAGTTGATGTTGCTGACCAGGTCGCGCTTGCCCAGGCCGTGCCGCAGGCCCTCGGCCAGGAAGTTCTCCACGCAGGCGTGCTGGGACCAGGTGTGCTGGCCGTACCGCAGGGTGTTGGACTCCTTGGAGCAGGCGCCACCGAGCGTGTCGTGCCGGCCGCAGGTGTCCTCGACGACGGTCAGCAACGGCGTGTGCTCGTTGGACAGCAGTACGGTGCCGGTGGTCAGGAAGATGCCGCTCTGGGCGTGGACGGTGTCCTGGGCGCTGTAGCGTACGGCGGTGTCATGGGCGTCGTAGATCAGGCAGTCGACGGCCTGGTTGCCGCCGAGGTCGGTGATGGTCAGGTGCCGACCGGCCTGGACCACCGAGGACCAGGGAGCACGGGCGGGAACGGTCACGTCGGTCATCGCATGCCCCTGGCGGTGAGGTGGTCGGCGGTGTTCTCGAAAGCGCGGCGGCCTTCGGGGGTGGCTTCCCAGAACGGGTCGCCGGGCGCGGTCGGCCTGCCGCAAGAAGCGGCGATCTCCAGCGGGCCGCAGCGGTAGTCGGGACGAGGGTCGATCGGGTGGGTGGCGTTGGCGATGAGGACGGTCACCGGCATCTCCATGCGGAGCGTGACGCTCGCGCCGGGGCCCGCCGAGCCGGTGAACTCCAGGCGTCCCGACCCCGGGTCGACGCGGACGCCCTGGAAGAAGGAGATGGAGGGCGGCAGGTCGCGCGGGCTCAGCCCGTGCTTGGCCGCGGCCAGCTTGAACAGCTCCCGGCCGGCGGGCGAGGTGCTCTGCGGGGCGCCGTCACCGTAGCGTTCGGTGTTGCGACGCAGCGTGGAGACGCCGCACAGGGCGTCGGCGGGCGCGGTCGACTCCAGCACCGAGGCCAGCACCCGGCCCTGGTCGGACAGCATCAGGTGCCCCGCGCCGGGGTAGGCGTTCCACTGGACCTTGACGGTGTCGGCGATGTTGAGCCGTTCCCAGGGGCGGTCGGTCACGTAGAGCAGCAGGTGGGCGCAGGCGTCGCCGGTTACGTCGGTCAGAGTCAGCTCCGTGCCGCGGGCCAGGGCACGGTGGGTGTAGTTGCCGCCCGCGACCGTCTCCGACCAGGTCAGGCCCTCCGGGGCCGGCACGCGTGGCATGGCCGGGACCACCGTGCCCTCCTGGGCACGGGCGTGCTCACGTGCGCCGTACGTGGTGCCTGTCGCCATCGGGCTCCTCCTTAATTTCTGTCGCTCGACAGAAATTAAGATCGTGACGTTTCGCCCGTGGATCTCCGCTGTTTCATTCCTGTGAAACGGAGGGGTCCGCGGCCTGTGGAAGGATCGGTGTGTGAGCAGACGAGGGGTGGGACGTCCACGTGCCGTCGCGCGTCCCGAGACCGGCCTGTCCCCGCGCGAGGAGCTCCTGGCGGCGGCAGCGGAGCTGTTCACGGTCAACGGCTACAGCGCCACCACCACCCGGGAGGTGGCCGAGCGCGCCGGGGTCCGGCAAGCGACCCTGTACCACTACTTCAAGGGCAAGGAAGAGCTGCTCGCCGAGTTGCTGGAGAGCACGGTGCGGCCGTCGCTGGAGGCCGCGCGTCTGCTCGCCGCCTCCGACGCGCCCTCGGGGGCGCGGCTGTGGGCGCTGGCGTACCGCGACGCGGCGCTGCTGTGCTCCGGCGAGCACAACCTGGGCGCTCTGTACCTGCTGCCCGAAGCCGACCGGTTCCTCGACTTCCAGGAGTTGCGGACCGCGCTCAAGCAGGCCTACGCGGGCCTGCTCGCGCCGATCACCGCCGGGCTGCCGCAGAACGAGCGTGACCTGCGCGCGGATCTGGTCTACTCCGTGGTGGAGAGCGTCATCCTGATCCGCAGGAACGCCTCCGCCCTCGCGGTCGAGGCGATGGCGGAGGCGGTGGCCGACGCCGCCTTACGCGTTGGCGGCGTCGGTGAGGGCGGCCTCGCCCACCTGCGAGAGCTGGGCCGCGCGCTGCTTGGCGGCGGCTGACCGCCGGTACAGCACGCCCGCCCCCACCGCCGCGGCCAGGAACAGCGCCGTGAACCATTGGAAATACCACTCCCCGCTGGCGGGGGCGTACACCTCGGCCCGCGGCCAGGCCAGGTTGACGGCCATGCCGATGCCATAGACGACGGCCAGCACGTTGACCGGCAAGCCCCAGCGGCCCAGGGAGAACAGCGGTTTGCCGTTCTCGTCCACCCCCTCCGGCGCCCCGCCACGCCACGACCCCCGCAGCCGTTGCCACAGCAGTGGTCCGGTCACCATCGCGTAGGCGATGTACAGGGCCACGATGCAGGTGGTGCCGATCGCGAGGAAGGCGTCGGGTGAGACGAAGTTGATCGCCGCGATGAGGGCCGCCAGGGCGCCGGTGACCAGGGCGGGGCCGGTCGGCATGCCGGTGCGGGGCGAGACCCGTCCCAGCTGTGCGGCGAAGGGCACGACGCCGTCGCGGGCCATCGAGAAGAGCATGCGGGTCGCGGAGGTCTGGATCGCCAGCGTCGCCACGCAGATCGCCACGACGACGTCGGCCAGCAGCAGTTTGCCCACGCCGTCGCCGAGGGTGCTGGTCAGCACGTAGGACAGGCCCTCGGTGGCCAGGCGGCCGTCGGTGAGGCTGGGCGCGGCGAGCAACGCGGCGAAGACGATCAGGCAGGCGAGCAGTCCGGCCGCACCGAGCGCGGTGATGATCGTGCGCGGCGCGACGGCGGAGGCCCTGCGGGTCTCCTCGCTCAACTCGCCCGCGCTGTCGAAGCCGATGAGCACGTAGGCCGCGGCGAAGGCGGCCACCAGCAGGGCGGCGAAGGTGCCGCCGGGCAGGCCGGTCTCGAAGGTGATGCTGGGCTCGCGGTCGGCGTGGGTGAGCAGCAGTACGACGATGAGGACGGCGCCGACGATCTCGGCGGTGACCCCGATGACGTTGACCCTGGCCATGATCTTGTTGTCGAGCAGGTTGACCACGGTGGTGGCGGCGAGCAGAAGCACGCCGAACAGCGCGGCGTTGGCCGCGCCATCCGCGGACACCGGCGAGGGGTCGGTGCCGATCAGTTGGAAGCCCGGCCAGATGGCCGGGAGCACGACCTGCAGGGCCAGCGCCGCGGCGGCGATCACCGCGACCTGGCCGAGCACCATGATCCAGCCGGCGAACCAGCCGAACGTCGCATTACCCATGCGGCTGGACCACTGGTAGATGGCCCCCGAGATCGGGTAGCGCGCGGCCAGCTCCGCAAAGCAGAGCGCGACCATGAGCTGGCCGGCCAGCACCAGCGGCCAGGTCCAGAAGAACGCCGGGCCGCCGAAAGAGAAACCGAGGCCGAAGAACTGGAAGACCGTGGTGAGGACCGAGATGAAGGAGAAACCGGCCGCGAACGAGGCGTAGCGGCCCATGCTGCGGTGCAGTTCCTGCCGGTAGCCGAACTTTTCGAGGACGCTCTCGTCGGCGGAAGGTGAAGGCGCCATGGGCTCTCCCCTGGAGACAATTTCTGTCGATTGACAGATAAGTAACCTCGTTCTGTTGCCCCCACGTGTCCCGGCAGTTCCCCGGCAGTAACGCCCTCCTCACATCAGCAGGCGCGCAGCATGGCGGTTGGGCAGGGGCGCAGACGCCTCATGAGCACACACTTCGAAAAATGGCGAAACGTTCCGGCGCGCACGATATTGACGGCTAGGGTCGCAGAAAGATCCATTCCCGGCGCCACAAAGGGGGTGTTGGCGTCGCCTCCTCTGAATGCGGACACGCTGCGCGCCTATACCGAAGAGCTGCGCGACGGTTTCGTCCACCTGCAGAACGAATCACAGGCCCTGCATGACAGAGCTCGAGCGGTGCGGGTGACCGAGCGTTCGCCTGACGGGCTGGTCACGGTGACGGCGGGGACTCGCGGCGATCTGATACACCTCGACCTCGATCCTCGGGTGTTCCGGCGGTCCGACTCTCAGTCGCCGGCCCGCCTCATCACCGAGTCCATTCACCGGGCGGCGACCAGGGCACAGGAGGAGGTCATCGCGATCTTCGAACCGCTGGTCCCCGCGGCCCAGATGCGGGCACAGCTCCGGGGAGACCTCGACGCCGGGCTCTCGCAGTTGAGCGAGCACATGCACGGCACCTGGGACGCCTCGTGACACTCAGGATCGAGCGCCCCTTGGTTGATCAAGGACTCGCGCGCTGGGACGCCATGGCCGCCGACCTGGACGACGCGGTCAGGGACGCCGTGGCCCGCATCGAACGGCTGCACGCCGCCCCTCCGTGGGGCGACGACTCAGCGGGCAGGGAGTTCCGGCGGGCGTACATGGAAGGTGACGGCCCCCACCTGGTGATCGCCTGGGCAGGCGACCAGGTCGGCCGGATCATCGACAGCGGCACGGCGGTTCGGCAGAGCGTCGACGGCTCGGCGGAGGCGGAGGCCGCATCGTTCGACAGGGGGACCTAGGAGCTTGACCACAGCCCAACGGCGCGGGGGCGAGCTGGGGCAGGCATGGCTGTAGAGACCGGTCCAGGTCGCAATGTGAGCTCCCCGGTCACCGGAAGGCTCACGAACCAGGACGACACGATCGGCAGCGGAGGATTCGCCACCGACGTGACCAAGGCGTGGAGCGAGAGCCCGCCGCCGCTGGCCGACATCCTGCTCGCGCTGATCTCGTCCGGGCAGCTGTGGCCGGAGGCCAGCGAGAGCGGCGAGGCAGCGCTGGCGGTGGCATTCGAGGACCTGGCGAAGTGCTCGGCGGCTGCCGCCCAGAAGTGCGGCCCCGCGGCCGGCAGGATCTTGGAAGGCTGGCGGGGTCCTGCCGCAGACGCCTTCCGCGCGGACGTCGAGCGCCTCGGTTCCAAGGAGTCGGGGCTGGTCGCGTTGGCGCAGATCGCGCACGCGTACGCGCTGCAGCACGACGGCTACGCACGCGAGACGCAGTACGCCAAGTTGTCGATCAACGCGGGCTTCTGGGTGACGCTGTCGGCGGCCACCGTGGCGGGACTGGCCACGTTCTTCAGCGCGGGAGCCACCACTCCCTTGCTCGGCCCGTACGCCAGGGAACTGCGCAGGTTCCTCGACCAGGTCTTCAAGCGACTGGACGAGGCGGCGGGCGTCCGCTTCGCCGAGAAGGTCGCCCCCAAGGCCGCGACCGTGAACACCGCCCGGCTGAGCGTTCTGGGGCGCGGCAAGGCCCTGCTGGCAAGGGCGGCCGCCAGCCACGCGCTCCGGGAGGTGCCCGAGGAGGTCGCCGAGGGGCTGCTGATCGACGGCTACGCCCAGGACCGCCAGCGGGAACTGGGCACCCGCCGACGGTGGGACGGCCGGCGGACCATGGCCGCCGTCCTCGGCGACGCCGGTGGCGCCGTGCTCGCTTCCCGGCTCGTCCGGCCGATGTCCAGGTTCGTGAGCACCGTGCCGGGGATCAAGGCCTTGAATGCGGCCGCCCGCGACGCTCCGGGCATTCTTAACGCCCTGCGTCGCTATCCCGGCCGTGCCCTTCAAGCCGGCCTCACGAATGGGGCCGTGTCAGTGCCCGCCGGGTTCGTGGCCAATGGCGTGGTGTACGGCAAATGGGAGCTGCCGTCAGCCGAGGGAGTGCTGGGCGGGATGGCAGCGGGCGCCGGCCGTACGAACACGATCAGCCCGTTCAGCGTCGACGTCGTCAGCGCGATCGCCCGTCCGCACGCCGCGCTGGACGCCGCTCACGCCACGGCTTCGGCCGCGGACGCGTCCCGCACAGGTGGCGGCTCCCCGACGCCGGCCGACACGAGCGGCAGTACGGCCCCCAGCACGCACACCGGTGCGGCCGACCTGGCCACCAGTTCCTCTCCCAGCACCGGAACGGGCGTCGCCGCGACGACCACACCGGCCACCACCTGGACCGAAAGCGCGCCGATCGGCGGTGCCCCGCCCACGCTCGTCACGACGCACAGCACGGTGGCGAACCTCCCGCCTGCCTCATCCGGGCCCGTGGCCGACGTCCCACCCGCCGCTCCGGCGGCGCCGATGGGCGGCAGCACGCCCGCCACGCCAGCAGGCCCTCCACCCTCCACCGCGTCCCACGCGGTTCCCACCGGTCCCACGGCGAGCGGCGATCCCACTCCGGCACGAGCGCCGCGGGCGCCGGCCGTCACCGAAGCGGCCGGCGGTCCGGGCACCGTCCTGCCGCCTGTACCTGCCTCCTCCACACCCACATCCCTCACGTCCGAAGGCCCGCCCGCCTCCGATGACCCGGGAGTCCGGCCGACGCAGGCCTCGCCGGAGCCCTCGACAGCCATCTCGCCGTCCGGAACAGTGCGCCGCGGAGAACTGGTGCCCTCTCATGCGGACCTCGTGCAGGCCCTCAGCGGAGCGCGACCCGCACCCGAGCCCGTGGGCCCACTCGCTATCAGGCCCCGTACGGACCCATCGCCGTCAGGACGCGAGCGGCCGGTCAAGGCGCTGGCCGATACCGGCCCGCCGACGCCTCCCGTCGACCACAGGCTCACCGACGAGGAGCTACGGGAGATCTTCGAGCGCCGGATCGTCCCCGAGATGCTGTCGGGCGCCACGCGCTCTCCGAACCCCACGATGATCGTCGTCGGAGGCCAGCCGGGCGCGGGCAAGTCGACCACGATCCGCCGGCTCCACGAGGGGTTCCGGGAACGGGGCGGGGCCATCCGGCTGATCGTCGACGAGTACAAGGACTTCCACCCCGCGTATGCCCGGCTGATGGCCTGGAACGACGTGGCGACCAACAACCTCATCCAGCCGATTGCGAAGCAGTGGCAGGCGATGGCGTTCGAGCATGTCATCGCGTACGGCTTCAACGTGATCGTCGAGGCCACCCTGGGAGACCCGCGCGAAGCCGGCGCCTTCATCAAGCAGTTCCAGGACCACGGTTACCAGGTGGAGACCGAGTTCGTGGCGGCCGCCGGGGCCCAGAGCCGGCTGTCGGTCCTCACCCGCTATCTGAGCGAGAAGGTCAGCCACGGCGCCGGCCGTTTCGTGCCCGCGGCGGCGCACGACAGCCGCTTCTCCGGGTCGGAGAAGACGGTGGGTCTGCTGGAGTCCGACGACCCGCCGGCGACCGTGAACGCGGTGCACATCCGGCTGCGCACGGGCGAGGCGATCTTCTCCAACCGGCGCGGACCCGATGGCGGATGGCTGGGAAGCACGGGCGCCCAGGAGGCCCTGCGAGCCGAACGGGAGCGCCCCTGGACGCCCGTCGAACGGCTGGACTTCACGCGTCGGCTGGACGATATGCGCGTCACTTTGGAACGGCAGCGCCGAGAGCACCCCGAGGACGCCGCCACCTACGACCACCTCGCCGGTGAGGCTGACGCGGTCGAGGCCATGGCCCGACCATGGCTGACCCCCGACGACCCCGCGGAGATCGAGCGTTTCCTGGACTTCGAGCGCAAACTCGGCGAGGTGCTGTACCACGACACCGCCGCCCGCACCGCCGCGGAGCGAACGGTGGCCAAATTGCACGACGTCCTCACCGCGCTCCATCGTGAGCTCTATCCGGGAACCCCGGCGGCGCGCACCGAGCAGGCGTTCTTCAAGGACGACCCCACCAGCCCCGGCCAGGTCGGACGCGACACGATCTCGCTGGGCGACCTGCGCCGCGAGGGCAATCTGCGCATGCTGATGACCTCGCTCTACAACGCCGCCTTCTTCAGCCAGCACGGCCTGACTCTCAAGGAAACCCTGTACGAACTGCGCACGCGGCCGGACTGGACGTGGACGGCGGCCCGCGCCGGCTTGGACGTGTCCCGATTACGTCCTCTCCTGGAGCGCCCGCCGGCCAACTCCCGGGAGATCTTCAAGATCTCCACCCTCGGCACGCATTCACCGGACGCCGCCATCACCGTGGCCGAATTCAAGGAGAGCCAGGCCGCCAGATGGTCACGCACGGTCGAGGAACTGCCGGCGTTCCAGCGAACCCCCCAGGACTTCCTGGACCGTGACATGCCGCTGCACTCCCTCGAACTGGCCACCGCGCGGCGGCCGGCCGAGCCGTCGCAGCCGCCGAGCACGCCCCCGGAGCCGGCCTCCTCGCCGGAGATCCGCAACGTTCTGGACGACCCGGCCACCGAGGACACCTGGTCGGAGCTTCTCGATCGACCTGACGACGACCCCGCGCAGGATGCGCGAGAGCCGATGAGCTGGGTGCTGGGAACGGCTCGTTACGGCATGCACGCCGACCACCCTTGGTTCACGACGGTGTCCGCGGAGGCGGGGTTCCCCGTCGTCGCCGGGATATCGGGCACCGCGGCCCGCCTCCACTCGATATTCCGCTGGATACAGCCCGAGGGCGTCACCGAGGAGGATTTCACCCGTGCGCTCCTCGGCTGGATGCTTCCGACGGAGGACCATTCGATCTACGAGATCATCCGCGGTGTGGAGGTGGCGTCGCCGGGCCTGTTCGGCACGTTCGCGAACGCGATGGAACTGTACGGCCGCATCGCCGCCGCCGACGACCTCACTAGCATGAACTCCACCGCTCAGCACGGGAGGCGGGAAACTGGATGAGTCAGCGTCCATACAGGTTTCCGAGCTTGGTGGCCGGCTGTCACGCGATGCTGCTGCGGCTGTCCGGACGGGTTCCCGACGGCCTGATCTCCGAGGCCAGGGACCGGCTCGTCGCCGAGGACCTGGAAGGCCTGGCCGCGTCCGTGGCCGCCGCCGTCCTTGAGCGTGGCGTGTCCCTGACCGGCCGCGACGCCGACCTTCTCGCCGCTCTGCTGGGCAGCGCGGGCGTCGATCACGCCCTTCCGGCGGGGACGAGGCGGCAGTCCGAAGACCCCGTCCCGGCGTGGCACTTCGCCCCGGCCCCCTTGGCCGTGCTGCGGGCCCACAGGGAACGGATCAGCCGCTGCCTGGACCTCACCGATACCAGGGATCGGGCATCGGCGGACGGCCTGCTCGACGAACGGGACGCGGCCCTGATCGAGATGGCCGCGGGCGAGCCGGAATGTCGTGGGCTGTGGCGGGCGTGGCGGTTCCCTCCCGACGGTCCGCCCGGGCCTCGGGCGAAACGCGTGTACCTCGTCGAGGTCGCGCCAGGCGCCGACCCGTGCCTCCTCGCACTGCGTGCGCAGATCGTGCTGAGCGAGCGGGGCGAGCCCGATCCGCAGGTCGAGGTCTACACCACCGCGTCGAGCCTGCCTGCCTACCAGCGAACCGCCCGGGCCCGATCGTCGCTGCTGTGGGCTCCCGTCCCGCCGCGTGCCTTCCACCGGGCGACGGTCTACGACGCCGTGGACGGCGAGGCGGGGCCGCGCTTCCACACCGATCACCCGCTCGTGACCGATGTGGCCCGGCGTGAGCGGATCGCCGGCTATCTCATGTCGGCGCTGGCGGTCCGCGACAACCCGGTCCTGCGCGACGACGTCGTGGACCGCTCGCGCCGCGCCGTCGTCCCCTGGAGCTTCCGCACGGACGGCGTCTGGATCTGGTCCGAGGCCGTCGGCTACTACCTGCGGGAGCACGCTCTCGCTCCCCACGGAGACTTCCTCGCCCATCTCGCGAGCGCGGGCGCGCGTCCGCCGTCTCCCGACACCGTGACGTGGTTTCGTGCCAGGGCGGAGCTGTACCGCGTCAACGGGCCGTCGGGGGCAGTGTGAGCACCTGCCAGTTCCCGTGGCGGCAGTGGTAGCGGATCATCAGATGGAGTCTCGCGACCGCCTCGGGAACCGCCATCGTCTCGACCTCGACGTGGTAGCCGGCGCCACGGAACACCGACGCGTAGTCGCCCGCGTCGCCGTCCTGGTGCGCACCGATCTCGAGTACGACGTCGGCCCGGCGAGCGATGGCCCGCTCAACAGCCAGGGCACACCAGCCCAGCGCGTCCGTCATCACCTGGTCACCGGCGATCGGATCGTCATGGAGGACGAGATCCCAACTGTAGGGGTGGTAAGCGAGAAACGCCTCGGGATCGATCACCTCCCAGCCGTTCGGGGTGGCCAGGGCCCGCGTCGTCCGGCGGATCCGCGTCGTCTTACCGGAGCCCGGCGCCCCCGCCACGATCAGGACGCTCGGCTCCGCGCTGGACATCGCGACGCTCAGCATCTCCGGAACGATCCGCTCCGTGAATACGCGGGCGTGCTCCGCCGAGGGGAGCCGGTACGCCTCAGGTGACGGACGGGCAGCGACCTTCACCGAGCCGCCCAGCTCGGCCAGCCGCGTACCGTGCACCTTTACGGCTCTGGCCACGGCCGCGTGATCAGCCGGGTCGAGGTCCGTGAACTCCCTCAGGTATCTTCCGCGCAGTTCCCGCCACGACGTGTCCGCCGGCGCGCCGAGCTCCCCGGCTGTGCACCACGCCATGAGGCTGCCGATGATGTCCAGGGCCGACTCGAAGTAAAGCGCCTCGTCCCAGTCGTCCATCCCACTCACCAGCCCGACGTTCTCCAATCGCGGATGCGCGGACGGAGCACGGCGGTGTCCTGCGGGCGCACAGCCACAAGCGATGACCGTAAAAGACCTGAAAGCGTTATGCCTCGGTGAAGCCGCGCGCCCGCCCGCCCGCAGACTCGCGCACCGCGGCCGCCACGGCGCCCGCCACGTCGGGGTGGAAGACGCTGGGGACGATGTAGTTGGGGCCCAGCTCCTCCGGCGTGACGACGGCGGCGAGGGCGCCGGCCGCGGCCAGCAGCATCTCCTGCGTCACCCCGTTGGCCTGCGCGTCCAGCAGCCCCCGGAAGACACCCGGGAAGGCCAGCACGTTGTTGATCTGGTTGGGGTAGTCGGAGCGCCCCGTGGCCACCACGGCCGCGTGCTCGCGCGCGTCGTCCGGCGACACCTCGGGCTCCGGGTTGGCCAGCGCGAACACCACCGCGTCCTTGGCCATCGTCGCGATGTCGTCGCCCGTCAGGATGCCCGGCGCCGAGACGCCGACGAAGACGTCGGCGTCCTTGACCGCCCCCCGCAGGTCGCCCGAGTAGCCCTCGGCGTTGGTGTGGTCGGCGATCCACTGCAGCGACTCGTCGAGGTCGTCACGCCCGCGGTGGACGGCGCCCAGGTAGTCGCAGACGACCACGTTGCGCGCGCCGGCGGCCAGCAGCAGGCGCAGCACCGCGTTGCCGGCCGCGCCCGCGCCCGCCATGGTGATCTTGACGGTCGCGATGTCCTTGTCGACCACCCGCAGCGCGTTGGTGAGCGCCGCGAGCACGCAGATCGCCGTGCCGTGCTGGTCGTCGTGGAAGACGGGGATGTCGAGCAGCTCGCGCAGCCGCCGCTCCACCTCGAAGCAGCGCGGCGCGCCGATGTCCTCCAGGTTGATCCCGCCGAACCCGGGCGCGATCACCTGCACCGTGCGGACGATCTCGTCGACGTCCTGCGTGTCGAGGCAGATCGGCCAGGCGTCGATGCCCGCGAAGCGTTTGAACAGCGCCGCCTTGCCCTCCATGACCGGCAGCGCGGCCTCGGGGCCGATGTTGCCCAGGCCCAGCACGGCCGAGCCGTCGGTGACGACGGCCACCGTGTTGCGCTTGATGGTCAGGCGCCGGGCGTCCTCCTTGTTGCGCGCGATGGCCATCGACACGCGCGCCACACCGGGGGTGTAGGCCATGGACAGCTCGTCGCGGTTGCGCAGCGGCACCTTGGACTTCATCTCGATCTTGCCGCCGAGATGCATGAGGAACGTGCGGTCGGACACCTTGTGGATGACGACGCCCTCGACCGCCTCGAGCTGGTCGACGATGGCCTGGGCGTGGTCGGTGTCCCTGGCCGCGCAGGTCACGTCGATGCGGAGCTTCTCATGGCCCGCGTTGGTGACGTCGAGGGCTGTGACCACGCCCCCGGCCGACTCTACGGCGTGGGTGAGCTGGCTGACGGCCTTGCCGCCGGCCGGCACCTCGAGACGCACGGTGATGGAGTACGACACACTCGGGACGGTCGCCACGTCAATCGCTCCTTCGGGACTGACCAAGAATTCCCCCATGATAGGGGGCGCCAGGTCAATCCAGTGCCTCGGCCGCCGTGACGATGAGCTCGACGCAGGTGGGAACAGGGATTGTGGTGCTGTCGACGACCAGATGATATTGACAGGAATCCGTCGGATCCGCCCGATAAAAGTGCCGTACGTAGGCCATCCGGGCACGGTCGTTGTCCTCGATGACCCGGCGGGCCTCGCGCTCGCTCATCCCCGACAGCGTGGCCGTCTGCCGGATCCTGCGCTGGATCGACGCGTCGAGCCGGACGTGGAGCGCGCCCGGGTGGTCGGCCAGCACCACGGCTCCCGCCCGGCCGAGGAACACCCCGCCCTGGTCGCGGGCCATGTCCTTGAGCATGCGTTCGGTACGGCGGACGAACTCCTCCGGCGCGTACGGCATCGCGCCGGGTACGTACATGTCGACGCCGCCGAACGTGACGGTCGGCAACCGCATCGCTCCCGAGAGCAGCCGCCCGAGGCCGTGCTCGGCCCGGTCGTCGTGCGCGAGCGCCTCCTCCAGCGTGCAGCCCAGCTCCTGGGCGACCGCGCTGGGGATGGCGCGGTCGACGAAGGGCACGCCGAGGCGCTCCGCGACGGCCGGGCCGATCTGGCTACCGGCCGTGCCGTATGTCGCGGATATGGTGACGACCCGCATACACCCAGGTTAGAACAGTGCGCTCGCCAAAGCTCTACGTGCTTTCGCCAAAGATGGATCGTCGGCCGGCAACGCGTCGAACAAGCCGAGCAGGTGGCGCCTGGCCTTGTCGCGCTCGTCGCCCGAGGTGCGCTTGACCACGGCGATGATGCGGCTGAACGCCTCGTCGACCGAGCCGGACAGCATCTCCAGGTCCGCGGCGAGCAGCTGCGCCTCGATGTCGGCGGGGTCCTGCAGGCGCCGCTGGACGTCGGCGGGGTCGGCGCTCTCGGTGCGCTTGATGAGGCTGACGCCGGCCAGGCCCATCTTGGCGTCCTCGTTGCCCGGCGCGCGGGCCAGCAGCCGCTCGTACGCCGCCGCGGCCGCGTCGAGGTCGCCGCCGTCGATGGCCTGCTCGGCGGCCACCAGGTCGGGGTCGGCGGGCGGCCCCGCGGGCGCCTCCTGCTCGCCGGGCTCCGCCGCCGTGGGCCGGGCGTCGGGGTTGGCCTGGTAGAACTGCTCGACCGCGCCCATCAGCTCGTCGAGCCAGCGGCGCACCTCCTGCTCGGGCAGCACCTGCTGGAAGCCGGTGACGGCCTGCCCCTGGAAGATGGCCAGCACGGTCGGCACGGCCTGCACGCGCAGCGCCTGGGCGATCTGCGGGCTGGAGTCGACGTTGACCTTGGCCAGCACGGCCCGGCCGCCGAGATCGCCGACGACCTTCTCCAGCACCGGGCTGAGCTGGGCGCTGCCCGGCGCCCGCGGCGACCACAGGTCGAGGACCACGGGCGTGGTCATCGAGCGGTCGATGACCTCGGTCGTGAACGTCTCCTCGGTCACGTCCACGATCGAGGCCGACGCGGCCGCCTGGGGACCCGCCGCCTCCCGCCGGGCCTGCGCCTCGAGGGCCTGCTTGCGCGCGCCCAGGTCAATCGCTCCGTAGAGCGACCCGGGCCTAGAGAAGTCCGCCATGCTCTTCATCTTGCCGCATCACCAGGGCGGAGCAGTCACCCGCCGCCCTCTTGGAAGTCGCCCGCCGCCACCCGGAGGGTGCGCAACTGGGTGAACATCCGGTCGAGTTCGTCCTCGGCGTACATGGTCAGGCCGAACTCGGCGCCCATCAGGTCGCGGGTGGCCCGCTCCACGACGTCCCGGCCGGCCTTGGTGATCTCGGCGAGCACGCCGCGCCCGTCCCGCGGGTTGGGCAGCCGGCAGACGAACCCGGACTTCTCCAGCCTGTCCACCGTGTTCGTGACACTGGTGGGGTGGACCATGAGCCGTTCGCCGATCTTCGACAGCGGGAGCGCGCCTGTCTTGCTGAACGTCAGCAGGACCAGCGCCTCGTACCGGGCGAAGGTCAGGTCGTACGGCTTCAGGAGCGAGTCGAGCTGCGACAGCAGGATCTGGTGGGCTCTCATGATCGAGGTCACGGCGGCCATGGCGGAGGAGGGCCCGAAGTGGGCACGCCAGCTCTCCGCGGCCCGGTCGATGGGGTCGAACGGCAGGTTGAGCGGCTTGGGGTGCGACACAGCGCATACGGTAGCGCGCCCCTCGTCCCGGTTCGTCTGGTGACCTGGAGCGACAGGCTTCCCCGCTTGACCAAGAATCCGGACGTCAATCATCACGCTCAGTTATGGTTCTCGTACGTATGGTGACGCAGAAGCCAAGTCCATCGGCCTGTGGGGACAGGCCGGACTCATTCGCTTCGGCCTTGCCGAGGGGCACGGGGGGTGCTTGATGAAGGTCAACGGGGAAAAGGGTGCGTGAGCACGCGGGCATTACACGAGAGGAGCTGAAGCAGAGCGCGGCCGTCACGGTGGCCGTGCTCCTGGCGATCGGGCTGCTGGCGGCGTGGAATGTCCTGATACCTGGCGTGGACGCGTGGGAGAACATCGTGGCCGCGGTCATCGGCTCGTTGCGGATGACCGGGCCGGTGGCCGCCGCGTTCGCGGCGTGGGTGGCGTTGCGCAAGCGCAGGGCGTTGCGCGGGCGCCCGCTCACGACGTGGCGTGCGCTCAAGGCGCCGCTGGCGATCGTGGTGGTGGTGCTCGGGTCGTTCGGTGCGACGGTGCTGGTGTTGGCGGTCAAGACGGTGCTCACCGACCAGTCGGGGCGGCTGAGCCTGTCCGGCCTGGGCATGGGCATGGCGGGGCTGGCGCTCTACTCGGTGATCGGCTGGGTGGCCGGCTGGGTGGTGCCCAAGGCGTTCACGCCGCCGCTGGCCGGGCTGGCCTGCTATGGACTGTTCTCGTGGCTGGCCGACGACCGGGGCTGGGCGGACAAGCTGGCGCCCGGCACCGGGGAGCCGTACGACCTGTTCCAGGGGTTGAGCGGGGCGCCGTTCTTCGACCAGACGATCTGGCTGCTCGGCATCACGGCGGCGCTGCTGCTCGGCTGGGCGGCGCTGGTGACCAGGCAGGCGCTGGTGCTGGCGTGCGCGCTGCTGTCCGTGCTGGCGGCCGGGATGGGCGTGTCGCGGGTGCTGGCCCAGCCGAAGCCGGCCGCGGCCGTGGACATCGCCTACAGCTGCCAGGACTGGCCGATCACGGTGTGCGTGCACCCGGGGATGCGGGCGGGGCTGACCGAGCTGGGGGCGGCGTTCACGCAGATCGCCTCCCGGCTGGCGGGGACGCCCGCCGCGTTCACGCGGGTGGAGCAGCGGCCGCTGGAGGAGGAGCTGAAGCCCTCGAACGGCCTGGCGCCCGTCCACGTACCCGACCTGTCCGCGGGGTTCGCGGATGAGGCGGCGTACGAGTACATCGAGTCCCTGGCCGCCCGCTGCCCCGGCACGGTCGCGGACGGTTACCGGGAGATCGTGATGGCGTGGCTGCGCGGGGAGCCCCTGCCCGGCGGGCCGCTGCCCGAGCACCAGTACGCGGCGTCGTGGTTCTCGTGGCTGAGCGAGCACCAGCGCAGGGAGTGGCTGCGGATGTTCTACAGCGACTTCCGGAACTGCGGGCTGTCGAGCATGTACTTCGGCGGCGGCGGCGGCGCGGCGCGGCCGCAGGTGGCGCCGTCGGCCCGCCCGACGCCGGAGTCGAGCCACGTCTACCCCGTGTACCCGGAGGGCGAAGGCACGCCGAACTCGGCCCCCAGCACGTCCACGGCCGGTCTGAGCTAGGCGGAGGCCGATGGATCGGAAGATGTCACCAAACGGCTGGCAATGATGATCGCCCGACGGGTAGTCATGCACGCATGACGACTTCCCGTACGACGCCGCTCGAGGTGACCACCGCGCGGCGCCGCAGGTGGCGATACGTGGCGGGTTTCCTGGTCCTGGCGGTCCTGCTCGTGGTGGGCGGCCGCCTGGCCTGGACCTGGCTCAACCCGCTCGGCGAACAGGCCATCGACCGCAGTCAGCCGGTGCTCCTGCAGTCCATCAAGGACCTCAGCCGCTTCGAGGCCGCCACGGGGAACTTCCAGGTGGTCGTGGACCTGGAGAAGGACGCCAACTTCCTGCCCGACGCGATCAAGGGCACCCGCACGCTGTTCGTCGGGGCGGGCGGGGTGGACGCGTACGTGGACTTCTCCGGCCTGGCCGGCAACGCCGTGACGGTGTCGGAGGACCGCACCCAGGCGACCGTGCTCCTGCCCCGTGCCCAGCTGGAGAAGCCCAACCTGGACAACAGCCGCTCGTACGTGTACGCGCAGCAGCGCGGGCTGTTCGACCGGGTGCAGGACTTCCTGTCCGGGTCGCCAGGGGACCAGCGCGAGCTCTATCTGCTGGCGGAGAAGAAGATCAACGAGGCGGCGGTGGCGAGCGACCTGCGCGCCAGGGCGGACACCAACACCAAGGCCATGATGACCGGCCTGCTGAAGTCGCTCGGCTTCACGAAGGTCACGGTGAAGTTCACGGACGAGCCCTAAGGACGGCTCACGGGCACCTTAGTCGCCTGATGCGCCTGCCTAAGTACCTTCCTATCTGGCCTTACGTCCGGAGATAAGGCATCCGCCCGATGTGTCCGGGAGGGCCTTAGGAGGAGTCTTAAGAGTGCAGGGAAGAAGCACGAGCCACAAGGGGCCTCAATGAACGCCGAACTCGAGTACACCGTGATGCAGCACCACGCCTCCGAGCTCCGCCGCGCCGCGGCCGAGCAGCGGCGGGTGCGCGAGGCGCAGAAGAGCCCGCGGCCGGAGCGCCGCAGCCGCTCGGTCTTCGCCAAGTTCCTCGCCTCATGACCGCCCACAAGCAGCCCGGCCGCACCCTCCCTCGCGGCCGGGCTGAACAGCCCCCGTAGGGGGCGACGTCAGGGACCCGAATCCTGGTGGGTGCCTGCATCGCGGAGCCCCGGTCCATTCCTGGTCGGACCGGGGCATCGCGCTGTCCGGGCCGGCGGGGCTCAGACGGTGATGACGGCCTTGCCGCGCACCTGTCCCCGTTCCAGGCTGCGGACGGCCTCGGGGACCTCGCTGAGCGGGTACGTCCGGTCGACCACCGGCGTGACCTGACCGGAGCCGACGAGCTCCGCCACGGCTCGCAGGTCGGCCTCCCGGAACGACATGAAGACCACGCGGAGCCGCTGGCGGGCGAACGGGTCCAGCAGCACCGTCCGGAGCTGGCGGTCGGTGCCGGCCAGCCACCGCCCGCCGCGTTCGCCGCCGACGATGACCACCGTTCCGCGGGGCGTGAGGGCGCGGCGCAGGTGGCGCAGCGGGCGGTTGCCCGCCGTGTCGACGATGACGTCGTAGCGGCTCCCCCGGCCGGCGAAGTCCTCGCGGGCGTAGTCGACGACCTCGGCCGCGCCGATCGACCGTACGAGGTCCGCCTTCGCCGCGCTGCACACGCCCGTGACCTCCGCCCCGGACGCCTTGGCGAGCTGCACCGCGTACGTCCCCACTCCCCCGCCCGCGCCGATGACCAGCACCCGCTGCCCCGCCCGCACCCGGGCCTGGTCGCGCAGCGCCTGGAGGGCGGTGATGGCCGAGGTCGGCACTGCCGCGGCGGGCTCGAACGCGAGGTCGCCCGGGATCGGCGCGAGCCGGTCCTCGCGGGCGCACGCGTACTCGGCGAAGGCCCCGCCGCCGCACGTGCCGAACACCCGGTCGCCGGGCCGGAACCGGGTCACGCCCGCGCCGACCGCCTCGACGACCCCCGCGACGTCGGTGCCGGGCCGGCCCTTGGGCTTACGCAGCCCGATCGCCGGACGCATCAGGTACGGGATGCCGGTCATCATGTGCCAGACGCCCATGTCGAGCCCGGCCGCGCGCACGCGTAACAGCACGTCGGTCTCACCGGGCGACGGCTTCTCGATGTCCCGAAATTTCAAGACATCGGCGGGCCCGTACTCGTCCTGAACGATCGCCTTCATGGTCACTCTCCCTCTGGATACTGGAACACGTCATCGAGCGGGACCCCGAAAACCCGCGCGATCTGGAACGCCATCTCCAAGGAGGGCGAGTAGCGGCCCTGCTCGACGGCGATGATGGTCTGCCTGGTCACGCCGACCCGTTCGGCCAGCTCCGCCTGCGTCATCTCCCCGCGGGCGAACCGCAGGGCCCGGATCGAGTTCGTGACCTTGGTGGACTTCACCATGACGGCAGGCCCCGGCGGTAGGCGACGATCTTCAGCGCGGACCCCAGCACCGACGAGAGCACGAACGCCAGGTAGATCACGTTCGCGATCCAGAAGTAGTCGACCTCGGCCAGGGCCATCCACAACGCCGCCAGCCCGCCCAGAACGAGGCACCACTGGCCGGCGTATTGGCCGTAGCGCCAGATCTCGCGGTCACGCTGGTCCTTCATCCCGGCGCCTCGGCGGAAGACCGCCGAGAGCGCTATGTCGAGGACGATCGTCGCCGCGATCGCACCCCCGATGCTCCACAGCAGCGTCGCCGCGTAGGGCACCTCCGCGATGGAGGTGCCGCCCGCTCGGCCGAGGATGATCGCGATGTACGTGCCGTACGCGCAGACCGAGACCACGGCCATGATCCACGCGCGTCTCTCTTCGGATGCCATGCCTCGAATGTAAAACATCCCGGACTTCGTGTCTAGAATTCTTTACATCGCCGAGCGCGAGAAGGGCCCGGGGGCTCTCCCCGGGGCCCGCGAAGACTCCTACTGCTTGGGGACCGAGATGATCAGCGCGTCACCCTGGCCGCCGCCGCCGCAGAGCCCGGCCGCGCCCAGGCCGCCGCCCCGGCGCTTCAGCTCGTACGCCAGCGTCAGCACGATCCGCGCGCCCGAGGCCCCGATCGGGTGGCCCAGGGCGATGCCGCCCCCGTTGACGTTTACCTTGTCCAGCGGCACGCCCAGCTCCTTGGCGGACTGCAGGACCACGCTGGCGAAGGCCTCGTTGATCTCCACCAGGTCCAGGTCGCCGGCCGTCGCGCCCTGCTTCGACAGCGCGTGCTTGATGGCGTTGGCCGGCTGGGACTGCAGGGACGCGTCCGGGCCCGCGACGTTGCCGTGCCTGCCGACCTCCGCCAGCCACTCCAGGCCCAGCTCCTCGGCCTTCGACTTCGACATGACCACGACGGCGCAGGCCCCGTCGGAGATCTGCGAGGCGGAGCCGGCCGTGATCGTGCCGTCGGCGGCGAAGGCCGGGCGAAGCTTGGCCAAGGTCTCCGGGGTGGTGTCACCGCGTACGCCCTCGTCCTCCTTGACGATCAGCGGCTCGCCGCGGCGCTGCGGGATCTCCACCGGGACGATCTCCTCGTCGAAGAGGCCGTTCTTGATGGCGGCGGCGGCCAGCTGGTGGGAGCGGGCCGACAGCGCGTCCTGCTCCTCCCGGCCGATGCCGAGCCGGGCGTTGTAGTGCTCGGTCGACTCGCCCATCGCGCGCTGGTCGAACGCGCAGAACAGGCCGTCGTGGGCCATCGAGTCGACGACCTGCGAACCGCCGTACTTGACGCCCCTGCGCAGGCCGGGCAGGAGGTGGGGGGCGTTGGTCATGGACTCCATGCCGCCGGCCACCACGATGTCGAACTCGCCCGCGCGGATGAGCTGGTCGGCCAGCGCGATGGCGTCCAGGCCCGACAGGCAGACCTTGTTGATGGTGACGGAGGGGACCGTCATGGGGATGCCGGCCTTGACGGCAGCCTGGCGGGAGGGGATCTGGCCCGCGCCGGCCTGCAGGACCTGGCCCATGATGACGTACTCGACGGCCTCCGGCGCGACCCTGGCACGCTCCAGCGCGGCCTTGATGGCGACGCCCCCGAGGTCCACGGCGGCCAGCCCGGACAGGGATCCCAGGAGCTTGCCGATGGGCGTGCGAGCTCCGGCCACGATGACGGAACTGGACATGACGGGGGCCTCCTACGCTCACGTCGGGTTCTTTGACACCATACCCACGAGTAGGCGGACGCTCGCTATGGAGGTGGGCCACATATGTTCATGCGGATCGACCACATCGGAATCGCGTGCAAGGACATCGAAGAGAAGATCGCGTTCTTCTCGGAGACGTTCGAGCTGACCGTGGTCGCCAGGGAGGTCAACGAGGAGCAGGGCGTGAAGGAGGCCATGCTGCGCATCTCCGACGGCGAAGGTGGGGGCTCCTACATTCAGCTTCTGGAACCTCTCTCTGAGGACTCCCCTGTGGGAAAATTCCTCGCTAAGCGTGGCGAGGGCGTCCATCATGTGGCATTCGGGGTTCCCGATGTCGCCCTGGCGATGGCTAAGATCAACGAGAAGGGTGTGAGGCTCCTGGACGAGCGTCCCAGGCACGGGTCGATGGGCTCCGAGATCGCGTTCCTGCACCCCAAGGACGTGGGAGGAATGCTGACGGAGTTGGTGCAGGCGGCCAAGCCCTAACACCGGACCTGACAAATGTTAAAAAACGTTCATATGTAACTAGTCACGCAGAAAGTTGGACGGGGCTTCGCAGGTGGCACCAGCGGAGTACGCTTGACCTTCCACCGGACATGGAGCCTGCCCTTTGGCACAGGCTCCTGGATCGGATGCCCCGAACCCCCCGTCCGGCCCGTGTAGCCGTCTCGACAACCCAGGATTGAGCCTCCATGCAGTCCGACATCGACGCCCAGCTCAACAATTTCTTCGAGGACGCCCCCGCACGCGAGTTCGACGTGGTGCTCCGCGGTTACGACCGGCATCAGGTCCACGATCATCTGAAGCAGCTAGACGGAGAGCTACGGCAGTCCCGCGAGCAGGTGACGAGCCTGCAGCGCGACCTGTCCGACTCCCAGCGCCAGTTGCAGGAGCAGGAGCGCCCCACCTACTCCGGTCTCGGCGCCCGCATCGAGCAGCTGCTCCGCCTGGCCGAGGAGCAGGCCACGGAGCTCGTCCAGGCCGCCAGGTCCGAGGCCAACGAGATCAAGGCCGCGGCCAAGGTCGAGGCCGCCGACATGCGGGCCGCCGCCGAGGCCGAGGCCGCGGAGAAGCGCGCCGTGGCCACGCGGGAGAGCGACGAGATGCGCTCCGCCGCCGACCGCGACGCCGAGGAGACCCGCTCGACCGCCCGCCGCGAGGCCGACGAGCTGACCAACACCACCGATCGCGAGGTCGCCAAGCTGCGGGCCACCGCCGACCACGAGGTGGCGGAGAAGCGGGCCGACGCCGAGCGGGAGATCGCCAAGCTCCGCACCACCGCCGAGCGCGAGGTCGCCCAGCTGCGGGCCTCGACCAAGCGCGAGCGCGACGAGGTGCTGACCACCGCCAAGCGGCAGGCCGACGAGATGCGCGCGCAGGCTCAGCGGGTGCTGGAGGAGTCGGAGGCCAAGCGGGCGCAGGACGAGGCGGAGTTCGAGATCCAGCTCGCCTCCCGCCGCGAGGAGGCCGAGCGCCAGGAGGCCGAGCGCCACGCCACCGCGCAGGCCAACACCCAGCGCATGGTCGCCGAGGCCGAACAGCGCGCGGCCACGGCCGAGTCGCGGGCCACGAAGGCCACCCAGCAGGCCGAGCAGACCCGCCGCGAGGCGGACCTGCACGCCAAGCAGCTTGTCGCCAACGCCCGCAAGAGCTCCGAGACGATCGTCGCCGAGGCCAAGACGAGCGCCGACACGATCGTCACCGAGGCGAAGAACGAGGCCGAGCGCACCCGCACGACCATGCAGCGCCAGGTCGACGAGCTCACCCGCCAGCGCGACAGCATCACCAGCCACCTCGCCCAGCTGCGCCAGCTGCTCGGCGGCGCGGCCCTGCCCGGCATGGAGCCGGAGCCCGCGGTCACGGCGGCCCCGGCCAAGCCGGCACTCGCCGCTCCCGTGGCCGAGGCCCCGGCCACGACGCCCGCGGCGAAGGTCGAGAGCAAGTCCGAGGACGACGCCGAATGGTGGCAGGAGTAACCACCGGCCCACAGGTCGGGACTGCACACGGGGGCTGAAGAGCAGGTTGGAGAGAGCCTGGCGATCCGATGGTCGCTAGGCTCTCTCTTTGCTGTTTACCGACAATCTCGGGAGTGTCGCCTTGTCCGCGGATGTCGATCCCACCGCCCCGGAGCCCACCGAGTCCGCAGAATCCACGACCGCAAAGAGAGCTGCCACGGCCCAGGAGGGCGACGGCGGCCCTCAGCCGTACGGACTGCCCGGGAAGCCACTCGCCCGCGGCCCCTTCCTGTTCGGGCTGGTCGGCGGGCTGGGGGTGCTGACGGCGATCGCGATCGCCCAGATGGTCGTCGCGTCGCTGAGCACGATCATCCTGGTCGTCGTGGCGATGTTCCTGGCCGTCGGCCTCAACCCGGCCGTCGAGGCCCTCCAGCGTCGCGGCCTGGCCCGGCGGGGCGCGATCTCGATCGTGTTCGCCGGGGTCATCGTGGCGTTCGCGCTGTTCGGCCTGGCCGTGGTGCCGCCGGTGAGCCAGCAGCTGTCGGAGTTCGTGGCGGCGGTGCCCACGTACGTCACCGAGCTCGGCAAGAACCCGACGCTGCACCAGCTCGACTCCGAGTACCAGATCCTGGCGCAGCTCAAGACGTTCGTGACGTCCACGCTGGGGCCGTCGCTGGCCAGCGGCATCATGGGCGCGGGGCTGGTGGTGCTGAACGGCGTCTACACCACGGTGACGCTGCTGGTGCTCATGCTCTACTTCCTCGGCTCGCTGCAGACGATCAAGGACTACCTGCTCAAGCTCGTACCGGCCTCCCGCAGGACCCGGACGAGGGCGATCAGCGAGCAGATCCTCTCCGGCATCGGCGGGTACGTGGCGGGCAACGTGCTCATCTCGGTCATCGCGGGCTTCCTGACCTGGATCTTCCTGTCCATCGCCGGAGTGCAGTACGCGCTCGCGCTCGCCCTGGTCGTGGCGCTGACGGACCTGATCCCGCTGGTGGGCGCCACGATCGGCGCGGTGCTCGTGACCGGCGTCGCGCTGCTGCAGTCGGTGCCCGCGGGGATCGCGTGCGCGGTCTTCTTCGTGATCTATCAGCAGGTCGAGAACTACTTCATCTATCCGAGGGTGATGAAGCGCTCGGTGGACGTGGCGCCGGCGGTGACGGTGATCGCCGCGCTGTTCGGCGGGGCGCTGCTGGGGATCGTCGGAGCGCTGCTGGCCATTCCGGTGGCGGCGGCCATCGCGTTGATCGTCCGTGAGGTGGTCCTGCCGCGCCAGGACCACGTCTGAGGGCCTCCCGGGGAAGGGCCGAGTCCAGTTGCCGACCACGCCCCCGTCGCCCGTCTCACTCCGGCTGAGGTCCTTCGGGGAGAGGGAGGGCTGAGGTCCTTCGGGTGAGGGAGGGCTGAGGTCCTTGGGACCGGAGACGGGTGCACTCCCTCGGGCCGGGGATGGGTGCGTGGGCGGGCAGCCGACCGCCGGGTGGGGTCAGGGGCGGGGGGTGGCGAGGTCGGTGCGGAGGAATTCGGTGATCGCCGTGTTGAACGCCTCGGGCTGCTCCACCGCGCTCAGATGGCCGGCCTTCGGGATGATCTCCAGTCGCCCGTCGGGTACGGCGCGCGCCATCGCCTCCGCGTCGGCGGGTGGCGAGAGCTCGTCCTCCTCCCCCACCACGACCAGCAGCGGCACCTTCAGCGCGCTCAGCGTGTCGAACGAGTCGGGCCGCGCGGCCATCGCCCGTTGCGCCCAGGCGACCGCGCCCGGCGGCGCGGACTGCACGAGCCCCTTGACGCGCCCGAACACCATGGCCCGCCGCTCCCTCGTGGTCGGCCCGATGAGCGCCGGGAGCACCTCGCTGACCAGCACCTCGCTGCCCTCGGAGAGCACGGCCTGCGCGATGCGCTCCCTGTTGTCCCGCGCCGGGGGCGGGTCGGCGCCGGCCTTGGTGTCGGCCAGGATCACGCCGAGCACCCGGTCGGGGTGCCGGCGGCAGAACGCCATGGTCACGTAGCCGCCCATCGACAGCCCGCCCACCACCGCCCGCTCGATGCCCTCGTCATCGAGCAGCCTGGCGACGTCGTCGGCCATCAGGTCGAGCGACGGCTCGTCGTCGCCCAGGCGGGACCCGCCGAAGCCGCGCAGGTCGGGTGTGATGACCCTGCAGGCCTTGGCCAGTCCCTCGCGCTGGGCCAGCCACATGGCCGACGAGAGCGGGAACGCGTGAAGCAGCACAACCGGGAGCCCGGTTCCGGCCGATCTCGTGTAGAGCTGCACGGACCACACGGTAGCCCGGTTCACGGCCGCAAGCACTCAATGTCGTATGCCTATATCCGCCGAAAACCGAAGACGGCTTCGCTAAAGCTCCCCATAAAGGCGGCATTTCGCCAATGTCGGCTATAAAACTGGCATTGGCCGGCGAATAATCGCGTACACAATTAGATGGCGGTGGCGCCGCCGTCCACGAACAGCACCTGGCCCGTCATGTACGCGGAAGCCGAGCTGGCCAGGAACACGGCCGGCTGGGCCATCTCCGCCACCGTCCCCCAGCGCCGCATGGGCACGGTGGCGACCGTGGCGGCGCCGGAGGTCTCGTCCTCCCAGAGGTTCCGGTTGAGGTCGGTGGCCGTCCAGCCGGGGCACAGCGCGTTGACCCGCACCCCCGCCCGCGCCCACTCCACGGCCAGCGTCTTGGTCAGCGCCACCAGCCCGGCCTTGGCGGCGGCGTACGGGGCGAGGAAGGGCGCGCCGAGCGCCGCCACCGACGCCACGTTGATGACCGTGCCGCCACCCCGCTCCAGCAGGTGGGGCGCGACGCTGTGGCAGACGATCATGGCCGAGTCGAGGTTGAGCCGCATCAGCTTGTCCCAGCCCGACAGCCGCAGGTCCTTGAACTCGACGAGGAAGTTGGAGCCGCCCGCGTTGTTGACCACGATGTCGAGGTGCCCGAGCCCGTCGATCGCCGCCGCGACGGCCCCCGCGGCGGCGTCGCGGTCGGTGAGATCGGCGGGGATGACGACCGCGCGCCTGCCCAGCGCCTCGACCTCCTTGGCCACCTCGGCCAGGCTCTCGGCCGAGCGGGACACGAGCGCCACGTCGGCCCCCGCCTCGGCGTAGGCGAGCGCGATGCCCCGCCCGATCCCCTTCGACGCTCCCGTGACCAGAGCCTGCTTCCCACTGAGATCGAACGCGCCCACGCTGCCTCCTCGAGTTCATTACCGAACAAGATTCTAGTGACATGACACCCGAAAACGCCACCGGCGCAGAACCCGTGAGGGTCCCGCGCCGGTGTCCGATCAGTAGGGGCTAACCTCCCAAGCCCCAGATGATGATGTCGAGCGCGTCGGCTATTCCGCTCTTGTCGAGATACTGGTTGACCTTGAAGCCGGTTTCGGCGATCGTGCCCGTCCTTGTGTTCTCGGGCTCGATCTTCTCCGGCCGGAAGATCTGACGTTCACCCTGGCCGGAGCCGCCGGGCCGGGCCGCGGGCGGCGGTCCGTCCGGATACATCCGGCCGTCTCGGTAGACGGTGTAGGACTGCGTCGGCTGGGTCGAGCCGTCGTTGCGGTAGATCTGGCTCGGCCGTGGCTGCATCGGCTGCCGGCTGTCCCTGGGCGGCGACTGCCGCTGCTGCGCCCTGTGGCTGGTCGGCCGCTGCGCCGGACGCTGCCGTGCCCGCTGGATCCCGCTGGGGAGCCGGCCGGCCCGCCTGTTGCGCGTCCTGGCCGCCGCCGCGGCCCGGCGCTTGGCCGCCTGCTCAGCGGCCTTTCTCCTCGCCTCTCTCTTCGCCGCCGCCGCGGCCCGCCGCTGTGCCCGTGCCGTGGCCGCCTTCCTGGCCCGCTCGGCCGCCCTCTTCTTGGCCTGTTCCTGGAGCTTCTTCCTGGCCGCGGCCGCGGCCTTCTTCCGCGCCGCCTCCAGGGCCCGCTTCTTGGCCTCGGCCGCGGCTCTCCGCCTGGCCTCCGCCAGTGCCCGGCGCCGTGCCGCCGCGAGGGCGGCCCTTCTCGCCGCCGCACGCGCCGCCGCGATGGCGGCCCGCCTGGCGGCGGCCATCGCCAGCCTCCTGGCGATGATCTGCGCCGAGACCCGCACCACGATCGCCGCGACGAACCAGAACAGCTGGCCGTCGGGGTCGCTCATGGTGACGGGGCTGTTGTTGGCGTAGGCGTAGGCGTTGAGCTGCTGCGGGTTCTGCTCCTCCATGACGGGGTCGACCGACAGGAAGCGCCCGTTCTTGGGGTCGTACTCGCGGGCCCCGAGGTGGACCAGCCCGGTCGTGGAATCCTGCGTGCCTCCCACGAATCCGCGCTGCCCCGGCCAGAACGCCGGTGGCGATCCCCGGTTCTCGCCGAACGGCGTCGTCCTCCGTACGGCCAGCTCACCGGTCGCGGCGTTCACCGCCGCCTGAGCGGTGCCCTGGTGGTCGTTGACCAGGAAGTAGACCTGGTTGTCCGGCGTGCGCACCGCGATGGGCTCGCCGCCGATGGTGTAGTAGCGAGTCTGCTCGACGGCGTCCTTGGCGAAGTCGAAGCGCAACTCGATGTCGTCGATGTAGAGCGTGGAGTCGGTCGGCGTCTTGCGGATCAGCCGGTCGCCCTCCGCGTTGTACACGAAGGACGTCGTCTTGCCCGCCTCCGTCACCGACTCCAGGTTGCCCTCGGCGTCCCAGACCAGGCTCTGGTCGGAGTTGCCGACCTTGCGCCTGGTGGTGTTGCCCGCGGCGTCGTACTCGAAGAGGTCCGACCCGACGGTCTGGAGCGCGTGCGGCTGCTTGGCGCCCGCCGCCGGGTAGGTGGAGGTACGGGTGGTCTCGCCCGCGCCGCCCCAGGCGTGCTTGATCTCCTTGGTCCGGTTGCCGGTGGCGTCGTACTCGTAGCTGAGCGCGTACGGGGCCACGCCGCCGATCTTGTCGGACTGCGGGCTACCGCTGGCGCAGTCGTCGGTGCCCGTCCACGCCGAGGTCATCCGGCGCAGATGGTCGTACTTGAAGCACTGCGTGTCCTGGCCGCTCGCGCCCTTGTCGGCGATCTTGGTGATGTTGCCGACCGCGTCGTAGCTGTAGTTGAGGTCCAGGTCGGTCGCCGCGGCGCCCTCCCTGTCCACCCGCATCCTGGACATCCTGCGGGTGCCCTCGTCATGGGTGTAGGTGACCCAGGTCTTCTTGCCTCCCGTGCTCAGCTCCTGCTGCAGGGTCTCGCCCAGCTTGGAGTAGCGGGTCGCGGTCACGTACGTGTTCAGGCCGCTGACCTTGGTCGGCTGGCTGAGCTCGTCGTAGGTGTAGACGACCTGCTCCTCCGCCAGGCCGCCCGCGGCCGGGAAGCTGACGGACTGGACCTGGTCGTCGATCGTGTAGCGGGTGTTGAGCTGGTACGAGCCCGCCAGCTTGCCCTCCCGCTCGGGGACGGTGACGGTCTCGCGCAGCGTGCGGTAGTCGGAGTCGATGGCGTTGATCTCGGCCTTGTACGCCTGCCCGCCCGTGTAGCGGATGCTGGCGTTCATGTGGCCCTTGGCCAGCGCGTCGTACTGCCACTCGGCGAGCAGCGGACCGGTCGCGGAGCCGTCGCGCAGCTCCTTCTTGCGGCCCAGCGCGTCGTAGACGTAGTACAACGTCTTGCCGCGAGAGTCGGTCGTGGTGACCAGCTCGTCGGCG
The DNA here is from genome assembly GCF_044593615.1 of Nonomuraea sp. NPDC051941. Classification (NCBI taxonomy): domain Bacteria; kingdom Bacillati; phylum Actinomycetota; class Actinomycetes; order Streptosporangiales; family Streptosporangiaceae; genus Nonomuraea; species Nonomuraea sp. NPDC051941. The sequence goes on from NZ_JBIUCF010000014.1 coordinate 256,021, forward strand.
TCGTTGTACGTCATCGTGGTGGCCCCCTTGTCGGGGTCCTCCATCTTGATCTCGCGGCCACGCATGTCGTAGTGGTGCTTCCACACGTTGCCCGCCGCGTCGGTCACCGTGGACAGGCGTCCGGCGTGGTCGTAGGTGTACTTGGTGGACTCGTACTCGCCCGTCGGAGTGGCGCCCTTGTACTGGCGCAACTCGATGAGCCGGTCCTCCGCGTCGCCGATGCGGGTCGTGGCGGTGCCTCCGGCCGGGGGCGTGATGTTGACCCGGTCGCCCTGCTGCGTGGTGCTGACCCGGTACTTCTCCTGGCCCTTCGCCTTGAGGATCTGCGCGTTGGCGTCACCGCTGCCGTCGAAGGTCACCACGACCTGGTTGGGCACGTCCACGTCGGCCACGGCGAGCAGGTCGGTGGAGGGCGTCCCGGTGGCGAAGTAGCCGGTGTTCGCCTTGGCCGCCTCGCCGAGCGAGTTGTAGATGGTGTCGGTGATCGTGCGCCCGTCACGCAGCGCCGGGTCCTGCGTCTGCTCGTCGCGGGGCGCGGGCTCCTGGGTCTGGCGCTTGCGCATCAGGCCGTCGTACAGCTCGTGGCTCGCGCTGTAGGTGCCGTCCGCGTTCAGCGTCTTCGTGGTGACGAAGCTGGGACCGTCGGTGCGCATCGAGTAGGCGTACTCGGTGCTGGGCGACTGGTTGGCCGCCTTGCTGCGGTCGGGCTGCCAGACCTTGACCAGGCGGCCGAGCGCGTCGTACTCCATGTCGATGCGGCGGTTGTTCGCGTCGACCTCGGCGTACGGCTCTCCCCAGGCCGGTTCGAGCAGGGTGAGCTCGACGTGGCCCAGCTGGTTGGTCTCCTTGATCTCGGTCGGGGGCGCGCCCGCCGTCGGGGTGTAGGTGGTGGTGGACTTGGTGCCCAGCGCGTCGGTCTCGCTGGTCTCGCGACCGTAGGCGTCGTAGGTGTGGGTGCTCTCGACGATCGTCGCGCCGTCCCCGGAGACGGTGTTCTCGACGGTGGTCACGTCACCCTTGGTCGGCGCCTGGCCGTACGCCTTGTTGTCGTACTGGACCTTCTGGTCGGAGATGACCTCACCGGCGGCCAGCGTGGACACGGCGGTGCCGCAGCCGGCGGCGACCTTCTGGATCCGGCTCGTGTAGTCGAGCATCCAGCTGGTGTCGTTGCGGGCGTAGGTGTAGCGGGTGCACTGGTCGTCGTCGGTGCTGGCCAGGTCGCCCTTCTCCTCCACCTGGGTGAGCAGGCCCTTGGTGTCGTACTCGCGCTCCTCGCCGGTACGACGCCACTTGCCTCCCTCCAGCGCGGTGCGGGTGACCATGGACTTGGGCTCGACCACGTACGCGGCCTTGGTGACACCGCTCTGCGTGGACTCGGCGGTCTTGACGGACCAGGGCGCCTCGAGCGTGGCACTAAGGATGGCCCCGCCGTCGCCGTCGTAGACGACCTCCTCGCGCTCGAAGCCCGCGAACTGGTCGAGGTCGTCGAGCTTGACGCCCTCGGTGTCCGTGACCTGCGCGCTGCGCTTGGAGCCGTCGGCCTGCTTGTCACCGTCCATGCCGCGGAAGTAGCGGAACTCCGTCAGCGTGCGCTTGGTGTCCTGGCCGTCGCCCTGACGCACCCGGACCCGGCCGTAACCCCGGAACTCCGACCACGTGCGGTGCTCGGGCTTGACCAGGATGTTCTCGGCGTAGCGCCAGGCGGTCCCGTCGAGGTACTCGTAGTCGGTGACGACGTTGGGGGCGCCGCCGACGCGGTCCACCTCCATCGTCTGCGTGACCACGTACTTGTGGAACCAGTCGGTCACCTCGGCCTCGTTCGGCGGTGACCAGCGCTGCGGGAAGCAGCGCCTGGCGTTCTTGTCGGCGGCGGGAACGTCGCCGGGCTTGCAGTCGGCGGCGGAGTAGTTGACGCGCAGCTCACCGCCGGACTCGTTGTTCACGGCCTGCACGCGCCACTTGACCAGCGGAGCGCGGCCCTCGTTGGCGTCCACCCGGTTGGGCAGCTGGACGCCGATGAACGTGACCTTGGGCAGCGTGATCGTGCCGCCCACGTGACCGCTCTGCTGGATCGACGCCAGCCACAGCGCCGGGCTCATGCCGTCGCCCGAGGCGGGGAACTGGTGCGCGAGCGTCCAGGAGTCCACCGGGGTGTACTGGCCCGAGGCGTTGATGATCTGCGTGGTGACCTTGGTCAGGCGCTTGCGCGTGAAGAACGTCGGCGCCAGGCGGTCGGTGCACTTCACGCCGGAGTCACAGATCTGGTCGAACGGGACGTCCGGCCAGCTGCTGGCGGTCTCCTTCTTGAGCTGGTCGGCGGCGCAGGTGATGGTGCCGCTGGGCAGGCAGCGCTCGGCCACGTCGAAGACGACGCGGGAGGCGGGAGCCTTGGTGAACAGCTCGTTCTGCAGGTAGCCGTAGTCGATGCGGGTGAGGTAGCCCGCGCGGTCGTACACGGTGCCCAGCTCGGGCTTCATGTTACGGCCGTAGTAGTTCTTCTCCTGCGCGTACCAGTACGTGGTGGCGTTGCCGTGGGTGTCCACCGCGTAGTCCAGGTTCCACCGGTACGCCTGCTGGCACCAGGCGTTGGCCGGGGTGCTGTTGTAGCAGGGCTCACCGCTGTTGTTGCCGAACACCGGCACCGTCTGGACCGACTTCGTCTCCGCCTTGCCGGTGACCCAGCCGGGCAGGCGGTTCAGGCCGAAGGTGTACTGGGTGCCGTCGGCGCCGGTGACCCGCCAGTACTCACCGTTGTTGTCGCCGTTGGTGGCGCCGGTGAGGTACTCGATGCGGGTGCCGTCGTCGCGCTTGGGCCGCCACTGCTTGCTCGTGGCGTCCTTGACCAGCTCGACGGCCGAGTTGCCGAGCGACAGGGTGACGTTCTCCCCGTCCCAGCACAGGTCGCCGGTCTTCTTGCCGTCGACCATGCAGGACTTGTAGCGGCGCTCGATGTAGCCGCTGGGGTTCAGCTCGAAGCCCTCACCGACCCAGGAGGCCTGGTTGTTGGTGGAGGCGGTGCGACCGTCCACGCTCTGGGAGGAGTAGTCGATCGACAACTCCGGCTCGTCGCCGCCCAGCGCGGGAGGGGTGCGCAGGTCGTAGTCCCAGTTGAAGTCGCCGGTCTGGGGGCCGACGCCCCAGCTCGCCGACGGGGCCAGCGAGGTGGCGGAGTGGTCGCCGGACTGGCCCGAGGCGGCGGCCGTGACCGCGTACAGGCCGGCCGGCTCGAACTCGGCGGTCAGCGTGCCCGCCTTCGGGTCGTTCTCGCTCTTGACCGGCTGGGGGGCGGCGCAGCCGTCCGCCTCGGTCAGGGCGCACTCCTCCAGCTTGACCACGCGGAGCCGGGCGCCGTAGTCGCCGCCGTAGGCGTAGCGGAAGCCGGAGTAGTCGATCTGCAGGCGGGACTTCTTGCCGGACGCGGCCTTGAGGCTCGCTCCCTGGCCGGGCGATACGCGCATCGCGAGGCCGAGCAGTTTGGAGTCGAGGAGCTCGACGCGTACCGGGTCGGAGGTCTCGGCCTTGGCGGCGGCGGCTTTGGCGTCTTTCTGCGGGGCCAGCTTCACGGGGAAGCCGGTCGCCGCCAGGGTGCTCGCCCCGGTGCCGCCCAGCTCCGCCGCCTGGGGTTTGGGCCAGGCGATGCCTGGCGGCGCCTTCCACGCCTGTTTCTCGACGGGATTGGCCATCGGAGGCAGGACCGGGACGCTCTTGCCCTTGATCGGCTTCTCGTTCTCCACCGAGGGGGCCGGCCGGGACGCGGCCTGCGCGGGCATGGCGTACGTGAGGGGGACGACGAGGGCGATGGTGAGCACCGCCGCGAGTCTGCGAGGCCAGGGCGACTCGGGCTTGGGCTTGACGAAACGGTTCCAGTAAGGGTCGGGATTGTCGGGTTCGTCGGGTTCGTTAGGTCGATTCCAGCGGGATTCGGGCAGGTCTAACTCACTCGGCAGGTCCATGAACCTCTCCCAGTCGGGGTGCAGATAGGACTTACTGGGGTGGGTGGATATTTACTGGGCGGCCAGCTGAGCGATCTGCTCGGCGCTCAGCACGCCGTCATACGTGCGGACGTCGTCCACGACTCCTGGCCAGTAGCCGGTGAAGGCGCCCGCGGTCTTGGTCCGGCCCAGTTGCAGCGAGCCGGTGGCGTTCCACGCGCTCGCGTGGGACGTGATGGTGGTGGTGGAGAGCTGGCCGTTGATGTAGATGCGCAGTTCGCCGGCCAGGGCGTCGTAGACGCCGGCGACGTGGGTCCACTCCAGTGGGTTGGGGATGGCGTCGGAGCGGGTGCGTACGAGGGCGGCGGTGTCGGTGTCGGCGGCCCTCATGCCGAGGGTCCACCGCTGCTGTTCCTTGTCGAAGCCGAGCTGGAACCCGGCTGTCCGGCTGCCGGGCTGGGCCACGGCGGCGGTGTCGGTGGTGGGCAGGTAGTCGAGCTGGACCCAGGCGGCCACGGTGAAGCTCGACCTGGTGCCGACGGCGGGGCCGGTGGTCTGGGCGTAGCCGTTGACGCCGTCGAGCGCGAGCGCGCCCTCCAGCCAGCCGGACGTCCACGACGCGCCCCCGGCCAGCGTCGCGGCCGTGGAGCGGCCGGAGGACTCCGCGGCGGAGGTGCCCGACTCCTCGTCCAGCTTCCAGTGGCCGACCAGCGTGGCGGCGCTGTTGACCAGGTCGGCGACCTCGTCGGCGAACATGGCCCGGCCGTACACGCGCACCTCGTCCACGTCGCCCGGCCAGGACTCCGCCGCGGCGCCGTTGATCTTGCCGCGGCCGATGGTGAGCGGCCCGGTGGCGTTCCACGGCTGGGTGAAGGCGACCTCGGACTCCAGCTTGCCGTTGACGTAGAGCGAGATCTGGCCCGCGGCGGAGTCGTAGACGCCGGTCAGGTGGGTCCACTCGTTCAGCCTGGGTGCGGCGGCCGACAGAGCCTTGACCGTCGCGGCGCCGTCGGCGTCGGAGCCCGCGCGGACCAGCGCCCAGCGGTCGTCGGTCTTCGAGTACTGGAGCGCGAAGCCGCCGGTCCTGGAGCCTTCCTGGGTGACGACCGTGGCGGTGGCCGCGTTGCCGGTCAGGCGGGCCCAGGCGGTGACGGTGAAGTTGCGGCCGGTGTCGGTGATCGGGCCGGAGGTCTGCGCGTACGCGTTGGCCAGGCGCAGGCCCATGCCCGTCTTCCCGGTCGTCCACGTGGCCCCGTACAGCGTCGCGGGGTGGGCGTTCGCCGCGTCGGCGGCCACGGTGCCCTGGCCCTCGTCCAGGGCCCAGTGGCCGTTCGGTCCCTTGCCGCTGTTGACGTTGAAGACGTACGTGCGGATCGGGCCGAGCTGGCCGGCGCGGTCCTTGCTGCGTACCGACAGGACGTTGGGGCCGTCGTGGCGCGGGGTGAGCGCGATCGTGGCCGTGCCGTCGGCGGCGGGCGCCACCTCGGACTTGGGCGTGGTGTCCAGCCCGTAGACGTAGGCGGCCACGTCGGTGACGCCGTTGGGATCGAACGTGAAGGTGCCGGCCAGGCCGACGCCGTCGTTCCAGCCCTCCTCGGCGTACTCGGGCGAGGTCACGACCGGCTCCCTGCCGGGCGCGGTGGCGTCCACGGTGGCCTCGCACCAGGGGCTCCAGGCGCTGTTGGCCTTGCCGTCCTCGGC